>CAYWRO010000152.1:0-1575 GCA_964460345.1 uncultured Phycisphaeraceae bacterium | reverse complement strand
GGGGGTGGGGGGGGCGGGGCATGGGTAATCCTCCAGAGAAGAGAGAACAGTGAATAGAGAATAGCGGTTTGCGACAGGAGCCGCTAACCCGCGCTGCCAGGCAGCGGGCTCATCCTGATCCGCGCGGGTTCAACCACGGAGAAGTGACCCGGCCAGTCGGTTCGACCGCTGACCACCGGTTCAACTGCCGATGCGAGCGCATCCGGCGGCAGCTTCGGGAATCGCAACAGGATCACACCACAGTTTGCCGGCAAGCTCGCCCGAAACGCCAGTTCTCCAAAATCGCGATCGAATGTCAGCAGGACCCGCCCTTCCAGCACTGCCCGAGCCAGAAGGTCCTCATCCGCAGCGCCGCGCGCATCCGTTCGCGCCCAGAAGACGTCGTGCTGTGAGCTTCGCAGCGCCTCGATGAGCGCCCGAGGGATGTTCTCGTTGGCCAGAATCAGCACGCTCAGCCCGCCAGCGGATACATTCGAAGCTGCGAGATCTGATCCGCGGCGAAGGCAAGGCAGGCGCGGATGTCTTCCGTCGTCAGACCCGGATAGCTCTCCAGCACCTGCGATTCCGTCCACCCGCTGGCCAGCAGTTCAACGATGAACTCAACGGCCAGTCGCGTGCCTTTGATCACCGGCTTGCCCACCAGCACGCTGGGGTCCGCCACGATCCGGTCTTGCCAATCCGCCATGTCCGGCCTCCTGAACTGCCAAATCATAGTCGTCGGCGGTGTGTGCCTTTCACGAACGGCCGTACACCGGCACGATGCCGCCTCGGGTCACGGCATTGCCGGGGGACGCGAGGAACTCGATCGTGGCCGCGACGTCGTCCACCTTCGGCCACGCCGCGTGGTTGGCTTTCGGCATGGCGCTGCGGTTGGCGGGCGTGTCCAGAATGGAAGGCGCGACCGCGTTGATGAGGATGTCTTCGCTGGCGACTTCTTCGGCCAGGGCAATTGTCAGCGCCGCGACGGCGGCCTTGCTCGTGGTGTAGGCGACCATCCCCGCGCCCGTGCGCGGCTCGAGGGCGGGTCGGGCGGCGACGTTGACGATCCTTCCGCCCTTCGCCCCGCGCGCCTCGTTCTCGCGGGCGTGGGCGCGGATCTTCTTGACGCCTTCGCGGCAGCAGAGGAAGCACGTCCGCGCGTTCATGGCCATCATGTGCTCGAAGTCCGCGCCCGTCGTGGATGCGATCGGCGCCATGGCGAAACCGCCGGCGACGTTCACGAGCGCAAAGAGCCCCGGCAGGTCGGCGAAGTACTTCTCGACGGCGTTCTCATCGCGCAGATCGATGCCGGTGACGATGTTCACGCCCGCATCGCCGGCGTGCTCGAACCGTTCCAGTTCCGCCGCGTCAAAACAGGGGACGTGGACCCGGCTCCCCGCCGCCCGAAGCCTCGCCACGACCGCCGACCCGAGCGCTCCGGTGCCGCCGGTGACCACTGCGTCCAGTCCATCAAAGGTGCCTGCCATGTCGGCAGTGTACCCGGCGGGGCGCGCGGCATCGGCGGCGTCGGCAGCAGCGCCGGCGGCCCGCGACGCCTCGCGCGGCCTCCCCATCACCCCGCGCCCGCTCCGGCCA
>CAYWRO010000151.1:0-2199 GCA_964460345.1 uncultured Phycisphaeraceae bacterium | reverse complement strand
CCCCCCTGCCCCGCGCTCTCCCGTGGCCGCCGCGCTGCCATTGTCTCTCCCCCAGCCGCGCGACCTCGGCAGAACGTCTCGCCGCGACCTGTGGTGGCTGCAGCCGCTGCTCGTCTTCCTCGGCCTCAGCGCATTCGTGGTGTATTCGACGTGGGCGGCGCTGCAGGGGGCGCACTATTACCTGCGCGGAGACACGCTCGGCCTTGAGACGTACCGCAACTATTTATCTCCCTTCTATTCGCCGGTGCTGTTCGATGCACCGGGCGAGCACTCCGGCCACGCACTCTTCGGCGACTGGCCTTCGTGGCTCAACTGGCTGCCGCCGCTGCTCATGACGCCCGCAATCCTCATCCTGTGGGCCCCCGGCGGCTTCCGCTTCACCTGTTATTACTACCGCGGGGCGTATTACAAGGCGTTCTGGGCGGACCCGCTCTCCTGCACGGTCGGGGAGCCGAAGTTCAGAGGCAAGAAGTACCGCGGCGAGCGCAAGTTCCCGCTCGTCCTGCAGAACGTGCACCGGTACTTCCTCTACCTCGCGCTCCTCTTCATCGTGATTCTGTCATACGACGCGATCGTCTCGTACATCTTCACCGACCCCGCGACGGGCAACAAGGGCTTCGGCATCGGCGTCGGCTCACTCATCCTCACGCTCAACCCCATCTTCCTCGGCGCGTACACCTTCGGCTGCCACTCCCTGCGTCACCTGATCGGCGGCCGCAAACGCGCAGTCGGCGGCGGCGCACCGCGGAAGGCGTACGACTGCGTCTCCTGTTTGAACCGCCGCCACATGACGTGGGCGTGGATCAGCCTCTTCTGGGTGGCGTTCTGCGATGTGTACATCCGGCTCTGTTCGATGGGAGTGATCACCGATTACCGACTTATCTGACGACGTTCGAAAGGCGGAACGCAGAGGCGCAGAGGAGACGCGGAGGGCGCGGAGAAGGAAGATGATTTCGGAAGACGTTCATACCTTTTGCCTCTGCGATCTCTGCGTTCCCCTCCGCGCCTCTGCGTTCATTCTTCCGGCCAGCACGCCCCTTCCAACAGGATGACCATGCCCGACTACCAGACCCATGAGCATGACGTGATCGTCATCGGCGCCGGAGGCGCGGGGCTGCGTGCCGCGATCGAGGCGGCCGCCGCGCCAGATACGCGCGTCGCGCTCATCTGCAAGTCGCTGCTCGGCAAGGCCCACACCGTCATGGCCGAGGGGGGGGTCGCCGCGGCGATGGCGAACGTCGACGAGCGCGACAACTGGAAGGTGCACTTTGCGGACACCATGCGCGGCGGGCAGTACCTGAACAACTGGACGATGGCCGAGCTGCACGCCAAGGAGGCCCCACAGCGCGTCCGCGAGTTGGAGGCGTGGGGCGCGCTCTTCGACCGGACCAACGATGGACGCATCCTCCAGCGTAACTTCGGCGGCCACAAGTACCCGCGGCTCGCCCACGTCGGCGACCGGACGGGCCTCGAGATGATCCGGACGCTCCAGGACCACGGCATCCACCGCGGCCTCGACATCTACATGGAGCACACCGTCACCACGCTGCTGCTCGAAGGTGGCCCGGCTCTCCGAGCCGGGAATCGAGTCGTCGGGGCCTTCGGCTACGACCGCGAACGCGGCCGCTTCCGCATCTTCAAGGCCAAGGCGGTCGTGCTGGCCACCGGCGGGATCGGGCGTGCCTTCAAGATCACGAGCAACAGCTGGGAGTACACGGGCGACGGACACGCGCTGGCGTACAACGCCGGCGCGGAACTCATCGACATGGAGTTCGTGCAGTTCCACCCGACCGGCATGGTCTGGCCCCCCAGCGTCCGCGGCATTCTCGTGACCGAGGGCGTCCGCGGCGAGGGCGGGCGGCTCGTCAACAGCGAAGGCAAGCGCTTCATGTTCGACGACATCCCGCCGCTCTACAAGAACCAGACCGCCAAGGACCCCGAAGAGGGCTGGCGCTACGTCACCGGCGATCGTGACGCCAATCGCCCGCCGGAACTGCTCACGCGCGACCACGTCGCCCGCTGCATCGTGCGCGAGATCAAGGCCGGCCGCGGCTCGCCGCACGGCGGCGTCTACCTCGACATCGCCTCGCGGCTGCCCGCCGAGGAGATCAAGCGCCGGCTGCCGTCGATGTACCACCAGTTCAAGGAGCTCGCCGAGGTCGACATCACCAAGGACGAGATGGAGGTCGGGCCCACCTG
>CAYWRO010000150.1:0-2454 GCA_964460345.1 uncultured Phycisphaeraceae bacterium | reverse complement strand
GCGACGCGGCGGCAGGACTTCGTGATCGGCGGATTTTCAGAGCCGCAGGGCTCGCGGCAGGGGTTCGGAGCACTCCTGGTTGGAGCGCATGATCCGGAGAGCGGGCGGTTTGTGTATTGCGGGCGCGTGGGGACGGGGTTCAACGAATCCACGCTGGAGATGCTGGCGCGCGAGTTTGCGAGGCGGCTGCGCAAGACGCCGCCCTTCGAGGGGCCGATCAACGACCCGGACCTGAAGAAGGTGTACTGGGTGGAGCCGGAGCTGGTGGCCGATGTGGAGTTCATCGGGTGGACGGATGAAGAGGTGATGCGGCACCCGAGCTTCAAGGGACTGCGGCCGGATGTGGATCCGAGCGAGGTGCTGCTGGAAGGGCCTCGACAGGGAGGGGACGGCGTGGCGAAGACAGATCGAGCGCGGGCGAAGAAGGCGGGGCCGAAGACCAAGGCCGTGATCGTGAAGAAGAAGTCGGTCGTGCGCAAAGGGGCTGCGCCCGCGGATGCGATCGTCCGCGGCGTGCGGATCAGCAACCCGGACCGGGTGGTCTATCCGGATGCGGGCTTCACCAAGCAGGCGGTGGCGGAGTATTACGCGCAGGTGGCGGACTGGATTCTGCCGCATGTGATGAAGCGGCCGCTGACGGTGGTGCGTTGCCCGCAGGGGCTCGCGGGGGAGTCGTTCTACCAGCGGCACGTCGGCGCGGGGTTCCCGGAGGCGATCAAGGGCGTGATGGTGGAGGGAGAGGATGAGCCGTGCATCACGGTGAACGATCTCGAGGGGGTGCTGTCGCTCGTGCAGTTCGGCGTGCTGGAGATTCATTCGTGGGGGAGCGATCTGAAGAACACGGAGAAGCCGGATCATCTTGTGTTTGATCTCGATCCGGGTCCGGGGATTGAGTGGGCTCACACGATGGCGGGAGCGCGGTTCGTGCGGGACTTCCTTCAGCGGCTGGGTCTGGAGAGCTTTGCGAAGACGACGGGGGGGAAGGGGATTCACGTGGTCGTGCCGGTCGTGCGGCGGCAGGAGTGGGAGGAGGCGAAGGCGTTCTGCAAGGCGGTGGCGGAGGGGATCGTGAAGCTCGCGCCGAAGAACTTCGTGTCAACGATGACCAAGACGATGCGGCAGCACCGGATCTACGTGGACTATCTGCGCAACCAGCGCGGGGCGACGGCGGTGGCGCCGTACAGCACGCGGGCGCGCGAGCCGGGGACGGTCTCCATGCCGATGTCGTGGGAGGAACTGAGCGAGAAGACGCCTCCGAAGACATGGACGCTCGTCGCCGCGGCGGAGCGGATGCGCGGGCTGGCGAAGGAAGGGCGGGACCCGTGGGAGGGGTACGGCGACGTAAAGCAGGGCGTGACGGCGAAGGTTCTAAAGCGCCTGGAGGAAAACGGCCGCGGATGATTACCGGGGTTCTTCGACTCTTGTGCGATTGTTCTGCGTGGTCCGCGAGCCCAAAATCGGCAATGCGGTGAAACGCTCGCGCCGTCCGGTGCATCGGACGTCTTCGCGGGAGGCGCGCGACCTGTGTCGTTTCACGGCGGCGGCGCGCTTCCAGAAAACCAATCGGTTCAGCACAGGAGAACGCGATGACAACATTGCAAGGCTTGTCGGTGGTCATTACGGGCGCGAGCAGTGGGATTGGGGCGGCCATCGGCCTCGACCTGGGCAGACGGGGCGCCTCCCTTACCCTGGGGGCGAGGCGGGAAGATCGGCTCCAGTCGCTTGCCGCGGAGATTCGCCAGGCGGGTGGGCAGGCGCGGCTCCGCACCACGGACGTCACGCGGCGGGAGGATGTACACGCCCTCGTGGAGGAGGCGATCTCCGGCTTCGGTCGCGTTGATGTTCTGATTAACAACGCCGGACTGATGCCGCTGTCGATGATCGAGAAGCTTCATGTGGAAGAGTGGGAGCGCATGGTCGATGTGAACCTCAAGGGCGTGCTGTACGGTGTCGCCGCGGCGGTGCCCGCCATGCTGAAGCAGGGTTCGGGACACATCATCAATGTCTCCTCCGTGGCGGGGCACGTGGTCTTCCCCGGCGCGGCGGTGTACTCCGCGACGAAGTTCGCGGTGCGGGCGCTGTCGGAAGGGCTGCGGCGCGAACTGGCAGGACGCGTCCGCGTGACGAACGTCTCGCCCGGGGCGGTCTCGACCGAGTTGACGAACACGATCACCGACGAGAGTGCGCGAGAGATGATCAAGCCGGCCGTGGCACGCGCGATTGATCCGCAGGCCATCGCCGACGCTGTGCGTTACGCGATTGAGCAGCCGGCGGATGTATCGGTCAATGAGATCATTGTCCGGCCGACGGCGCAGGAGCTCTAGACCCGCAGAGGATCGCGTCCAGTCAGGCTTCCGTCTCCCACACGCACCGGGCGAAACATCCCGGTGCGTGTTTTTCTCTCTCCCCACCGCCACCGCCACGCCCCCCCAACCCTCCCACCGCACCCGCATC
>CAYWRO010000149.1:0-2854 GCA_964460345.1 uncultured Phycisphaeraceae bacterium | reverse complement strand
GCGAGCTGGCCCGGCCACATGAAGAAGCGTTCGACGCGGTCGCGCGGAATCCAGCGGTGTTGCGCGTGCGAGGCATCGAGCGTGGGCTCCCACGTGGGCGCAACCTGGGCGGCGAAGCGCGGGGAGAGGACGATCGCGTCGATCTCGGCGACGAAGAAGGGGTGAACCTGTTCGAGTGCCCACAGACCCAGGAGAGACGACTCGGGATGCGCATCGTCGGTCGCATTCAGGCCGACTTCTTCGGCAAGTTCGCGCACGGCGCACTGGACGGCTGTTTCGCCGGGTTCGATGTGTCCCATCACGGGGTGCCAGGTGCTGTTCAGCGGCGGCTTGGCGCGCAGGAGTTGCAGGAACTCGACGTTGCCCGGAATTTCTGCACCGCGGCGAGCGCGAAAGATGTAGACATCGACAATGTCGGCCCGGATGGCGGGGCCGTGCCCCGGCGGCGTGCGGCGATAACCGGAGTCGTCGCGATCGGGCGCGGCAGGGGACAAGCCGGTCATTTCGCAGCGCTCCCCGCGGCGGCCAGAGGCGCCGTGCGGCAGAGGGACAGGAAGGGCGCCGCCTTGTCGAGGGTCTCCTGCCATTCCGCGGCGGGGTTCGAGTCCGCGACGATCCCGGCGCCGACGCCGTAATCACAAACGGCGCTCTTGAACAAACCGTGGGCCGGTGCGTCATCGCTTCCGCGTGCTTCCGCACGCGGCTCTGACAAGGTCATCGTGCGGATGGCGATGTTGAAGCAGGCGTGCCCGGTCACGCTGATGTACCCGATGCTGCCGGTGTACACGCCGCGCTGTACCGGCTCGAGTTCTTCAATGATCTGCATCGCACGGATCTTCGGCGCGCCTGTAATCGACCCGCCCGGGAAGGTCGCCCGCAGCAGGCGCTCCACGTCTGCATCGTCGCGCAGCACGCCCTCCACCGTCGCCACACCATGCCACACCCCCGGGTCTCCCCCGTGCCGCTCGATGGCCCGGGCCTCGGTGACGCGAACGCTCCCCAGCCGGCAGACCCGCCCGATGTCGTTTCTCATCAGGTCCACGATCATCGTCAGTTCCGCGCGATCCTTCTCGCTGGCGCTCAACTCTTCAGCCGCCCCGGGCACATCGGCAGCGCGGGTGCCCTTGATCGGACGCGTCACGACCCGGCGCGAGTGCGGATCGACTTCCAAAAACAGTTCCGGGCTCGCAGAGAGAATCGCGCGGCTGCCGCGGCCGGCCAATCCGCCGGACGGCAGCTCGATATATGCCCCGTACCACGGGCCGGCCTGTCGAACCAGTTCAATGAAAAGTTCGCGAGCGTCCCCATCAAACGAAGCCGAAAGGCGGTGAGTGAGGTTCGCCTGGAAGATGTCGCCTGCGCGGATGTACTCCACGACGCGCGCCACCGTCGACTCGTACCGCCGTCTGTCCGCGTCGCTCAGCCCTGAAGGTGTCCCAAGCGTCCAAACCCCGCCGGGCGTCTCCCTCACCGATGCCCGTTCCTCAAGGTGCGGCAACCCAGCGCGGGCCGTTGGCTCGCCGACGACCCACCACCGGCCCGTCTGCCAGTCGTGCACGTACGCGGCGGGACACGCGAGCCACTGCGGTTCCGATCCCCACGGGCGATCCGCCGTGGGACGCCGCGGAGCGTTCGCCGCCGCGGGCTCCAGGCGGCTTCCCCATTCATACGGCGTAATACCAATCATGCCGCCCTGAAAAGGGGGGTAGTCGTCCATCGTTGATGCGGGAGAGGCGAGCGGCGACGGGCGATGGGTTGTTGCCGCGAGCGGCAGCGCCAGGATTGTCCAGCGTGACCATCGCGCGGCAGCATCATCGGCGGGGGGCGCGGACCACAGGCACGCCAGCGGGAGTGTGCGCGGCCACCGCCTCACCGCTTCCTCGGGTGAAAACGTCCAGTTCAGGGGCTGACATCGTGTGTTGGCCGCCACCGGCGATCATATGAATGGTTGCGCCGGCCACGAGTTCGCTTTGCTGGCGCAGGCGGCGCGGACGGCCCGTTCACCCGTCATACACTCAGGGTTCACACGGGGCTGCCTGGCGGCAGAAGCGCAGCGCGGCGGCGGCCAGGAAGGCGCACGCACGGCCAGGCACACGGGGGCAAACCAACGATTCCAACACAAACCGAAGGAGCAAGGGTCCTCATGGCAAAGAAGAGCGCAAAGAAGACTACGAAGAAGACAGCGCGCAAGCACGGGTCGAGCGCGGCGAAGGCACGCAAGGTGACCAAGGCCGGCCGCAAGGTGGGCCGTAAGGCTGCAGCGTCGCGGGCCAGTCAGAACGGGCGCGCGCCTGCGCGCGGGCGCGCCGGCAAAATGGTGTACTTCTTCGGGCGAACGAAGACGGAGGGACGCGCCGACATGCGCGAGCTGCTCGGCGGCAAGGGCGCAAACCTCGCCGACATGACCTCGATCGGCCTGCCCGTTCCGCCCGGATTCACCATCACCACCGAGACGTGCGCCGCCTACTACGAGCAGGGGCGCAAGCTGCCGCGCGGCCTGATGGACGAAGTGAAGAAGAACATCCGCATGCTCGAGCGCGAGAGCGGTAAGAAGTTCGGCGACCGCAAGGATCCGCTGCTGGTCTCGGTGCGTTCCGGCGCGGCGGCCTCCATGCCCGGCATGATGGACACCATTCTCAACCTCGGGCTCACGGATGAGTCGGTGTCCGGGCTCGCCGCGGCGACGGGTAACCCGCGCTTTGCCTACGACGCGTACCGGCGACTCATCAACATGTTCGGCGACGTCGTGATGGGCGTGGACCACGAGCACTTTGAAGAGGCGTTCACACAAATCAAGGCCCGTCACGATGCGAAGCTGGACACCGATGTGCCGACCGAAGGCATCATCGAGTTG
>CAYWRO010000148.1:0-3170 GCA_964460345.1 uncultured Phycisphaeraceae bacterium | reverse complement strand
TCGCGTGCGCGGGGCCGCTCGAGGCGCCGGACAAGTCTCGTTGGATCGGGCCCGATGTCATCATTGGTGACCTGCACCAGATTGAGCGACAGGGTCAATCGGGTGGCATCGTTGCGTATGCAGTCGGAACGACCTCCTGCAACATCGGCGACGCTGAGTTGCTCTGGTACGACGATTCGAGCAATGTCGGCGATGTTCTTACACCAGCGACCCTGCGCGGCGGCAACGTCACCTGGGAGATCGATGGGACGAACTATCACCCCGTCATTGCACAGAACATGTACCGCCTCAATGATGGCCGGCTTGAGCAAATTGGTTACTCCTGGCTCAAGCACGGCTTTACGGCACTTCAGGGCAGCATCTGCGTCACGGAGTTTGGCCCTTGCACGTCGTCCTCTTCCGGTGGCGATCGACTGGGAGTGGGCTGCTCGGATCCGTACAGCGCATGGCTGAATGGCGAGCAATCTAATTTGGGTCCTCGGTTCCAGGTCAATCCTGTTACCGGCGAGTACCCGCATCCATTTGCCAACATCCCGTACAGCGGCGCAGTCGCGCGACGGTTGCAGGTTCGCGTATCGGATGTTGATCCGACGCTGAACCCTGACGCGCTGTACTTTGTAGAGGGACAGTACGTCGGGGTGGATGACTCCTACTGGGGCAATGGCGACAACAATGCCTCGTATCGTCGCATTGTCATCCCATCGACATCAAGTCACCCGCTGTTTGTACCCGGCTCGGGTACACAGCGGCGACGTCCGGCGATCTACGCGTGGCATGATCACGGCCTGGGCGCGAACCAGCCGAACCCGGCGGTCAAGATTGTTCCGATCGATGTGCCCAGCGACGGCCGCTTCCACGCCGCGTGCAACGTCATCGACAACGGCGACGGCACCTGGCGCTATGAGTATGCCATCCACAACATGAACTCCGACCGTGCGGCGGGATCGCTGTCCATTCCGGTTCCCGCGGGCGTGAACGTCACGGAGATCGGCTTTAAGGACGTCGATCGCCACTCCGGCGAGCAGGCCATCTACGACAACACCGACTGGCGCGGCTTCCGCCTGGACAACGCCGTCGCCTGGTACGGGCCGCAGTCGTACACCTCGAATCCGAACTCGAACGCCATTCGGTGGGGCACGATGTACAACTTCTGGTTCACGGCCGATGCGCCCCCGTCAGATGTGCAGGCCACGCTCGGCATCTTCAAGCCCAGCGATGTGAACCCGAACTCGATGGACTTCGCCATCAGCGCCCCGGCGGTCGACTGCGTCTGCGAAGTGGACGGCAACGGCGCTCAGGTCGATGTCTTCGACCTCCTGGCCTACCTCGATCTCTGGTTCGCCACGGATCAGGCGGCGGAGATGGACGGCACGGCGGGCGTGGACGTCTTCGACCTTCTGGCCTTCCTGGACTGCTGGTTCCCCGCCTCGGCCGGCTCGTGCGGCTGATGTGAGCGCTTGTTCCTGATCTTCAAGGGGCCCGCACTGCCTGGTGCGGGCCTTTTCTCTTTCCGCCCTGCCCTCGCCCGCAAGAGTACCGTTGATCCCACCCGGCGCGGGGTGGTCCGCAGCGCATCGGGGCGCGACAATACAGCAGCGATGTCAGACCTCATCCAGCTTGAGCCGATCCCGCAGCCCCCCCGTCTTCCGGGGACGGTCGTCGTGCGCCCGAGCGTGGAGGAACTGACCGACGCCATTGCCTCCGATCTGCTGCTGCATGCCAACAACTGTGTTCGGACGTTCGGCGACTTCCACCTGGCCCTCTCCGGGGGCTCCACGCCTGTCCCGCTCTACCGGCGGCTGATGATCGATCCGAAGTACCGCAACCTTCCCTGGGCCCGCACGCACCTGTGGATTGTCGATGAACGGCGCGTCAGCTTTGATGATGACCGCTCCAACTTCAAGCTCATCAGCGAACTGATCGGTGATCACTCCGGAATCCCCGCCAACCAGGTGCACCCGATCTACGCGATGGCCGACGATGCGGACGAGCAGTACGAGCGCACGCTGCGCGAGACGCTCGGCTGGCGGGAGCCGGGGCACGACCGGCTCGACTACGTGCTGCTCGGCATGGGGGACGATGGTCACACGGCCAGCCTCTTTCCGCACTCGCCGGCGCTGCCGGCGACGCCTCCGGTTGGTCCCGGCGCGACCGCGCCCGGCGTGGAGGCGGCTGCGGACGAACAAGACTCACCGGAAAATCGCCTCGTCCTCATCAACGCGGGCCCGACCGTGACGCCGCCCGATCGCGTGACGATGACGTACCGCCTGATCAACGCTTCACGCTTCATCGCGGTCATGGTCACCGGCGCGAAGAAGCGCGACATGGTCGAGCGCATCGCCGCGGCGAGCGCGGCGGGCGCGGCGGGCGGCGGCGGGGAGGACTATCGCGAACTGCCGATCCTCGGTGTCCGCCCGGTCGGCGGCGAGCTTCGCTGGTATCTCGACCACGCGGCGTGCCCGGATACCGGCGAATCCGCCGCGAATGGAAGCGCGTGAGATGACCGACCCGGCCTCCACGGTCTCCATCGAACCGAACGACCGCGTGACGTACCGCCTCGTGCACGAAGACGAGCACCTGCTGGTCGTTGAGAAGCCGGCGCGGCTGAGCGTGCAGCCGGGCAAGGGGCACACGCGCGACACGCTGCTCAACGGTCTCTTTGCGACACACGGGGCAAAGCTGCAGAACGTGGGCAAGGCGCGCGACTTCGGGCTGGTGCACCGGCTGGATCGCGACACGTCCGGGCTGCTGCTGGTGGCGCTCACGCCCGCCGCGTACGACGCGTTGCGGTCGGCCTTTGAAAAGCGGACGGTGAGCAAGTATTACTGGGCCGTGTGCGCGCGTGCGCCGGAGCCGGATTCGGGCGTGATCCGATTGGCGATCTCCGAGACCCGCGGCGGCGAGGAGCGATCCAGCAAGGTGCGCACGGCCCACATCGACAAGCGCGGCAAGCCGGCGCTGACGGCGTACCGAGTGATCGAGAAGAGCGACCTGGCGGCGCTGATCGAGGCTCGGCCGGTGACGGGCAGACTTCACCAGGTGCGCGTCCACCTGACGGCGATTGGCGCGCCGATTCTCGGGGATGAGTTCTACGGGCCGAAGGCGGCGACGACCGCCTCGCCGCGTTTGGCGCTGCACGCGCACCGGATCGTCTTTGATCATCCGGTGAC
>CAYWRO010000147.1:0-3199 GCA_964460345.1 uncultured Phycisphaeraceae bacterium | reverse complement strand
GTGCTCGTGCGTCGGCTCCCGTGGATACCGGCGCGTATCGGGCGTCCATCCATGTGGAGTCCGACACCACCGACCGCGCCGTGGAGCGCGTCGTTGCCAGCGCCCCGCACGCGATGCTGGTGGAGGCGAACACGGGCAACCTCGCCCGAGCGCTGGGGGCTGAGTGATGGCGTTTCCTGTGGTCCTGCCGGACGTTGAGGCGCTGCTGTCTGCCTACCTGCGCGACGCCCTGGCCGCCCGGACCGAGTCGTTCGCAGCCGATGTGCACGTATCCCGCTCCCTGCCATCCCCGCGTCCTGACCGGGCGGTGATCATCCGCGACGACGGCGGTGGGCGCCCTGGTGATGTGCGCGGAAACTGTCAGGTCGGGGTGAACGTGTGGGGTTCGTCCCCGGCCGAGGCGATGGACCTGGGGAACCTGGTCTCCGCGCTGCTCGTGGACAGCATGGGCCACGGCCCGATCCGCAAAGCTTCCGCTACCCGGCCCATGCGACTCGCCGATGAGTCCGATCAGCCGCGTGTATACCTGACCGCCTCGCTGACCGTGCGCGGCGTCTCTCTCTGAATCTTCCCCGCCGACCGGTGGGGCATGCGGCCATGCCGCGCGACCGAAAGGAGCCATTATGGTTCTCAATTCAAGCAATGTGCGCGTGGCCGTCACGGGCACGATCAGCATCGGCAGTGACGGTTTCACGCCGCCGACCGACGCCGACACCGCCCTCACCGGTGCGCTGGACCTGGGATATGTCAGCGAGGACGGCGTGACCGAGACTCGCGAGCGGTCCACTCAGACGATCCTGGGCTGGCAGAACGGCGACACCCTCCGCGAGGTGGTCACCGAGGCCGGACTCACGTTCCAGTTCACGCTGGTGGAGACGAAGCTGGAGACGGTCGAGCTGTACTACGGCACGACCGTGGACCCGCTGACCGGCGCCGTGGTCATCGTCCCGGCCGAGACTGGCGGCCGGAAGCAGTTCGTGCTGGACGTGGTGGATGGAACCAACTTCATCCGGACATACGTCGCCTCGGGCGAGATCACCGAGGTTGGCGATCAGGTGTACCAGAACGGTGCAGCGATCGGCTACGAGGTGACCATGCGCGCCTACCCGGACCCGTCCATCGTCGATCCGGACACGGGAAAGGTCGGCTCGGCGAAGAAGTGGTATTCGTCCCTGGTCACTCCCTGATTCGACTCCGGGGCGGGTGCTCTGCGCGGACGCCCGCCCCGGTGCTTGACCTATCCGCGTAGACCCCATCCGCGCTATCAGAAAGAGGCACGCGCATGCCCACGCAACGCAAGGCCCCGCAGGATCACAAGCCCGCATCGGGAACGTTCAAGGTCGGCCGCAAGACCTACACCCTGCCCTCTGCGGTGGACGCGGTGAAGAACATGTCCGGCCGCGACATGAGGGAGATCTTCATGGGCGGCCAGCAGGGCGAGCTGACGGTCGGGTTCCGGCTGCTTGAGGCATCCGACCCTGACCCTGAACTACTGGACGCGCTGTATGACCTGCCCGCGTCGGAGTGCCTGAGGATTCTCGGGGACTGGATGAAGGGCGCCAACATGGACGGAACGACGCTCCCCCAATCCTGACGCTCCTCGATGCATCAGATCGGCATCGGGGGGCGTTTGAGTACGACTGGCGGACTCGGTTCGGGGTCAGGTTCGATCCGCCGCACACGACGGACTGGGCCGAGTCTGCGCGCCTGTTCTGGGAACTCGTCAAGGAGCCGTCGTCGCACGTGGCGGCGCTGCTGAACGACTGGGACCGGCCGGTGTCTGCGGAGTGGATCGCGCTGGCAGACATCTTCGACCTGCACCGGGCGATCAACCACGACAAGAAGCGCGGCACATTCAAGCCCTCGCCGCGGCCGTGGCCTGACCCGAACAAGTCCCGTATGGGCCGAGCGACACTCCCGCAGTCGGAGATCCGCGCCGCGCTTGCCGCTCGTGGACACGGCGCAGTGACGCCCATCCGGCCCGACGTTCGACCCCGCGACGCCCGCGGAAGGTTCGTTTCCATGAGGTAAGAGGGGGTCGCCGTGGCCGAGGTTGCATCCGCTGTCGTCTCCCTGATGCCGTCATTCCGTGGCGGCGCGAAGGCGATCTCGTCTCAGCTTGGCGGGCCACTGGATCGCGCCGGCCGCGATGGTGGGCGGCGCTTCGGTGGCGGCATGCGGGCCGGGATCGCGGGTATCGCTACCCGCGTGTTCGCCCCGCTCGCCGCCGCTGCCGGTACTGTCGCGATCGGCGGCTTCCTCAAGGGTGCGATCGACGCCGCGGGCGACCTGGAGCAGTCGGTCGGCGCGGTCGATTCAGTGTTCCGTGACTCCGCATCACAGATTCACGAATGGGCCGAGGGTGCGTCGCAGGCGGTAGGGCTGTCCACCAACGCCTACAACCAGTCGGCGTCGGTCGTGGGCGCGATGCTCACGAACTACGGCATCGCTGCGGACGAGGTAGCAGGGTCCACCAACGAGCTCATCGGCTACGCCGCGGACCTGGCCGCGACGTTCGGCGGCACCACGCAAGAAGCCGTGGATGCTCTCGGGGCCGCGCTGCGCGGGGAGGCGGACCCGGCGGAGCGCTTCGGTCTATCGCTGAACAAGACGGCGGTCACCGCGCACATGGCCGCCACGGGTATCGACAACCAGGCCGAGGCCACACTAGACCTGGCGCGCCAGCAGATCGAGGCGTCCGGCGCGATGGGGCAGTTCGCGCGCGAGGGTGACACCTTGCAGGGTGCACAGCAGCGGCTGGCTGCCGGGTGGACGGACATCAAGGCGTCCATCGGTGACCTGTTCCTGCCTGCCGCCGCTGCCGCTACGGGCCTGCTGGGTGACATGCTCCCTGCGATCCAGGGGGTCGTGGACCGGCTGACGGAGTTCCGCGACGCGATCGCGGGCAGCAACTTCATGGCGTCGCTCTCGAAAGCATTCGAGGGCGGGGACGGGCTGTTCGATGGGCTGTTGTCGGCGGCACAGACTGCGTTCCAGGGGCTGCTGGACTGGTTGACCACGGGCGGGCTGACGACGATCCTGGACGGGATTCTCGCCGGTCGGCAGGCACTCTTTGATGCGGCACTGCAACTGTTCCCGCAGATCCTCAACGCGGCAATGACGATTATTCCGCAAGTAGTCTCGTGGCTGTCCGGGACCGCGCTTCCGCAGATCATCAATGTGATCGTGACGACCATTC
>CAYWRO010000146.1:0-3484 GCA_964460345.1 uncultured Phycisphaeraceae bacterium | reverse complement strand
TCCACCACCGCCCCGGTTCCGCCACCAGTCGATGCCGTACCCGATGCCGGCGATGACCACGAACGTGATGACGAAGTTCGTCGCCATGGTGAAGGCGACGGCCAGGTCGCGGAGGCCGGAATCAGGCTTCTTTGCAGGCGGCATGGGAGGATGCTCTCGTCGGTCCCACAGATCCCATGGGTCCCCAATGTGTCACTCTCTCAGCCGTGGAGCACACGCGCGGCGAACTCACCGGCCAATTTTGCCGCTTTGGACACCGCGCCCACGTCCGTGCCGCCGCCCTGGGCCGCATCCGGCTTGCCGCCCCCCTTGCCGCCGCACGCTTCGGCCGCGGCGCGGACCCAGTCGCCGGCCTTGAGGCCGCGCTTGATGAGGTCCGGCGGGACCGTGGCGATGATCGAGACCTTGCCTTCCTCGTTGTCCGCGCTGAGGAGGAGCACGGCGGACTTCGGGCACGCCTTCTGGATGACCTCCGCCGCCTGCTGCAGGGCCTTGCGGTCGGAGCCGGCGTCGACTGTGTTGACGATTGCCTCGTTGTCCAGGTTGCCCGCATTCGCAGCGGCGATCTGCTTGGCTTGCTCGATCGCGGCCTTGGCGCGCTGGCCCGCGGCCTGCTTCTGGGCCTGCTTCACGCGCTCGGTGAGCGCGGCGAGTTGCTCGCGCAGCTCGTGCTTTCGCGGCGTGGGCAGCGTACCTTCATCCACCTGGCGGCCCAGGTCCTGCACCGCCGCGGCGAGAGCGTCGCCTTCGAGCTTCTCGACCTCCTTGATGCGCGCGGCGAGGTTGTCCGCCGCGGCGATTGCCGCCTGGGCGGGCGCGCCGGTGAGGGCGATGATGCGGCGAATGCCCTTGGCGACGGCCTCCTCCTGCACGACTGCAAAGGCCTTGATCTCGCTGGTCGAACCGACGTGCGTGCCGCCGCAGAACTCGATCGAGTACCGCGTCCAGTCCTCGCGCTGCGGCTGCTCAAGCAGATCCTGCACCGGCGCGCCGATCGAGACGACACGCACCGGGTCCGGGTACGCCTCGCCGAAGACGGCGCGGAGGCCGTTGATCCGGCGGGCCTTCTCCAGCGGGGCGATGTCGGCGTAGACGGGCAGGTCGGCGCCGATGATGCCGCGGACGGTGTTCTCGACCTGACGCAGTTCGGCAGGGCCGACCGGCTTGCTATTCGCGAAGTCGAAGCGGAGGCGGTCGGGCGCGACGAGAGAGCCGCGCTGGTCGGCTTCCCTGTTCACGTGCTCGCGCAGGGCGAGGTTGAGCAGGTGGGTGGCGGTGTGATTGGCGCGGATGGCGTCGCGACGGGACGAATCCAGCGTGAGCTGCACATCGTCGCCGATGCGGATCTCGCCGCGGGAGACGCGGCCGATGTGGAGGATGTAGCGGCCGAAGGACTGGACGCTTTCGACGAGAAACTCCCCGCCTTCGTTCTTGTCGGCGCTGCTGCTCTTGCGCTCGCGCGTGACGACCATGCGGCCGGTGTCGGCGACCTGGCCGCCCATCTCGGCGTAGAAGTTGGTTTTGTCGAGAACGATCCCGATCGGCGCGGTGGCACGGCTCCCGGTGGCACGGCTCTCCGAGCCGTGTCCTCCGTCTACAGCATCAGGTCCACCAGAGGACACGGCTCGGAGAGCCGTGCCACCTGCCTTCGCGCGCTCGTCGAAGTTGTCTCCGTTCCAGATCGCCTTGACGGTCGCGCGGATGTCGCGGCCGTGGAACTTGTCTTCATCGCGCGTCGGCTTGACGCCGAGGGCTTCGAGGCCGGCGATGTTCTCCGGCTGGAGGACCATCTTGTCACCGGGGCCGCCGAACTTGGCCGAAGCGCGCGATCGCTCGCGCTGCTCTTCCATCAGTTTCTCAAAGCCCGCCATGTCGACCTTGAGCCCGCGCTCTTCGGCCATGAGCACGGTCAGGTCGATGGGGAAGCCGAAGGTGTCGTAGAGCTGGAAGGCGTCCTCGCCCGAGATCGCCTTGTTTCCCGAGCGATCCGCGGCCTCCTCGAAGAGCCGGATCCCGCGATCCAGCGTCCGCCCGAAGCTCTCTTCTTCTTCCCGAATGATCTCCTGCACGCGCTTCGGGTCCTTGCGCAGCTCGGGGAACGCCTCTCCCATCGTCTCGACGACCACGGGGACCAGTCCGGCGAAGAACCCCGTCCGCGCGTTGAGCATCTGCCGCCCGAAGCGGACCGCGCGGCGCAGGATCCGCCGCAGCACGTACCCGCGCCCCTCATTGCCGGGCGTGGCGCCGTCGGTGATCGCGAACGTCAGCGTACGGATGTGGTCGGCGATGACGCGATAGGCCATGTCGACGCGGTCGGTGTCCGCCTCGCCGACCTTGCCCATGTACGGCCGCGCTCCCGTCGTCCTTTCGATCGCTGCGAAGATCGGCGCGAAGACGTCCGTGTCGTAGTTGCTTCTCTTGTTCTGCAGAACCGACACTAACCGCTCGAAGCCCATGCCCGTGTCCACGTGTCGGGCCGGCAGCGGCACCAGCTTACCGCCTTCTTCCCGGTTGAACTGGATGAAGACGTGGTTCCACACCTCCAGCACGTCGGGGTCGTCCGCATTGACCAACTCGGCCGCATTCCGCCCTCCGATCCGGTCGAAATGAATCTCCGAGCACGGCCCGCACGGCCCCGTCTCGCCCATCTCCCAGAAGTTGTCCTTCATATTCCCCGGCAGAACGTGGTCCGCCGGCAGATGCCGGAGCCAGATCTCCTTCGCCTCGAGATCCGGCTCGAGCCCCGCGGCCTCATCGCCCCCGAAATACGTCGCGTACAGCCGGTCCTTCGGGATCCCGAAGACCTCGGTGAGCAGTTCCATCCCCCACGAGATCGATTCTTCTTTGAAATAGTCGCCGAAGGACCAGTTCCCGAGCATCTCGAAGAACGTGTGGTGGTACGTGTCCTTCCCGACGTCCTCCAGGTCGTTGTGCTTGCCCCCCGCGCGGATGCACTTCTGGCTGTTGACCGCGCGCTTGAGCTTTCCGAGCGGCGAGGCGGGGTCGGCCGTCCCCAGAAAGAGCGGCTTGAACTGGTTCATCCCGGCGTTGGTGAAGAGCAGCGTCGGATCGTCGTGCGGCACGACGGGAGAAGACGGCCAGAAGGTGTGCCCCCCCCCTCCCCCGGCCCCACTGCCCGCCGCGCCGCCGGGCTTGCCCTCGAAAAAGGAGATGAAGGTCCGCCGGACGGCCGCGGCGGTCCATGTGCCGCTGGATGAGGTCAGGGAGGAGGTTGGGGACATTGAAGACTGGGCCATGGCGAATCGTAGCGGAAGGCGGGGTTTCAGTGGAACGCCGCTTCCCCGCTCTCCCCCTTGTTCTCGGCGGCGGATTTGACCGCTCGGTGCTGGCTGGAAGCCGGCGGTCCAGAATCCCCCAGCACAGGGGGTTCACCCCGGCTGGCTGTTCGTGAGAGGGGGTTCAACGTCCAATATGGCCTCTTTGCAGGAGCGCAACAGCGCTTTTCAGGAGCGCGCAGGCGCTT
>CAYWRO010000145.1:0-3762 GCA_964460345.1 uncultured Phycisphaeraceae bacterium | reverse complement strand
AGCAGCGGCGCGACGATCGCAATCGGCGTGCCGAACCCGGCGATCCCCTGCAGGAACGAGGAGAACACCCAGCCGAGGGCGACCACGATGAACAGCTCGTTGCGGCTGAAATGCGCCACCCCTTGCCGCAGCGCGTCATAACCGCCCGCTCGGTCCGTCACAACGTACAGCAGCAGCGCGGGCCACACAACGAACAGAATGAAAATCGCGTCCCAGACCCCCTTGGCCGCCGCAACCGCAAGCGTCTCCCACGGCGTCTGAAACACCAGCAGCGCAATGATCGCGGCCGCAAACATGCCCACCGGACCCGCCTGTGTCGCCTTCCAGCGGCGCACGGCCAGCAGAACCAGCAGAACCACGACCGGCGCCAGCGCCAGCACCCAGGAGAGAAGCGTAACGGGCAGTTGGTTTGACTCCATGGCCGCCCCCAGACAAGAAGCCTCGGAGCAGACCATAGTGATGCGACTGCCCTGACCCGGATGGCAGCCGGACCCGAATTGGTCCGAAGCACGCGATCACCGGACGGTTGAGCAACCGTCCTGATCGAAGTGCCTATTGCCGATCAAACCCCAGGAGAACGCGCGGTACATCATCCGCCCAGCGCCGACCGGAACTGGTCGTAGATCGGTTCCGCCAGACCCGCATCGCGCGCCCGTTCGGCCATGGTGAGCGCAACGCGGTCGCGTTCCTGCGCCTGCATCAGCACGGCCACCGTCAGCCACGCTGAGCCGGTCTTCAACTTGTGCGCGTGCCGCACGGCCAGCCGGACGCGGTCGAGCATCTTCGCCTCGCCACCTTCCAGCGCCGAGGCGGCGACGGGGCGAGAGGCCAATGTGGGATCCTGCTCATAGGCCAGTGCCATCGTCGCGAACGCCTCATCGATGCGCCCCGCTTCGAAAAGCGCCAACCCCAGAGAACGGACGACGTCGGCCGATTCGTCATGGTCGCTGGCGTACTGCTGGTAACGCCGCACCGCTTCTTCCGGCTCGCCGAGCGCCAGCGCCAAGTCCGCCTGCTCCAGCTCCGTCAGCGTCGGGGGCTGCGCAAGCTGCGCCGCCTCTTCGGCCGCCTGCTGCGCAGCCATCTGCTGCGCGTAAGTCTGGCCCGTCGTCACGTACGGATCGGCGTACCCCGCGTAGATCAGCGGCGGGGTGTAGTTGTCATCCCACCAGTTGTAATACCCCAGCGGAAACGTGACATGGCACACCCCGTGGTCGTGGTGATGATGATGCCGGTGGCGCCTGCCTGGAATGCCGAAGTGTGGTTGCAGCGCCTGGAAGCCGTTCCCGACGCTGACCACCAGCGTTCCATCCGGGCCCGTGAACACCGTGCGACCGCTGAATCCCCCCGATCTGAAATCAACCACTCCCCCATCGCGAGTTGGCCGACGAATCGCCACGCCGCCTTCAGCCGGCCGGCGAATTGTGACGCCATCCGGGCGCGTGATGATCACCCCGCCATCCGGAGCTCGCCGAATCGGCCGCTCCACATCACGCGGCCGGTCGCGGTCCGGCCTCGCCTCGCGCTGCCGCTGCGGCAGCAGCGTGTTGCGACGATGAATCGGCAACCCACCATCGCTCTGCGGCCGCATGATCCGCGGCGCCTTGGAGCGAACCCCCTGTTGCGGGCGGCTGTTGTCTGGATGCGGTTGACGCGACCTGGTCTGTCCCAAGGCCGAATCGCCAACCCCCACGACCGCCGCCAGCGTCACCGCCGCGGCGAGCCGCAACCCCAGCTTCCGGTTTGTCCTGCGACTCGTCATCCTGGCTGCCCAGCCTTTCACGCCCCCGCCCGGTGAGCGGTCCCGAATCCCCACGAGCCCGTCAGATCCCCTCTCCCTACATCGTACCACCGCGGCCCGATCTCCCCTCCTGACAATCAAGCCCCTCTACCTTATTGGACGCCGACGACGCCCAGGAGTTCCACCCCCCACTTTCGGGGCCATTCTCGGACCCCGCTGGGAAACAATGCAACCCGCGTGCCGCGCGGTACGATCGCCAATGGCCGTCCCCAATCCATGCTCGCCCACGCCATGCCTGATCTGCGGGTATGACCTGGCGGGGCTGGATCCCGAGCGTAACTGCCCGGAGTGCGGCGCCCCGGCAATCCGTTCTATGAGCGGTAGTTTCCTGCGGGGAGCGCCCCTGAACCACCTGGCTCGTCTGCGCACGGGCGCACTGGCCCTCCTGATCGTGGCCCTGCTCAGCGCTGCGACGCAGCTCATCGCCAGCCTCATCCACCTTGCGCGACCGCAACTCGTCGATGTGGCACTCACGCTGCACATTCTCGGCTCACTCTGGTCGCTATCGCTTCTGTGCCTTGCCCTGTTCGGATGGTTCCGCCTGACCGACTCGGAAGAGGCTCCCTGGCGACACGACGATCAACTCCAGCGCGTGCGCCGCCGCCTTCGAATCGCCGCTGTTCTCACTGCCGGGGTGATCTTCCTCGCAAGGGCCAGTTCGGTGGCCCTCTGGATTCAACTGCAAGTCGATCCAACCTCGCTCACCACCTGGATGACGGCGATCTACCTGCTCTTTGGCGCGATGTACCTGCTCTACATCGTCGCCTTCTTCTTCGCGGCGATCTTCCTTCGCGGGCTCTGCAACCGGATCGGTAATCAGGAACTCATCCGGGCCGCTCGCCGCCTGATCTGGCTCGTGCCGCTCGTATTCGGCTCGATCTGGCTCGCCCAGACGGCGATCACAATCCTGGGTCCCTACCTTGGCTGGCGCTTCAATGCCGATGCAGTCGTCGGCCTGTTCCTTGGCGTGGCGCACCTGATCGCCTACATCACCATCTGGGTCACCTTTCTGCGCAAACTCTGGCGAGAGCTCGATGCGCTCTGGCGCGCCGCCGCAGACCAGCCCGCGATTTTGACCCACTGACGCCGCTTTCGTTGCCTACCGTCCGGCAAACCCTGCATCTGTACCCCGGAGCCCCCCATGAAAGTCCACGAATACCAGGCCCGCGACCTGCTCGCCTCCGCCGGCATCCCCGTTCCCCCCGCCACCGTCATCACCAGCATTGAAGAAGCCGCGCCCGCCTACAAGCAGGCCGTGGCCGACGCCGGGCTGGGCGATGGCGGGCTCGCCGTCGTCAAGGCCCAGGTCCATGCCGGCGGCCGCGGCAAGGCCGGCTTCGTCAAGCTTGTCCGCTCGGCGGAGGAGGCCACCGAGGCCGCCCGCTTCATGCTCACCAACCGGATGGTCAGCGTCCAGACCGGCCCCGAGGGGCTGGAGGTCAAGAAGCTGCTGGTCGCCGCAGGCGTCGACATCGCCCACGAGTACTACCTGGCCATCACCACCGATCGGGCCACGCGCCGCAACGTGCTGATCGCCTCTGCCGAAGGCGGCGTCGAGATCGAGAAGGTCGCTGAGGAGAACCCGGACGCGATTATCCGCGAGCCGCTCCACCCGACGCTCGGGCTGCTCCCCTACGCCGCCCGCCGCGTGGCCTTCTCCCTCGGCTTCACCGGCAAGCAGGTGAACCAGGCGGTGAAGATCATGCTCGGCCTCGCGAAGCTCTACGAGGAGAAGGACTGCTCTCTTGCCGAGATCAACCCGCTAATCCTGACGCCGCCGAGCAGTTCGGATCCGGACGGCCGCGTGCTGGCGATCGACGCCAAGTTCAACTTCGACGACAACGCGCTCTTTCGCCAGAAGGCGGTCGGTGAGCTCTTCGATCCGACCGAGGAAAACCCCGCGGAACTCACCGCCCGCAAGTTCGGCCTCTCCTACGTCGCGCTCGACGGCAACATCGGCT
>CAYWRO010000144.1:0-4105 GCA_964460345.1 uncultured Phycisphaeraceae bacterium | reverse complement strand
CTCTCCTACATCGCGCTTGACGGCAACATCGGCTGCCTCGTCAACGGCGCGGGGCTGGCCATGTCCACCATGGACATCATCAAGCTCCACGGCGGCGACCCCGCCAACTTCCTCGACGTCGGCGGCAGCGCGAGCGAAGAAGCCGTCACCGAAGCATTTCGCATCATCCTCTCAGACGAAGCCGTCAAGGGCGTCCTCGTGAATATCTTCGGTGGCATCATGCGCTGCGACGTCATCGCCCAGGGCATCATCAACGCCGCCAAGCAGGTCGGCTTCAAGGTGCCGCTGGTCGTGCGCCTGGAAGGAACGAACGTCGCCGCGGGCCGGAAACTCCTGGAAAGCGCCCAGGCAGAACTGCCCACGATGCAGGCCGCGACCGACCTAACCGACGCGGCAGAGAAGGTGTGCGCGGCGGTCGGGGCGTGATGTGGGCGCCTGATTGATCATGCGATGGCTACCCGAAAATCTAGACGCTTTCTCCCTCACAGCGGGCGTGGCTTCGATTGTCAGTCTGATCGTGAGCTTTCTGATTCTCCTCCTAGCTCGGCACGTCGACATGGAAGTGCGACGAGTGCGGGCGAGCATCGTCGCCAAAATTCGAACTGACGAACTTATGGGGGACCTTCGGCGGCACCTTACACAGCTCGCCAAGGCGATTTCTGGAGACAATGCCCAGGCTCAGCGAGATCTGGCAAAGCGGATCGCCGCGCAACTAACGGCCATCGGGAAGCACATGTTGCCCGGCCAGGCTTCCCAAGCCGAAACTTTGGCGAAGCGATTTCTCGAAGCCACGGCGAAGAGCGATCCTCCTATCATGAAGGCGAGACTGCTCGACGCGCGCGGGGATTTGGAAGCATTCCTGGTAGGGCTCGGCAGCACATTAAGAGATCGAGAGTTGGCAGGTGAGCAATGAGCGAATCAGGCAAGTGGGACAGCGTAGTCTGGAAGCTCGTACAACAGACGGACGCCGGACAACTCCGATGGGAGCCAACGCCAGCTCCGACGGAGCCGTCGCAAGGTCGGCAAGTCGGACCAGCATACTTGACCACAGTTGAGGGAAAGCTCATCCGGATCTTCGAGTATGAGTATCCAACGTCTCAGGATGGTGAGACTTTCTATCCTGTTCGCGATGTGGCCATCGAGTTCACAAATTCGGATGGAGACGGCCTCTGGACTTTTCCAAGGACAGAGGCACGTTGGAAGCTCTGGAACCTGGTGAGATACAAGGCTGTCGAGGCGGATCAATTCCTTGAGCGATTCCTAAGGGCGTCGTAGCAAGTATCGCACCCAAGGCATTCAGGTGAGGACCACTCATCGCAGCGGACCAATCGCTGCGAGTTGCCGATTAATCATTGTCCAGCGATCACAGGTCGGCCGGAGGTCGTGCATAGAGGTGGATCGCCCAGTTCACACGTCGCCGGCGGTGCCTGCATCCTCATCACGGCAGCCGCCAATCCGCCCGATCCGCCTGGTCCGACCACCGCCGCATGTCCTGCAGTTCGGTCTCGCCCAGCAGTTCCGCGTGGCCGTCCAGTTCGCTCGTCACCGCGCGTCCGCCGCTGTCGTTCTTCCCGCCCCCATACCGCGGCTCGACATGCCCGAAGAGCGACGGCAGTTCATCCTTCACGTACTTCTCCGTCCACACGCGGTCGAGCAGGTACGGCGCATCAATTCGGAAGTAGCCGGACACCACCCCCCCGCCGCCCGCGCCGCCACCCGGCCCGCTCACGCCCGGGTCCACGCCCCGCGCCGAGGCGAAGACGATCAGCGCATCGGGCCGCCGCGCCTGGTCGGCGCGCGTCAGGTAAAACGAGCCCCACCGCTGCAGCGCGCGCGAGTCAAACCCGAACCGATCGGCGTCCCCGCCGATGAACGTGCCGTTGATCCCCAGCGAAGGCGACAGCGAGACCACATAATGGAAGTCCGGCCGGGCCCGGTACTCGCGCAGCAGCCGTTCATCCTTGTACAGCCCCGCGAAGTTGTAATCCAGATACGGAGCAATCCGCCACGGATACCGCCGCGCCGGCACGCCATACAGCCGCTCCCCCGCATCGTCGTACACCGTCAGCGTCCGCTCCCCGCTCTCCGCGCACATCGCCGCCGTCGCGTACCCCGGCAGCAGCGCTTCGGCCATCTCCTGGCTGTAGAGCATGTGCGCCTGCATCAGGTGCTGCGCCGCGGCGAGCTCGCGCGCCATCGAAGCGCTGCTCCGCGCCCCGGCCAGCGCCGGCAGCAGAATCGAGACAAGCACCGCAATGATCGCCACCACCACGAGCAACTCAATCAGGGTGAAGGCGCGTTCTGTGGACCGCATGGGTAGATCCAGCAGGGATCCTCAACGGGAGGAGCCACTCGTTGTCCGCATCCAGCAGCGGCGCAAACTGGCCAGTATCAGCCACTCACCCGCACCGCGCCCCCTCGCCCGCCCCCGACCGCCACCCTAGCCACCCAAACACGCCCTCCGGCGATTCGGAGGGCGAAAAAACAAGCGGAGAGGGTGGGATTCGAACCCACGGTGACGCAAGCGCCACACCGGTTTTCGAGACCGGCCCATTCAACCGCTCTGGCACCTCTCCGGCAGGGTCTCTTCAGGAGCATTCTTGCCCCCGGTTTCCCCCAGTCAAATACGCAACGCCTGCTCGCAAACGACACGGCCAGGGAGCAGAATCGTCGTGTCCCCGCCCCGACCAAAGAAAGAGCCCCGGCTCTCACCGGGGCTCTCGTCCAAGCAGTCGTGACGAACCCGAAATCAGTCCTTGACCTCGTACTCGGCATCGATCACATCGTCGCCGCCGGGCTTCTTGCCCGCCTCGCCGGAGCCGGAGGGCTGCTCGCCGCCGGCCGCCGCGGCCCCGGGTGCGGCTCCCGTGGCCTCGTACACGGCCTTGCCGAGTTCCATCGCGGCGGTCTCCAGTTCCTTCATGGAGTTCTCAATGGCTTCCTTCTCCTCGCCCTTGAGCTTGTCCTCCACGTTGGACAGCGCCGACTCCACCCGCGAGCGGACGTCCGCCGGCACCTTCTCGCCGTACTCCTCGAGCGACTGCCGCGTCGAGTGCACCACCGCCTCGGCCCGGTTCTTCAGGTCCACGATCTCGCGCCGCTTCTTGTCTTCCGCGGCGTGCGCCTCCGCGTCACGCTGCATGCGCTCGATCTCTTCCTTGCTCAAGCCGCCCGAGTTGGTGATCTTGATGTCCGCCTTCTTGCCGGTCGACTTCTCCGTCGCCGTCACCTGCAAAATGCCGTTGGCATCCAGCGCGAACTCCACCTCGATCTGCGGCACGCCGCGAGGCGCGGGCGGAATGCCCGTCAGGTCGAAACGCCCGAGCACCCGGTTGTCCCGCGCAAACTCACGCTCGCCCTGCAACACGTTGATCGTCACGCTCGACTGATTGTCCGCCGCCGTCGAGAACGTCTCCTTCCGGCTGGTCGGAATCGTCGTGTTCCGCTCGATCAGGCGCGTCATCACGCCGCCCAGCGTCTCAACGCCCAGCGACAGCGGCGTCACGTCCAGCAGCAGCACGTCCTTGACGTCGCCCTGCAGGACGCCGCCCTGGATCGCCGCGCCGATCGCCACCACCTCGTCGGGGTTCACGCTCTTGTTCGGCTCCTTGCCGAAGATCTCCTTGGCGATCTGCTGCACCTTCGGAATGCGGGTGGAACCGCCCACGAGCACGACCTCGTCGATCTTGCTCGCATCGATCTTCGCATCGCTCAGCGCCTTCTGGCACGGCTCGCGCAGACGCTTGAACAGATCGTCGCAGATCGCCTCAAACTTGCTGCGCGTGATCGCCACCTGCAGGTGCTTCGGGCCGGTCTGGTCCGCCGTGATGAACGGCAGGTTGATCGACGTCTCCTGCATCGTCGACAGTTCGCACTTGGCCTTCTCGCACGCCTCCTTGAGCCGCTGCAGGGCCATCGCATCCTTCCGGATGTCGATCCCCTCCTGCTTGCGGAACTCCTCGGCTACGTAGTCGATCAGCCGCTGATCCCAGTCATCGCCGCCAAGGTGCGTGTCGCCGTTCGTGCTCAGCACCTCGAAGACACCCTCACCGACGTCGAGGATCGACACGTCGAACGTACCGACACCGAGGTCGAAGACCGCGAT
>CAYWRO010000143.1:0-4250 GCA_964460345.1 uncultured Phycisphaeraceae bacterium | reverse complement strand
ATGCGCCAGCGCCAGACGGTGCCGTAGAGGATGAAGCCGGCGTTGGCCAGATACAGCAGGCTCAGCCAGCTTCGTCCGCCGAACGACAGGGCCGGGGCAAGGCAGAAGAGCCCCGCCAGGAGCGCTCCTTCCACGATGATGCGGCGGCGCAGGCGACGCAGTTCCGCATCGCTCATGCCGCGCAGCGTCGTCACGACTCCCGCGAGCTCGCAATTGGAAAAGTCCGAGCGATCCCGCTCTTCGACGGGCGGCAGGTACAGGCGCCGCTGCACGCCGCTCGCATCGCGCACCGTCTGATCGTCCTGATCGCGCAGGTCCTCGGCGGTCGCTCGCCAGCCTCGCCTGGCGGCGCGCAGCAGCCGGGCGCGCCGGGACGTGGTCATGCCTGGTCCCCCGAACTTGCGAGCCGCAGCTTCCACGCCCCGCCACACTCCGGGCAGATGGTGCAGCCGTCCGGATCGACCGGCAGATCACGAAGCTGGTATCGACAGCACCCGCAGCGGTGCTGTCGCGTGAGGACTCGCGTGTCGGCCAACTCTGCGGGTTTGCTGACAAACGAGATGAGGCCGGCGACCAGCACGCCGCCGGCCAGGCCTCCGGCCACCAGCAACCAGATCAGCACGGAGGCCGTCGGCATCAGGACGGCCGCGGCGGGAACGGCGGCCAGGGCGGTTGCCGGTGCGAGCACAAGGAGACCACGCCCGAGCCTGTCGGGGGATTCGATCAGACGGTCGCGGTGGTCGCGAACTCGGCGCGTGTGCCGGAGCATTGGCGGATTGTACAGGAACGGGCGCCGCCGGCCCAAACAGCCATTGCCTGAACAGCGGCTTGCGGGTACGCTGAAACCATGACAAACTCAGCAACCCTCCTTCGATGCCTCTTCGTCACCGTCGCGCTTACCTGGTTTCACACGCTCGCGGTCGCCGCCGCGGCTCCGGATCTGCGCGGGCTGGAGCGCAACCCGCACTGGCTTCCTGAGAAGGTCAAGCTGACCGTGCCGGTCTCCTTCGGCAACGGGCTGGAGTTCAATGAGGGCGATGAGTTCGAGATCCAGCGCCTTGAGCGCGGCTCTCTGTACCTCTGGCAGCCGGGGGCGAACGCGACGCTGAGCGTCACGCCGGACATGACCACGCTGCTGGCGGACGCCGCGGCCCGGTTCGACGCCTGGACGCCTGAGCAGCAGGCCTTCAAACCGACCGACTTCAAGAAGCGTTCCGACCTGTGGCCGCTCAAGGTGACGATCCGCCGTGAAGAGAGCTTCAGCGACGGCACGGTCTTCAAGCCCGGCGAGCAGTGGCCGGTGACGGAGTTCGACGGTAAGAGCGTCAGAATCATCGACGTGGCGAAGAACCAGTGGTTTCCCCTGAACCCCCGCAACACCGACTTTTACGACCAGGTGATCGACGCCGTGGCAAACCCGCGCCCGGCCCGCCTGCTGCAGGAGCTGTCCGGCAGCATCGTGCGCCTCGACACGGGCGAGCCGGTGGATCTGCTCTCGGATGAGGACGCCCCGCCGTACCTGGCGATCTATTACGCCGCGGGCTGGTGCGGCTACTGCGCGCAGACGACGCCGGTCATCATGGAGTGGTACAACGAGTCGCGCGCCGCGGGAGACGACTCCATCGAGCTGGTGCTGGTTTCAAGAGACAAGTCCGAGGAGGAGATGGTTCAGCACATCGCCGACAAGGGTCTCAAGGGGTTCGGCGTCCCGTTCGGCCAGCACTCGTCGATGGTCGTGCTTCGCAACACGCCGGCTTCGTCGGGCCTGCCGTATCTGTTCGTCATCGACCGCGAGGGGAAGGTGGTGATCGACAGCTCCAGCGAGATGCCGCTGCCGCGCACGGAGCGGGCGATCAGGGAGATGAAGAAGCTGCAGGCGGCGTATGCCGCGGCGAAGTCGGCAGAACCAACGGCTCCCGAAGAATTGAGCGATGTAGAGCCGGAGTAACCCCTGGCGTCGTGTGAGGCTTGCCTGCGCTGGGCCGCGTTCGCCATGCAGGCACGGCGCTGCACTCTGCGCCTCAGTGCGTGACCGGCGTCGGCTTCGGCGTAAACAGCCACTTGGTGATCGGGTCGCTGCGTTCCGGCTGCTCGCCGCGGTCAGCCAACTGTCGCCGGATCGCGGCGGCGACGAGGCCCATGAACATGGGCTGCGGCCGCAGTGGGCGGCTGGTCAGCTCCGGGTGGAACTGTGCCGCGATGAAGTAGGGATGGCCCCCCTCCCCGCCGCCGCCCACTCCGCCGGATCCCGTTGCGGGCAGTTCGAGCACCTGCATGATCGGTTGCGTCGGATGCCTGCCGGAGAAAATCAGCCCTGCCCCTTCCAGCCGCTCGATGAATGCCGGTTCCACTTCGTAGCGGTGGCGAAAGCGGGCGCGGATAGACGTCGCGCCGGCAGTCGAGCCGCCGGGCCGGCCTCCATCAACCCCGAAGAGAAACGCCGCCAGCGAGTCTGGCGAGATCGCCACATCCTGGGCGCCCAGGCGCATGGAGCCGCCGAGCCCTTCGATCTTCTTCTGTTCCGGCAGTTCACTGATTACGGCCGTCATCGGGATCTCGCGCCCGGAGGCGTCGCGGCGGATGAACTCCGTGCTGTCGGCGTTCTCAATCCCCAGGACGTCTCGCGCATAGTCGATGACGACGACCTGGAAGCCGAGACAGATGCCCAGGTACGGCAGCCCGCTCGTGCGGCAGTGCCGGGCGCAGAGGATCTTGCCCTCCACGCCGCGTGACCCGAACCCCCCGGGGACGATGACCGCGTCGACGTCGGCCAGGTGCCGGCCGACGTTCTTCTCATCGATGTTGGTTGCTTCGATCCAGCGCGAGGTGACCTCGCAGTCCAGGTGCGCGCCGCAATGCTCGAGCGCCTTGTCGATGCTGGCGTAGGCATCCCGCAGCGCCGCGTACTTGCCGGTGATGCCCACGGAGATGCTGCGCTTCTTGGGGCGCGTCAGACGGTCCACGAAGCCGGACCAGGTCTTGCGGGCAATGTCTTCGTTGCGCGTGTCGACCTTGTGGTGCAGTTCGAGCACCGAGAGGATCTCGCGATCAAGCCCCTCGGCACGCATGTCGTCGGGGATGGTGTAGATGCTCTTGCGGTCGTGCATGGAGAAGACGCGCCGCATCGGCACGTTGGAGAACATCGCGATCTTCTCCATGACCGTCTCGCCCACGGGCCCCGTCGCGCGGCAGGCCACGATGTGCGGCTGCACCCCCGCCTCCATCAGTCGCTTGATGCCGAGCTGCGCGGCCTTGCTCTTCTGCTCCCCGAGTGACTCGGGCCGGATGACGTACGTCAGGGCCACGAAGCACATCGACTCGGGGCCTTCCTCAAAGGCAAGTTCGCGGAGCGCTTCGATGAAGAAGGCGTTCTCGTGGTCGCCGACGGTGCCGCCCACCTCGACGAAGACCACGTCGGCCGGGTTGGTCCCATCACCGTGCATGGCCAGTTCGCGCAGCCGCCGCTTCACCTCGCCGGTGACGTGCGGGATCATCTGCACATCGCGGCCGAGGTACTCGCCGAGGCGTTCACGCTCGAGAATCTTGGAATAGATCTGTCCGCTGGTCGTGAAGTTGCGCCGCGTCAGGTTCTGGTCGAGCATGCGCTCGTACGTGCCCAGGTCCATGTCGCACTCGGTGCCGTCCTCGAGCACGAAGACCTCACCGTGGCGGTACGGGTTCAGCGTCCCGGCGTCGACATTGAGGTATCCCTCCAGCTTCATCGGCGCAACGACAAGGCCCTTGTCCTTCAGGAGCTTGGCGACGCTGGAGGCGAAGATCCCCTTGCCCAGACCGCTCATGACGGTGCCGAAGACCGCGACGTATTTGTGTCGCCCCTTCGTGTAGCCGGGCGGAATGGGGGAGAAGAACTCCGTCTCGGTCGTTTCGTGGGCGGCACGCGACAGCAGGTCACCCACGCCGGGCTCGTGGTCGGCGGTGAAGGTGCGGCCGGTGCTGTGGGGGAGATTTCCGGGCGAGGCGGACGAACCGGGCGAGGTCGGTCGGACGGGCATCCATTATGGTATCGCGGTAAATGCGCTTCGTCAGCCGATAAACTCCCCACCATGCAGAAGAAGTTCATCTCGTCGGTGCGCTCGCTGGCCGGCGCCGCGGCACTGGTCCTTGCCGCCGGTGCCGCCGCGGCGGCACCGGCGGAGACCGGCCTCACGACCGGAAGTGTTGCTGACAGGCGGGCCGAGATTGCCGTCCATCGTTGCGCGCGGTGTGCCGCGGCGGCCGGATTGGCGGGG
>CAYWRO010000142.1:0-4270 GCA_964460345.1 uncultured Phycisphaeraceae bacterium | reverse complement strand
GTTGATGACGCATTGTCTCCACCGCTCCCTTACGGTCGCGGCTCAGAAGAACGCTTCCTGACGGGCGCGTCTCTGTTAAATCGTGCGCACCGGGATCAGCGCCAGCTCGCAGATCGCGTTGCCGATGCGTTCGGCGATCGGCACGGTGCGGAAGAGGGGAGAGGCGATGCGGATGTCGCGGTCGAGGCAGCGGTGGATCGCCGCAGCGATGTCGTGCCGCGCGATCTCCGGCGTCGCGGCGAAAAGCACGATCAGCACCGCGGCGTGGAAGATCATGCCGTCCTCGGCGAGCTTGGCGGCGTCGGTGCGGATCGCGCGGGTGAGCTCCGTGCCATACTTGGTGTTCGGTCCCGGCACGCCGTCGCAGTAGGTGAACTGGCCGAGCGTCTTGACCTCCAGCCAGAAGGCGTCCTCCGGATGAACGGCCCCCGCCGGCGGCTCGCACGCCGCGGCGGCCGCGGCGGCGGCTTCCGCATCGGTGGCGAAGAGAGAACCGGCCCCCTCGCGCCGGATCGCCTCCGCCCGCCGGGCCGTGAGGAGCGGATCGGCAAGCGTCTGCCCCGGCTCGGGGGTCAGGACGAGATCGCAGCGCTGGCGGTCGCGGTGCTCGGGCAGCAGGGGCGAATCGCTCTCCTCGTCCTCGAGGGCCGGCGCGGCCTCCGCGCCGGCCCCCTTCCGGCGCTTGCGGCGCAACCGCTTGCCGCTGCTGGGTTTACCGACCCACTCGTGCGGATATGGTTGTTCGCGGATAACGCCGACGCCGGGCTCCGCCTCACACCCCGCCAGGGCGGCTGCGAGCACGGGGTGCAGCTCGACCTCGTCGAGGGCGTCCAGGCCGTAGGGGGCCTGCTCGCGCGCCAGGGCGGCCTCGGCATCGGTGATGCCGCGGGCCAGGGCGTCCAGGAGGTCATCGTGTCGCCACATCGCGTGAGGGTATGGTGTTGCAAAGGTGGGCGAAATGGGGGATCATCTGCCGATCTGATCCGAATCTCCCCCGCCGCGGTTCGGCGGCGTCTGTCTGGCGGATCTCGCCTGGGCGGCGCTTGAAGGTATCTGGGTTCTTTCGCGGCGGGTTTGCCGACCGACAGGAGTGACGATGAAAGCAGTTCTTGACGTGATGAACACGATCAACGGTGTGATCTGGCACGATTACGTGCTGTATCTCCTGTTGGCGGTGGGGGTGCTCTTTACGATCTGGAGCGGGATCGGGCAGTACCGGGCCGTGACGCACGGCACGGCGGTGGTGCGGGGCAGGTACGACGACAAGAACGACCCCGGGGCGATCAACCACTTCCAGGCGCTCTCGACCGCGCTGTCGGCGACGGTGGGGCTCGGCAACATCGCGGGCGTGGCGATCGCGATTTCGCTCGGCGGCCCCGGCGCGGTCTTCTGGATGTGGGTGACGGGCTTCGTCGGCATGGCGCTGAAGATGACGGAAGTCACGCAGGCGATGCTCTTCCGCGACACGACGGATCCGGACAACCCGCGCGGCGGGGCGATGTGGGTGTGCAAGAAGGGTTTCGCGAAGCTCAGCCCGGCGCTGGCGCCGCTGGGCGTGATCGTCGGCGGGATCTTCTGCATCACGCTGCTGACCTCGACGGTGACGGGCGGAAACATGTTCCAGGCATGGAACGTGGCGGACATCGGCTTCACGTACTTCAAGATCCCGCACATCGCGACGGGGATCGTGCTGGCGCTCGGCGTCGGGGTGGTGATCATCGGCGGCATCAAGCGCATCGGCGACGTCGCCGGACGCATCGTGCCGCTGATGTGCGGGCTGTACATCCTCGCGGGGCTGTACGTCGTCGTGACGAACCTTGGGGAGATTCCCGAGATGTTCGCGCTGATCTTCCGCGAGGCCTTCGCGCCGAGCGAGGCCGCGGGCGCGTTCCTCGGCGGCGCGGCGGGGTACGGCTTCCTGAAGGGCATGCAGCGGGCGCTCTTCTCCAACGAGGCGGGGCAGGGCTCCGCGCCGATCGCCCACTCGGCGGCGAAGACCGATGAGCCGGTGCGCGAAGGACTCGTGGCGGGCCTGGAGCCCTTCATCGACACGCTGATGGTGTGCACCATTACGGCGCTGGTGATCCTGCTGAGCGGGATGTGGAGCCGCGACCCGGCGCTGGCGTTTGTGAATGGCGTGCCGGCGGTCACGGAGACGAGCCCCGACCAGTGGCAGATTGCGCCGGCGACCGTGACCATCGCGGATGCCAACGAGAGCGAAGGGCAGATGCAGGAGGACATGGTCGTCTTCACCGTGCTCAAAGGCGGCGCCAACGCGGAGACCCGCGGCACGCACCACAAGGTGACGGGGCGCCTGCACGGCAGCACCGAGGCCGGCTGGACGGTGAACTTCGACCCGGTCAAGGTATCGCTGGCGGAGGGTGAAGCCGCGCCGGAGATTGTGCGCGAGGGCGTGTACTTCGAGTTCAAGGGCGCAACGCTGACGGCCAAGGCGTACGACCGCGCGCTGCCGGGGCTCGGCAAGTGGCTTGTGCCGGGCGCGGTGCTGCTGTTCGCCTTCTCGACGATGATTTCGTGGTCGTACTACGGCGAGCAGGGAATCGTGTACCTGCTGGGCGCGAAGTCCGTGCTGCCGTACCGGCTCGTGTACTGCTTCCTCATCCTGCTCGCCTGCTCCGGCTTCATCCGGACGGAGGCGGAGCTTGACACGATCTCGACGCTCGGCACCGGCTTCATGCTGTGGGCGAACATCCCGATCATGCTGATCTTCGGCCCGATGGCGATGCGTGCGTACCACGACTACATCCGCCGGCTCAAGTCGGGTCAGATGCAGCCTGGCGAAGCGCCGAAGCTGGTCGATGTGATCGAGGGCAAGGACGTGGAATGAGTGAGGAGGCTCAGGACTTAAGCTGCAGCGGCGGCGTACGAGTGCGAGCAAACCTGACCATTGGATCAGATGCAGCGAGTCTATGACCTGGTCCAGACTTGGGGTGCCCTGGAAGAGACCGTCTTCGGCCTCGTGTTGGCAGGGCTCGCTGTCGCCGCGTTGCTTGCTCGGCATATTCGGAGCACGCCGGTACGCTTTGCGGCAGCCCTCTCGCTGATGGTGGCAGGCATCCTCGCCGTGATGCTCGGCGCATCGGTGCTGTTCGTCGGCTTCGGTAAACCTGGCTTGCAGTACCGTAAGTTGTGGGTGGGCGCCGTCATCATGGGCTGTTCAATGATCATCTTCGGATTCCGTGCGATTCGACGAAAAGAGGACTGATCCGTTCGTGCGTGGCCGACCGACGGCAACGAGATCACCAAAGCGAGCCCTTAGATGATCGAGTTTGCGAACAGCCTCCCAACTTGGATACACACCGTATCCTCGGCTGTTCTCTTGAGCTGGGTGGTGTTGTGGGCATTCTTCTACGCGGTTGCGCAAGGTGTGAAGAGGAGAGGTGAGTCGAAAGGCCGGCGTTTGCCAATCGGGTGGGTAGTCTTGGTGGGCCTGTCTCTGCCGGTACACGGTGTATTCGTTGCGTATGGTCTCGCTGTACTCAGCGGTCGCGTAAGTGCATACAACGACGTCTCATTTCGCAGCGAATTTCCGATCTGTCACGAGGGCGTCGCCTTGGTCTGCACCGTCCTGGCGCTCCATCATGTGCTGCGACGACGTTAATCGGTGCACGTACGGCGGTCGCTTGTATCTGGGTGGCGGCGGTGCCTTGAACGTGGCACCAAGATCGGCTTTGCGGTTGGTGTCCCTGGTTAACCGAGGTCGCTTCAGCCCTCGCCCTGATCGGCGAGGGCTTTTTCAATGCGCTCGACCAGCTTGGCGGCGTCCTCGCGCGCGGTCGCGCGCGAGCGCTTCACCGCCGCCCACATCGCCCACGGCAGGAACGGCACGGTCGTGGCCAGGTACCACCACCAGACGTAGCGCGTGATCCATGTGCCGGGCAGGTACGTCTCGAGCATCGACTCGGTAAACCAGACGCCCGGCCAGACGGTCAGCACCAGCGTGACGATGAAGATCGCCGGGAAGAGCGGCTTGAGCGTGAGTTCGAAGGCGATCGCCTCGCCCTCGCGCCGGGCGATCAGGCGCGATTCGAAGGGGACGCCGAAGTCGGTGATGGTGAAGAGGACGCCCTCGGGAGCCCCCGCCGCGGCCTCGTACCCCGGCAGGTCGCCGCGGCGGGCGGCGCGGAGCAGGCGGGCCTGGATTTCGCCGTCGGGCAGGGGGGTCGGGAGGCGCAGGGCCGGGGAAGCGGGAGAGGGCGATGGGGAGGGAGAAGGGCTCGGCTGCTCCGGCTCCGGGGCAGGAATTGCC
>CAYWRO010000141.1:0-4438 GCA_964460345.1 uncultured Phycisphaeraceae bacterium | reverse complement strand
TCAGCGGCGGTAATCGTTTCGTCCGATTCCTCGATCCCCCACACCCCGGCGACCAGCACCCTTCTCTCCGGCCGCCGGTAGACTCCGCAGCGTGACCGCACCCGCTGCAGCCCGCTCTTCCGCGCGCCCGCGCCAGCGCTGGCGCAAGCATGCCGTCCGGGTCGGCCTCTGCCTGTTGCTCGGTGTCATGGCGACTGTCATCCTCGCCGCCCGCCCGCCCGGCCGCCGTCCGATCACACCTGCAGCGCTCTCCATCGTCTCCGCCCGCGGCCAGTGCGTTCGGTTCTATCTCGCCGGAGGCGCTCCCGACGATGTCGCGGCCGTCACCGTGATCCACGCCGAGGAGTTCGACGAGCCGAGCGCGTATTACGTCGGCCAGGCGAGCCTGCCCGGGATGCGGGAGACGCGCGAGCATCTGCCGACCACGCGCCCCGCCGATCTGCCGCTGGCGGAGGCGATGCCGCGCTGGACCGTCTACCCGGCCAAGCTGCCGGAGATGGACCGGGCGGTCTCGGTCAGCACGATGTGCCGCGGCTGGCCGCTGCCGGCGCTCAGGAGCGTGACATACGAGTTCAAGCGGTACGACAACGGCGGCATGCAGCCGATCGATGCGCGCACGGTCGGCCAGGTGCAGACGCCGTTCGGCCCGCAGCCGCTGCTCCCCGTGTGGCCGGGCTTCGTGGTCAACACGCTCCTGTTCGCCGCGCCGTGGGTCTTTGCCCTGCTGGTCATGTACGCCGCCGGGGCGGCGCGGCGGCGCTACCGCCGCCGCCGCGGCAGGTGCATCGCCTGCGGGTACGACCTGCGCGGGCTGAGCGGCGCCGTGTGCCCCGAGTGCGGGTCGCCGCCGCGGTAAACGGCGGCCGACAGGGTGCGGCGGGGCGGGAGCAAGGCTGCTGCAGGGGGGGCGGCCGTGTGGTACACTCCATCTCCAACCCATTCGCAAGGAGACCTCCCCATGGGCAGTCCGTCCTTCGCCCCCGCCGACATCCGCAACATTGTCCTGGCCGGCCAGGCCGGGGCCGGAAAGACGACGCTGGTGGAGAGACTGTTATTCGATACGAAGGCGACCACGCGGATGGGTTCGGTGGAGGAGGGGAACACGGTCAGCGATTTCACGGATCTCGAACGGCACCACAAGCACTCGCTGGCGACCTCGGTCATGCACCTGACCGTGGATGCGGGAGGGGGGGGCAAGCTGATCAACATCCTGGACACGGCGGGCCTGCCCGACTACCTCGGCCACACGATCGTCGCCCTGCCCGCCGGCGACATCCTCGCGATCGTCATCGATGCGGCCAAGGGGGTGGAGCCCGTGACGCGCCGGCTCATGGCGATCGCCGCGGAGCGAAAGCTGCCGCGGATGATCATCGTCAACAAGATCGACGACTCCCACGTCAACCTGGCGGACGTCACCGACAAGATCCGCACCGCGTTCGGCAACGTCTGCCTGCCGATCAATCTGCCGACCGACGGCGGCAAGGACGTGATCAACGTCTTCACCGCGACCGACGGTGATGCGGATTTCTCTTCCGTCGAGGAAGCGCACAAGCAGATCATCGAGCAGGTCGTCGAGACGGATGAAGGTTTGATGATGGTCTACCTTGAGCAGGGCGCGGCGGGGCTGGAGAAGGACGATGTGCACGCGGCGTTCGAGAAGGCGCTCCGCGAGGGCCACCTCGTGCCGATCTGCTTTACCAGCGCCAAGACCGGCGCGGGCGTCGCCGACCTCGTCGAGACCTTCATCCACCAGTGCCCCAACCCCACCGAGGGGAACCCGCGCATGTTCCTCAAGCGCGAGGGCGAAGACGGTGCTGAGACCGAGTATTACCCGGAGCCGGACCCGGCCAAACCGCTCGTCGCCCACGTCTTCAAGCTCTCGATCGACCCCTTCGTCGGCAAGCTCGGCGTCTTCCGCGTCCACCAGGGCACCATTCGTGTCAAGGAAGACGTCTACATCGATGATCACAAGAAACCTTTGCGCATCGGCCACATGTTCCGGCTGCAGGGCAAGGACCACGTCGAAGTTTCGCAGGCCGGCCCCGGCGAGATCGTCGCGGTGGCGAAGGTCGAAGAGATCCACCTCAACGGCACGCTTCACTCCGACCCCGACGCCCACATCCGCCTCAAGCCGCTGCCGCTCCCGCAGCCGATGTACGGCCTGGCGATCGAACTGAAGAACCACGCCGATGAGAGCAAGTTCGGCGGCGCGGTCGCCAAGCTCGCCGAGGAAGACCCGTGCTTCCGCATGGAGCGCATCGCCGCCACCAAGCAGACCGTTCTCCGCGGCCTGGGCGAGATGCACCTGCGCTTCATGCTCGAGCGCCTCAAGCAGCAGTCCGGCATCGAGCTCAACGTCTCTCCGCCCAAGGTCGCCTACAAGGAGACGATCACGACGAAGGCCGAGGGGCACCACCGCCACAAGAAGCAGACCGGCGGCGCGGGGCAGTTCGGCGAGGTCTACCTGCGCGTCATCCCTCTGCCGCAGGATCACCCCGAGGGGTTCGAGTTTGAGAACGCTACGGTCGGCGGCTCCATCCCGCGGCAGTTCATGCCCGCGATCGAGAAGGGCGTGCGGCAGGTCCTGGCCGAGGGCGCCATCGCCGGGTACCCGATGCAGGGCATCCGCGTCGAGGTGTACGACGGCAAGTACCACCCGGTCGACTCCAAGGAAGTCGCCTTCGTCACCGCGGGCAAGCGCGCCTTCATCGACGCCGTGAGCAAGGCCAGGCCCGTCCTGCTCGAGCCCTTCGTCGACCTGGAGATCATCGTCCCGGCGAGCCACATGGGCGACATCGCGGGCGATCTGTCCGGCAAGCGCGGCCGCGTGCAGGACACGGAGATGCTGGGGGGAGGGGGGGGCGACGGCATGGTCCTGATCCGCGCGACGGCCCCGCTGGGCGAAGTGCAGAACTACTCGAACGAACTCAAGAGCATGACCGGCGGCCAGGGCTCCTTCAACATGGACTACTCCCACGATGAACAGGCCCCGCCGCACGTCCAGCAGGAGGTCGTCGCGGCCTTCAAGGGGCACGGCGAAGAGGACTGAGTCGTTGCGTTGTCCGGAACAAACGTTTCCTGATCACGAGTTCATCCGTGGCGCGCTTCGGGAGCGAGGCGTCCTGTCAACCGGATTGCAGGCATGGATCAACGACACGCGAGCGTGCGGTCTGTGCAATCGTGGAGCAGGTGTGCCGGGCGTATCACTTCCAGTTGATCGCGGCGGTCGTCGAGAGCAGCGCACGCTCCGCCGTGAGATCCCATCTCGCTCGTGGAAGCGTCGACGGACTCGCAACGCTCCTCGTGCGGCATTGCGCCGCCGTTGTTCTATCGGCATTTGACGACGAGGGATTTGTAATCGGCCGGCCATTTCGTCGACTCTGAACTTCTCCGATCAACTCGGAAGCCACGCCCGAAAAGACCGCTTGAGGGGGCAGAGCGGTGATTGAGGCGCCCCGGACACCACTGTTCGGCCCAAAACAATGGCTGTTTTGCCCATAACTGCCGCTGTTCTGCCCATAACAGTGGCTGTTCGGCCCCGAACTGTCGCTGTTTGCCTCCAAACAGTCGCTGTTTGGCCCCGAACAGTCACTGTTTGCCTCCAAACAGCCGCTGTTTTGCCCCGAACAGCCGCTGTTTGGCCCCGAACTGTCGCTGTTTTTTCCCGAACAACGCCCGCCCACCGCCGCTCACGCCGCCTTGCCGTCCCGGGGGACGAACGCATGGCGCCCGCCGGGCGTGTTCCTCGCTCCGTCCTTTGTTCAGCCCGGCTTCCCGGCCGCCGGGCGCCGTTGCCCACGGCAGGAGGGGACGGCGAGGCTGATCCCAGCCGCTGCATCAAGGCGGCGGGCGGTCGCGGCTCACACAACCGTGCCGCACCCGCTCACCTCTTCACCTCTTCACCTGCTCACCTGTTCACCTGTTCACCTGTTCACCTGTTCACCTCTTCACCTGTTCACCTCTTCACCTCTTCACCTCTTCACCCTCTTCATCCCCTCACGCCCGCCGCGGCCATCCGCTCGCACGAGGCCGCGCACGTCCGGCACGTCTCGGCGCAGCGCATCATGACGTCGTCCCCCGAGGCCAGGCGCTCGCAGTCCTCCGCGCACGCCATGCAGATCTCCGCGCACTCGCGGCACAGGTGCGGCGCGTGCGGCGACATCCGCGCCATGAACGCGACGGAGACCCCGCAGATCTGCGCGCAGTCCTGCAAGAGCCCCTGGTGCTCCGGCGCGGCGTGCTCTCCGCCCAGGTGCAGGCAATGGTGCGCTGTGTGCGTGCATACGGCGGCGCAGCGGGCGCAATCCTCGATGCACTGCCGCATCTCTTCCGACATCTGCTTCATCATCTGCAAGCCCCTTTCAGCTTTGAACATGCAGTCTTCAAGCACGGTAGCGATCGCGCGGCGGAAGTTCATTGCGAATCAAGCCCCCCCACC
>CAYWRO010000140.1:0-4568 GCA_964460345.1 uncultured Phycisphaeraceae bacterium | reverse complement strand
GATTGCGCGGGTGAAGGAGGGGATGTTTGAATCGGCGGATGCGTTGTTCGCGGCCGAGGGGGCGGGGGAGGCGGGCGGGGCTGGCGAGGTTCTCGCCGAGTGATCTGAACCTTGAGACTCTGCGAATCGAAGAAAGCCCCTTGATGTCCAGCAAACCCTGGGAACACGCCAAGTCTTCCGGCTCTGAAGCCGACGCCCTCGCCGCGCGGTTCGTCGAGTCGCTCTCGTACGACACGCGCCTGTACGACGTCGACATCCGCGGGTCGCTCGCCCACGCGCGCATGCTGCGCGAGGTCGGGCTGATCACGGCCGAAGACCTGAGCGCGATCGAGCGCGGGCTCACCGAAATCAAGGCGGAGATCGAGGCCGCGCGCGATGAGCGGGGCGGGGTCGAGCACTGGCCCGGCTGGAAGGTCGAGCTCGAAGACGTCCACATGTGCATTGAGGCCGCGCTGATTGAAAAGGTCGGCGAGCCTGGCCGCAAGCTGCACACCGGCCGCTCGCGCAACGACCAGGTCGCCCTCGACCTGCGCCTGTGGATCCGCGAGGCGTGCGGCACGCTCGGCACAGCCTTGGATGGGCTCGCCGCGGCGTTTGAGGAGGCGGCGACGCGCGAAGGCGAGGCGATCATCCCCTCCTACACCCACCTGCAGCGTGCCCAGCCGATCCGCGCCTCGGATGAACTGAATGCCTGGCGGGCGATGATCCTCAAGGACCGCGCCCTGCTCAACCACATCGCCGCGGACCCCCTCGGCGCGGCGGCCAACCCCCTGGGCTCCGGCGCGATCGCCGGCAGCGCCCTGCCGCTCAACCGGTTGCGGACGACCGAAGCGCTCGGCTTCACCCAGCCCACCGCAAGCAGCATCGAGGCGACCGCCTCGCGCGATGAGGCGCTCGACCTGCTCTACGCGCTGTCGCGCATCGCCATGCACCTGTCGCGATGGGCGGAGCAGTGGATCATCTACTCCTCCACCGAGTTCGGCTTCATCGCGATCGACGACGCCTACACCACCGGCTCCTCCATGATGCCGCAGAAGCGCAACCCGGACATGCTCGAACTGATCCGTGGCCGCGCGGGGGGCGTGTACGGGCACCTGGTCGCGCTGCTGACGATCTGTAAGGGGATCACGATCGGATACAACCGCGACCTGCAGGAAGACAAGCGCCACCTCTTCAGCGCCTACGACACCGTCGCCGACTGTGTCGAAATGGCCCGCGGCATCGTCTCTACCGTTCGCTTCAACGCTGCCCACATCGCCGCGAGCCTCCACCGCGGCTATCTCGACGCCACCTGCCTGGCTGAGTACCTCGTCACCCGCGGCGTCCCCTTCCGCACAGCGCACCAGATCGTCGGCGCGCTCGTCCGCCGCTGCGAGACGACCTCGCGCCACGCGCTGGGCGAACTGTCCGTCCAGGAGATCGCCGACCAGGTGCGGCTTGCCGGCGCGGATGAGTCTCTCATCGGCGACGATGTGCGCGACTGGCTCGGCGCGAGCAGCGTCGTTCGCCGCCGCCGCACGTGACCGGTCAGTAAAAGATTGCCATCGCCGTCACCACCAGGACGAACATGAGGATGTGAACGCCCCAGACGGCCGCGGCGAACGCGCCCTGCCGGCGCGGGCTCCACGCCATGATCCGGTGCCGGTGCCGATACATCAACACAACGGAAATGGCGCTCAGGAAGCCGAATGCATCGGCCGCGGCGATCGGGTACGGCACGTGATCGCCCAGCGTCAGGCCGCGCCAGAACGAGATGCAGACCGGGACGGCGACGAAGAGCGCCGCCACGCCCGAAAAGCACCCCGGCGCCATCGCCAGCACCAGCCACCCGAAGTGCACCCGCGCTGAACCGATCCGCAGGACGAGCGGCTCGCCGCACTCGGGGCACGTCGCCGTGGGGATGTCGCGCAGGTCGTAGCCGCAGCGCGGACACGGAGCGGATCGGCCGCGCAGAAACGCCACGACCTCCGCCTCGGATGGAGGGAGCGTTGCGGACGCCGGCGTCGCTGGCTCAGTTTCAAGGTGCATGGGTCGGAAGGGAAGGCGAGGGGTTACTCCGGCGAGCCGAGCGGCCTGCGATTGATCTGTGGACGCTCGCCGCCGCCGCCTGGTTCGGTAAACCGTGGTGCAAATCCGCATCGGCCTCGACGCCCATTTGGGGCCGCCCTTTCTATGTCCGCCCGCCCCGCTCCCCTCACACCATTCGCTTCCGACGAACCCCGAACCGAAAGGTCCCACCCATGTTTTACCACGACGGCGGAAAGCTCCAGTACCACGTGCGCGTCGACAGCCCGGACCCGGTCTTCGCCAAGGCGCTCCAGCAGGCGATCGGCGGCGTTCAGGGAGAGGTCCGCGTCGCCCTGCAGTACCTCTTCCAGGCGTGGGGTGCGCGCGGGCCGAAGAAGTACCGCGACCTGCTCCTCGAGACGGGCACGGAGGAGATCGGCCACATCGAGATGCTCTGCACGGCCGTGGCAATGAACCTCGAGGGCGCGCCGTTGCAGCAGGAAGAGGCGGCCCAGGACCCCATGATGGAGGCGATCCTCGGCGGCATGAACATGCAGCACATCCTGTCTTCCTGCAAGTGCGCCATGCCCATCGACGCCAGCGGCGTTCCCTTCAACTGCTCGCATGTGTACGCCAGCGGCAATGTCGCCGCGGACATGATCTCGAACGTCTGCGCCGAGGCGACGGGCCGGATGCTCGCCTGCCAGCTCTACAAGATGACGGATGACGCCGGGATGAAGGACATGCTCCGCTTCCTCATCGCACGCGACAGCATGCACCAGAGCCAATGGCTCGCCGCGTGGGAAGAGCTCGGCGGCCGCGCCAACCACCCGATTCCCAACAACTTCCCGCAGCAGGAAGAGCTGCAGGAAGTCAGCTACAGCTTCCTGACCACCGGGGTGGACGGCGTCCCGCCGCCGGAGGGCCGCTGGAGCGCCGGTTCCAGCTTCGACGGCCGCGGCGAGTTTCAGACCCAGCGCCTCACGCCGCTCGGCGGCATGCCGGACCTTGGCCTGGCCGATGCGACCGCTCCGGTGCAGATGCAGCAGATGCAGAACGGATCAAAGATGAGCGTCGGGAGTTTCGTGCGCCGCACGGAGCGCACCATCGACAAGGCCCTTCACTGACCTTTCGAGGCGGGAGCACGTACTCTCGCATCAGGGGCGACGCACGCTCGCTCGCCAGGGGCGAGCTGTCGTCGCGCGCTGGACGCGTTACTCCTTGGCGCGGGACATGTACGAGCCGTCCGCCGTGGAGACGCGAATCGTCTCGCCCGGCTTGATGAACGCAGGCACGCGCACGACCAGGCCGGTCTCCATCTCCGCGTCCTTCGTCTGGTTCGTCGCCGTGGCGCCCTTCACTTCCGGGGGGCAGTCCTTCACCTCGAGCTCAACGCTGGAGGGCAGCTCCAGCGTAACGGGATTGCCGTCGTGCAGCAGCACGATCGCGGCGGCGTTCGGACGGAGGAACTTGAGCGCATCGCCCAGGACATCCTCGGGCATGGTGATCTGGTCGTAGTTCTCGGTGTCCATGAAGGTCGCGCCCGTGGAGTCGGAGTAGAGGTACTCCATCTCGCGGCGGTCCAGGTCCACGGTCTCGATTTCATCCGCCGAGCCGAGCCGCTTTTCGTAGCTCTTGCCCGTCTGGATGTCCTTGTACTTGATCTGGATGAACGCGCGCAGGTTTCCGGGCGTCCGGTGTTCCACCTGGGTCAGCACCGCCAGCTTGCCGTCGATCTTCACCCCGAGCCCGTTGCGCAGGTCCGTCGCTTTCATGGTTCTGAGTCCTCGCTCGAAATCTGACCCCCGCCCGTTTCGCCGCCGATTTCCCGCTTTTTGCGGCCGCAATGGTAGGCGCACGCCGATGCTGCCGCCACGCCCGGTAAAGGGTGCGGATCGCCTCGCCTGGGTGTCTTACAGGGCCTCACAAAGCGGCTTTTCAGGGAAGTCTGCTGGTGGTGACGATCGTATCGGCTGCACCGACTGCGGTGACGGCGACGGCTGAGCCGCACCGCCCGCTCTCCCGCACCGCCCCGGCCGAAGTGCGCCTTCTGCCCGCCCGCTCAACCGCCGATCTTACCTCCAGCCCCTGCGTGCGGCCATGACTCCGCAGTTCCAGCGGCCAGAGAGGGTATTTATGGCGCCACTTATCAGCGACGCAACGGTGTTCGGTAGCGCGGCCATCGCCTCCCTGGGTCTCGACCTGGATGAACGCGGCAGCGCTTCAATCGACCTCTCGCTCACGTTTGAGCAGGCGCTGCGCTTGCAGTTCGCGCTCGGACAGGCACTCGCCGCGATCAACGCCGAGCAGCAGCACGCGCACGATGCGCACGCCGCGGACCACACGGTCGCGGCACGCTTCCGAATCGACACGCGCCGGCGCCAGATCACCGTCGCCATGGGCGATGCGGTCACGCAACATCCCGGCGAGGCGTTGCCGGGCCTCGGGCTGAACACGCAACAGGCGATCGACAACCTCCCGGAAACGCCGGTCGAGGTACCGGCGCCGGCTCCCGTTCCCGCCCGCGCCGCGCCTCGCCCGGCGCGGAAGGATCCGCCCGC
>CAYWRO010000139.1:0-4568 GCA_964460345.1 uncultured Phycisphaeraceae bacterium | reverse complement strand
TGTATCTGGCCAACGCCGGCTTCATCCTCTACGGCACCGTCTGGCGCTGGCGCATCGCGGCGCCATACCGGCTCCGGCCGAGAATGAACCTCTGGGAAGCGCCGAAAGAGGAGGTAGTGCGGGCGCTGCTGCGCCATGACCGCTGCCCGAGTTGCGGCCAGTGCCTCGCGGGATTGCCGCCGTCGCCTGAAGGACGCCTGATCTGCCCGGAGTGCGGCGGAACGTGGCGGCGCGACGGTGCGGCGGAGCGATGATGGCGCTCGGAAGGGCGCCGCGGGCGGTCTTCATCGCTTGAGCAGCACACGCACGTCTCCAGAGCGGCCGAAAGCCGGCGTTCCATCACAGCAGCGCCGTCGGGTCCACATCCACCGCCGTGTGTACATCGCTGATCAGGTGTCCCGCCGCCCGTGCGGCCCCGAGCGCGTGCTGGATGATCGTGCGATCCTCCGCGTACACGTCCAGCGCGATCCGATGCTTGCCTGCGATGCGCGAGATCGGACACGGCGCCGGTCCTTCAATGCGAAAGCGCGGCCGGCGGCCGGTCATCCCCTCGCGCTGCCTGGCTTCGGCCTCCAGTTCCTTCCGCAAAACCCCGGCGATGCGCCCTGCGTCCTGCTCGGCCTTGCCGTACTCCTCGTCGCGCACGACGATGCGGGCCATCTTCGTGATCGGCGGAAGCCCACCGGCGGCGCCGGCGGCGCGGATGGCCAGCTCATCATCGGCGAAGGTCACGTAATCGTGCACTGCGGCGAGCCGGATCGCCGGCGCTTTGGGGTTGAGCGTCTGGACGATCACGCGCCCCGGATGGCGGCCGCGGCCGGCTCGCCCTGCGACCTGACTGACAAGCTGGAAGGTGCGCTCGGCGCTGCGGAAGTCGGGCATGTTCAGCGCCGTGTCGGCATTGACCACCCCGACGAGGCGTACGTTCGGAAAATCAAGGCCCTTGGCGATCATCTGGGTGCCGACGAGCAGGCGCAGGTCGCCCTTGGCGAAGCGGGAGAGGATGTCGAACCAGTCGCGGGCGGAGCGCATCGTGTCACCGTCGACGCGCGCCATGGTCTCGCCCTGAATGAGCCCCAGATCAATCTCAAACTTGCGCAGCAGTTCCTCTTCGACGCGCTGCGTGCCGCCGCCGAAGACGTTGAGTCGGCGACCGCACACCGGGCAGTCGTCCGGCATGAGCTGCTCGGCGAGACAGTGGTGGCAGCGGACGTATCGATGCTGCCGCCCCCCCACTCCACCCGGCCCCGCGCCGTCGTGGCGCTTGTGCACATCCAATCCCTTGTGCAGCACCATCGTCGCATCACAGTCATCGCAGTTCATGACCCACCCGCAGGCCGCCGCGGGACACGTGATGTAATGTGCGAAGCCGCGGCGGTTGAGCAGCAGGATCGTCTGGCCGCCTTCGAGGATGGTCTCCTTGAGCGCCTCTTCCAGCGTGGGGCCGAGCAGGTGCAGCGCGGTGTCACGGATCGGCGTGGTCCCGGCGTCGCGGGCCGCCTGGAGGGCTCGCTGCTGGCGGGCGCGGCGTTCGTGGACGAGGTCAACGATCTCGACTTTCGGCAGCACGCCCGCGCCCGGCACACGCTCGGGCAGTTCCCACAGCGAGTACCGTCCGGCCCGCGCGTTGTGCCATGACTCCAGCGACGGCGTCGCCGAGCCGAGCACGATCGGGCATCCTTCCAGGTGTGCACGCTTGACGGCGACGTCGCGGCCGTGATACCGCGGCGACTGGTCCTGCTTGTACCCGGAATCATCGTGTTCCTCATCCACGACGATGAGTCCGACGTCCGTGACGGGGGCGAAGATGGCGCTGCGGGCGCCCACGATGACCTTCGCGCGGCCCGTCGCCGCCGCTTCCCACTGTTTGTGGCGCTGGCTGGCGGTCAGGCCGGAGTGCAGCACGGCGACGCCCGGCCCCCCGGGGCCTCCGAAGCGCTCCGTAAAGCGTCCGGCCGTCTGCGGGGTGAGCGAAATCTCCGGCACAAGAACAAGCGCACACTGCCCGCGGCCACCCTCTTCCACCGGCCGGACCACGCGCTCGATCAACTGGAGATAGACCTCGGTCTTGCCGGATCCCGTCACCCCGCGAAGGAGATGGGCGCGAAACGAGCCAAGCGTCAGCGCAATCCCCTCGACGATGCGCCGCTGCGCCTCCGTCAGCGGCAACGCCCCCCCGCGTCCCGCGACCTCACAGGCCTCATCCTCCGACTGTCCACTGTCCACTGTCCGCTGTCCACTGCCTTCCTCCTGCTCCACCCGCAGCGCCTCCCACGCCGCGAAGGGACCGCCGACCTCTTCACGCTCTATCTTCGTCAGCAGCCCCGCTTCGATCAGCCGGTTGATCGGCCCCTTGTTCTTCGCGCCGGTTCGTTCCTGCAGGTCGGCGGGCGTGAGGGGAAAGTCACCGTCCGGGATCTGCTCGATCGCCGCCCACACCGCGCGGGCGGCGGGTGTCAGCGCTGGTGGCCCGGCGCTCCGAGCCGGGTCTTCGTGCTCCGCGCCCTCCGATTCCGCTCCCGGCTCGGAGAGCCGGGCCACCTTGTTCAGATACACCTTCTTGCGCAGCCCCACGCCGCGTTTGACCGCCGCGGGGACCATCGTCGCCAGCACCATGCCGAGGGGGCAGATGTAGTACCCCGCCATCCACTGGGCCAGTTCGACCAGCCGCGGCGGCAGGCGGGTTCCCGTCACCTTGAGGACGCCTTTGACCTTGTGCGCGGCCATCCCGCGCACCAGTTCGGGGCCTCCGGTTCGCACGACGACGCCCTGGGTCGGCTTGTTGGCTCTCCCGAGCGGCACCTGCACGCCCTGGCCGATCTCGAGGGGCGAATCGGCCCGGTACGTGAGCGCCCCCCCTCCCCCCGCCCCCGCGCGTTCGATGCCGCGCTCCACGGCGACTTCGACGTAGGCGCCGGGCGGGGCTTCGGGTTCGTCCTGGTGGAAAAGGTCGGGCATGGTTGGGGCGAGGATATGGCTTCACAAGATGGGTGGCCCAGATTGCAGGGGGTGGCACGGGCATGTACCCATGCCCGTGTGTGCTGCGCGCCAGAGACACGGGCAAGAGTACTTGCCCGTGCCACCCTGACGCTGCGCAGTCACATACAATCTTCTTTAATGCCCCCCACCACCCCCCCAAAACCCGCGCGCCTGGCGCTCTCGGACGGCACGATCTTCCGCGGCGATGCCTTCGGCGCTGTCAATACCCCCGGCGCGCAGGTCGCAGAAGTCGTCTTCAATACGTCCATGACTGGTTACCAGGAGGCATTGACCGATCCCTCCTACGCGGGCCAGATCCTCACGATGACGGCCCCTCTCATCGGCAATACAGGGATCAACGAGGAGGACGTCGAGTCCAGCAAGGTGCAGGTCGCCGGCTTCATCGTGCGCGAGCTGGCCCGGCTGCACTCCAACTTCCGCGCCACGAAGGACCTTTCGACGTACCTGGCCGAGCAGGGCGTCCTCGGGATCACGGGCATCGACACGCGGGCCCTCACACGCAAGTTGCGTGTGAGCGGAGCGATGATGGGCGCCATCTCCGCCGCCCCGGAGTCGGAGCTCTCCGACGAAGCGCTTGTGCAGGCGGCCCGGAGCCATCCGGGGATGAGCGGTCAGAACCTCGTTCCCCTCGTCGGGTGCGCCAGCAGGGCTGAGTGGGGAGAGGATCTTGGGGCGTGGAAACCGGCCCCCGGTGGCTCGGCTCTCCGAGCCGAGTCTTCTGAGCAGCACGGCGCTTCTGCACGGCAGCATGGCTCAAGCGAAAAGAATCACGGCTCGGAGAGCCGTGCCACCTTGCATGTCCTGGCCCTCGACTGCGGCGCGAAGCGGAACATTCTCCGCCACCTGACCGACCGGGGCTGCACCGTCACAATCCTGCCTCACACGGCGACGGCCGAAGAGATCCTGCAGGCCTTCAAGGACCACGACGCCGACGGTTTATTCATCTCCAACGGGCCCGGAGACCCCGCGGCGGTCGAGAACACCATCGCCGAACTCAAAAAGATTCTCTCGGCGGACAACCCGCCCCCCACCTTCGGCATCTGTCTCGGCCACCAGCTCCTCTCCCTCGCCGCGGGGGCCAAAACCTTCAAGCTCAAGTTCGGCCACCGCGGCGCGAACCAGCCGATCCTCAACCTGCTCAACGGCCGCGTCGAGATCACGAGCCAGAACCACGGCTTCGCGGTCGACCGCGCCAGCCTCGAAGCGATCGGCGGCGTCCCCACGCACATCCACTTGAACGACCAGACGCTCGCAGGCTTCTGCCTCACGGACAAGCCCGTCTTCAGCGTCCAGTATCACCCCGAAGCGGCGCCCGGACCCCACGATTCGGGCTACCTCTTCGACGCGTTCGTGGAGATGATGCGAACGAAACGCTCCCCGGCGGCCGTGCTCGCCGGGTGAGCCGGGGGCTTGAACCACAGAGGCGCTGAGGCACAGAGAGGGACGGGGGATAATCCGCAGATTTCGCAGATTGCGCAGATGCGAGTTCGAGTGGCATGCCCACAACCCCGGGTGGCATGCTCACAACCCCGGGTGGCATGCCCACGCGGTACTCCGCGCGGGCATGT
>CAYWRO010000138.1:0-4863 GCA_964460345.1 uncultured Phycisphaeraceae bacterium | reverse complement strand
GCCCCCCGGATAAGCCCGGGCCAGCGCCGCCTTCGCCCCGTCAGCATCGCCCGTCACATGGTTCAACGCCGCGACCATGAAGAGCGCGTTCTTGTCCGGCGTGTGGACGTACCGGTCGGCCTTCTGCTGATATCGGTCCTTGAGCGAATCGATCATCCTGGCAAGGTCCCGCGACGGCGAAAACTCCGCGAGACTCGCGGCGTCCGCCTTCATCGCGTTCTGCATGGCCCACAGCGCCCGGTCATCCTGCCCGAGCGCGGCCGAGGCCAGGGAGTAGCCGAGCTTTGAGAACGGCTCTTCCAGGTCCCGCGAGGACGCATCGGCAAAGAACGACATCGCCCGCGAGTGCTCACCCGCGGCGAGCAGCTCGAAGCCAATCTCCGTCGGCCCGGCATCGCTGGCGTCGATGATGCGAACGGGCGCGGGGCTGTGCGTCAGTGACCGCGTCGTCACGCTCGAACCGTACGAGAGATACACGCCCGAGGAATACGGACGGCAGTACGGGTCGTAGTACTTCGTCGTCGGATACGTGTACGCCGGATAGGCGTAGCCCGTCCCGTACGTGTAGATCGAACTCACGCCGCACGAGTCAAACCCGAAGGAGATGCTGTAGCTCGGATAGCTGTAGCCGCTGTGGTACGACTTGTAATGCGGCCGGTGGAAGCGGTACGGGTTGTAGTGCCGGTGGTAGTGGCTGCGACCCGGGTAGCTGTAGTGGCGGTGCGAATGGCTGTGGTGGTGGTGCCGATGCCCGTACGAGTGTCGGTGGTGCGAGTGCCCCCGGTGAGAGTGCCCCCGATGGGAATGCCCCCGGTGCGAATGCCGGTGCTCCGGCCCGGCCGCCTCCGCCAGGGGCGCCGCCCCGAACAGGAGCGAGGCCCCCGCAAAGGCCGCGACGGCAACTCTGGTCAGGCGTGTCGACATGGCTGGCTCCTTTCCAGAAGGGATGAGCGCCCTCCTGTAATGGTTACCGCCACGTAGAGCCGCTTCTGACCGCCGGAGTGCGATTTTCGTCCGAACGGCCGCAGCCGCGTGCGTGCCAGGCGCAGAATATTGCCCGTCAGCGGGCGCCCGCGACCGCCGCCTTGTCCTTCGCCTGCCGCTCCGCCCGCCGACGCGCGCCCTCGTCCAGAATCCGCTTGCGCAGCCGCACCGCCGTTGGGGTCACCTCCACGAGTTCATCGTCCTCGATGTACTCCAGCGCCGCCTCCAGCGACAGCCGGCGCGGGGCCTTGAGGGTCACCGTGGCCTCCTTGCTGGCGGCGCGGATGTTGGTCAGGTGCTTCTCGCGGACGATGTTCACCGGCAGGTCGTTGTCGCGGTTGTGCTCCCCCACCACCTGGCCGGCGTACACCTGGTCGCCCGGCACCACGAACAGCACGCCGCGGTCGGCGAGCCCCTCGACTGCGTGGGCCGTGACACGTCCGCCTTCCGTGGCGATCAGCACGCCCTGCTGCCGCCGCGGCGGCGGCCCGGAAGAGGCGGCGAAGCGCTCGAAGACATGGTGCATGATCGCCTCGCCCTGGCTGACCGTCAGCAGGCGGGAGCGTAACCCGATCAGGCCGCGGGCGGGAATCTCAAACTCCAGGTGCGTGCGGTCCACGCCGCGGGGCTCCATCGTCTTGATCTCGCCCTTGCGAGATCCGACCAGTTCCATGGCCGCGCCGACGTGCTCGTTGGGCGTATCGATGACGAGCCACTCAATCGGCTCATGCGTAACGCCGTCGACCTCCTTGAGCACGACTTTCGGCTTGCCGACCGCCAGTTCATACCCCTCCCGCCGCATCGTCTCGATGAGAATGCCCAGGTGCAGCATGCCACGGCCGGAGACGATGAACTCATCGGACGTCTGGCCCGCCTCGACGCGCAGGGCGACGTTGTGCTGCAACTCGCGATCAAGGCGGTCGCGGATCTGGCGGCTGGTGACGTACTGGCCTTCCTTGCCGCCGAAAGGTGAATCGTTGATGCGGAAGACCATGGTGAGCGTCGGCTCATCCACGGTCACCGGCGGAAGCGCCGCGGGGCGCTCCGGGTCGGCGAGCGTATCGCCGATGTCGACGTCGCTGAGGCCGATGACGGCGCAGATATCGCCGGCGTGCACCTCGTCGGTCTCGATGCGCCCCAGGCCGCTGAAGCGCATCAACTTCCCGATGCGATCCGTCCTGGTCGTGCCGTCGCGGCGCATGGAAAGAACAGTCTGGCCGTTGCGCAGCCGCCCCGCGAAGACGCGCCCGATGCCGATCCGCCCGACGTAATCGTTGTAGTCGAGCGTGGTGATGAGCATCTGCAGCGGCGCGGCCGGGTCATCCACCGGCGGCGGCACGTGGTTGACGATCGCCTCGAAGACGGGACGCATGTCCTTGCCTTCTCCGTCCTTTAGATCATCCGTCGCCCACCCGGCGCGCCCGGAGGCGTAGACGATCGGGAAGTCCAGCGCGTGGTCATCCGCCCCGAGTTCAACGAGCAGGTCGAAGACATCGTTGATGATCTCCGTGGGCCGGCCGTCCGGCCGATCGCACTTGTTCACCACGACGACCGGCTTGAGCCCCGCTTCGATCGCCTTGGAAAGAACAAAGCGCGTCTGTGGCATCGGCCCTTCGAAGGCGTCCACCAGCAGCAGGCAGCCGTCGGCCATCCGCAGCACGCGCTCCACCTCGCCGCCGAAATCTGCGTGGCCGGGGGTATCGATGATGTTGACGTGGTACAGCTCGCCATTCTCGCGCTGGTAGCGAATGGCGCAGTTCTTCGAGAGAATGGTGATTCCCCGCTCGCGTTCCAGCGGGTTGGAGTCCATGATCAGCTCGTGCTGACCCCCCGCCAGCTTCTCCAGTTCGCCGGCCCGGAACATGCCGGACTGCCTGAGGAGCTGGTCGACGAGGGTGGTCTTCCCGTGGTCGACGTGGGCGATGATCGCCACGTTCCGCAGCCGGGAAGCATCAAAATCCGTGATGGGTGTCTGCTGTGCCATAACTATGATCGCCCGCCCTCCGCCAAACCCCGCCCCCTTGCGCCGCTGTAAAGATGGAGTGGATCGCCCATTCGCCCGCCGCGGGCGTCTCCGGTGAATCAAAGGAGGGGTGCGGCACGGTTGCAAGAGCCGCCAATGCGGGTTTGCGACGCTACAGGGGGAGAGGCTCACAAATTGGGACCTTCCCATCTTGCCCGGTCGGCAGGGTCCGAACGGGCGCGCCCGGCCGGGAATGCCCGTCGTTGGCGTGTGCCCTGCGCTGAGGCACCGTTGACCTGAGCCGAGGCGGAGCGCTCGGGAAGGCAGCCAACCAGGCGGAACCTCGCCGCTCAAGGCCTGCCGAACGACCACTGACCCGGCCCGCGCCAGGCAAGGGCCACTCGCCCGCACGCAAGCGGCGGAGGAGCGACAAATGAAGACTCGAGTCACACCGTGCGCGATCACTGCGCTCGTGGCGGCCGCGGCGTTCACCAGCACGGCCCCGGCGGAAGTGATCTACAGCCAGACCTTCGAAAACCGCGGCATCACACTGCTACCGGAATGGTCGACCAACCAGTTCTACGCCGACAAGCCGGAGTTCAGCCGCTTCCTCGGCCGCTACCACAACCACACGGTCTCTCTCAATGTCCCGCTGCCCGCGGCGTACGTGCAGCAGCAGTCGACCCTCGGCCCGCGAGATTCAAGCGTCCCGACCGATCCGCCCCTGCCGCCGGATGTACCGACGCAGCCGGACCCGAATCCCGATATCCCGCCGACGCCCGAACCAAACCCCCAGCCAAACCCGAACCCGACGCCGCAGACGCGCCTCCAGCTAATGCTGGCCTTCGACCTGTACGTCCTGGATTCGTGGGACGGCGCAGAACAGACGCACGGCATCGATCAGTTCGGCGTCACGGTCAACGGACAGCAGATCTTCCTTGAAAGCTTCGCCAACGTGCACCGGCTGCAGTCGTATCAGGGCACGCCGGTCGTGGACCGCCAGCACCTGGGGTTCAACTCGGCCTACGTCGACTCAATCTACCGGCTGAGCATCCCCTTCGACGTCTCGGGCGCGGATATTGCGCGCTTCCAGTTCGCCGGATCCGGGCTGCTCGGCGCGATGAACGATGAATCGTGGGGCATCGACAACGTCACCGTCTCGATGGAGCTCGTGACCGTCCCCGCGCCGGGCGCTGCAGGCGTGCTCGCGATGGGCGCGCTGGCCGGGCTGCGGCGGCGACGCCGCGCGTAAGCCCCGCACGGGCTCAGCTCGCCTCATCAATCGCGCGCAGTTCCGCGAAACGATGCTGCAGATCTGAATAGAGCGCGCGGTGAATGCGCTGCGGCTCGCTGTAGCGCGCCGCATCCGTCGCCGCGGTCTGCTCCCGCTCACTGATCCACGCGCCGCACGCCTCCGCCACGTTTGCGTATAGCCCGGCGCCCACCGCCGCGAGCACGGCCGCGCCATACGCCGGGCCTTCCTCGGCGTTCATCGTGACCACTTCACACCCCGTCGCGTCGGCAAGCGTCCGCCGCCAGAACGAACTGCGGGCCGCGCCGCCGGTGATGCGGATCCGCTCCGGCCGCACCCCCTGCAAACGCATGATGTCGAGAATCTGCCCCATGGTCAGGCAGACGCCTTCCACCACGGCGCGGACCAGGTGGCCGCGGGTGTGGCGCGTGGTCAGGCCGATGAACGCGCCGCGGGCGTCCGGATCAGGATGCGGGCAGCGCTCGCCCGTCAGATACGGCAAAAACAGCAGGCCATTCGCCCCCGCCGGCGTGCGCTCTGCCTCGGCAATCAAGTCGTCGTACGAATGCTCCGGAAACAGCGCGTTGCGCAGCCACTGCAGCGACCCCGCCGCCGACAGCGTGCAACCCGTGAACACCCATCCACCCGCCGCCCCCCCACTCCC
>CAYWRO010000137.1:0-4869 GCA_964460345.1 uncultured Phycisphaeraceae bacterium | reverse complement strand
CCGCCCGCATTGGGCGGGCCTCCGCATACCGCCGGGCGCCTCCACAGCGCACAGTCTCATGCAGTAGGGGAGGGGCAGGTGCGGCTTCGATGGGCCCGCCTGCTCCACCGCCCGCATGGAGGCTTGCGCGCATGAACAAGGACGAAATCAAGGGCAAATGGCGGCAGATCAAGGGCAAGGCCAGGGAACAGTGGGGCCGCCTGACCGACGATGATCTGGAACAGATCAACGGCGACACGGAACAGCTCATCGGCAAGGTGCAGGAACGCTACGGCAAACAGCGCGAGCAGGCGCAGCGCGAAGTCGATGAGTTCTGCCGCCGCTGCTAGAGCAACCGCGGGGACGATGCGCTTGCGCCTCCTCGAGCGCTTCGCCCTCTCCGTCCCGATGGCCCATGCTTCACCCGCGCAACCGAGGGTGTTCCAGTCCGCCCGGCCGGCTGCGCAGGTCTGAAGGATGGGCGTGAACTCGGGAGGGAAGTCTTCACACAGGGGGGCAACTGGCGGGGGGAGGCGAAGGGGACGAGGTCGGCCAGGCCGGGTGGGCTTGCCGGCCTCGCCTCTTCGTTTGCGAATGAGCCGGGCGGGAGGGCGTCATGTCTGATCAACGGGTGATGGAGACGGGGTGCGGACGGCCGTTGCTGCCTCGTCTGCTGCACGCGGCGGCGATCGGATGGCGCGCGTTCCTCCTGAATCTTGACGAGAAACTCGCCGCCCCGAGGGGCAGAAGCACCAGGCCCACCAGCGGGTTGGATGCCGCGGCGGCGGCGAATCGCCAGCGCGGCTGGGGGCGGCGGACCGGCCGGAGCAACCGTGCCGAACGGCGGCGTCTGCGGCAGAAGCGCCGGCTCGTGGAACTCTTCATCGAGGCGCACTCGGCGGACGCCGTCGCCAAACGCCGGCGCGTGGTCGTCGCCGCGTGCGAGTTCAAGCCGCTGGCGGCGCTTGCGACAGAACCGTCGTTGACCTCACCCGCGGCCGAGCCTGCCTTAACAGAGCCGCACGATGCCGCGGAGGCGGCGTCAACGGCCGCTGCAACTGCGGGCGTCCCTACAATCACAACAGATGGCCAACACGCGGGAACGCACGACGATCAAGGTTCAGGCGGAGCGGGCGGTGCTCGCGGCGGTACGCCTTCCCCCCGTGTTCCAGGACGGGATGGGGTCGGGGACCGCAGCGCCGGCGAGGGCGAGGGAGGGGTACGACGAGCGGGATCCGTTTGGCGAACTGTCGGCATTGGCCGAGCAGGCGGGAGCGGTGGTCGTCGGCACCCTGGAGCAGCGAAGGCAACGCCCGGAGGCGGGGACGTACATGGGCCGGGGCAAGCTCGACGAACTGAAGGCCCTGTGCGAGATGACGGAGGCGACGACGGTCATCTTCGACCATGACCTCTCGCCGAGCCAGATCGGGAAGATCGAGCGGATCGTCGAGCGAAAGGTGCTCGATCGCAGCGAACTGATCCTCGACATCTTCGCCTCGCGCGCCACGACGCACGAGGCGAAGCTGCAGGTAGAGCTGGCGCAACTGGAGTACACGTATCCGCGGCTGCGCGCGATGTGGACGCACCTGGAGCGGATCGCCGGCGGTGGAGCCCTCCGCGGCGTGGGCACGCGCGGCCCCGGCGAACAGCAGCTCGAGATGGACCGCCGCATCGTGCAGCGCAAGCGTGAAGCGCTGCGTCGCGAGTTGGAGACGATCCACGCCCGCAAGCGCCGGGCCGTGCGCGACCGCAAGCTGGACTATTACACCGTCGGGCTCGTCGGATACACCAACGCCGGCAAGAGCACGCTTTTTAACTCGCTCACCGAGGGCGGCGCGTACGCCGACGATCGGCTCTTCGCCACGTTGATGACGCGCACGCGGCAATGGAACCTCGGCTCGAGCGTGTCGGTCATGCTCAGCGACACCGTCGGGTTCGTGCGCGACCTGCCGCACCATCTGGTCGCCTCCTTCCGCTCCACGCTCGAGGAGGCCACGCACGCCGACCTGCTGCTGATCGTGCTGGATGTGAGCGACCCGGCAGCGGAACTGCACTTTCAGACGGTCATGCAGACGCTGGATGAACTGGACGAGGAAGTCCGCCAGCGCGAGGAGCGCGAAGCGGCCCGCGCCGGGCTTGCCCCCGGGACCGCCACGGAGCGCCTCGGGTGGGCGGGGCGGCCCAAGCGCGTTCTCCTGCTCAACAAGATCGACCGGCTGCCGGACAACCGCGAGGTGCTCATCTGGCGTCGCCGGGCCATGGAGACCGAGGGGCTCTGGGAGCGCGAGCCGATCGCCTTGTCCGCCCGGGACGAATGGTCGCTGGCCGCGCTTGCCGAGGAGGATGCCGGCGCCGGCCACGCCGCGGCGGGGCACCAGCGGCTTCGCGACGTCGTGCTGCGGGCCGCCAGCGGAGGCATCGAGGAGGTGCGCCTCATCGTGCCCATGCGGGACGGCAAGACGATGCAGTACGTGGAGAACCGCGCCGAGGTCCTCGAGAGAGACTACGTCGACGGGGAGGCGCGCCTGCTGGTGCGGATCGGGCGGCGGCAACTGGACCAGTTGCGGTCGATCTCCCCCGGGCTGCGCATCGAGGGGGGCAAGGGTGGGTCTGGCGGCCAGGCCGCCCGCGGGTGGGGTCCCCCGGCAGGCGACAGAGGGGAAGAAGCATCCGAAAGCGGGACGGGGGTGGAAAATCGCGCGCCTCGCGCCGATACTCATTCCCCCACCCGCCACCCTAGCTCAGTTGGTAGAGCGGAGCTTTCGTAAAGCTCAGGTCGCAGGTTCGAGTCCTGTGGGTGGCTTTCTCCGGCCAGGGGCCCCGCACCGCGGGGCCCTTGTCGTTTTTGGCTCGTTTAGGTCTGCGTCTCAGCCCGCCGCAGGGCCGCGGTCACCAGCGGGGCGTAGGTGTACGCCGGGCCGCCCCCCATCATCACGGCGACGCCCGCGGCCTCCATGATCTCATCGGGGCTCGCCCCGGCCTTGAGGGCCTTGTCGACGTGGGCGTCGATGCACGGCTCGCACCGCACGGCCACGCTGATCCCCACGGCGATCAGTTCCTTCTGTTTGACCGGAAGTGCTCCCTCCTTCATCAGGGACTGAAAGAACGGCCCGAATGCCTGCCCGATCGCCGGGGAGGCGGCCTTCATCGCCTGCATGGCCTGGGCGCGGCGGTCGGACTCGGGCGGCTGCGTCGTCATTCGGCTCGTCATGATTCCTCGGCTCCTGTGCGATTATGCCTCCGGGCGCTGGCCGGCGTAGGCGTCGCTCGGGGGCTGCATCCCGGCGGAGGGCGCTGCTCGCTCCGGCTCGCGGTTGGGCCGCGGCTCGGCTTCCCGGCCCGCCTGCCGGGACGAGACGGCCGGGGCCGGCGCGGCAAGTTCATGCAGCAGGCGCGGGGATTCGGCGAAGGCGCGGAGCAGATCCAGGGCCGTGACCATGCCGACCGGGCAGTTGCTTTCATCGACGATGATGATTCTGTGCACCTGGCACTCGACCATGCGGCGGGCGACGTCGACGATCGACTCGGCGGGGGAGCCCGTGATCGGTTCGGTCGTCATCACTTCTTCGACGAGGACCGTGGGCACATCGTCGGGGATGACGACGCCGTCGAACTCATCGTCGATCGGTTCGAAGAGGAAGCGCGGCGCGCGTTCATCGCACGCTTCCAGCGCGTGGCGGATCAGGTCGGTCTTGGAGATCATGCCGATCACTTCGCCGCGGGCGCCGATGACCGGAGCGCCGGAGAACTCGTGCTGTTCGAACATCCGGGCGGCCGTGCCGACGGTGTCCGTGGCGTCGAGGACCATTGGATCCGGCGTCATGAACTGGCCGACCTTGAGCGCAACCGCACTGGCACACATGATCGCGACTCCGCCGGATGCTTGGGGCGCAGCGCGCGGAAGCTCAATGGGAACCGCGGTTGATTTTGTTCACGCGCGCCCAGTCTCCGGCAAGCCGCCCTCGCCTGCAGGCTCTCCAGCGCGGCAGCGGCGCGCCAGCCACAGCAGCACGACCGCCGCCGCGAGAATCATCCACGGCTGGTGCGGCATAACCAGCCCTTCCCAGAAGAGCGAGCCGGTGAGCCAGCCCGGGAGGCGGTCCTGGATCGCGAAGAGCGCCGCCGCGCCGGGGATGAGGAAGACCGCCAGCGGCACGAGCAGGGCGAGCCCTTCGAGGCGCCGCCCGCGCACGAGCAGAGAGACGCCCAGCGCGATCGGGAAGATCAGCACGACGGCGTCGTAGAAGCGGTGGTAGAAGAACAGCAGCCCGAGCACGGCGGCCATGGCGATGTCGATCAGTTCGGGCCCTCGCCCCCCCAGTGGCCCCGCCATCCCCCCCACTGGCCGTCCCATTCCCTCCGCGCGGCGGCGCAGCCGCCAGAACCACGCCGCCACCCCCGCGCACACGAGCAGCACGAGCGCGTTCACGATCGCGGCGCTGGAGATGAACGCGTGCAGCGGGTAGTGCAGGCTCACGATCTGATACCGCCACGGGTTCGGCGGCGCGGGATTCCCCGCGCCGTCCGCCTTGAACGCCGCGATGTTGGCGCGCCAGGCCGCGATCCAATCGATGTCTGCGAGCCACAGCCACGCCCCGCCCCCCGCCAGCAACAGCGCGCCCGTCGCTCCTCCCGCCAGGAGCGTCACCCAGCGCGCAAAAAGCAGTTCAACGCCCAGAAAGGCGAGCCCCACCTGCGGCTTGAGCGCGGCGGCCGCCCCCAGCAACACCCCGCACACGATCTCCCCTACCACTCCCCCCTTCCAGAGGCGCACGCCATACGCCAGTGCGATGATCCCCAGCACGAGGTGCGCGCTCTGCCCGACATTGAAGTTCGTGTGCCCCGGCGCAAGCGCCAGCATCGCCGCCACCACCCCCCAACCCCCCGACC
>CAYWRO010000136.1:0-4899 GCA_964460345.1 uncultured Phycisphaeraceae bacterium | reverse complement strand
GCGGGGCTCGCTGCGCGGCGGGCTGAACGCGAACGCGACGACGATGAAGCGGCAGAGGGGACGGATCGCCCGGCGGGCGAGCGTTGTCCTGAGTGCGGTACCTCTTTCGATCCGGGGCGGCCGGAGTCGTACGTGACGGACCGGCGCGCCCTTGCTTCGCCGGTGTTTGTCGTCCTGCTGGTCTGCGCCGCCTATCCAATCGTCTGGCTCCTGCTCGCGGGCGCGACAATGCTGTGCGCGGCGGGCGAACTCGGCCAGTGGCCGGGAAGAGCGAGCGCACCGATGCACGACGAAGGCGCGGTACTCGGGACCATGACAGCGCTGCTGTTCTTCAGCGCGCTGCTGGCCTGCCCGACTGTGATCATGACGCCCCTCGCCGCGGTCGCGGTCCTGATCGAGCGCCCCCGCGGCTGGTGGTGGGCGGTTCCCCTGGCCGTGCTGACCTGGGCGGGCGCGTACGCGCTGGTGGCGATTGATCCGGGCGGCAGCTTCGAGTGGCTGGCGGACTGAAGCCGGCGCGATGTTTCGAGCATCTGTCGGGGCCGGAGCGTTGTTGCTGGTTCGCACGGAGTCAGCGCATCTAGGCCGCGGCGGGGTTGGGTGGCGTGTGGCCTTCCTGTGCGGCGGGCAGCGTCATGATGAAGCGGGCGCCGCGGCCGGGGGCTGAATCAACTTCGAGCCGGCCGCCGGCGCTGCGGACCACATCGTGCACGAGCGCGAGGCCGAGGCCGGTGCCGCCGGCGCCGGCCCGCGTGGTGAAGTAGGGCTCGAGGCATCGCTGACGGATCTCTTCGGTCATGCCGGGGCCGTTGTCCACGACCTCGATGCGTATGTGCGTCGTCAACGCGGCGGGGTGGGGCATCTCGGCAGCAGGGGGCTCGGGAGCGGCGGGCTGCACGCTTGCCCGGACGGCGACCTGGCCGGGGTTGCTGCCGATGGCGTCGCGCGCGTTGCCGATGAGGTTGATGACCGCCTGCGTCAGTCGATGCGGCGGCAACGCCAGGTCCGGGAGATCGTCCGGAACGTCCACCTTCAGTTGGATGTGGCGTGGAAGGACGTTCTGGAAGAACGGCGTGGTGTCACGCACCCAGGGCACGGTGTGGGTGACCTCGCCGGAGTCGGCCCGGTCCGGATCCCGGGCAAAGAGGCGCAGGCCGCGGGCGAGCGAGGCGAGGTAATCGACGCTCTGGGCGATGACGTGGACATCGTCGATGGCGGAGCGGCCGGCGCGCTCGGACGAGTGGGGCTGCCTCGGGTCGGGCGCATCGCCCTCGGGCCTGCCTGTCCCTCCCGATGCCGCGGCGGCGGCGTGGTAGGCCTCGAGCCGGCGCAGGCGGATCTGCATCGGCATGATGAGGTTGCCCAGGTCATGGGCGAGCCCCGCGGCCAGTTCGCCCACCGCCGCCATGCGCTCGCTCACGCGCAGGCGCTCGTGCGTTTCTTCGAGTTGGCGCGTCCGGTCGCGGACGGCCCCCTCCAGCGTGTCGCGCTGGATCGCAAGATCTTCGCGGGCGCGGCGGAGGCGATCGACGAGCACGATGATCGAGATCGCCACCGCGCTGAAGAGAAGTAACTCCGTGCGCTCGACGGGATCGTCCCAGGGAATTGCCCGGCTGCCGCCGAGCACGAACACCGCCGCGAGAACTGCGGCGGCCACGAGGGTGATCGCCCCGCCAAGCCGGCCCCACCAGAGCGAACTGAGCAGGACCGCCAGGTAGAGGAAGCTGAACTCCGAGCGGTACGCCAGTTTTCTCTGGACGAGGATCTGGGCGAAGGTGGCCAGGACAGCCAACGCGATCGGCGCGATGATCCGGCTCGCGGCCGCGGCGATCCGCCACAGCGTGGCAACGATGCTCCCCTGGTCCCCGCGCATCGGGTGATCGTATGCCGCGGGCGGGGGACGCCCTGTGGAAAATCGCGGGGCCGTGGGTGGCGGCGGGTTATTCGCTCTCGAGCATGCCGAGCTGCCACATGATGAAGATCCGCTCATCCACGACGTCGCGGACCCGCAGGTGCAGCGGCTTGCCCGCGCCGTGGCCGGCGTCGCGCTCGACTCGAAGGAGAATCGGGTCGGTCGCGGGGTCGCTCGCCGTTGCGGCCTGCATCGCGGCGGCCATTTTGCGGGCGTGCATCGGGTGCACGCGGCTGTCGTTCTCGCCGGCGGTGTAGAGAACGGCGGGGTACTTCGTGCCCGGCTCAATGTTGTGGTAGGGGGAGTACTTGTAGATGTACTTGAACTGCTCCGGATCTTCGGCCGAGCCGTACTCGGGGACCCAGTAGCGCGCCATGAGGAAGTCGTGGTAGCGGACCATGTCCAGGAGCGGCACGGCGGTGATCGCCGCGGCGAAGAGGTCCGGGCGCTGGACCACGACGGCGCCGGTGAGGAGGCCGCCATTGGAGCCGCCGGCGCAGGCGAGCTTCTCCGGGCGGGTGTAGCCGTTCTCGACGAGCCACTCGCCGGCGGCGATGAAGTCGTCAAAGACGTTCTGCTTGTTTTCCAGGCGGCCCGCGGCGTGCCACTCCTGGCCGTACTCGCCGCCGCCGCGGAGGTTGGCGACGGCGTAGACACCGCCGGCCTCGTACCACGGGAACATCGTGGCGCTGAAGTACGGCGTCATGGCGATGTTGAAGCCGCCGTAGCCGTAGAGAAGCGTCGGGTTGCTGCCGTCGAGCTTGAGGCCCTTCTTGTGGACGATGAACATGCTGATGCGCTCGCCGTCCTTGCTGGAGTACCAGACCTGCTTGACCTCGACGAGCGAGGGATCCACAGGCACGTCCGGGCGTTCCCAGAGCCAGCGCTGACCGGTGGCCAGGTCGACGCGGTAGATGCTGGTGGGCTCGTTGTAACTGGTGAAGGTGAGGAAGGCCTCGGTGCGGTCCTGCTCGGTGGCGACACCGGCCGAGCCGATCCCGGGCAGGGGCATCGCGCCGAGGGATGCGCCCTCGTAGCTAAAGAGCTCGATCTTCGAGGAAGCGTTCTGAAGATACTCGACGGCGAGGATGCCACGGGCGGCGGAGATGGACTGAATTGTGGCGTCCTCGCGGTGCGGGATGATCTCCTCCCAGTTGGAGCGCGATGGATTGTTCAGGTCAACGGCGACAATGCGGCCGTTCGGTGCATCCAGGTCGGTCTTCATGAAAAGCGTGTCGCCGACGATGGGGCCCCACGCCTCGCTCTCCTCGCCGACGACGACAGGCTTCTTGATGGCGGCGACGGGCTCCTTGCTGCGCATCCAGCGGTCGAGATCGACGACCCAGAGATCGTTGTTGCGCGTGTCGGTCGCGTAGCCGAGCATGAGCCAGCGCCCGTCGCGCGAGATGCCGCTCCACGGGCCGTACGTGGTCTCGAGCCGCTTGAGGTCCTCGGTGCTGTAGCCGTCCTGCTCCGTGAAGAGCGTGGCCTGGTCGCGCTGGGCGATGAGGAGGATGTCCTGCCGCTCGTGCGTGCCAAGCTTGTGGAACTTCACCTGGCCGGAGTACGGGTCGTTCAGGTCGGCGAGGTTGCGGTAGAAGAAGCCGGAAGAGTCCGGCAGCCAGTCGACGCCGCCGACCTTGCCGGAGATCTCGTCGGCGAGCCACTCGCCGCTGTCCACGTCCATCACGTAAAGAGTCGAGTTCTCATCGCCGGCGCGGTACATGCCGAAGGCGAGAAGCCGGCCGTCGGGGTCGGGCGAGTACCAGGAGATCGTGACCAGGCCGGATGCATCGATGGTGGTCGGATCGAGGAGCAGCTTCGGCGCCCCGTCGTGGCCGGTGCGCATGTAGACGATCGGCTGGTTCTGGTTCCCCTCGCGCTTCGAGTAGAAGTAACGATTGCCGCGCATCGTCGGAGCGGAGATGGAGCCGACCTCCATCAGTTCCTGGATGCGGGCGGCGAGCTGCGCACGGCCGGGAAGGTTGTCCAGAACGCTCCGCGTGTAGGCATTCTGGGCATCGGTCCAGTCGGCGACCTCCTGCGTCATGGCCCCCATGTTGGCTGGATCGGTGTTGTCCCCTTCCAGCCAGCGGTACGGGTCGGTGATCTGGACACCGTGAACGACATCCGTGATGGGGCGCTGTTCGGTGGGCGGCGGGGTGGCGGTCTGCTGCCCCGCCAATGCCGCGGAAGCGAGCAGGGAGGCGGACAAGGCGATCGCCGAGGGCACGCGGAACAGATCCATGGCAGGTCTCCATCAGGTCGAAGGGACGGGTGGAGATGATACCGGAACGGGTGGGGACGGGTTCGCCTGGGTCGCAGGCGCGTGGGGTGGGCATGTTCGCGCGGTCTCCGGCGAGCATATTTCGACGGGGATGCGTGACTCACGCTCCGACATGCCCGCGCCGGAGACGGCGTGGGCATGCCACCCCGTAGCACCGATTACTGCACGATCCCCTTCGTCAGCCGCATGAAGGCCGTCTCGAGGTTGACGCTCTCCTCGGTGAACTTCACGATGCGGAAGCCGGCGTTAATCAGGCGGTTGGGCACATCGGTCACGTCCACCTTGGCGTCCGGAGCAAAGGTGACGTTAATGATGCGGCCGTCGCCGACGCCATTGCGGCTGACGCCCTGGGCGTCGGTGATGTCGATCTTGGTAACGCCGGTCATCTGCTGAAGCGCCTTGGCCGCCTGCATCGTCCGATCGGCCACGGCGACGTGGACGACATGGCCGACGCGGGCCCGTTCCATGATCTCGCGGACGGTGCCCGCGAACAGGAGCTGCCCGCGCTCGATAATGCCGACGGTATTGCACAGTTCGGCCAGCTCGGAGAGGATGTGCGACGAGATGATGATCGTCTTGCCCATCCGCTTGAGTTCCTTGAGCAGTTCGCGGATCTCGATGCGGGCGCGCGGGTCGAGGCCGGAGGCCGGCTCGTCCATCAGCAGCACCTTCGGATCGTGCAGGAGCACGCGCGCGACGC
>CAYWRO010000135.1:0-5152 GCA_964460345.1 uncultured Phycisphaeraceae bacterium | reverse complement strand
CCCCCGCCCCCCCCGCGGCGGCCGATGCGGCCAAGCCGCACCGCGAAACCATCGCGGACACGCTGATCTCGATCATCATCGCCTTCGCGCTGGCGTTCGTCTTCCGCGGCTTCGTCGTGGAGGCCTTCGTCATCCCGACCGGCTCCATGGCGCCCACGCTGATGGGCGCACACATGCGCTTCGACGGACCCTCCACCGGCTACGACTGGCCCGTCGGACCCTGGGAGGTCATCGGCGGCAACTCCGCCAGGCCGGAGCGCATCCAGGGATCGGCGACAAGCCCGATCGAGGTGCACGACCCGATGAGCGGCGAGCGCATCCGCGACCCGGGCGTGCCGATCCGCGCCGGCGACCGCATCCTGGTCCTCAAGTACCTCTATTCCGTGCGCGAACCGAAGCCCTTCGAAGTCGTCGTCTTCAAGAACCCGAAAACACCCGCGGAGAACTACATCAAGCGCCTCGTCGGCCTGCCGGGAGACCAGATCGCGCTGGTGGATGGCGACGTCTTCGTGCGCGAACCGGGTGCGCCGATCGCCGAGAACGGCGAGAGCGACTGGGACATGCCCGGCTGGACCATTCGCCGCAAGCCGGTTCACGTGCAGCGGGCCGTCTGGCAACCAATCTTCGATTCGCGCTGGGGGCTTCCAAGCCAGGGGTTCGGCTTCTACGAGCAGCCGTGGGAGGCCGACGGCAACTCGCGCGACTGGGAGATCAGCGGCCGCTACTACACCTACCAGGGCGCCGCGACGACGAGCCTGCGCTTCGACCAGACCGCCCGCCGCATCGAGCCCGGCCACGCCGTGCGCATGCCGGACGGTTATTCGCAGTGGCGCATCGACGATCGCTACCCCTACAACGAAGGACCGGGCCTGCACAGCTTCAACCTCTTCCCCGTCTCCGACCTGCGCCTGCGGGCCGGGATCGAACCCGGCGTCGACGGCCTGACCGCCTCCGCCCGCATCGAGGCGCGCTCACACATCTTCGAAGCCAGCCTCGACGGCGCGCAGCAGAAGGGAACGCTGAGCGTCACGGCGATGCCCGATGCCGTCGACCCCATCAACGAGTCCACTACCTTCGATATCCCCCCGCTCGAGCCGGGCCGAGTCACGAACGTCGAGTTCTGGCACGTCGACCAGATGCTGCAACTCTGGATCGACGGCGAGCAAGTCGCCACACTCGTCTACGGCGACCACAATGGCAACGGCTGGACCCCCGCCGAGCGGTTCCGCAACGCCACCGGGCGCGACCTGGCGGACGTGGCCGATGAGGACCGCGGCCGCGGCAACCCGCTGGCCAACCCGGCCCTGTATCACCGCCCCGAGGTGTCATTCACCTTCTCCGGCGGCCCCTTTACGCTCCATCGCGTCGCGCTCGACCGCGACCTCTTCTACCAGCCGAACGGCGGAGTGCCGCCACACAGCGGCCTCGGCACGCACCCGGCGACGACGCTCTCACTCGGCAAGGACCAGTTCTTCTGCCTCGGCGACAACAGCCCCAACAGCGAGGACGGCCGCACGTGGGGTCCGCCCGACGACTGGGTCGACTACCACCTCGCCAGCGCCGGCGACGGCGTCGTGCCGCGGCGACTCCTGCTCGGCAAAGCCTTCTTCGTCTACTTCCCCTCCCTGCACAAGGACCAGCGGCTGCCCGTCCCGGACTTCGGGCGGATGCGGTTCATCCGCTAACCTGACCGGCTGACGGAAAGGCTTATGGAACAGCGGGATCCTCAAGGCTGACGTAATCAAGATCGTCAGGTTGGAGCAACTGCAGTTCCAACCCGATTCGCTTGATCGGGCCAAGCAGAGCAGAGGCGGCCACGGACGCTCCGACCGCTCCCTTAGCGCGACGCGCCGAGTTAATCTGAGGCTCGACGCCCTTCGCGTACTCCAGAATCGCGGTACGCAGTTCGCTCTTGCTCACACCCAGTTCTAAAGCCCTTTCGAGTGCCCACGCTCGTCGTGTCGCCTGACGTCCTTCGTCCGCTTCCGTCGCCCAGGCCACCAGGTTTGACGGCACCCGCTGCAGTTCAATCATTCGAATGAACTCGTGCATGGCGGCCGCGGTTCTCTCATCCGCAGCCATCAACTTCTGACGAAGTAGCTGCGCCGTCTCCTGGTCACCGAGATCCGCCAACGCGGACGCCGCGCCGAAGTGAAATGGTTCCGCCGTTGCCGGCGTCGCGCGCACCAACTCTCTGAGCCGCGCCACCTCCGCTTCATGGAGGGCATCCACCACCGCCAAGCCACTGCAATTGGTGGCGCGGCCATGGTCTGCGATGAGCTGCGCGCCCAACTGGCTCTTCCAAGCGACGGGGTTCGGAATGTTTCCAACAACCCTTACCAGCAACTGAAACTGCTCCATTGACAGTTCTGCCGCACCTACCAGCACTTCCAAAAACGCTTGGTACCCGACCAACTCCTCCGGCGATTGCTCGGACAGCCAGCGAAGCAGCATCCCAGACAACGTTTCGTTCTCTGGATCCGTTGGCGCCGACGTTATCGCCAGCGCCAAGTGCTCTGATGAATGAACGCGCCATTCCTTCGGCGCCTCGCTCAGCACCAGTTCGAGTACACGGCGCCGAACCTTGCCGTGTCTTTCATTGTCGACGATGACGAGCACCAGCCGATCCCAGGCAATTGGCCGTCCGGCCTCGGCCATGTTCGTAAGATCCGCGAGAATGCGCTCCAGCGAGGCGCTATCAATGGCGCCTGATTCAAGCTCGGACACAATGTCGGGCACTGTTTCCGACTCCTGAGCACGCGCACAATGGGTTACCAGCAGGGCAGCAAGCCCGACGCAGAGCATACATTTTGGCTTGTTCATAATCCGATCCCCCGTTCAGGTAGGGTTGTTCCAAGTACCCGCGTCGATCCTCGCCTTGATCATGGCTTGCTCCGTCGGCGGCTCCTGCTCGGTAAAGCCTTCTTCGTCTACTTCCCCAAGGCCCAGCGGCTGCCCGTCCCGGACTTCGGACGGATGCGGTTCATCCGATAGTGGAACGCCGGCTTCCAGCCGGCTCCGCACCGATGTCGCGGCCGCGCCGCAGCCGCCGCACTCGGGACAACGGTCTGCCAGCGTAAGCCCTTCGCGCGAGTAGCCGCAATCGGGACATTGGCCCCGAAAGCGCCGTCGCGCCGATCGGATCGACCGAAGCGGAAGCCAGCCGAGCGTCGCCGTTACCACACCCGCGACGAAGGCAAACATGACCGACAGCAGCCCGTTCCACCATAGGACTTGACGCTCCCGCTTCCACTGCGTGCTCTGGATCGGTCGATAGCTCCGATCGACCCACACCCGCAGCGGCCAGCCGGTTGCCGACTGAAGCACCAAGGCTTTCGGCCCGGCGATCGTTTCGAGTTCAAGGACGCGTGCTCGGCCAGGACCTTGCGGGAAGGGCGGATAGGACGGGCTGCCGTCCGGGTTGGTCAGGATCGCCGCCCGACGCCCAAGCTCCATCTGGTGCGTCTCACCCCACCAGCGCGCAACATGGAGAATGTGCCAGTCCTCGCCGAATGATGCTGTGATCGTCAACTGGGAGCGACCGTCGTGCCGCCAGTTCGAGGGTAGCTGTGCTGCCCGCGAGGCCAGCGCTGTGCACAAGGCCAGCCAGACCGCAGTGGACGCAGCACAGCAGAAAAAGGTGAAGAGTGGAGGCGGCTTGAGTCTTCCAAGTACTCTCAGCTTGCACCTCCTCGCCAAAGTCGCCGATCACCGGACCCCATCGCCCGCGCCTTTGCACGCATGCTTCGCACGATATCCGATCCTCGCCTGCAGTTCGTGAACCCGATCCGGGCAATACACTTGCTCCGCGATGACGCCCATCGACTTCCAGAGCTTCCTCCACGCCGTCCGCGCGGCGCGCCAGAGCGGCGACCCCGCCGACACGCTCGCCATTCCGCTGTCCATCCGCCTGCTCGACGACCAGCTCACGCCCGTCCTGGCCTACCGCCGCCTTGTCGCACCGGACGAACGCACCGCGCCGTCCTTCCTCTTTGAGTCCGTCGAGGGTGGTGAGCGCCAGGGGCGGCACTCCATCCTCGGCGCGCAGCCGGCGCTGGAGGTGACCGCCCGCCGGCGCGACGGCCGGAACATCGTCACCGTGCGCGATCACCGCCCCGAAGACGCCATCACCGCCATGGGCCCGGAGGCGCGCGATGGTGAGCATGAAGAGGCTGATCCCCTCGCCGTGCCGCGGCGGCTCACCAGGCATCTGCGCCTCGTCCGCCCCACTCCTCCGGCCGGCGACCTGCCCGCGGCATTCATCGGCGGCTGGGTGGGGTACGCCTCGTACGACACCGTCCGCTACGCCGAAGCGGAGAAACTTCCGTGGGAACGGCCGCTCGACAAAGGTGCGGGCGCGACCGGTGCGCCGTCGGATGACCGCAACCTGCCCGACCTGGACTTCGCCTATTACGACGGCGCGGTTGTCTTCGATCACGTCGACAAGCTCGTGCACGTCGTGCGGCTGGCGCATGTGCCGCCGGAGGCGGGCGACGCCGACATCGAGCGCATCCATGCGCGCACACTGGCCGCACTCGAACAGCGCGCCGCCGACCTGCAGTTTCACGCCCGACGCCTGGCCTCCGGCCGCATCGAGGGCTCTTTGAAAATGCGCGGCCCGGAGATGAGCTCCAACATCACGCGCGAACAGCACGCGGGGATGGTCGCGCGGGCCATCGAGTACATCCGCGCGGGGGACATCTTCCAGGTGGTGATCGGACAGCGCTTCGAGCGCCACAGCAGCGCCGACCCCTTCGACGTTTACCGCGCCCTGCGCGCGGTCAACCCCAGCCCCTACATGGTCTACCTCCAGGCGCAAGAGTGCATCCTCGTCGCCTCCAGCCCGGAGATCCTCTGCCGCGTGCGCCACGAAAAGGGCCGGCTTATTCTCACCAATCGCCCCCTCGCCGGCACCCGCCGCCGCGGCGGAACACCGGAAGAGGACGCGGCGCTGGAGCGCGAACTGCTGGCTGATCCCAAGGAGCGTGCTGAGCACACCATGCTCGTCGATCTCGGCCGCAACGACGTCGGACGCGTGGCAAAGCCCGGCACGGTCGAGCTGCCGCGGCTGATGGAGATCGAGCGCTACAGCCACGTCATGCACATCTCCTCCACCGTCACGGGGGAGCTGCGCGACGGGCTGGACGCCTGG
>CAYWRO010000134.1:0-5451 GCA_964460345.1 uncultured Phycisphaeraceae bacterium | reverse complement strand
TACACGTACGTCGGCATGCCTGATTCTAGGGCGAACCCGGCCCCATCAGGTCGACTGTGCAAGCCCCAGAGCGATCTGCGAAGCGTTAAAGACCGCGTGCATCACGATGGGCACCCCGATCCGCCCAGTGCGCTCAAAGGCAACTCCGAACATCGCGCCCAGCGCGATGAGGGCGATAAGCCCATACCAGGGGACGCTGCCGGCGTGCATGAGCCCAAACCAGACGGAGGTGATCCCGATCGACAGCCATGCGTTGCCCGTCCATCGCAGGAGCGCCGACTGGATGAAGAGCCTGTACGTGACCTCCTCGCTGATCGGCGCGCCGATCACGACTGCCGCACACATTCCCCAAAACCAGGGGCTTTCCCGCTCTTGAAGCATCTGGTCCAGCGTGCTGTGGGCGATTGCCTCGGGCGGCTCACCGGTGACCAGCGTCACAACGAACTGAATCGCGGCCGAAAGCAGCAGAAATGTCGGGGTGGCGAGCAACATCGCGCCGACGCCGCGGGGCACGTCCTGCCACCGCCAGGTCAGGCCGCTCCGCGGCCCGGCACGTCCCCTGAGCAGGTAGATCAGCGCTGCCGCGGCGACGAACTGGGGCAGGTAAACCATTGTCAGCAATACCGTTTGCGTCGCAAGGGTCGCCCGGCCGGCAGCCAGCTCCTCCACGCTCCCCAAGCCGGCGGCCTCGATGACGGCAATCGCGATCGCCTGCCCGACAAACTGGGTCATGTACATGGCGACCGCGCAGACCAGCCAGATGAGCCCATCCACGGGCCGGACCTCGCGCAGGCCGGCCCGTTTGAACGAGCCGGGCCGGATCACGTCTCGCCGCCACAGCCAGATCGGGACGGCAAGACCGATAACGTAGAGACCGATCAGCAATGAGGTGGAGATGGTTTCTGCCACGGGCGCTCCCGCTGATCGGACGCTGCCGAACAGTCGATGACCTTTTCACCCCCGTGCGGCCAACCTGAGCCGGCCGCTGCCCCAACAATCATTGCAATGCCGGACGTCCTGCACGAGATCGTCGAGCACAAGCGCCGCGAGGTGGAGGAGCGAAAGGCCGCCATCCCCTTTCCGGAGCTGGAGGCCATGGTGGCACAGGCCGAGCCTCCCCGGAACTTCTTCGCCGCGGTCACCAACCACCCAAACAAGGGACACGTCTCCATCATCGCGGAAGTGAAACGCCGGAGCCCGTCGGCCGGATGGATCCGCCCTGAGTACGAGCAGGACTTCGATCCCGCCGCGGTCGCCCGGCGATACGCCGACAACGGCGCGGCAGCCATCTCCTGCCTCACCGACTCCCCTTATTTCGGGGGCGACCTTGCCTGGATGGAGCAGATCAAGTCTGCCGTCGGCCTTCCCGTCCTTCGGAAGGACTTCATCATCGACCCGTGGCAGCTTTGGGAGAGCCGGGCGCACGGGGCGGACGCGGTGCTGCTCATCGCCGAGTGCCTGAACGAGAGCCAACTCGTGGACATGCTGATCCTGGCGCAGCAACTCCACCTGACGGCGCTCGTCGAAACACATGATATGGACAATCTGCTCCGGGTACGCCCACATGTTGGGTTCCCCCACCCGAGCTACGGCCTCCTCGGCATCAACAACCGTAATCTGAGCACGCTCGAGGTCGACCTGAACCACACGCTGCGCCTGCTGGCGCTGGTCGATGATCCCTCTGTCCTCGTCAGCGAATCCGGAATTCGTACCCGCGACGACCTGACTCGCCTGCGTTCCGCCGGCGTGCGGATTATGCTGGTCGGCGAACATCTGATGAAACAAAGTGATCCAGGTGCGGCGTTGGCTGAACTACTCGGCCGTCAGGTGCGTTAGACACAAGACTCCGCCGCCGCGGGTCGATATGTCGTGTGGTTCACGACCTGTCCGGAGCGGCTTCTCGGCGGATCAACCCCAAGTCGCGGGGCGTACCATTTCGGCCTTTACGAAGGTCCGCGTGCGACGTAAGGTCGCGGCTGACACAGACATACGGGTTTACACACAGCGAGGGATTGGAGCGTGAGGATGATGAATACATCAGTGGCCGCCTGGGCCATCGTCGCGAGCAGCGTGCTGGTCAGCCCCACCATGGCCCAGGTTGACGCCGCGGCCGAACAGGTTCTTCGTGACTCGGCTGAGGCGATCAAGGGCCTCGAGTCGGTCTCCTACAAGGCGAAACGGTTCTATTCCGGCGGTCCCCTGGACGGGCTGCTGGACATCAGCGGCGAGGTGAAGCTTGTCCGCACGGACGCGGCGCCAGCGATGTGGCTTTCCGGGTCCATCGGCGTCAAGAACCAGGAGCCCACCGAGTTCACCGCCGGGTCGGACGGCAAGACGTACTCCTGGATCGACAAGAGCAACAACACGGTGTACGAGCGCCCGATGACGGAGGGCAAGGCCCGTCAGACGATCGAGAACTACACCAACCAGGTGCTGTTTGACGTGTTCGTCGCGCCGGAGCCCTACAAGGGCGCCCTCGAGGCCGCGAACCTGAAGCAGACCGGCGTCGAGGAGATCGGCGGCGTGCTCTGCAACGTCATCGAGGCCTCCACCGACGACGGCCGCAAGACGGTGTACCACATCGGCGTGGCGGACCTGCTGCCGCGGCGGGAAGCAATGGTCGGCACCAACAACGTCGCCAAGGTTCTGGAGATCGCCGACCTGCAGGCCGATGCGGGACTGAAGGTTGCGGATCTGGCGGTTGCCGTGCCGGAGGGGTTCAAGGTGGACCGGTTCGTGCCGCAGCGGGCGCAGCAGACGCCCGCACAGCAGGAGCCGGCGCCGGAGATCGGCCTGGCGGCCGGGACGCCGGGACCCGCCTTCGCGCTGCCCACCACGTCGGGTGAGCAGAAGTCGCTGACCGACTACCAGGGCAGCGTGGTGGTGCTCACCTTCTGGGGCCCGGTCTTCGCCAAGTCGGAAGCGTGCCTCGACCTGATGCAGGAGCTCCACACGTACTTCGAGGGCCAGGAGATCAAGTTTGTCGGCGTCACCTGCCGGGAGACAGACGCGTCGGCGACCACCGCATACGTGCAGCAGCACGGGTACACGTTTGACGTGCTCACGGGCGGAACGGAGACGGCCAAGGCCTACAAGGTGCTCGGCTTCCCATCCGTCGTCGTGTTGAGCAAGGCTGGCGACGTGACGGAGACCTTCCTCGGCTGCCCGACGGAAGAGCAGTTGCTCGCGGCGGTTGAGAAGGCGGCCAAATAACGCGGCCCAGCAATCATCATCGGATCACACATGAACAAGGGGCGAGCCGAACGGCTCGCCCCTTTCGTTTTCAAAGGCTGCTGCTCCGCTGACGCTACTTCATCAGCGCTGCCTGGGCCGCCGCGAGCCGGGCGATCGGCACGCGGAAGGGAGAGCAGGAGACGTAGTCCATCCCGGCCCGGTGGCAGAAGTGCACACTGGCCGGATCACCGCCGTGCTCGCCGCAGATGCCAATCTTCAGATCCTGCTTGGTTCGGCGACCCCGCTCAATGCCCATCTCGACGAGTTCACCGACGCCGGTCTGGTCGAGTGACTGGAAGGGGTCTCTTTCGAGGATGTCCTGGTTGAGATAGTCGGGCAGGAATGAGTTCACATCGTCGCGCGAGTAGCCGAAGGTGAGCTGCGTCAGGTCGTTCGTGCCAAAGCTGAAGAAGTCCGCGACCTCGGCGATCTCGTTGGCAGTCACCGCGGCGCGGGGGATCTCGATCATCGTTCCGATGAGAATGTCCAGCTTTTTCTTGAAGCCCTTCTCCTGCTTGACCTCCTCGATGACCTTCTCCACCTCCTCGCGCAGGATGGCCAGCTCGCGCCGCGTTCCGACGAGCGGAATCATGATCTCCGGCGCAGTCTTCACGCCCTCATTGGCGCACTCAATCGCAGCCTCCACGATCGCGCGCACCTGCATGCGCAGGATCTCGGGATAGGTGACGGCCAGACGGCAGCCGCGGTGGCCGAGCATCGGGTTGAGCTCGTGCAACTGGCTGACGCGCGAGGCGACGAAGCTGGGGTCAACACCCATTCGCTCCGCCATCTGCTTCTGGCTTGCCTCGTCATTCGGGAGGAACTCGTGCAGCGGCGGATCGAGCAGGCGGATGGTCACGGGCAAGCCGGCCATCGCCTTAAAGATGCCGATGAAGTCGTCGCGCTGATACGGCAGCAGCTTCTCCAGCGCCGCCTCGCGCGCCTCGGTCTTGTCTGCGAGGATCATCTCCCGCATGGAACGAATGCGGTCTCCCTCGAAGAACATGTGCTCCGTACGGCAGAGGCCGATTCCCTGCGCCCCGAACTCTCGAGCACGGTGGGCGTCCTCGGGTGAATCGGCGTTCGTGCGCACCTTCATGGTGCGGTACTTGTCCGCCCACTTCATCACTTTGGCGAAGTCGCCGGAGAGCGTGGGCTCGACGCGCTGCACGGGGCCGGCGATCACTTCCCCGGTGGAACCGTCGATCGAGATCAGGTCCGTGCGCCCGAAGCTGCGGCCGTTGACGGTGAAGGACCCGTCTCGCGCGTTGATCGAGATATCGCTCGCGCCGGCGACGCAGCACTTGCCCCAGCCGCGCGCCACGACGGCCGCGTGGCTCGTCATGCCGCCCGTGCTGGTGAGAATGCCGACGGCCGAGTGCATGCCGTCGACGTCCTCCGGGCTCGTCTCACGCCGGACGAGAATCACCTCCTCGCCCGCGCGGGCGCGCTCCACCGCTTCTTCGGCCGTGAAGGCCGGACGCCCGACCGCCGCGCCGGGCGAAGCCGGCAGACCGTGCGCGAGCACATCCGCCTTCGCCTTGGCGGTGGGATCAAAGCTGGGCAGCAGCAACTGCGTCAGGTCCCCGGCGGGAATGCGCAGCACGGCCTTCTTCTCATCGATCAGCCGCTCCTTGACCATGTCGCAGGCGATCTTGACCGCGGCCAGGCCGGTGCGCTTGCCGGTGCGCGTCTGCAGCATGAACAGCTTGCCGCGCTCGATCGTGAACTCAATGTCCTGCATCTCGCGGTAGTGCTTCTCCAGCTTGGTCTTGATCTTGAGAAGCTGGCCATGCACCTTCTTGTTCCACTTCGGCATCTCGGCGACGGGACGCGGCGTGCGGATGCCCGCAACGACGTCCTCGCCCTGGGCGTTGATGAGGAACTCGCCGTAAAACTTGTTCTCGCCCGTGGAGGGGTTGCGCGTGAAAGCCACGCCCGTGCCGGAATCATCCCCCATGTTGCCGAAGACCATCATTTGCACGTTGACGGCCGTGCCGCGCAGGCCGGTGATGCCGCTGAGGCGGCGGTAGGACGCGGCGCGCGGCGTGTTCCAGCTCTTGAAAACAGCTTCGACGGCCGACTCGAGCTGCACGAGCGGGTCCTGCGGAAACTCGCTGCCGACGTGCTCTTCGTAGATGCGCTTGTACTCCTCGCACAACTCGATGATGCCTTCGGTCGGCACATCGGTGTCCAGCTTCGCATCGTGACGCGCCT
>CAYWRO010000133.1:0-5621 GCA_964460345.1 uncultured Phycisphaeraceae bacterium | reverse complement strand
GGTGGGGGGGTACAACGGGCGGCGGCTGGCGGCGGAGCTGGGTGTCGCCGAGCGCACGATCGCGCGCGACATTAAAAAGCTGCAGGGCGTCGGCGTGCCGGTGACGTTTGACCGCAGCGCGGGGGCGTACCGCATCGACGGCGACTTCTTCCTGCCGCCGATCGAGCTGACGGCCGAAGAGGCGCTGGCGCTGTCGGCCCTCGTCGAGCACATCGCCGAGCCGGAGAAGATCGCCTTTTTGCGCTCCGCCCACCGCGCGCTCGCGAAGGTGCAGGCGTCGCTGCCGGGCCCCTTGCGCGAGGAGGTCGCCGCGCAGCTCGACCACATGTACATCCAGACCGCGCCCGCTTCGCCGGCCGATGGGTACACCGATGTGTACGAGCGCATCCGCACGGCGATCCGCGAGCGCAAGGCGCTGCGCTGCGCGTACGAATCCGCCCGCGCGGCTCGCAGTGGTGCGGGTAACGGGAAAGGTAACGGCGGGAGTGGCGGTGGCGGCGGGGGGGAGCCGTTCCTCTTTGAGCCGTACGCGCTCTTCTTCAGCGTGCGCTCGTGGTACGCGATCGGCCGGCGCGAGGGACGCGAAGGGCTGCGCTCCCTCAAGCTGCAGCGCTTCGCGCGCATCGAGCTGACCGACCAGGACTACGAGATTCCCGCCGAGTTTTCGATCCAGAGCTACCTCGGCAACGCGTGGCGCATGATCCGCGGCGAGCCGGAGGTCGACGTCGAGATCCGCTTCGACGCCGACTTCGCCGAGACGATGGCCGAAACCCGCTGGCACGCGACGCAGGAGGTCGAAGAGCACGAAGACGGCTCGGCCACCTTCCGCTGCACCGTGGCGGGCCTCGACGAGATCGTCTGGTGGGTCCTCTCCATGGGCCCGCACGCACGCGTGATCAAGCCCGCGGAACTCTCCCGCCGCGTGCGCGAACTGGCGGAACAGACGGCGGCGATCTACGCGTCGAAGGCGTCAAAGCGCTGATTGCGACAGGGCATAAGACCGATAGGACTTCTACGACCTATGGCTATGCGCCTTCCATCGCCGCCGTGACGGTGCTCCCGCCGCGCGTCGCAATCTCGTCCCCAATCAGCGCCGCAAAGCGCTCCAGCGGCAACGCGCCGAGGTCCTTCTGGATGCCCCGGGCCCGGACGGAGACGGTGCCGTTTTCTTCATCGCGCGGGCCGACCACCAGCATGTATGGAATCTTCTCTTCCGCCGCGGCACGCACCTTCGCCTGGATGCGGTCGCCCGAGACGTCGGCGCTGGCGCGGATGCGCTGGCCGCGCAGGGCGGTGAGGACCTTCTGTGCGTACGCCTCGCTCTTCTCGCTGATGGAGAGCACGCGCACCTGCTCCGGCGCGAGCCACGTCGGGAACGCGCCGGCGAAGTGCTCGATCAGCACGCCGCAGAAGCGCTCCATGGAGCCGAACGGCGCGCGGTGGATCATCACCGGCCGGTGCGGCTGGTTGTCGGGGCCGATGTATGACAGGTCGAAGCGCTCCGGCAGGTTGTAATCGACCTGCACCGTCCCGAGCTGCCACTCGCGCCCGATGACGTCTTTCACGACGAAGTCGATCTTCGGCCCGTAAAACGCCGCCTCCCCCGGCTCTTCGGTGAACGGCGCGCCGAACGCCCGCGCTGCCTCGCGCAGCACATCTTCCGCGCGCTGCCAGTTCTCCGGCTTGCCGACGTACTTGCTCGAATCCGGATCGCGGAGGCCGACGCGGACGCGGTAGTCGGTCATGCCGAGCGTGTTGAAGATCAGCCGCACCAGCGACAAACACAGCGCCAGTTCCTGCGCCACCTGGTCAGGCGTGCAGAAGATGTGCGCATCGTCCTGCGTGAAGCCGCGGACGCGCGTCATCCCGTTGAGCTCCCCGGACTGCTCCCAGCGGTACACCGTGCCGAACTCGCTCAGCCGCAGCGGCAGATCGCGGTACGACCGCGGCGCGCTCGCGTAGATCTTGATGTGGTGCGGGCAGTTCATCGGCTTAAGAAGATACCCCTCGATCTCGCCGGCGCTCATGCGGTTGGAAAGCTCGGCGCACGAGCACCCTTCCGCCGCCAGCGCGGCGAGCGTCTCGCGCTCGACGACGGGCGGGTACTGCGAATCCTGGTAGTACGGGAAGTGCCCGCTCGTGCGGTACAGGTTCAGCTTGCCGATGTGCGGCGTGAAGATCTCGTAATACCCCTGCTTGCGCAGCTCCTCGCTGATGAAATCCTGGAGCTGCTTGCGCACGATCGCGCCGTTCGGCGTCCACAAGATCAGCCCCTGCCCCACGTCCTCATCGATATGAAAGAGCCGCAGTTGCCTGCCGATTACGCGGTGGTCGCGCTTCTTCGCCTCCTCGAGCTGGTGCAAATACTCGTCAAGCTCCTTCTGGCTCGGGAACGCCGTCCCGTACACGCGCGTCAGCCGGTCGGAGTTCTCATCGCCGTGCCAGTACGACGACGCCACGCTCATCACCTTCACCGCCCCGATCCGCCCCGTGCTCGGCACGTGCGGCCCGCGGCACAGGTCCTCCCAGTTCTTCCCCGGCTGCCCCGTCGCGTACCACGACAGTTCCGCCGACCCCGCCGCGATCGCCCGCTCGGCGTTGTCCAGCTTGTACTTGCTCCCCTCCTGCTTGAGCTTCTCCAGCCCCTCGCGCACCGGCATCTCGTAGCGCGTGAAAGGCCGGTCCTCCTTCAGGATCGCCGCGATCTCCTTCTCGATGCGCTCAAAGTCCCCCTCGCGGATCGGCGTCTCCTCCGGCACCGCGATGTCGTAGTAGAACCCCGTCGGCAAGGGCGGCCCGTACACGAGCTGCGCCCCGGGGATGATCCGCTGGATCGCCTCCGCCATCACGTGCGCCGCCGAGTGCCGCATCAGCAGCAACGCATCCGGATCCGGCGTGCCGTCCCGGTTCCGCTCCGTCACGATCGCCACCCGCGCATCGCCGTCAATCGTGCAGTCCAGATCGCGCAGCTCGCCATCGATCTTCACGCCCAGCGCCGCCTTCGCCAGGCGCGGGCCGATCGACTCGGCCACCTCGCGGCCGGAAACGGGGCGGTCAAACTCTTTCACGGAGCCGTCTGGGAGTGTGATTCGGGGCATGTTCTTTATCCGCAGATTTTCGCAGATTTGCGCAGATTAAGAGAGGATGGGTCGGGGTCAGGGTGGGTCGGCGAGGCGAGATTGTGGGCTGGCTGGAAACGAAAAAGGCCCGGCGAATGGCCGGGCCCCTCGGTGCTGGTGTGTCCGTGGCGCGGCCTTCCCCTTGTTCAGGGAGTCGTGGTGGTCGTCGTAGCCGCGGCGGGATTGGACATGAACCAAGGGTACGAGCCCGCGCTCGCCATGGCAAATGCCGGCCCCCGCGTCCCGAAACCTACTCTGCGGGGCCGTCGGCTACCTGGCCGGGGCCGTAAGGCTCGAGGCCTTGCGGGCCGTCCCAGTCCTTTGGGGTACGCGGGGCGTTGATCACATAGTCACATGCAACCGCGCGGTCCTTCAGGAGGGCATCGCCGGGGCGTTCGGGGTGCGGACGTCCGCCATCGTCTGTGCCGTCCGTGCCGATGGAGTACAGGAGGTATCGCCGATTGCGGTCCTCTTCGCCGTCTTGACAAAGTCGATAGCAAAAGTCGGCGCCGGTCAGAGAATCCGTCGGGATGGCCGGAAGGATCGACGGGGCGAGTTCGGCCAGTGCAGAAGGAAGGCGGCCGTGGCGGGCGCGGTAGCTCTCGATCGCCAGGTGCAGGCGGATGCCGTCAAGCATCGTCGCGGAGCGATCACGTGCATCGATGAAGCCCGCCAGACGGTGCGCTGCACTGCTTGCGTGGAAGCAGCGCTCTTCCTGCAGGCGGTCGCGCAAATCCTCGATGAGCGGGCGCCATTCGCCTCGCTGGTCGAAGCTCGCCGCGGCGAGCGACTCAAAGCGCGCGAAGACAGTTTCGGTCCTCCGCATTTCTTCCTTCTTCGACGGCATCAGACGACCGGCAAGATTGTCGATCGGATGGGGCTTGTCGACAGGCCCGGTGCTCATGCAACACATCGGCGGATCGTCGGCAGCACAAACGACGTATCGGCCGTCTCCGTTGCCGTCGTCGGTGTACTGCCACTGAATCAGGTGACTGACGCGATGCAGTTCGGTTCGCACCGCATCTCCCGGCGGCGCAAGGCGGCAATGCTCATCAAGCATGCCCAGCAAGATCTCGGCATCTTCCGCCGGAATGTCTCCATGGGTGAGCGCAGCGCTCATGAACCCCGCCGTCCGCACCGCGACGCCGTCCGCAAATCCGTACTCGGTCGCGCCTCCCTGTCGCGAAAGCGCTGAGGCCAGCCGCAACTGCTGCCGCAGATCCTCATAGGCCTCGGCGAAGCGCCCCTCCTGCAGGAGGAGGTGCGCCCGTGCTTCGCGGAGGCGCACGAGATCGCGCAGATTCGACTGATAAGGCGCCATCTGCGAAAACGCGTGGTCGTGCACCGGTGCCACGATGACGGCGCGTTGCAGCGCCGCATCCATCCGATCGAATGCTCCCTCCGCCTCCAGTCTGGCGATGACTTCGCGAGTCCGCTCGCGCACGACCGCCGGCGAGCCGTCAAGCAGAATGGACTCGGCGTCGAACGGCCAGTCCGCAAATGCGGGCCATGGCTCATCGTTCTCCTGTGCGAAGGCGTCGTTTCGGATTTGGCGCAACTGCTCGGCTGCGGCCACCAGTTCAAACCAGCCATTGAATGAGTTGAAGGTGCCCCCCTGCCGGCGATACCCATCGTCCACCATGCGCGCGGCGTAGTCCACGGCCGTGCCGCGGCGGGCGGTCAGGGCCAGGTGGATTTCACGTGCGACGAAGATGACGAGGGGGATCGCAAGCTTGAAGAGAATGTGCGATCTGCACCAAGGCTCGCGCTTGGCTCCCATGGTTCTGCTCCCGCTGCAGACCCGGGAGTTAAACGCCTATTCGGCGGGAGGTTGGGAGCGGATGCCTCTGTCGAGGCCCCCGGGGTAGCTCCCTGCATCGCAGGGCAGCACATCACCCTGTTCGGGGTGGAACCACATGGCGGGCGGGGGCGGGACCGACCGGGGGCCCGGTTGACCCGGCGACTCGCTTCTGCGAAGATACAACCCCTTGGGCCCACCAAAATCGGTGGCTCCATATCCTGAAGCCCCCTCCCCCTCCTCCAGCCCCAGCACCCAGCCCCATCCTCCCGACCCCGTGATCTGCCCCTACTGCAACGCCAACGACGACCGCGTCATCGACAGCCGCTCTTCGGAGGGCGGGGCTGTCGTGCGTCGGCGGCGCGAGTGCAACGTCTGTAAGAAGAGGTTCACGACGTACGAGCGCGTCGAGGAGACCAGCCGCCTCGTCGTCATCAAGCGCGACGGCACGCGGGCCCCCTTCGACCGCGAGAACGTCCTCCGCGGCGTGCAGGCCGCGTGCGGCAAGCGGCCGATCAGCGAGCACGCGAAGATTAACCTCGTCGACGAGGTCGAGGAGCAGCTCCACCGCCAGTACGAGCGAGAGGTCCCCTCGCGGGCGATCGGCGAGGCCGTCATGCACCGCCTGCGCGAGCTCGACGAGGTCGCGTACATCCGCTATGCCAGCGAGTACCATCAGTTCAGCGACCTGGGCCAGATGATGA
>CAYWRO010000132.1:4078-5759 GCA_964460345.1 uncultured Phycisphaeraceae bacterium | reverse complement strand
CGCGGGGGGGGGGGGGCCGCGGGGGGGGGGGGGGGGGGGGGGGCCCCCCCGCCGCGTCATTGTCTTCGATGAGCCCACCTCCTCCCTCTCCATCGCCGAGGTCGAACGCCTCCTCAAAATCGTCCGCGACCTCGCCGCCCGCGGCCTCGCCATCATCTACGTCTCTCACCGCATGGGCGAGATCTTCGCCGCCTGCGACCGCGTCACCGTCCTGCGCGACGGCAAGTACGTCGCGACGTCCGACGTCGCCTCCATCGATGAGCCCGCGCTCGTCGAGCAGATGATCGGCCGCCGATTGCCACCGCACGCCCGCGCCGCGGCGAGCGCGGAGGGCCAGGCCGCAGGCGAAGTCTCCGCCATTCAGGCAATCGCCGACGACGGCCGCAGCGCCCGCCACGCCGGCGATGTGCTGCTCGAGGTCCGCAACATCTCCTCGCCGGGCCGCGTGCGCGACGTCTCGCTGAATGTACGCGCCGGGGAGGTCCTCGGCATCGGCGGCCTCGTCGGCGCGGGGCGATCCGAGCTTCTCGACGCCATGTTCGGCCTCGACAAGCGCGCGACCGGAGCCGTCCGCATCGCCGGCCAGCCCATACGCCGCGGCGACCCGCGTGCCATGATCCGCGCGGGCGCCGGCTACATCCCGGAAGACCGCAAGCTCCAGGGCCTCTTCTTCCTGCTCGGTGTCGGGGAGAACATCCTGTTGCCGTACATGCCGCGGCTGGCAAGGTTCGGCGGCGGGTGGGGGCTGCGGAACCTTCGCGCGGAGCGCGCGCACGTCCGCGAGCGGATCGGGATTTTCCAGATCAAGGCCGCCTCGCCGGCCGTGCCGCCAAGCGCACTCTCCGGCGGCAACCAGCAGAAGCTCCTCATCGCCCGCTGGATGGGCGAATCGACGCGCGTCCTCCTCCTGGATGAACCGACCCGCGGCATCGACGTCGGCACCAAGTCGGAGATCTACCGCCTCGTACGCCACGCGGCGAGCCAGGGAGCCGCCGTCGTCCTCATTTCCAGCGAAATGCCCGAACTGCTCGCGCTCTCCGATCGCATCGCGGTGATGTGCGGCGGCCGAATCACGGGCGAACTGAGCGGCGCGGAGATGACGCAGGAGCGGATCCTCCGCCTGGCGACACTGGAGTAAGGCCGCCGCGCCCCACTCTGCCACCTGTCTGTCAGTCGCGCACGCAAAACGGAACGGGTTGCGCGCAAAAGGCGTGACCTTCCGCCATCCGTCATTGCACGCGCTCCATGACGTGGTACACCACCCCTGACCTCACCCGCGCGGGCGAGGCGAACGCCACGCACGGAGCAAACACCATGACCGCCGAAACAGCGCCTCACCTCACCGCCGATTCCCTCCAGCAGTGCCTCCTCGCCGCGACCGCCGTCGCGCTCAAGACACTGGTGGACATCGCCTCAAACCTCGCCGAACCCGGCCACGCCCGCCTGGCCGCGGCGGAAATCCTCCGCTTCGCCGCCCGCCACGACACGGCAGGCCGGAACAACCCGCGGCGGCGCTCAACAGCCCAGCCCAGCCCTCACGCAGAAGACGCCGCAGACACTCCCGGGTGCCACTGCTCGCCGCGGTACCCCGCGGCGCAGCAGTGCGACCGCGCAGAAGACGCCGCAGACACTCCCGGGTGCCACTGCTCGCCGCGGTACTCCGCGGCGCAGCAGTGCGATC
>CAYWRO010000132.1:0-3978 GCA_964460345.1 uncultured Phycisphaeraceae bacterium | reverse complement strand
CAGGCCGACACAACGCGCCGCCACACTCCGGCAACCCAGCCCAGCACCGCAATCGCGCCAATGACGTGAACTCTCCCGAACTCCCCTCCGTTTCCCCCGCCCGATCCCACGCCGACCCCGTCCGCCGCCTCAGCGCCCGCAAACGCAAGCGAGCTCAACGCCAGGCCGCAAGCGCCGCGCTCAACGCCCTTCAAGCCGATGCGAGACCCGCCGACGAGCGGCATCCAGGCAGCCTGCCGCGCGAACAGTGCCACGCTACCATCGGGCATGCCGCTGACACGTGACCAGATCGCCAGAAGGGCCGCCGCGGAACTGCGTGACGGCTTCGTCGTCAACCTCGGGATCGGCATGCCGACCCTCGTGGCCAACTTCATCCCCGACGGCGTGGATGTCTGGCTTCAGAGCGAGAACGGCCTGCTCGGCATCGGCCCTTTCCCCACCGACGCCGAGGTCGACGCCGACCTCATCAACGCCGGCAAGCAGACCGTCACCGCGCGCCGCGGAGCCAGCTACTTCTCCAGCGCCGACTCTTTCGCCATGATCCGCGGCGGCCACATCGACATGTGCATCCTCGGCGCGATGCAGATCAGCCAGACCGGCGACATCGCCAACTGGATGATTCCAGGCAAGATGGTCAAGGGCATGGGCGGCGCGATGGACCTCGTCGCCGGCGTCAAGAAGGTCGTCGTGACGATGGAGCACAACTCGAAGAAGGGCGAGGCCAAGCTCGTCAAGGAATGCTCCCTGCCCCTCACCGGCAGGCGCTGCATCGACATGGTCATCACCGACCTCTGCGTGCTCAAGTTCGACTCGACCGCGGCGGGTGGCGAGGGCCGCTTCCGCCTGATTGAACTCGCCCCGGGCGTCACCGTCGACGAGGTGCTGTCGAAGACCGAGGCGGAGCTCGCGGTGGGCGAGGAGGTGGGGGTCGTGGCGGTGTAGGAGCGGGCGCCTTAAGGGTCACGGTGCCACGGCTTGGCCCGAAGGGCAAGCCGTGCCCAAACGTCTAGAGCGCCACCTGCGCTGCGGTGCTCGCTCAATCCGGCTCATCCGGCGAAGGGCTCGGCGTCGTCTCCTCCGGCTGCTCGTGCGAGTCGGAAGGCGTCGCCGTCGTCGCGGCCAGGGCCCGATCAATCGCGTTCTTCACCTCGTCGGAGATGTCGATCTCGAACGATTCATCCGGGATGTTGGCGTCATCGGCCCGCTGCTGCATGTTGGCCAGCGCCGCCCGAATGTCGTCAATGGTCGGGTTCTCCTTGAGTTGCTCATCGCCGTCCGGAGTCGTCTCCATCATCGGGGCGAGAACGTCATCGCTCGCGCGAAGCGGGATCTTCTCTTCATACAAGCCGCGGGCGAAGCGGTCCAGCGTTCGGCGGGCGTCTGCCTTCTCCTCATCCGGCATGGCCGACGGGGTGACGTAGGCCTGCTCAAACCACATGGTCGCGCCGACCGGGAAGACCGGGCTGCGCTCAAGCTCGTTGAGCACGCGCTCCAGGTCGCCCATCGTCACATTGCCGTCGCGGAAGTCGTCCATGAGCTGGTTCACGTGAACCATGGTCTCCTGCTTTTCCGTCGCAGGCAGATAGGACGCGTTGACCATCGCCTCCACGCCCGCGCTGGCGGCCGATGCGAACCATCCGCGCCAGTTCATCACCACGATGACGATCCCGACGACGAGCAGCGCGATGACGATGAACACCGCGATCAGGCAGCCCTTGAGGACGCTGCCGCGGCGGCGTGGATAACGCCGCGTGCCGGGCGAGGCGGGGGTGTTCGAGCGGAACGGCTTGAGCGCGGAAATGGTCATGGTGAACTCTCGCTGAAGGTGCAGGTCCGGGGAGTATACAAGGTGTGGAGTGGTTTTTCGGACTCGGCCGGGCGCGGTTTCAGGGCCGAGCGCTGGGGCGATACGCTTCGGCATGCCACCAACCTTCTTCGATGCGCACCTTGACCTGGCCTACCTCGGCTTGATGGGGCGCGACATGCGCGTGCCCGCCGGACCACACAGCGGGCCCGATGCGCCCGGAGCGGTGACGTTTCCATCCCTGATCGAAGGGGGCGTGCGGGCCTGCCTCGGAACGATCTTCACCGAGGCGGACGGAACCGATGCGCCGATCTCCTATCCGGCGAACGATGCCGAAGCTGCGCTCGCAGCGGGGCTCGCCCAACTCGAGCTCTACCACGAGTGGATGGAAGCCGGCTGGATCGCTCCTCTCACCGGCCCGGGCCTGGCGGAACTGGCGACCCAGGCCGAGCCGCCGTCGACGACAGTGTCACCGCTGATGGTCGGCATCCTGATCGAAGGCGCGGACCCGATCCGCGAGCCGGAAGATGTCGAGTGGTGGCAGCGCTTCGGCGTCGTCGCGGTGGGCATGGCGTGGTGGAAGCCCTCGCGGTACGCGGGCGGGAACGGCACCGATCTCGGCCTGACGCCGCGCGGACGCGCCCTGGCCGAAGCGATGGACGCGGCGGGTCTCGTCCACGACCTTTCGCACCTTTCCCAGCAGGCGACCGATGAGTTGCTCGCCTTCACGCAGACGCCCGGCGGCCTCATCGCATCACATTCAAACGTGCGCTCGCTCCTGGACGGCGTCAATCAGCGACACCTGTCCGACGAAACGGTGCGCGAGATCGGCCGCCGCGGCGGCATGGTGGGCGTCAACCTCGTCTCGCACTTCCTGCGGGTCGGCCCGGGGCGCAAGGAGGGCGGTGAGCGAGCGACGATCGATCACGTGTGCGACCACATCGAGAAAGTGTGCGACCTGATGGGTCATCGCACAGGTGTCGGGCTGGGCACGGACATGGATGGAGGCTTCCCGGCAACATGGCTGCCGGCCGGCATCGATCGCGTGGCAGACCTGGTCAAGATCCTCGACGCCCTGCGCGCACGTGGATGGGGCGAAACAGACCTAACCGGAGTCGCCTTCGGCAACTGGGCCCGCTTCTGGGGAGAACGGCTGGACGCAAGTCAGCCTGGTGACTCAGCCTCGTGATCAGAGCCGCAACGAATCAGAGCCGCGACCGTCAGGGAGCGGCAGACGCCCCAAGTGCCCGCCCGCCCAAGACGCGTTGAAACAGTGAGCCACGCGCGCAGGTGTCACCCTCGTCTTGCCTCGAACGCCGTTACCCGTCGCTATAGAGAACGCGTACCTGCGCGAGAGACGCGCACCACCACTACCCCCGCTCCTTAACAGTCGCGGCTCAGCATCTACTCTTCCTCGATCACCCGGAGGAAGGCGCACAGATCGATGAGGTCTCGAGCGCCCAGCGCGCCGATCCGCTGCATCACCATGTCGCACATGCGCAGCACGCGCGCGTAGGTGGCCCAGTTCAGGTCACCCGTGTAGTTGATGCTGAACTCCAGCCGCTCCGCGCAGGCGCGGATCGGTGATGGATCGACGAACGCGAACACCTCCGGCCGCGCCAGGTGCGGCAGCACGGTGGCGATCGGCCACGACGCCGCGGTGATGCCCCGGTAGTCGTGGGCAAGCGCCTGCACGGCGTTGGCGTACGCGCGGAAGGCACGCTCGTTGGGCTCAAACTCGCTGACAAGCGCGAAGAGCGCCTGGAAGTAGTGCCGTGCGCTGTCCTCATCGGCCAGCGTGTCCTCCATGGCCGTCAACTCCGGGCGGCTCAGCAGCCGCGATTCGTGCAGCACATCCATCGACGCGTGCACGAGCGTCTCGGTGTCGCCGGCGTTCAGCAGCAGTTCGCCTCGGTCGCCGCCGAGCGCTTCGAGATAGCGCTGGTTGGCGGTCGAGGGATGGCTGCGCTGCCGGTTGACGAAGTCGGGGTCCATGAAGCCGTTGGGATACTGCTCGAGAAAGGCCTTGATCGCACGCTCGAGGTTCTTGTCCAGCCGCACCGGCGTGCGCTCGGGGCGCTGCCCCACGCGTGATGTCAGCTTGGGCTTTGCGGCAGCCGGCGGCGCGGCCTCGGCCGCCTTGGCGCTGCGCGGCTCCTCCGTCGCGGCGGGCG
>CAYWRO010000131.1:3385-5805 GCA_964460345.1 uncultured Phycisphaeraceae bacterium | reverse complement strand
CCCCCCACCCCCGGATTTCCGGGCCAGCTCCTCCCACCCCTCGAGCGAGTAATCGCGCCGCTCCAGCTCCTCCACCCCCTCCCGCTCCACCAGCGCGGCGATGAAGGTCTCCCCGGGGGCGAGCTCCCGCCCGGTCGCCGCGCACCGCCCCTGGGCGCGGCCGATCGGGTACGACGATGCCGAAAACGACGTCATGGCAGACTGTAGGAGTGGGCAGTGGACAGTTGAGAGTGGACAGTGGAGGGCGGATTGGGGCCGTCGGGGTTATCTGGACGTGCCGAATCCCCTGTTTTGGAGCAAATCGGGCCTGGCGGGCAGATAACGCGTGCGGACGTGGTCGACAGCGGCTGTCCCTGGCGAAGGACGGTCGCGCTCCTGTACAGGAGCGCGGCGCTCCAGCGCTTGACAGGCGCGCTCCTGCACAGGAGCGCCGCGCTCCAGCGCTTGACAGGCGCGCTCCTGTACAGGAGCGCAGCGCTCCAGCGCTTGACGGGCGCGCTCCTGTGCAGGAGCAAGGCGCTCCTGCGCTTGACGGGCGCGCTCCTGCACAGGAGCGCTCCTGCCATAGGACCCATAAGACCTATAGGTCCCATGGCCCTTCCCGTAGGTCCCATGGCCCTTCCCGCTCAGCGCCCGCAACTCACTTCGAACTGCCGCCGGCTCGTTCCCCCCTGGCCGATCCCGAACTGGGCGCACTGCCCGCACTTCGGGCAGCGGCCGATGTACTTCGTCCCCTCCCGGTTGCGGTACGCCCGGCCGTACGCCCCCGCGCAACTGAACCAGAGACGCAAAAAGCCCCCCCCTGCGCCGGTCTGCGCGTTTCCGCCGGTCCTCTCCGGCCGGGCGGGGGCGGCGCCACCCCCCACTTCCGGGGCAGCGGGGTGAAAGGACAGGTCCACCACATCCCGGGGGTCGGGCGTGAGGTTCGGGTCTCCGGCGGGCACAGAACCGGGCAGGGGCATGGCGATCATGATCGGCCGCGGACCGGCCGCCGGATGAGCGGCCGACCGGCCGAGAGAGCCGCACGCGCCCCCGTCCCTGCGACACCCCCTGTTTCGGGGCACTCGAAACGAAACTGATCGCCCCCGCGGCCTCCAATCCGATATCCTTAAATCAACAATTCAGCCGGGCCGGCCACTGCAGGCCGCCCCGGCGCTCACCGCCGCGGGAGTCCGTTCGCGACCTGCCGTTCACGTATCGCATCCGTCCATGCCGTCGCCCATCACCATCCTGCCGGATCCACCGCCCCCGCCGACGCCGATCGGGTTGATCGCCGGCGGCGGCCGGCTGCCGATCATCGTCGCCGAGGGACTGCGCGCGGCGGGGCACCCGATCTACGGCCTTGGGTTGTCGAACCAGTACGAGGCCGAACTGCCCCGTTTGTGTGATACCTTTAAGAGGGTCGGCGTGCTGCGCGTCGCGAGCTGGGGGAAGATCCTCGCCCGCGCCGGCGTGCACCACGCGATCATGGTCGGCCGCGTCGACAAGGCCCGCTTCATGCACAGCCCCTGGACGCTGGTCCAGAATGTGCCGGACGCCAAGACGCTGCTGGTCTGGTTCAGGCGCCTGCGGCACGACCGCCGGTCGCCCGCCGTGCTGCGGGCGATCGCCGATGAACTCAGTGGAAGCGGAGTCCAGCTCATCGATTCGACGTCCCCCATCCCCGATTCCCTCGCCGAGGCCGGCGTCATGACCCGCCGCCAGCCGACGCCCGAGCAGCGCGCCGACATCGCCTTCGCCTGGCCCCTGCTGGCCGAAACCCTGCGCCTGGACATCGGCCAGGCGATCGCCGTCCGCGACCGCGACGTCATCGCCGTCGAGGCCGTCGAGGGGACCGACCGCATGATCGAACGCTGCGGCCAGATCTGCCGCTCGCCGGGGTGGACCCTCTGCAAGGGCGCGCGGGCGGGGCACGACCGCCGCTCCGACGTCCCCACCGTGGGCATCCACACGATCGAAAACCTGCACGCCGCGGGGGGCCGCTGCCTGGCCCTGGCCGCCGGCGACGTCATCATGATCGACAAGCCCAAGGTTTTGGACATGGCCGACGCCATGGGCGTGGCCGTGATCGGGATCCCGTCGGCGCAGGCGTGAGTCAAACGAACGCCGGTGCCACGGCTTGACCCGCAGGGCAAGCCGTGCCTGGGCGTTGGTTCGCGCAGGCGATCGTTCCCTCAACCAGCACACGTGCCCCCTGTCATGCCCGACCGCGAACACCCCTACGTCAGCCGCGGCGGCGTCAAACTCCGCCACGCCCTGGACGCCTTCGGCGTCGACGTGACCGGCCTGGCGTGCGCGGACCTGGGGTGCTCCACGGGCGGCTTCACCGACTGCCTGCTGCAAGGCGGCGCTGCCAGCGTGGTGAGCGTCGACACCGGGTACGGCGTGCTCGCGTGGAAGCTGCGGCAGGACCCGCGCGT
>CAYWRO010000131.1:0-3375 GCA_964460345.1 uncultured Phycisphaeraceae bacterium | reverse complement strand
GTGACGGTCATCGAACGGGCCAACGCCCTGCATGTCGATCCCCCGGAAGCGGGCGTCGACCTCGTCGTCATCGACATGGGGTGGACGCCGCAGCGGCTGTGCATCCCGGCGGCGCTCAAGTGGCTGCGGCCGGAGCTCGCGCAGACCGCCGCCAGACGGCGGGGGAGGGGGGGGATCATCACGCTCATCAAGCCGCACTATGAGCGCAGCGCCGCCGAGCCGGGCAGCGTGCCCCGCGGCGGGATCCTCACGGAAGCCGAAGCCGAGGCGACCTTCGCCGCGACGCTCAAGCAGTTGCCGGCCCTCGGCGTCCGCGTGGTGGCGACGACGCGATCTCCCATCCTCGGCAGCCGCGCAAGGAAGCAGGGCGAAGGGAACATCGAGTTCTTCGCCCTGCTGGAAGAGGCTTTGTCAGGCAGCGGCGGCTGACGCGGCCGCCTTGTCGCGATCGGGTCGGCCGCGATGCCGATCCACGTGACCATTCAGTCGCACCCCGCGAACCAGGCGTCGAGGTAGACGAGCAGGTCGAAGACGTCGATCACGGCGGGGTCGTCGCCCGTCCGCTCCGCGGCGACATCCGCGGCGAACCACAGGTCGAGGTAGGCCAGCAGGTCGAAGACATCGACGCCGCCCGTGCCGTCGAGGTCCGCCGCGCACGCGGGCGGCAGCAGCTCCATGCTGAAGGTCACATCGCCGCCGAACCAGAAGAGGTCGTAGGAGCCGAGCTGGATGATGTACTGCCCCCCGGCTTCGACGTCGATCGTGAAGTCGAGCGCGTTCGGGCCGTGGGCGCACGCCAGCTCCGTGAGCGAACCGCAGACGCCCTCGTAGATGACGGCCATCCCCTCAAAGAAGGCCGGGTCAAAGGAGGCCGCAAGCACGCCGCTTGCCGTCGGCGTCACCGACAGGTACGCGCTGTGGTTCATCCCGCCGGCGATCGTGTCAAAGCCGTTGCAGGAGCCCGCCGGCGCATCGGCCGGCCCCTCGTTCATCGCCGATTCGAGGCTGATGCGGCCGCGGATCGGCAGGTCGACCGCCACGGCGTCGCCGCACGCCTCGCCGTACCCCGGCTCGACGAGCAGGTCGAGTTGGAAGTCGTAGACATCGCGCGCCGACGCCTCGGAACCGGAGACGCGACCGACCAGGAGCAGGTACTCCACCCCCGCCTGCACCGGCAGCACGCCGGGGAAGCTCCCGCCGCACGTAACCTCGACGAGGTCGCCGCAGCCGCCCTCAAAGAGCGCGAAGCTCAGCTCCGGCAGGAACGTGTTGGCTTGCGTTTGCAGTGAACCGGTGAACGGCGCGGTGAAGGCGTACCACACGCCGCCGCTCGTCTCGAGGTCTTCGCCCACATTGCAGGAAGTGTCCACATCGGGCTCGGCGACGCCCGCTTCGACCTGGGCGAAGAAGGGGAACGCGGCGATCGCTGTCGCGGCCGCGCACGTGTCGTTGGCGGGCGCGGGCGGCAGCGCAATCGGCTCGCTGACATTCAGCACGAAGTCACCGACGGCGAAAGACGAACCCGCGATGCGGATGAGTGTCGTCTGGCCGGCATCGAGGAGGATGTCGAACTGCGCTTCGGTATCCGACGAGTACAGGACGGTGCAGGCGTAGGGAAGCGCCTCGCACGATTCGAGGAAGTTGAGCGTGACCGAGGTGAGCGAGGTGCCGGCGATGTCAAAGACGTAGATCGCGGGAGCGCCGGTGGTGTTCGTGAGCGCGTACCACAGGTCGTGGGTATCCTGGTTCTCACAGTCGGGGAAGAGGGCGAACGACTCGGTGGCGCTCGCGCTGCTGGCGGCGGTCGAGGATCCGGCGACGATCGGCAGGGCCCCGGCGCACTCATCGTTCACCGCGGGCAGCAGCGGCGCGCTGACGCTCAGGTCAAACCCGCCCTCTTCGAGCGTTGCGCCGGCGACGCGAACGAGCACGGTCTCGTTCGCGAAGAGCGTGACGTTCAGAGAAGTGCTTCCATCCGGCCCCTGGCCTTCGCCGCCGCAGGCGATCTGGTTGCCGTTGCAACCGTCGAAGACCCGGATGACTGGCGTGAAGAAGGGACGCAAAGGCGCCGCGGTGAGATGGAAGATGCGCGGCTCGGAGGCGGGGTTCGTCAGCGTGTACCAGACGCCGAGCCGGTCGCCCGATCCGAAGACCAGGCAGCCGGGATCCGGCTCATTGAGGTCCGTCGCCCCCGCGTTCGTTCCCGCGATGGTCGTGCCCGGCGTGAGCGCGACAGCGTCGGCGCAGTGATCGTTGGCCGGCGTCGCCGGAGCGCGATCCACGCGCAGGTAGTAGGGAATCAGCCCGTCGAACGTCGTGCACGCCGAGGCCCGCAGGTAAACGGTCTGCCCCGCCGCCATGTCGAGTTCGGCCCGGCCCGTGACGCTGCAGTCGGCGTCGCAGGCGAGCGGCGAATCAATGCCGCACGCGGCGTACACCGCCATGTTCATCTCACCGGAACCCAGGACGTGCACGGTGAAACGGAAGCGATCGGCGTCGGGCGCGGTGAAGCTGTACCACAGGTCAGGCTCGCCGGAGAAGCACGCCGCCTCAACACCGGCGTTGGCTTCCACGTAGTCGCCATGGAGCGGGTCCGTTGGATCCTCGGTCAACGGCAGCGGCGTTGCACCCGCGCACTCATCGTTGGACGGCGGCGGCGGCGTCAGCGTCGCAGTCATCGGAAACGCGCCCTGCGCCTGATCCACGCCCGCCACACGGATGTAGACCGTCTGACCGGGCGATAGCTGAAGATCCAGCTTCGGCGCTGTATGACCAGTGTCGCAGGCAAGCTCCGCTCCGCCGCACTCATCGAAGGCTGAGATGGTCGGTGTGAGCAGCGTCGAGTCCCAACTCTCAGCGATTTGAAACCGGTACTCCGCCGCGGCGTCCGGCGGGGCGGTGAAGACGTACCAGACGTCCGCATCATCGAAGCCGCTGCAAGACGAACCGAACAGGTCGCTCGTCGCCAACTCGTTGCTGCCCCAGATGTACGCGTCGAGCTCCAGCACCTCGGCGTTCGAACACTGGTCATTCGCCGGTTGTGCCGCGGCGGGCAAATGGAACGTGACCGAGATCGTCACGAGAAGGCAGGCCAGTCTCCGCATCGTCTTGCTCCTAGACTTTCCCAGAAAGTTCTGGGAAAGTGTAACCCGAGCGGCATGGGCGGCAAGGGTCGATCTAAAAAATATCGCAAGCCCCTTTCCCCCAGGGCTTTAGCCACCAGACGATGCAGATCTCCAGCGGATGAGCCGCTCGAGCGATACCCATGGCATCGGGTGATGAGCCACGTGGCGGTAGGCCACGAACCGATCCGGATCAGCCCCGAGCCGGTCGAAAACGGCGCGCAGCAACTCGACGTTGTCGCTCAGATCGATG
>CAYWRO010000130.1:0-6024 GCA_964460345.1 uncultured Phycisphaeraceae bacterium | reverse complement strand
GACGTGGTCACACGCCGCCCCCGCCCCTCCGGGGCGGCTTCCTTATTGCGCCGCTGTCCACGGGCGGCTCGCATTCGCTCGCTCGCCCGTGGCTACTCGCCCGGGCCCCTCCGGGGCCAGGAGAAGGCGCTCCGGGGCCGGAGCAGCCCCCTCCGGAGCCGGCGCGTGCCCCATCGCCGTCGGAGCGTGCCCCTTCGCCGTCGGCGCGTGCCCCTTCGCCGTCGGAGCACGCCCCTCCGGAACAGGAAGGACACGCATCCATTTAACAGACGTCCACCCCGCCACGCAACTCGCGCCATTCAGTCAAACACGTACCGCTCATCGAACTCCACGTTGTTGCCGCGCAGGAGCTTGAGCAGTTCCTCCGCGAACGACACCGTCTTATGATGTTCCTTCTGAGCGCGAATGTAACTCGACGCCGCCTCCGCGAGCTTCTGGCTTACGGTGAAGACGCTGTACCCCTCCTGCCAGCAGAACGCGCGGCGGTCGGGAAAGGTCTCGTGCACCCACTTCGATGAGTTGCCTTTGAGCCGGCGCATGAGATCAGAGATCGATTGATCCGGACGCCAGCGGATCAGCAGGTGCACGTGGTCGGGCATGCCCCCGATCTCGTACAAAACTCCCTTCTCGCCGCGGATGAGGCCGCCGATGTACTCCTGCAGGCGCGGCTCGAGGTCGCCGTCAATGAACGGGTCGCGATGCTTCGTCGAGAAGACGATGTGCAGAAGAATGTTGGAGTAGGTGCCGGGCATCGGTCTCCCCTTGCTTTTCGCGCAGGATACACGAAGGCGCAGAGGCGTGCACGTCTCCCTCGGCGAAGTCCTTCGTTGCCCTGGAGCGGCTCGGATCTTTGACAGCGGAATCCTTCATCGCCCCGGAGCGGCGCGTCCCCGCCCCGGAGGGGCGCAGGCGAGTAGCCACGGGCGAGCGAGCGAACGCGAGCCGCCCGTGGAAAGCGGCGTAGTGGGGATGCCGCCCCGGAGGGGCGGGGGCGGCGTGTGAACGTGTCCGTCGTAAGAAGTAGGAACACGCGATCGGTGTCGCCCCCGCCCCTGCCGGGGCGGTTCTGTTCCAGGGAGGCGCTGTCCACGGGCGGGCCGCTGTCGCGGCCGCGCCCGTGGCTACTCGCCTGCGCCCCTCCGGGGCGAAGAGGCGCCGCTCGGGCGAAGTGAGGAACGCACACGGAGCCCTGACGTCGCCCGCCCGCCCCGCACTGCCGGGCCCCTCCGCTGCCGCGCGGGCTCGCCTCGGACCTCGGGCGGCTCGCCGCGCGTTTCGCTGTGATCGGGGCGGCCGGGCGACTCGAAATTGTGTTTTGGGACTGCAGCGGGACGCTGCGAGCGGGTATGGTTGCGTGAGGCCGTTTCGGCCTGGCAGGGGCGACCGCGATGCTCCGGTTGTATCTCTGGCTTGCGCTGCTCTTCGCGATTCCGATCGGGCTCATCCTGGGCACGTGGCTGCTGTTGGCGCACGATCTGTTTCAGCCGGAGGCCACGTCGGCGGCGCTCGGCTTCGGCCTGATCGTCATGGGCCTTGCCATGTGGCGGCTCCGCCGCCGCATCCGCGACGACCGCGGCAAGCGCCTGCCGGGCCCCGACGCCCTGCCGCTGCGGGCGGTCTGGCGCTCGCTGGGGCTGGTCGTGCTGTTGACGTTCGTCAGTGCGGTCGGGTGGTGCGGCTCGTTCCTCGGGAGGGCTTGCTTCGAGATGGTGCTGGACGATGAGATCCGCTTGTGGCCGTACGCCGAGCCGGGGGTGAAGTACGACCATCCTTCGATCCCCTGGATCGAAACCGCAATCCTCATTGCCTCATTGCTGCCTGGCCTGGTGGCGGCGATGGTCGTCGCCGCATGGTCGCAGCGGCGGTTCGGGCCGGCTGCGCGGCTGGGCCGCGGCCTGTGTGGTGGATGCGGCTACGACTTGCACGCACTCGTCGAGCAGGAGGACGGCTGCCGAATCTGCCCGGAGTGCGGAGCAGCGTGGCGGTTGAAGCGCGTGTCACAGGAAGACTGACGTCGCCTTCTCGCCCCGCACTGCCGGGCCCCCCTGCTGCCGCGCGGGTGCCTTCTAGACCTCGGGGGGCTCGCCGCGCGTCTCGCCGTGATCGGGGCGGCCGGCCGACGCGAAATTGTATTTTGGATTGGCGTTCGGACGCCGGGGGTGGAGAGGGGGCCTGTACACTCCGTAAGCGTGAAGCGACGGACCCGAGCACGATGGAGCCGAACGGCCGCGGCGGCGCGGTGGACCCTCACGCTGTTGCTCGTCGCGCTCGTGGGGGTGACGGTCGCGAGCGGACGGTGGGCGCTGCACTGGCAACGGGTCACCCATGACCGGACGGGCGCGGCACAGCGGCTGCAACTGCTGCTGGTGGAGCACGGCAGCATCACCTGGTTCAGCGCTGACTATTCCGTCATCAACCCGCCAGTCCCGCTGCGCTCGAAGTGGTTGGTGCGCCGCCACCCGCCTCCCGGCGAACCCTTCGCCCCCACCACGCCGAAGCCCTTCAACCTCTGGCGCGTGCGTTCGAATCCCAACGGCTGGTCTGTTTCACTGACCTACCCGGTCATCGTCGTCACCCTGCCGACGCTCTTCCTGTGGTACAGCCGCATCTTCCGGTGCTACGGCCGCGGCCACTGTCAGCGCTGCGGCTACGACCTGGCGGGGCTCGCGGCGGTCGAGGAGCGGATCGTCTGCCCCGAGTGCGGCGCGAGCAACACTGCTGCGCGAAACGTCAAGAGGGGGCTGCCGGGGGATCCTTCCCCCGGCGCAGAAAACGCCGTACAAGACTGACGGCGCGGCGTTGCGCGATCAGCCGTAGGGCTTGCCGCTCCAGAACCGCTTCTCGATCGTCTCGTTGGGCGCGGCGTACTTCGTCTCGTCGGCCTCGGGATTGTCGGTGACCCACGCTGCATCGATCACGCCGTCAATGCGCGAGATGACGATCACGCAGCGGTCGGCGAGGATCTCATCGACGAACGCGCGCGTGGCCGTCTCCGGCGAATCGCCGTACCCCGTCGCCGCGAGGATGTCGCCGTGGGTGTGCGAGGCGCCCTCCTCGAACCCGATGCTCCAGTCGCCGTCCGTCAGATCGACGACCAGGTGCAGCAGGCCGTCCGCCGATGTGTGACGTTCGACGATTGCCATCGGCTGTGCCTTCCTCCGTGCTCTCTGTGGGCTCTGTGGTTCAATCCTGTGGCCGCCGCTCAACGGGTGATCGGCCATGCGCGACAGAAGCCCGCAAAGAAGCCTTGACGTCGCCTTCTCGCCCCGCACTGCCGGGCCCCTCTGCTGCCGCGCGGGCCTGCGCTGGACCTCGGGGGGCTCGCCGCGTGTTCCACTGTGATCGGGGCGGCCGGGCGGCCTCACCTGTTCACCTGCGCACCTCTTCACCTGTTCATCGGCCGCGGCCGGGCGGTGTGCGTGGTTGCCGCAGCGCTTCGGATTGCCGGGCGGTCAGCGCCCGCTTCCGCACTCCGGGCACAGGCCATCGGTCAGCCCGCGCAGGTCGTAGCCGCAGCGCAGGCACGCGCCGCGGCGGCGGCGCGACAGGCGGCGGATCTGCCGCGGGCCGAAGAGGATCGCCAACGGAATGCAGGCGTACAGCAGCGTGTTGATGAGGAAGCCGGGCCACATGGGGAGAAGGGGAAATCGGTGGTTGCCCCAGCGCAGGAGGTATTTATCCTGGTGGACGCGGTTCCACTCCGGGTAGACCGCAAGGTCGATCAGGACAGGCCGGCTCTCATCCGGCCAGGCCAGGCGCCAGCCGCGAAGTGACCGCGCCGGCCAGCCGCGCTCCCAGACGGCCTGAACCACACCTGCGTCGGCGAACGTGTATCGGTACGTTCTGCTCCAAGCGATGTGGACTTCGCTGACCTGCGGCTTTGCCCAGTCGCTCGGAGCCGGCGCCGGCCACGTCGAGACGGCCCGGTAGACCGGCTCAGTCCCGCCCACGATCGGAAGTAGTACAAGGGCCAGCGTTACCGCCACGTTTACGACCGCGCCCGCCAACAGCGACATAAGCACAAGCAGCACGACGCGGCGATGGCGTGAGAGACACGGCACGCGGGATGGTAGTGACGCCGGATGGACTGACGTCGCCTTCTCGCCGCGCACTGTCGGGCCCCTCCGCTGCCGCGCGGGCTCGCCCTGGACCTCGGGGCCGGTGGCACGGTTCTCCGAACCGTGATTCGCGCGCGGCCGGGCTCAATGAAGACACGGCTCGGAGAGCCGTGCCACCTTGAGGTCGCGCTCGCGGCCATGCCCGTGCCTTGGAAGGCGTGGGCTTGCCACGCGCTGGTAGACTCTCGCGGCATGAAGAAGCGGATGCGAGCCATGCGGCGCTGGGGGGAGGGGGCGGCGCGGTGGTCGCTCACGCTGCTGCTGGTCGCGCTCGTGGGGGTGACGGTGGCGAGCGGGTGGTGGCGGCTTCGTGGCTGGCTGGTAGTTCCGACCTTCCATTCCGATCGTCAGACGCTCGGCATCTTCGGCGATCTTCGACGTGGGACGCTGGAACTCGACTGGGCCACAAGCCGGAAGACGCAAGGCCTCGCGTGCAGAGTGCGGGCCTGGCCTGACCCGGCCTGGGAGGGGCCATCGTGTCTCGACGTGCCGCCGCCCAAGACGTTCAATCTGTGGCGCGCGCAACATCATGGCTCCTACTGCTACGTTGCGATGACGTACCCGACGCTTGCCGTCGCGCTGCCGACGCTCTTCCTGTGGTACAGCCGAATCCGCCGGCGCTACCGCCGCGGCCTGTGCGCGCGGTGCGGGTATGACCTGGCGGGGCTGACGGCTGTTGAGGAGCGGGTCGTCTGCCCCGAGTGCGGCACAGGCGTGGCGGCGGCGCGTGTCATCGAGCGGGAGTTGCCAAGGGCCGCGCCGGCGGAGGGACAGGCGGCCTCGCCGGGCGCTCGCAGCGCTGAACCGGAGTGACGTCGCGGTCTCGCGCTGGGCTGCCGCGTCCCTCTGCTGCGGCGCGGGCGTCTGCGGCGACGGTTGCTTGCCGGGGCGAGCCGATCAGCGGGTGAGCCCGAGTGTTTCCTGCGTGCGATCCACCAGGCGGTGGATGAACTTCGCTGCGTTGATCACCTCCCGCTTCTGAAGGTGCTCGGGCCTGTTCAGGCGCAGCTCCGCGCCGAGCCGAAAGGGCACGGTGTGGGCGCAGCGGCCGCGGAGCGCGATCACGCGGTCCAGCCTTGCCCGCGCGGAACGGGCGCTCATGCCCGGCCATGTCCACGCCTCGGTCACATCGCGGCCCAGGTACGCCTCCGAGAGCGTCTGGATGTTCCGGCTGTCGGGCGTGTTCATCATCTGAATCGCGGCCTCGCACGCGATCATCAGCTTGTGACGCCAGCCGTCGCCGAGCCACCCGTGAATCACGACCGCCTTGTCCTTGCGGTCCTTGATCTCCAGCTCGAAGGCCCTGGCGATGGTGCGGCGGTACTCGTCCGGGTGCGCCGAGGTGATGCGTTTGACGGCACAGTCGAGAATCGCAAACTCAATGTAGCACTCCCACGAAGCGACAAGCAGGAGGACCGCCGAACGCAGGTAGTGCTCACCCGTCGCGGCGCTCGCTCGCTCCCTGGCCGTGGCCTCGTGGTAATCGCGGATCAGGTGCTCAACATCCGAGTACCCCTCGCGGAAGCGAGCACGCGCCCACGAACTCACCCTTTGCCCCTTCGAGCCCATTGCCGCCTCCGGTTGGGATGCGAGCCAGAAGAGTTTAAGCGCGCGGGCGCTCAACCAGTCGGCGCGGAGGAGTCGCGGTCGAGACGGAGCGGCTTCCTATGACTTGTGCGCGAGTTGGTGGTGTGCGTGGGCGGGCGTCGGCCCTCATTCAAGGCGAGGGTGTCCTGAGCGCGCCATCTTTCAGTACACTCTCGCAACATGATGAAGCGGCGGCGGACACGGCGGGACTGGCTGGAGCGGGGAGTGCGGTGGGGGCTGACCGTGTTGTTCGTCGCGCTCGTCGGGGTGATGGTCGCGAGCGGGTGGTGCCGGCTGGCGGTCAGGGTGTGGTCGCGGC
>CAYWRO010000129.1:0-6358 GCA_964460345.1 uncultured Phycisphaeraceae bacterium | reverse complement strand
GGCGGAGGGTCGTGGGTGAGCGGTCGAGTTGCAGCCCGGAGGATAGGGCGGCCGCGCTGGGCCGCCCCTTTGTACACGTTGCCCCGCCTGATGCCGCCGATGCGGCCGGATCAACCGCCCGCGCCGCCGGGGTTGCCACCCGCGCCCCCCGGAGCGCCTCCGCCCGCCTCGGGGCCGCCACCGCCCGAGCCGCCGCGCCCGCCTCCCCCTCCGCCCCCGCCCCCGCGGCGGCGACGACGGCGCTTGCGGCGCTGGCCGGACGGGGCTTCGCCCTGCCCGTCCGTCCCGCCGGTTGGAGCCGATCCATCGGGCGCTCGGTCCTGCGGTTTCTCCGGCCGGGGGCGCGGCTCGCCTCCGCCTGAAGCGCCCTGGCGTGCCTCGGGGCTCTCGCCCTCGGGGCGGCGCTTGCGGCGACGGCGGCGGCGCTTCCGCTCGCCCTCTGCCGGCGGAGCGCCGGGGCCCTGGTCCGGCCCCGCTGTGCCGCCGCCCTGGGGCGCTGCGCCGGGGCCGACGATGTCGGCGGGGCGCTCGTCCAGGCGCTGGTCTTCCGGAGACTCGTTGGGGAAGGGGGCCTGCTTGCCGCGGCGGCGCGATTGCTGCCGCTCGGCCTTCTTCGCCTTGATGGCGGCGAGGGCTTCCGGGTCGTTCGGGTCGCCGAGTTCTTCGACCGGGACGGCGATGCGCTTGTCGGAATCTTCCAGCGCGACGAGCACGAGCTGGGTGAGGATCTGCGTGTCGATGACGATGCCGGGGCCTTCGTCGGTGAGGACGCGCTTCTTCCGCTTGGGGAGGCGGCGCTTGAGCTCCTCGTAGCTCTCATCTTCGTAGCGGAGGCAGCACATCAGGCGGCCGCAGCGGCCGGAGATTTTCAGGGGGTCGAGCGTGGCCTTCTGGGTCTTGGCCGAGCGCATGGAGACGGGCTTCAGGACCTTGAGGAACTGCTTGCAGCAGCAGTGCTGGCCGCAGCGCTCGTAGTCGGCGACGAGGCGGGCCTCATCGCGCGCCCCCACCTGGCGCATCTCGATGCGGGTCTTGAACTGGCTGGCCAGGCGGTTGACCAGGTCGCGGAAGTCGACCCGTTTCTCGCTGGTGAAGTAAAAGGTGAGCTTCTCCTGGCCGAGGATTGGCTCGGCCTCGACGACCTTGATCGGCAGGCCGATCTCGTTGACCGCCTGGCGGGCCGCCTTGAGCATGTCGTGCTGCTGGGCGTCCAGCGAGGCCTGGCGGTTGAGATCCTCTACCGTCGCGATGCGCAGGACCTTGCCCTTGTCGAAGAAGGGGTAGTCCTTGCCGCCGGAGTTCTCGATGTACTCGAGCATGTCCTTGCGGGTGACGCTCTTGGAGCAGCCGGCGTTGGGGCAGGTGCTCGTGAGCATCTCACCCAGCTCGGTGCCGCGGTGCGTGCGGACGACGATCTTCGAGCCGCACCCCGGCTTGGCATCGCCGGAATAGGGGAACTCACCGATGAGGCGCATGACGCCGAAGCGGACCACGATCGAGGTGGGCGGCTTGAGCCGCTCGTAGATCTTGCGGTCTTCTTCGAGGTCGGCCTCGAACTGCGGAAGGGGCGTGATTGGCATGTGGATGGGCGTCGCTCGCGTGAAGATCGCGGCGGTCCGTCCCGCGCGAGAGCGCGCAGGCCCCCGCGGGCGTGGCAGCCGCGATCAAGGCACAAAGGTGTCACCGGGGAAGGATTACTTCCCGGCCGTCGCCCCGGCGGCGAACGGGCCGGTCCATACGCGAGCACGCGAGGATTCTAGCGCGGCGGACGGGCGGGAAGATCGCCGCGGCACATGTGATCAGATCGAGAACGGTCCGATCGTCTCCTGCCACTCTTCCACCAGCGAGCTTGCGCCATTCAAGACGGCGTGCGTCTCAAAGCGTGCTCCGTGGAACGACCAGGATACAGCCACCGGGAGGGGTTCCCCTTCTTGCGGCGGGGAGGCCAATGCCGCTGACAGGATCCGGCGCGAGCCGGGCGCATCCTGGACGGACCATGTGCAACTCACCCCCGCAATCGTCAGTGCCAGCACCTGGGCACCTTCAGGCACAGTGATGTGTAAAGCCTTGTCGGCGAGTGAGATGTGAATATCTGGGTTCATTGCAAATTAAGGAGCGCGGGGCGAGAGCAGGTGATGACGTTTTCGGCGAAGGCTACTCGTCTGCTTTGAGCTCCAGAACCATGCGGAATCCGAGCCACGGATCCGCCGAGTTTGAAGGTCCCGAATCTCGCGCCCCGCAACTGCAGAAGTTCGGAGGCAGATCGAACGCGCCGCCTCGACGCACGCGCTCTGGTCCCTTTGCCGGGCCGGTCGGATCGACGCCGACCGACGGCACCGGGCTCCACCAGTCGCGGCACCACTCGCGCACGTTCCCGTGCATGTCAAAGAGGCCGAAGCTGTTTGGCAGCAGTTGCGCCACCTTGTGCCGGACCATCCCGGAGTTCCCGCTGTGCCACATGATCTGGTTCGACTGGGCCCCGGGCGGGCTGAACGGCGCGAGCCTGCCCGCCTGGCAGGCGTACTCCCACTGCGCCTCGGTGGGCAGCGCGTAGCGCCAGCCGCTTGCGTCGTCGAGGAGCCTGCACGCCTGGTCGGCCTCGGGCCATGTGATGTTCACGGCGGGCAGATCCCGGCTCGCCGCGTCCGGCGCCGGCTGCCCGCGCATCACGGCGAGCTGGCCCTCGGTGGTCTCCGTCACCGACATGTAGAAGTCGCGCGACAGCGTCACCGAGCGGCCGGCGGGCCCGCCCGCCTGTGCAATCGTGAAGGTGCCGGCCGGCAGACGCGCGAAGAGCGCGCCGGCCGAGTTGACGAGGTAAGCGTCCTCCCCGGCCCGCACCGCCAGAAGCTGGCAGGTGATCTTGCGATCCTTGAACGATGTCCCAATGACGGTCTGATCGAAGCGGAGAGGATGCCACGCCGCGCCGTCCCGGATCGACGCCGTCCGGTAGGCCCAGAATTGATCGAGCAACGGGTCGCTCTCCTTCTCCGGCTCGCTCTTTTCAGCAGCCGACGAGTCGATGGCCCCCCAAACGACGTGGACCGTCTCCGCCTCTGCCGGAACCAGCACGGCGTTCCAGCGGATGCCGTCATCGACCGTGCTCACGACGCCCACCGCCACCGCCTCCTCAGCCTGAGACGCCGGCACGCTCACCTCCGCGCGGCGACCGGGGGCCAGGCGGCCCAGATAGCTCTCGCCATACCAGAACTCCGCGGCGGAGCCGGTTTCATTCGCCAGTGCGATGTGGACCTCCGGGTCGCCAGGCTCGCTCAACAAGATGCCGACAGCGCAAACCAGGGTGAGCAGCAGCATTGAGGTCTCCTCGTCACCGGGGGAACGGGCAGAACGTCCGTGTGGCCACCCTACGGGAACCGCCCGGTCTCGTCAATTAAGCGCTGCGCGCGCCGGCGTGCCCGACCGCGCCTGGCGCGGGCGGCGTCACTCGACGGCCAGGTGCACGGCCGAGTGAAGGATCGGAAAAGCGATCTCGCACCGGTAGAGGTCGAAGGTCGTGTCCTGCCAGCCGAGTTTGGCGATCTCTTCGGCGACCGCCTCGGCGTAGGTCGGGACGTGGGAGGTGTAGAGGCGCTCCAGGGCGGCGCCGAGGTACTCCGCGCCGCCTTCGCAGGGGAAGGTCTGCGGCGGGGTGGGCGCCTCGATGGCGCTGCGGCTGTCGTCGACGATCACGATGCGGGCCGTCTCGGGGCGCGTCCAGCCGCGGGGGACGAGCAGGTCGGCGATGAGGACCTCCGAGGGCTCGCGGCAGTAGACGGTCACGCCGTGCGGCGGCGTGGCCGTGCCGCCGGGGAAGTCGAGCGAGAGGTTCCGGTACAGGAGCGTCGCCTCGCTCGTGAGGCCGAGTCCCTGCGGTTCGAGGAAGTCGAACGCGCGTCCGCCGTCCTGTGTCGGGGCGACGCGCCGGATGCGGGGAACGGGCTGGCTGCAGTGCTTCTCGAGCAGTTCGCAGCGCCCGACGGTGACGGAAGGGTCATCCTCCGGCGGGCTGGAAGAGCCTCCCCAGGTTCGGCCCGAGGCGGGGAAGCCGACCACGGCTCCCTCCCGGAGGAGGCGAAGGCCCGCGCGGCCGCGGATTGCCAGGCAGTCGTGCTCGCCGGTGGGCCGCTGCCGGAAGATGACGCAGTTGACGTGTGCTCGGACGGCCAGGCCCCAGACGGCGGTGTTGGCGCGGTAGGCGTTGCGGCGGATCTTGCGGAGGGAAGCGCCGTCGGCGGGGTGGAGGGCCGAGAGCATGGCTTCAAAGGTGGCGCGGTCGCCGGCGTGCTTGCCGACCGTCTCTTCGAAGGCCCGGAACGCCGCCCGCGCCTCCTCAAGGAGCTGGGGGGAGACGCCGGCGGCGGCGGCGGCGTCCAGGAAGCGGCTCATCGCGCCGACCTTCGGGACGACGCGGCCGGCGCTGAGCAGGTCGCGGCCGCGGCTGGTGGCGAGCGTGTGGACCTGCCAGGCCAGGGCGGTGTCAAGGGAGAGGGCGCGGCGCAGATCGGTGGCGCGGGCGTTGGCGCCGGGCAGTTCGCGCAGGAGCTGAGCCAGGGCGAGTCGTAACCGGTCAAGCGCGCCGCTGCTGGCCTGCTCAAAGGATCGGGCTTCGGGTTGGGCGAGGGTGTTGTTGTTGCCCGGCATCGAGTCTCCCACCGCTGGCGGCGATTGTACCATGCCCGCGCCAAAGTGTTTTGCACAAAAAGTTGCACAACGAGTTGCACTTTCTTTGAGTCCGGGTATGTTGGATCGCATCGGGCCGCTCGGCCCTCCTGTCGGACGGATGCCGCGAGTCACGCTTCCCTTCCCCCAAACCGCCCCACCCCCCCACACACAACCCCCCCCCACGTACAAGGAGCGAGTTCATGCGAGGACATCTCTTGGCGCTTGCGCCCCTGATCACGGTCGGCTCGGCCATGGCCCAGCCCGGGCTGTACGTCGCCGAGTACCAGTACCAGAACGCGCGGATTGCCACGATCAACGCCGACGGGACGAACCCGCAGACCGCCGTGGCGCTGCCGCCGGACATGTGGCTTCCGCTCGGCGTGACCTATGACGCGGCGGCGGGCAACCTGATCTGGATGGACTCGGCGGGCCTCAGCGAGGTGATGATGGCCGCCGCGACCGGCGGCACGCCGAGTGTTGTGGCGCTTCCTGCGGGGTTCTGCCGCGGCGTTGGGCTGGATTCGGCCGGGCGCGTCTACTTCTCGTCGGATGAGTACCTGCAGCGGGTGGAGACGGACGGCTCGATCACCACGCTGCACATCGGGACGCCCGGCAATCCGCTCGGTATGCCGGAGGTGGATGCGACCAACGGCCACGTGTACGTGAACGACAATGGCCAGATCCTGCGGCTGAACCTGGACGGTTCGAATAAGAAGGTGGTCTTCTCGGGGTGCGGCCGGGCCTCGGCGATCGGGCTCGACATCGCCGGCGGGTACGTCTACTGGATCGACACGGACACGAACAGCGATTTCGTGGCGCGCGTGCGGCTGGACGGCTCCGGCTTTGAGATTCTGCAGGATCAGTCGCCGGGGGAGGTGCGTTCATCGCTGATGACCGACATCGTCGTGGATCCGGCGTCGAACGCGCTGTACTTCACGGATGAGTGGACGCGCCAGGTGTACAAGGGCACGCTCGACGGCTCGGGCGTCGCGCCGATCTACACGGTGGAGGGGGAACGCTCGCCCACCGGCCTCGTGCTGCAGAGCGGTGAGGTTGTGCAGCCGATGTTGGACTGCGACGGCAACGGCGTGGCCGACGATGTGGACATCGCGGGCGGCGCGCCGGACTGCGACAACAACGGCATCATCGACACGTGCCAGGCGGTTAACCCGTGCGAGCGCGTGTTTTTGCTGGATCATCAGTCGGACGCCGCGAACAACCAGGGGCGGTCCGTCGGATTCCCGAGCCAGTGGGAGATCTTCCAGCCGTTTGAAGTGCCCGCCGGCCAGACGTGGACGATCGGCCAGATCGGGCTGGATGGGTACACCAGCAACTACATCGACGGCTCCGGCATGACGGTGCACCTGTACCCGGACGATGGTTCCTTCGACCTGCCGGATGAGACGAATGAACTGGCGTCGACGACGATCAACCTGACCTTCAACACCAACATGGAGAACTGGGTGTACGCGCCGCTGCAGGCGACGCTCGCGCCCGGCTGGTACTGGATCGTCCTTGAGGCGAACGATCCCGTGGCCTACTCGGGGAGTCTGAACTTCGGCCACTTCGGCGAGTTCAGCAAGTCGCGCGGCTCAAGCGGGAACTTCACGGATTACGTGCTGCCGATCGCCATGCGGCTGGTCGAAGGTTCCGGTGCGCCGGCGTGTCCGGCCGACCTGGACGGCAACTCGACCGT
>CAYWRO010000128.1:0-6438 GCA_964460345.1 uncultured Phycisphaeraceae bacterium | reverse complement strand
GGTCAGCGCTGCTGGTTCTGGCGGCGGGCGTCTTCGGCGAGGTTGCGGTAGCCGACGAGGTTGAGCGTGTTGCGCGACTGCTGGTACTCGATCGCGACGAGCTCCTGGTTGGTCGAGTCGAGGATGTAGAGCGTGGCCGCGGTTTGGCCGGAGGTTTCACCGGCGACGATGGTGTAGTTGCCGCGGGCCCGCGGCTGGTTGCGGCGGGCCTGACTCTCGGCGGAGCGGGCCTCCGCGCCGCTTGGGGCGAGCGTGACGAGCCCCAGCAGGGCGAGTAGGCCGAGGTTCAGCGCGATGAGTTTCTTCTGTCGCTGCATGGTGTTGCTCCGGGGGAGAGGTCTATCCGCAGATTTCGCAGATTGCGCCGATGAAGGAAGAGAGAGGATTCAGAAAGGGAGAGACAGGGGCGAACTGGATGCGTGTCTTGTGATGTGGGTGCTTTTGTCCGTTCTACATCGGTTGCCGCCGGGCTGACGGCCGAGCTTCGGGTTCAATCAAGGCGATCCGAATCTGCGCCAATCTGCGCAATCTGCGGATCAAATCCGGGCTGCGAGCACCGCTCGTCAGTCCTGGTGGCCGCGCTTGGAGGGGATGAGGTTGACGCCGATGACCAGGGCGCTCATGAGCATGGCGACGCCCAGCCGCGGCAGGACGGAATCGGTCTGCTTGAGGGAGCCCATCGACGGCGGCTCGAGGACGTCCGGCTCGGCGGTGCGGCGGGAGGATTGTCCCATCGCCGGCCCCGCGGCCGCGCCGGCGAGCAGCAGCGCGGCCCCGGCGAGGGCGAGCGGGCGGATGGATCGGCGAGCGCGGTGAGGCATGGCGGGCTCCGGAGGAGTGCTGGGTGCTGAGTGCTGAGTTCCCTTGGTTTCGCTAGATGCTACTCCGCTTGTGGGCGGCGGGCGGTTCCCGAGGGGGCCGAGAGCCCCAAGGGAGGATCGCTCCCCGCCCGCCTACGCGGCCACTCAGCACCCAGCACCCAGCACTCAGCACCCAGCACCCAGCACTCAGCACTCAGCACCCAGCACTCAGCACTCAGCACTCAGCACTTTCAGTACTGACTCAGCACCGGCGCCTCGCCCGGGGCGACGGCGTGCCACGCGGGCGCCCCCGCGCCGATCGGGCCCGCGGGGGCGAAGGGCTCGCTGAGGCGCTCGAACGCCGCCGCGGGCAGGTCGACCGTGCGCCAGCGCGGGCTTCGCCGCTTCATCGCGCCGCGGTAGTCGGCGAGCGTGACGGAGCGGAGGACGTACCAGAGGCCGCCGTGCGCGAGGACTTCCTGGAAGAGCGCATCGGGCGGCTGCTGCTCGCAGGCGTAGATGAAGACGAAAACACCTTCGTATCCGGCGCTACCGGCAACTCCGCCGCCGTTGAAGAGCGCCTCCCAGCGAGCAAGCGACTCGACGTCGTCGTCCGTCACCCACGATTCCAGCCGCGACGAACACGCCCCGCCGCGCGTGAGCGGCACGCGCCGGCCCTTGATGTCGACGAGCAGGTTCATCCCCTGGCCGTAGACGACGAAGTCGAAGGATTTGAGATGCGCGGCCGGATCGTCGCCATCGGAAAGGAAGCGGATCGCGCGCGAGTCCGGTAGCAGCGTCCGCCGCGCCTCGTCCACCGCGATGTACGGAATGCGCCGGGCGCGGAGATACGCCTCAAAGGCACGCTCGTAGTGGACGTGACGGCGGGCCATCCGCCGATTGTACCCGTGGGAGGAGGGGAGGGGAGGCCGCGGATTTCGCAGATTGACGCAGATTCAGACGGAGTGCAGCGGAAACGGGTGCGTGCCCAGGCCGCGCTCATTTGTGTTACAATGCCGCGGATACATGTGCTTTGAGGGGAGGAGCTTGAGCGTGTCCCGCTGCTGCATCCCGCTGCTTGTGTTCGTGGCCGCTGCCTTGCAGGCCGGCTGCCTGTTTCACGAGCGCGATGTCACGTTTCATGTCACCGATGAAGCCACCGGCGCGGCGATCCAGGGGGTTCGCGTGTCGGTCGTGCACCAGGCGTCGAAGATCAACCATCCCGGATCCCGCTCCGGCCTTACGGACGAGGCCGGCCAGGTCGTCTTGCGCCTCACCCGCGGCAGCATCCTCTGGCATCCTGCCGGCCGCGGCTACGACTTCGTCTTTACGAATCCTCAGTGGGAGTAGCCATTGGCGCGGGCTATGCCGCCGCCTTGGCGCCCTGCGTGCGTGGCAGCGCGCCGTAGCGGATGAACGTCGACGAGACCCGCAGGTTCTCTTTCCTGCCGCGCCGCGCTCTCACCAGGTAGTGCGCCTGCGTCGTGCCCGCCGGGACGGTCGAATCGATAAAGCGCTTCTCGCCGGTCGAGCCGATGAGGCGCGGCCTGTCTTCGCCTGCAAGCTGCCGCGAGACCAGGAACGTCACGCCGCCGGCGGTCGAAGCCTCCCAGGTGAGGATTGTTGCGCCCGACGAGTCCATGATGGCGCGCATGTTCCGCGGCGGCTCCGGGGCGGGCCGCGGCGGCTTGGGCGGCGGCGGCGGGATCTGCCCGGCCGCGTAGACGTGGTTGTCGCCGGTCCTCGCCGCGGTGGCGCGGATCACGCCGATGAGCGCAGCGCCCTTGCGCCGCAGCGCCTCGGCCCGGGTGTTCGCGCCGTGCATCGCCGCCCGCGCAGCGTTGCGGGCTTTGTACGCCTCGGCCTGGGCCTGCTCGGCCTCCTGGAGCAACTGGGTGAACTCAGCGACGTCCTGAGCGCTGAAACCGAGCTGCGCGGCGGCCGCCGCCCACGGGCCGCGCCGCAGCGCAAAGAAGTCGATCATCGCATGTCGCGTCTCCGGAACGGTCGGGGGCATCGTGCGTCTCCTCTTATGCTGATCGGTTGCGTTCGCTCCCGAGAGATCGGCCGCGCGGGCCGCCGACTGAAGCGAAGGCCGCCGGAAGGCACGAAAATGTCGACCGGATGCCGCGGAAGGTCGACCTTGAGTGGGGTTTGTTCGATGGACTGTGGAGGAAGATCGACGGAATTTGAGTTTCCATCGATGTTGTGCGGCGGGCGGTCGATGGAAGGGGAGAGGTGATCGATGGAGGATGCCGAGCGTTGAAGGCAATGCGGCCTCCCCCCGCGGCGAGATGGGTGGAGGTCGAGGGGAGAGGGCAGAAGGGCGGCCGGGTTCCTGTGGCGCGGTCAGGAGGATGCTGCCGATGATTCGGCCGGACAGCTGCAACCGCGCAGGGGCGCCCACGTAGAAAGGACAAGCCATGGAAGCCCTCATCGCCCTACGCAGCGACCGTCTCGGCCCGCAACTCGTGATGGTCGCGCTCTTCGGCTGCGCGGCCTCCGCCTCGGCACAGCCCGCGCCCGATTACGACTTCGACTGGGTGACGATCGGAGCCGTCGGGAACGCGCCGTACACCGGCGACAGCCCGTTCGGGCCGCCAAGAGCCGTCGGCCGGGGGCGGGTTGACTATGAGTACCGGATGTCGCGACTGGAAGTCACGACGGGACAATGGGTTGAGTTCGTCAACACATTCACGACGCAGCCGGATTTTCCACAGGAACTCTTTGGCACCTTTGACAACTTTACCAACGGGCCGCATGGCTGGGGGGCGACGCGAGACTTCAGCTACGCGGGCCCGGGCGAGCGCTACGTTATCCCCGACACCGGCGAGAACCGGGAGATGTGGCCGGTATCTGGGATCGGGTGGCGGGATGCCGCCCTCTACTGCAATTGGCTCCACAATGGCAAGAGCAGCGACCCTGCGTCCCTCTGGACCGGGGCCTACGACACCTCGACCTTCGGCCAGACGTTCGATCCATTCCAGGTGACCGACGCAGCCGGCCACCTGCCGGGCGCGAAGTTCTGGATCCCGACTCTGGACGAGTGGATGAAGGCGGCGCATTACGATCCGGACCGCTACGGGCCGGGCGAGGGCGGCTGGTGGGACTATGCGCACTCGTCGGACGAGTCGCCGGTGTCGGGGCTTCCTGGCGAAGGGATGACCAGCGCGGGGATCGAGTGGACCTCGGCCTTTGACCCTTGGACGATTCCGCTTGGGGCGTACCCCGAGGCCGTGTCGCCGTGGGGGTTGCTTGACACGAGCGGCGGGACGAGGGAGTGGACGGAAGAGTTGTTGTATGTTCCTCAGCCTGTCGGGCGCTCCCTGGGCGGGTCTTTCGCCGGCGGTCCCATGTCGCACATGCCCGACGGCCAGACCTTGATCATCAACGATCACGTAAGCGGTTTCGACGGGCTCTCGCCGCTCGGGAGCGCGTTTGGCGCAGGCCTGCGGATAGCGTCGACTGTCCCGGCGCCATCAACCTGTACGTGTTTGATGATATTTGCCGGGATCTGTTGCCGGCGCAGGAGACGAGCATGACCCGGATCAGCGTGACGGTCGGAGTTGTCGTGGCACTGCTGAACGTGTGCAGTTTGGCGCATGCCCAACAGGTCCGCGTGGACATTCTCAACTCGTCCGTCTCGCCCTGTAACGGCGCGGTCGACACGCAGTTCTTCGCTGCAGGCGATCCGATCCCGTTGCCACTTCCGCCCTGCGCCGTGCGCGTTAACATCACGGCGAGTTCGAGCACGGATATCGGGCGCGTCACGCTTTCGGGAGGCCCCCCGGTCGGCAGCTCTCTTCATGTCGTATTTGGGAGCGGCGCCATCAATCAGTTCGATACTGCGAACACTCGGGTCGGTCGCGGCTGGGCCGGCTTCGATCGCGGCAGTGTCGGCGCGACCGTCCGTTTGGGCGGCGGCTTGGGAGGCGACCTGACGGGCAGTATCGAGACCGACGAAATGTTCCGCTTCGACTTCGGTGGTGATGTCCTGGCTCCGTCCACGCCGAGGGTGGGGGCTTTGGCAGCCGCTTTGTGGTCGAGGCGGCATCTATTGGCGCGGGTGCAACAATCACGGTCGACGACGCCCCTGCGCAGATGAGTGTGCGTGTCTCTGGAGACATCGAGGCCTCGGTAATAGCGATCGAGGGGGCGATTTCCGAAGTCAGTGCGAACGGGGTCATTCTATCGCCGACCGATCCGACCAACCGCGTCCAGATTCGCTCGCCCGACGGCGTCCGGGTCGTCTCGGCTACGGCCATTGCGGCCGACATCATTGCCGACTACAACGGCGGATCCGGCATACTGAGCAAGGTCCAAACCACTGCAGGCGATTTTACAGGTACGGTTTCCGCGGCAGAGATTCTTGGTCAGGTCGGTACAGACGGGATTCGTGTCGTTGGAGATTTCAACGGCGCATTGTCGACGCGTTATATCTCCGGGCATGCCGGTACGGCGATTCACGTCCAAGGCGATCTCAACGCGGATCTCACGTTCGACGAGTTCACAAACCGGCCAATCACCGTGGAAGGCATGGTTACACCCACAAGTACAATCACGATCGGCGGCGAGCTCCTTGTGACGAGCCCGCTGACGATTAACACTGCGGGCGGGCTGCAAGGTCAAATCATCATCAACGCCGCGAATGGAACGACGCCCATTAACCCGCCGCAAACGAGCTTCTGGCAGGGCGAAGTCAACGTCGGCCCGGTGGGCAATCGGATCGTCATCAATGAATCGGGCACGCCGCCGATGGCGTCGGACTTCGACGGCCTCTATACCGCGACATCAGATGATCTTGGCGGCGGGGCCATCGGGCTGGTCCCGTTTGCGATGCACGCGCTCGACTGCGACCCGCCGTACACCGGCGGCGACGGTCATGAGTTCGTCGGGACTCAATGGGACGACGCGGCACCGTATGTCGCCGGGCAAAATGCAATCTTCATTCGCCACTACGGCCCGATCACCGGCGTTCCGCCCTACGTGACGATCTCCCTGGCCACGACGCAGGGCGAGATGGAACTGACCGATCACTTCAAGGTTGAGACCAGCGCCGAAGATTCCTCACTTGACGACCGCACGATCGCATCAGGTACAAGACAATGAAGGGTGACGGCAAGTGGATCGTCCGGCCCGATCAACTCTACTGCGACGACCTGCTGACCACGACCGATGTTCTAGTCGATGCGTGGGAATACCGGTTCGTCATGCAGTTGGACTGCAACGAGAACACGGTTCCGGATGCCGACGAGCTTGATGAGTTCACCGATACCGATAACGACGGCATCCTCGATGAGTGTGAGTTCGTATGCGACTGCGATATCGTCGGTAGGGACGGCATGGGCGGTCCGCAGGAGTTTGTCGACGTGTTCGATCTGCTAGCGTATCTCGATCTGTGGTTCGTCAGCGACGATGCTGCGGAGCGAACGGACGACGACCCGGCCTCGATCGACGTCTTCGACCTGCTCGACTACCTCGATTGCTGGTTCATGGTGACGGGGCCCGACGGCGGCGAGTGTCCAGCCACCTGAAGCGTTTCACGAGATCTTCAGCGTCGGCCGCTTCCCCGTCACCCGCATCGACGCCAGCGCCACCTGGTTCTCGAAGGTGGTCACGAGCGACTCCAGGTCGCGGG
>CAYWRO010000127.1:0-6532 GCA_964460345.1 uncultured Phycisphaeraceae bacterium | reverse complement strand
CAAAGTCTCGCGCCCCGTCTACGACGGCGGCCTGGGTTTCGGTTTCAAGTGGAACATGGGTTGGATGCACGACACCCTCCGCTACATGTCCCTCGACCCCGTCCACCGCAGCCACCACCACAACGACCTCACCTTCCGCGGCGTGTACATGTTCAGCGAGAACTACACGCTCCCCCTGAGCCACGATGAGGTCGTCCACGGCAAGGGCTCCCTTTACGGCAAGATGCCCGGCGACGACTGGCAGAAGCGCGCCAACCTCCGCCTGCTGCTGGCGAACCAGTGGACGCAGCCCGGCAAGAAGCTCCTCTTCATGGGGGGCGAGTTCGGCCAGCACGGCGAGTGGAACCACGACGCCTCGCTTGACTGGGCCCTGGCTGGCCGGCCCGAGCACGCCGGCATCGCACGTCTCGCTGAGCAACTCAACCGGCTCTACCGCGAAGAACCCGCCCTGCACGAACTCGACTGCGAGCCGGACGGCTTCCGCTGGCTCGTCGCCGACGACGCCCAGCACTCCACTCTCGCCTACATGCGCCTCGGCCGCGAGCCCGGCACGGAGGTCATCTGCGCCTTCAACTACACGCCGGTGCCACGCCGGGATGTCGCTGTCGGCGTCCCTCACCACGGCGTCTGGCGCGAAATCCTGAATACCGACGCCCTCGAGTTCGGCGGCTCCGGCACCGGAAACCTGGGGCGTGTACAGACGCACCCCGTCGGCCTGCACAACCAACCACATCGGGTGAACCTGACGCTGCCCCCCCTCGGGGCGGTGCTCTTTCGACACGACCCGCATTGACGGCTGCGTGAGAGCCACGTGTGAGGAAGCAGGAGCAGATACGCAGGCCCGACCCCCGAATGCCTCGGTCAATCCCCCTCCATGCTCCGTGGCCAGTGGGGCGTCCACCGCTCGCTGATGCTCCCTGCTCTGAAAAGAAAAGGCCGCGCCCCGAGAGGGACGCGGCCTCGAGATTCAACTAGAGCTTCTTCGAAGGACGTTTACGGGCAGGGCGCCCCAGCGCTGGCCGGGAACCAGCAGTCGAGGAACGCCAGCAGGTCGAAGACGTCGACGCCCGGGTTGCCGTCGATGTCAGCACCGCCAGCATTGGCGAACCAGAGGTCCAGGTACGCCAGCAGGTCGAACACGTCCACCTGCGCGGTGTTCCCGTCAAACTCGCAGGCGCACACCGCATCACCGAGGCCGTCGGCCGACATGGCGAAGACCGCCAGCGAGCCACCCGTCTTGTTGTGGAAGGTGATGCTGGTGAGCGTCTTGCCGGCGATGTCCGTGCCGAGATCCGCAAGGATCTGATCGCGGGTCATCACCGCCTCGACGATGTTCAGCGGAGAACTCGCCCCACCGATGTCAGCGTTCCCGGCGCCCGGGAAACCGTCTCCGCCGCTGAGCGGGCCGGGCAGCACGCGCTGCACGACCAAGCCCGCGCCGGGAGCTGCCGCAACGCCGTTCCCGTTGGCGAACCAGTCCGGGCAGCTCGGACGGACCGTCACGGTGGAGGAGTCGCTGAAGCCAAGGGTGAGATCAAACGACGCGCCGCCATTTGAGCCGTGGTAGATCAGGCCGATCCGGGTCGAATCGGTCATGCCCAGCCCCGGCGCGAGATTCGTCGTCGCACTGTTCACCGGGTTCGCACCCATCCAGTTCGGAGTGATGCCCTGGTTGTCCGTGTCCACGACCGTGTCGAAGACGCGGCTGCCGAGGAACACGATGTCGAGGACAAACTCCGTCTCGACCATCTGATAGCCCATCTCCGCAACGGGCAGTTCCGGAGCGTGGTTGTCCAGGAACAGAAGGCCGCGGTCAGAGATCGAGCGGTAACCATCCGGGTTGTTGGGCATGTTCTGCTCACCGCCTGAAGCCGCTGAGTGAGCGATGCCGTTGAAGTTGAGCGCCAGGTCGATCTGTGTCGTCCCGGCGCTGGTGATCGCCGTCGCGGCGTAGATGCCGATGCCGGCGGTGAGGTTGGAGCGGTTTCCGAAAGTGATCCCGGTCAACGTCTTGCCGTTGATGTCGATGCCCAGGCCGTTCAGCAGTGAGTCGGCCGTAACGACCGCCTCGATGAGGTTGAGCGGCGCCGAGTCGGAACCATTGTCCACATCGCCGGCGCCTTCGAAACCGTCGCCATTGCTGAGCGGACCCGCCAGCAGCGTCTGTGACGCCACGCCGAAATCAGGCGGGAATGGCACGCCGTTGTTGTCGGCGTACCAGTCCGGCGCGTCCAGAGAGACGGTCGCGGAGGTCGCATCGCTGAACTCCAGCATCATGTCGAAGATCGTGCCATTGTTGCTCGCGTGATAGATCACGCCGATGCTCGATGTGGCGTCCAGCAGAATGCCCGGGTTGATCGGGTTGGAGACCGTGGACTGATCAACGTTCGTCAGCCAGCTCGGCTGAATGCCGACGGTGTCCCCGTCCGGCAGGGCGTCGAACGCCCAGTTGCCGTTGTCCACCTGGTTGCGGTTGCCGACATGCACCATGTCCAGCGTGAAGCCGGTCGTGATGATGTTGTACGAACGCGTCGCGCCCGCGGCGGCCAGGTCCGGCGCCACGCCGCCGACGATGCGGAAGGCACGGTCGGAGATCGCGCGGAAGCCGTTCGGGTTATCCGCCTGCAACTGCTCGGTCGGCACCATTGGGGCGTGCACAATGCCGTTGAAGTTGTACTCCAGCGCGATCGGGACGTCGTCAGCGTGCAGATTCACGCACGCCGCGGCCCCGCAGCTCACGCCGTCACCGGCGAAGGCGCCGCCCATCGCAGCACACTCCGCGGGGCTGATGTCAGCGGCGCAGGAGCCGTCGTTGAAGCAGCAGGCGCCCGAGGGGGTCTCAAAGACCGCCAGGTCGAAGGTCCCCGTATTGAGGCCGTGCACCAGCACCAGGTACTGCTGGCCGACCATGGTGTCGAAGGCGACCGACGCTCCCGATCCGCAGGTGTTATCGTTGCCGTTCACACACGCCAGCGCGCCGCAGTCGGTGTACACACTAAGCCGGGTGTCAAAGTCTGCACCGGCCAGACCGTTCGGATCGATGTCGGGGCAAAGAGTCGCGGTGATCTCCGTGCCCGTCCCCATCACGCTGTACCACACGCCGGCTGAACTCGGGAGGAAGGGGCACGCCGGCGCCGTATCCAGTGTCGCCGCGACCGTCGCACCGGACACCAGTGCCGGCAGTGACAGCGCCTGCGCGTTGGCGCAGTCGTCGTTGGCGGGGATCGAGCAGTCGACGGCGTCGTTCTCCTTCACGACCATCGTGAAGTCGCCCGTCTGGTTGCTCCAGCCGTGGACGATGATGTAGTAATCCGTCCCCACGCTCGTGCAGAAAGTCACAGTGCCGCCCGCGCCGCCGCAACCGTTGGCATTGTCATCGTCGCTGCCGTCCACACACGCGAAGCCGCAGTCCGTGTAGACGCTGATCTGCGCATCATAGTTGGTGCTCGCGGCCGGATCGGAGCCGGGGCACAGCGTCGCCGTGAAGATGTGGCCCGTGCCCGCGACGCGGTACCAGACGCCCGGAGCGCTCGACGTGCTGTTTGTGCCGCACTGCGCTTCGAAATCCAGCGTCGCCAGTTCCGTCGTTCCCGACACGATCGCCGGGAAGGAGGAAATCACCTGCGCGCTGCCGCACAGGTCGTTGGCCGGAACCGCGCAGTCCTCTTCGCAGGTCGTTCCGACCCCGCGGAAGATGCCGCCGGACAGTTCGCACAGAGCCTGTACGTCCAGCACGCAGAAATCAACGAAGCAGCATGCGCCCGTCAGATCCGGGCAAACGACGGAACCGCAGTCCGTTCCATCCCCCTGGTAGAAGCCGGATTGGGACGAACAGGCCGGCTCCGACATCTGCTGACAGGTGTTGTCCGGCAGGCAGCAGGCGCCCGTGCACAGGACGAAGTCGCCCTGGTAAACGCCCAGTGCGGCCGCGCAATCCGCCTGTGTCATCAGCGAGCACGTTCCGCCGACGTTGCACCCGCCGACCGGCTCATTCCACTCCACGACGCCGTTGCAGATGAACGGCGGGTTGTCAGAGTTGTCGTTCCACGTCCCATTGCTCAGCAACATTTCGGTCGCGTCTTCACCCGCGCCCGCGTTGTTCGGCTCGCCCGCATTCCAGTTCGTGTACGTCACCGGCTCGCCGGTCACCCACGCGAAATCATTCACCGCCCGCCCTGCATCGGTGAAGCCGATCCACAGGCGCCCGTCGATGAGCGTCGCAATCCCCACATCGTTCTGAACGAAGGTGTTCTCCGCCGCGTCAGCAATCGTCACGAGGTAACCCCCGTGCGCCTCCGCCGCGTCCTTCGCCGCCGTCCAGCCGCTCGACTCCAGAACCGCATACCAGTGCCCGTTCGTCGGGTTCTGAATCGGCGTGCTCAGAAGCGCCTGGCCCGACGCCGCACCACTCGCACCGACCACCGCCGCCGCCGCGGCAAGCCAGGCCGGGCGACAGTGCGCCAAACCGTGTTCGAACAAACTCTTTCGCATGAGAGCCTCCATCCCTCCCGTCCCAAACGTGTTCACGAAACCGAACCCAAGCGCCGAACGGCGCTCTGCAAACATACCTCAATCGATCATCGTCGCCAGAAAGCAGATGGCAGATCGCACGGTCCGCCGACACACCACTGACTTCTGAGAAAATGCCGCATCGTCAACCGGGCCAAACTCATCATCATGCAGGCACGAAACAGGTCGAACAATCTCATTGCGGCGATCGTGGCCGACTGCCGAACTCACTCCTCCGGCGACACGCGCGTTGAACGACGTGCCGCCAGACGTCCGCTGATCATCACCGTCCGGGCAGCGCGGTCTGGAGAGTCCAGACGCGACCGCATCAACACCAGCGCCCCCTCCACCATGTCCCCCACCGGCTGACGGAACGACGTCAGCGGCACCACCATGTCGGCCGCCACCGGGCTGTCGTCGAACCCGGCGACCATTACCTCGTCCGGAATCCGCAGGTGAAGGTCGTAGGCCGCCTGGATCAACTGGGCCGCGACCGCATCGTCCTTGCCAACCATCGCATCCGGCTTGAAGTCCTGGATCAGCTGCCGCACGCGACCCGGATCGCTGATCTCCCCCACGCGCACTTCCACCGCTTCGGCGCCGGCCGCGGCGGCAAGTCCGGCGCGCACGCCGGCCAGACGCTCCTTCACGACCACCGGCATCGTCTTCCGCGAGACGAACAGCACTCGCCTCGCCCCCTGCCGGGCAAGGTGCTCTCCGAGCACGAAGCCGGCATTCGTGTTGTCCAGCGTGACGACGTCGAACTCGCTGCGTTCGGGGCCTTCGACCACGTCCCGGTCGAGCAGGACCACCTGGATGCCCGCCTTTACCAGCCGCCGCATTTCCTCGATGCATTCTGCCGTGTGCGGCAGCCCGCCTTCGGGCGGAATGCAGAAGACTCCGGACACGCCGCGCTCGCGCGCAAGCTTCAGGAGTTCGTGCGGACGCTGCTCCGCATCCTCATCGAGGCCGATGAAGCGCTCGAACGAATCGGACGCCGATGCGAGCCGGCGCTTGAACTCGAGTTCGATCTGCCCCAGTGCGCACACCTCGGCAAACCCGCGGCAGCACGCCCCCACAAATCCCAGCACGCCCACCGGCGCCTGCGCCTCGGCGGCCACGAACGTGCCCAGCCCCGGCACGCGCCGGATCAACCCCTGGTTCGTCAGCAGGCGCATCGCGCGCGTGACGGTATTGACGGATGTGTTGTACCGCCTCGCCAGCGCTTCGCCATTCGGCAGGCGCGAGCCCGGAGCGAGCACACCATCCAGGATTGATTCTCCCAGGTCCTGACTGATCCGCCTGTAAAGGGGATCCCCCGCGCCCATCGCCGCGATGACCGCGGGCGGCAACTCCTCGGTTGCTCGGTTCACCACCGGACCGTCCTCCGTTCGTGCCGAACGGTGATGCCCGTTCAGCTTGTGCGCATCGTGTTGCGGTCGATCGACGTCTGACATGTTCGATCCCAATTCCGCGATCATACCAAAACGCAGCATCCACGCAACATCGAAGTTGACGATCCATGAGGTAAACGCAAACTCCCGGTACTTTCCCTAGGTGCAGGGCCGTACGCGGCAGCCAGCGGGCCTGGCACGCGACACAAGTTCTTCGATTGTGAGAGGCCAGCTTCCCTTACCCAGCTACACACCGCCGCGGGCGATGACGTCGGCGTACCAGCGGCCCGAATCCTTTATAACCCGGCGCTGCGTCTGGTAATCCACGTACACCAGCCCGAAGCGCTGGCCGTATCCGTGGGCCCATTCGAAGTTGTCCAGCAGCGACCAGGCGCAGTACCCCTCGACAGGGACGCCGTCGGCGATCGCCCGCCCCACCTCGCGCAAGTACGCCTCCAGAAACGCGATGCGCAGGGGGTCATGCACCGCGCCGTCGGCCGAGGGATGGTCCGACACCGCCCGCCCGTTCTCCGTGATCAGCAGCGGCTTCCCATACCGCTCGTGATAGAAGCGGCACATCCAGTAGATCCCCTCGGGCGTGATCGGCCACCCCATCGTGGTGGTCGGCG
>CAYWRO010000126.1:0-6603 GCA_964460345.1 uncultured Phycisphaeraceae bacterium | reverse complement strand
GGGGGGTGGGGGGGCCCGGCGCAAACATCGCGATCCGCCGCCGGTACGGCTCCCACTGGCCGTCCTCGCCGCGGATGTAGGAGTTCTGGTTGGCAATGTTCGCGCTGATCGTCGTCAGCCGCGTCCGCTGGGCGATCATGCCGCTCGTCGAGATATCGAGACTTCCGTACACGCTCAGGGCTCCTCAATTCTCACGCAGAGACGCGGAGATCGCAGAGAGGGAGGAAGGGCGCTCGGCCCCTCACCTCCTCCCCATTCATCATTCATCATTCGTCATTCTGCATTGTGCATTGTGCATTGTGCATTGTGCATTGTGCATTGTGCATTCTGCATTTCTCTGCGCTCTCTGCGCCTCTGCGTGAAACTCTTACACGCGTTCGGAGATCGCCGACTGCAAAAGCCCCACCTGGCTCCGGTACAGCTCGGTCGCCATCCGGAAGACGCCGACGTTCTCCACCATCGCCTGCATGGTCCGCTCGATGTCGCGGTTGTTGCGGTCGTGGAAGAGGATGTTCCCCGACGCCGTCCGCGGCTCAAGCTTCAGCCCCCCCCGCTCCCCCTTCTTGAGTTCCCGCGTTTCCTGCCAGTCCAGCTCCCCCCGCATCCCGCGGCCCGATCCGGCCCGCCGCGCATCAATCGCCTCCCCCAGCACGCGCTGAAACTGCGCGGGGGAGACGTCCTTGGGCTGGTAGTTGGGCGTCTCGAAGTTGGCGACGTTGTTGGCAATGAGGCGCTGCCGCTGACCGGCAAACCGGATCACCATCTCCAGCGCCGGCAGCGCCCCCGAGCTTGTCACACCGCTCACATCCATCCCCCGGCCCCTCGCGAATCGCGTGCCAGAGAGAAGAGAACGCGGAGGCGCGGAGGAAGCGCAGAGTTCGCAGAGAGGGAGACAAGGGCATGGCGCCAGAGGCCATGGGTCCCAGGGGTCCCATGGGTCCTACGAGCCGCCCCATCCCCCTCCGCGCCTCTGCGAACCCTCCGCGCCCTCTGCGTTCCGCTTCAAGCAGCGCGAGCGGGCGCCTCCGACCGGAACGCCGCCTGGACCATTGCTGGCAGCGTCCCGAACTGCACCCGCGCCGTCGCCGCCTCGACGCTCCGCCGATCCTGGCGCACGCCGAAGACGCGGTAGGTGATCGCGCCGGCGTTCATCGGCACGGCCTCATCGGTCCAGACCTTGGCGCGCATGTTTCTCACGAACGTGTACGGCCCGCCATCAATCGAGCGCTCGATGTCGAAGCTCCCGTTGCGCGCGACGCTCCCCTTGATCGTGAGCGTGATCGTGCCCGTCGCGTTCGGCGTGGCGATGAGGCGAGAAGGCGCTTCGGGGGGCGGCGGGGGGCTCGGGTCTGCGGCGGGGGAGACCTCGGCGGCGATGTACACCTCGTTGTTGTTCGTCGCCTCCGCGAAGGCGCGGATCGTCGCGACCGCGGCCCCGCCGGTCGAGCGCAGCGCCTCGATCTTGTCGTTGAACGCCACCGTCGCCATCTTCGTCTGGTTGCGCAGAGCGATCAGCGCCTCGCGCGCCTCGGCCGCCTCGGCAGCCCGCGAGACCACCGCCGCGGCGAGTTCCGGCGTCAGCCCGATGACTTCCGCGCTGGCCGCCCACTTGCCCGCGTGAGCCTCGTAGAAATCGAGCAGGGCGTTCCGGCCGTTTGGAATCTGTGTGTCCGCCATGATTCGCTCACCTCCGTCTGTCGTTGGTTATCACTCCATCGGCCGAACGCCCGCGCACCTTAACCCAACTGCAACAAACCCCCTCACACCGCCCCAGGCCGGTTCTCCACGGCCCAACGTCCAATAAACGGCAAAAACAGTCGTTGTGTGAGCGTCCAACAAGAGCTGTTGGCGGCCGACACAAGCGTTGTAAGAGCCCGCACAACACTCGTAAGGGCCCGCACAACCCCTGGAAGGGCCCTTACAACCCCTGACAGAGCCAACACAACCGCCGAAAGGGCCGACACGATCGCCGGAAGGGCCGACACGACCACCGGAAGGGCCGACACAACACTTGAAGGGGCCGACACAATGACCGGAAGAGCCCCTTCAATCACCGACACGGCCGGCACAACGCCCGCAAGCCCACGCACACAAGCCCCAACAGGCCCCTTCGCCCCGCCCAAACCTCTCTTCGCGCGCGGCGCAGCCCCTCTTCGCCCCAACGGGGCGCAGGCGAGTAGCCACGGGCGCGTGAGCCCAGCGAACCGCCCGTGGAAAGCATCCTTTTACATGAAGACCGCCCCGAAGGGGCGGGGGAAAGCACGCATCACTCGATGGACGCATTCCGCGCTGCACACCGCCCCCGCCCCTGCCGGGGCGGCGTCATAAAAGACGACGCAGTCCACGGGCGGCTCGCTAACGCTCGCTCGCCCGTGGCTACTCGCCCCGGCCCCTCGCGGGGCCACCCGCAACGAACGCCCTCAACCATCCCAACGCTGATCCCCTCTCCGCGTTCCTCCTTCCTTATTCGTCATTCGTCACTCATCATCATCATCCCCGCCCGCCCTTCTCTGCGCTCTCTGTGATCTCTGTGTTTCAATGCAGTGGAACCACAGAGAACACAGAGAGCACAGAGGAATACCATTGCGCGATGCCCGCACGCTCCAAACGGATCTGGCGAAGGCGATTTATCCGCGCCATCCTCTGCCTCCTCCTCGGCGCGGTGACGACGGTGGGCGTGGCGTGGGGGTGCGTGCTGCTCGGCGAGCCACCGCGGCTCCTGCACGAAGTCAGCGTGCAACGTGAGCGAGCCGAGATTATCTGCAGAGAGTTCGGCGCCGGTCCCTGGTGCATCCGCTGGGTAGAAAAGACCGGCTCATTTGATTCGTTCCGTGAACACACGCGCTTGCATACGCGACGCGCCTACGGCCGCGGCGACTTTGAAGCGCTGGGAGATGCAGCCGCCGCGATGCCCGACGTCATGTCGGGAACGACGTGGCAACAGACTGCGCTGGCGCAGCGGATGCTGGCCGGCGGCTGGGGGAGACTGCCCGAAGCGGACGGCGTGCATCGATGCATCGCCGCCGGCTGGCCGCTTCGATCGATGTGGGGCTGGCTGGTCGCTCGCCCAGATCCCGTTCGGCGCTGCGGCCTGCTGGGCACAACGTGGATGACCGGCGCAAGCGATGCGCCGGACATTCCTCTCATCCCGATCCTCCCCGGCTTCCTCCTCGACACACTCTTCTACGCCGCGCCGTGGTGGCTCATCCTCATCACGCCCGGCGCGCTGAAACGTTCGCGACGCCGTCGCCGCGGCCGCTGCATCCACTGCGGCTACGACCTGGCCGGGCTACCCGCTGGCACGGTTTCAGGTGGCACGGTTCTCCGAACCGTGACGGGTACGGACAGCGCCGAGCAGCAAGACACGGCTCGGAGAGCCGTGCCACCAACCTGCCCGGAGTGCGGCACATGACGCCTCGCCCGACCCGGAAGCAAATCTGGCGAAAGAGAATCACCCGCGCCATCCTCTGCCTCCTCCTCGGCGCGGTGACGACGGTGGGCGTGGCGTGGGGGTGCGCAACCTGGTCTTCTGCCCGCTGGTCAGCTTTCCCGGATGTAGAGGAATCGAACGGCTTCTGCATCTTGCGCGCTGACGGCTTCGGCTACCGCGCTCGCCAGCCGCACGGCGCGCGCTTTGCCGAGGGCGAACCGCTCTACTGGCGCAACGAACTGCCGCCGGGCCGATCGGCCGCCGGCTGGCCTGCGCCCGCGTTGCGGTCACATGTCGAACCGCTCCGCATCGAATCGGGCCGGCTCGCGTCCGGCTGGGATTTACCTGTGGCCGAGATCATTCGACGCGGCGTGCCGACGAATCGCCTCCCTGCCGTGATCCGCTCGCACACCGATCGCAGGATCCCGCTCCTGCCTCGCTGGGGCGGCTTGACTGCCGACACACTCTTCTACGCCGCGCCGTGGTGGCTCATCCTCATCACGCCGGGCGCGCTGAAGCGATGGCGACGTCGCCGCCGCGGCCGCGGCCGCTGCATCCACTGCGGCTACGACCTGACCGGGCTGCCCGCTGGCACGGTTTCAGGTGGCACGGTTCTCCGAACCGTGACGGGCGCGGACGGCGCCCAACATGAAGACACGGCTCGGAGAGCCGTGCCACCAACCTGCCCGGAGTGCGGCACATGACGCCTCGCCCGACCCGGAAGCAAATCTGGCGAAAGAGAATCACCCGCGCCATCCTCTGCCTCCTCCTCGGCGCGGTGACGACGGTGGGCGTGGCGTGGGCGCTTGCTTCTCGGGATAGAAGCCCGGCTTTGGTTCGCATATCCGTGACGCTCCCTCCGGGAGCAACCTGGCCGCGATTCTCCATCGCCGACATCGATGGAAGGATTGTCGGTCGCGGGCGAACGGCGCTCATCGCCGGAACTGGAAACTGGTGGGAGACGATCGTGGCGCTGGAGTACGGCTGGCCCGCGCGAGCCATGTTGAAGCACACGCCCATGTCCTCTTCTTCCCGATCTTGGCAGACCGGCCTTGTTCTCCGGCAGGAGAGCGAGCCAATGCCGCTGATCCCCCTCTGGCCCGGCTTCCTCCTTAACACACTGTTCTACGCTGCGCCGTGGTGGTTCATCGTTGCCACGCCCGGCGCGACCCGACGATGGCGACGCCGCCACCGCGGCCGCTGCGTGCACTGTGGTTACGACCTGGCCGGGCTACCCGCTGGCACGGTTTCAGGTGGCACGGTTCTCCGAACCGTGACGGATAAGGTCGGCCGCCAAGCAGGAGGGGAGCAAGACACGGCTCGGAGAGCCGTGCCACCAACCTGCCCGGAGTGCGGAAGCGCGAACGCGTGACCGCGAACGCCGCCGCGACACTCAGAGCCGCTCTTCACTATTCTCTATTCTCTATTCTCTATTCTCTATCCACTGTTTCCTGCTACAGCTCCGCCTCCACCAGCTCCAGCTCCTTCCACTTCTTCAGCTTCAGCCCCAGCGTGCGCACGCCGATGCCGAGGGCCTCGGCGGTCTTGGCGCGGTGGCCGCGGAAGCGTGTGAGTGTCTGGAGGATTGCCTCGCGTTCGATGTCTTCGAGCTGCTTGCCGGCCATGACGACGGAGGCGATGTCGACCTTCGCCGCGGCGGGCGAGGGGCCCTCCGATCCTGATCCGTTCATCGCGGGGATTGGCCGCACGACGACTTCGGTCGATCCCGCGCTGCTCGCCTGCACAACCGCCGAACGGTTCGAGCCGGCGTGCTCCCCACTGTCCACTCTCAACTGTCCACTGCCCACTGCTGAGAGCAGCCACGGCTCGATCAGCTCGCAGTCAATGACTTCGCCGCGGCAGAGCACCGCCGCGCGCTCGCAGATGTTCGCCAGCTCGCGCACGTTCCCCGGCCAGGCGTAGCTGGTGAGCACGGCCAGCGCTTCGTCGCTGAGGCGCTTCGGCTGCGTCCCTTCTCGCCGCGCGACGGAGGCGAGGAAGTGCTCCGCGAGCGGCGCGACGTCCTCGAGTCGGTCGCGCAGGGGCGGCAGGTGGATCGGCAGCACGTTGAGGCGGAAGAAGAGGTCCTGTCTGAAGTGCCCCTCGCCCACGAACCGCGGCAGGTCGCGATTGCTCGTCGCGATGATGCGAACATCCACGCCGATCGAGGTGCTCGACCCGACGCGCTCCAGCACGCGCTCCTGCAGCACGCGCAGCAGCTTCGCCTGCACGCGCATCGGCACCTCGCTGATCTCGTCGAGCAGCAGCGTGCCGCGGTCGGCCAGCTCGAAGCGCCCCTTGCGCAGCGACTCGGCCCCGGTGAAGGCGCCCTTCTCGTGCCCGAAGAGTTCGCTCTCCAGCAGCGACTCCGAGAGCGCTGCGCAGTTCACGGCCAGGTACGCCTCGTCCCGCCGCGGGCTCATCTCGTGGATCGCCCGCGCGATCACTTCCTTCCCCGTCCCGCTCTCGCCGCAGATGAGCACAGTTCCGTGCGACTCGGCGACCGCCTCCACCTGCGCCTTCACACGCGCGATGGCGCGCGATTCGCCGATGATGCGATCCAGCCCGGTGAGGCCCGCGCCCTCGCCCCCGCCACCCGCGGCTGCGCTGTCCTGCACCGCGCGCTTCAGCACGGCGTTCTCACGTCGCAGCCGCGAGTGCTCGATCGCGCGCTTCACCGCAATGACAAGCTCATCCCCCTCAAACGGCTTCGTGATGTAATCAAACGCCCCCGCCTTGATCGCCTTCACCGCGGTGTCCACCGTCCCGAAGGCGGTCATCATCACCATCGGCAGGTCTTCATCGATCGCGCGGATCTCCTGCAGCAGCTCCAGCCCCGTCATCCCCGGCATCTTCAGGTCCGTCACGACCGCATCCGGCCGCCGCTGCGCGATCGTCGCCAGCGCCGCCTGCCCATCCGCCGCCGTCACGACACCGAAGCCCGCCCGCTGCAGCGTCGCCCCCACGCTGTCGCGCAGCAGTTCCTTGTCATCCACCACCAGTACCGTCCGCATGAGCGTCCTCCCTAACGCACGAGGCCATCTATCCATCAAGCCCGCCGCATCCTGCAGCGCCCCTCTCCCTCATTCGTCATTCGTCATTCGTCATTCGTCATTCTGCATTGTGCATTGTGCATTGTGCATTGTGCATTGTGCATTGTGCATTGTGCATTG
>CAYWRO010000125.1:0-6884 GCA_964460345.1 uncultured Phycisphaeraceae bacterium | reverse complement strand
GGCGTCCCTGAGGAGCATCCGGGCGTCCCGATGGAGTGCAGGGACGCCCGGCTGGAGCGCGCGGGGCTCCGGGTTGATCGCGCGGGGGCACCCGACCGGCCGCACGTATGATCTCCGCGTGCCGCGAGCCCGCAAGCATCAGGATGCGTTCTTTCACAAGGCCAAGCGGGAGGGGTACGTCGCCCGGTCGGCCTACAAGCTCATCGAGATTGACGACCGCCGCCGCATCTTCCGCCGCGGGGACACCGTGCTGGACCTCGGGTGCGCCCCGGGGTCGTGGCTGCAGGTCGCGGCGGAGCGGGTCGGGGAGCGCGGGCGCGTGGTCGGCGTCGATCTGCAGCCGGTCGAGCGGCGCAACCTGAACGTCGGGCCCAACGTCACGGCCATCGTCGCCGACGCCTTCGAGATCGACCCCGAAGCGCTGCTCCAGATGGCTGGGGTTCCGGCCTTCGACGTCCTGCTCTCGGACATGGCGCCCAAGACGACGGGGTCGGGCGATCACTTCCTGAGCGTGCGCCTGTGCGAACGCGTGCTGGAACTCTGCACGCCGCTTTTGAAGGATGGCGGGGGGGGGCCGGGAGGGGGGGGGAGCCTCGTGATGAAAGTTTTTGAGGGGGAGCAGTACCCGGATCTGCTGCGGCAGACCGCCGCGGCGTTCACGGATGTCAAGGGCTTCAAGCCCAAGAGCAGCCGCGACGTCTCGCGCGAGATGTTCATCGTGGCGCGCGGGTTCAAGCGTCCTGCGCGCGCTGCCGCAGGCACGGAAGCGAGCGCTGAACGCATGGGAGGGAGCGCCGAAGGCAGGGGAGGGAGCGCCGAAGGCAAGGGAGGGGGTGCCGAAGGCAAGGGAGGGGGGGGGTGAGCTTTCTGGATCCTGTGGCGGGGCTCATCGCGGCGGGGCTGAGCGTCCCGGCCGTGCTGCTGCTGTACTTTCTCAAGTTGCGGCGGCAGCCGCTGCGTGTCAGCAGCACGCTGCTGTGGGAGCGGGCCGTGCACGATGTGCAGGTCAACGCCCCCTTTCGCTGGCTGCGGCTCAGTTGGCTTCTGCTGCTGCAACTGCTGATCGCCCTGCTCATCTCGGGAGCGATCGGGAGGCCGGCGCTGGAGGGGAACGCCCCTCTCAGCGGGCGCATCCTCATCGTGATCGATTGCTCGGCCTCGATGAACGCGCTCGACGGCGCCGTGGCAGATGCGCGGACCCTCGCGCGGCTGCGCGGAAGCGAGACGGCATCCGATGAGCCCGTTGCCCGACTCGAACAGGCCAAAGCCGATGCGCTGGCGTTGATCGACCGGCTCCGCCGCGGCGGGGCCGCGCCCGGAGAAGGCCGCGTGCAGATCGCCATCGCCGCGTGGGCGGGACAGGCGCGGCGGCTCACGGCCTTCACCGAGGATGCGACGGCCCTGCGCGAAGCCGTGCTGGCGATCACGCCCACCGATCAACCGGAGAGCCTGCCGGAACTGGTGCGCCTCATCGAAGCGGCGGGACGGGTCAGCACCGATGAGGATGCGACGCCGCAGCGCACGCGCATCTTCCTCTTCAGTGATGGAGGCGCGTTCGATCAGGAACGCGGCGGCATCGTCGTCAACGCGCCCGTCGACGTCACGTACGTGCGCGCGGGGGCGGACCCGGAAGGGCCCGCCGCTTCGAATACGGGCATCGTCGCCATCAGCGCCCGCCGCGACCACGACGACCCGACGCTGGCCCGCATCTTCGTCCGCCTGATCACGACCGCGCCGCAGCCGAGGCAGGCGACGCTGCAACTGCGCGCGGGCGGACGCCTGGAACAGGTCGCGACGGTGCAGCTGCCCGCCGCGACGGAAGAAGCCCCCGGCGAGGCGGCCCACACCTTCGACCTGCTCAACACGCGCGGCGGCGTCGTGACGGTGACGCTCGCCGGCGGCGAGCCAGCGGGCGACCTGCTCGCCGCGGACGACGGCGCAGCGGTCGTGCTCAGCGCCCCGCGACGGCCGAGCGTGCTTGTCGTCGCGCCGGGAACCGACGGCGCGGAGGCGGACGCCTTCCTGATGAACGCGCTGAGCATCATGCCGCTGCAAGCGCTCGAGCGCGTGGACGCCCGCGGGTACGAAGCGCTCCTGGCGGCCGGCGGGATCGGGCGCTTCGAGCTTGTCATCTTCGACCGCACCGAAGCGCCGCCGCCGCCGACGGCCTCGATGCACATCGGGGCCGATCCCGGCGTCCCGGGCGTCACGCTCGCGCCGCTGGAGGCAGCGCAGGAACCATCCGGGGTCGACGGCAACGTCGGCACGCCGTGGACGCGGGTGCTGATGTGGGAGCGGACGCACCCGATCATGCGGTACGTGTCGCTCGACAACCTCGTCATCGCGCCCCCGCTGAGCCTGACGCTGCCCGAAGCCGACCGGTCCGAGGATGAAGGCGACCGGACGGACGCTGCGCGAGCCACCGTGCTGGCGACCGGCGCAACCGGGCCGCTCATCGCCCTCCTGACCGATCGCGGCCTCGACCGGCTCGTGCTCGCCTTCGCCATGGAACGGACGAACTGGGGCCCGGAGGCAAGCTGGCTCATCTTTCTCACCAACGCCATCGAGGTTCTCACGATGCGCTCCGAGGCGATGATGGGCCGGGCGTACACGACGATTGAGCCGGTCCGTCTCCAGCCCGCCGTGGGCGCCGGCGAGATCACCGCGACGGGCCCGATGACGCTCACCTGGCCCCTTCCAGCCGAACGCGACCGCAGCGCACGCCTCTCGCTCGGCGTCCTGCCGCGGGCCGGCGTCTACGAAGTGACCGGGGCCGCCGAGGCGCAGCACCTGGCCGTCAACCTCACCGAGCAACGCGAAAGCGAGATCCCCGTCCGCCCCGAAATCCGCATCGGCGGCAAAGCCGCGGCGGGGAAGTCCATCGGCCAGGCCGCGCCGCGCGAGATCTGGCACTGGTTCGTGCTCGCGGCGATCGGCCTGCTCGGCGTTGAATGGCTGCTGTATGCGTGGCGGATGCGTCTGTAGCGGACTACTCTGCCGGGCCCCCCCATCCCCCGCCACTTGGGCAACCCCCGCTTCCCCCCTCGCCCGCCGCCGAAGCCGACCATCGCTGGCCGCCAGGAGACTGAGCAGATGATGTGCCCCCAGGACCGACGCATTCTCTTCAGCACGGGGCCCGCGGCTATCGCGTGCGCCCTGCTCACGGCCGCCGCGGCCGGCCAGGCGCAGGACCCGCCGCAGCCGTCAGCGCCGGCCCCCATCCCGCCGGAGATGAAGCCCGCCGCGGAACCGGTGGAGCCGCAGCGCCCCGAACGGCTCTCCTTCAACGTGCGCGGCGGCTCGATCCTTACCTTCGAGACGGACCTGGACGATTCGCCGGGAAGCGTCGCCGTCTGGCGGGCCGGCGGCGGCGTGGGGGCGTCGTTCTGGCTGACGGAGCAGGTGCGCCTCGGGGCAAGCTTCGACACCGAGGTCTCCTGGTACGACTTCGATGATGCGGTGGGCCTCGTCCCCGGCACGGACGACCCGCTCGATCGCGCCCAGGAAACCAGCTTCGACGCCGGCGTGCTCTACTTCCACAGCAAGGAGTGGGCGTGGTTTGCCGGCGGCGGCATTACGATCGGCGCTGAGGAGGGGGCCGACATCGGCGACGCCATCACCGGCGGCGGCACCATCGGAGCGCGCTGGCAGATGGACCCGCGCTTTGCGCTCAACTTCGGCCTTGCGGCCCGCACCCGCCTCGAAAAAGACCCGCTCGTGCTGCCGCTCATCGGCTTTGACTGGACGGTCAACGAGTCGGTGCGTGTCTCCTCGTCGGGGCCCGGCGTCTTTGCCGCAACCGACTCGCTGGGCGCGCGTGTCTTTGCCCAGGTGAGCGAGGATGTCACCGTGATGCTCGGCGGCCGCTGGAAGCTGCGCGAGTTCCGGCTGGATGAAAGCGACACGATCGCCTCGGAAGGCGTCTTCCGCGATGCACGATTCGCCCTGGACGTCGGCCTGCTCTGGCAGCCGGTCGAGAACATCTCGCTCGGCCTGATCGGGGGTGTCATCCCGTGGCAGGAGTACACCATCGACGATGAGGATGGCAACGAGATCAGCGAGGTGAACTCGGACCCGGCGGGCTTCATCGCCTTCGGCGGGCGGATCACCTTTTAAGGGGCCGGATCAGTCGCCCGGCTCGGCGGAGGGCTGCGACCCGCGAACCGCCAAGTGCGAGGGACGCACCGCCAGGAACAGCCCCACGCCGATCGCCAGCCCCGAAAACGCCGCGGCGGGAAGCGTCCAGCCCATGGCGTACACCGCCGTGTCCTTGAACTTGTGCTTCGGCATGGCGAGCTTCGGGATCACGTGCAATGCGGCGAGGTACTCAAACGAGCGCTCCTGCAATGGCTCGATGTGCGCCAGCGGCGAGTCCGGATCGCGCCGGGCGACGGAGTCGCCGTACTTCGATCGCGGCCACCGTCGCACCCAGTGCTCGATGCCGCCCTCCGGCGTGAGCTCGTAGAAATCAAAGGTCCAGTCCGTGCGACGGACCTGGCCCCAGGTCTCCGGGTCAAAGCCCTCCGGCGTCCGGCGGTTCACGATGACAAGCCGACCGGAGCCGGGCTCGCGGATCGCCTCCCCGGTCGCCGGATCGCGTGTGATCAGCCACGTCTCGAGGGGAACCGCCCACTCCTCATAGAGGCCCAGGTCGGGAGCATCCCTCACCGAGGGCGGACGCACCGGCATGACGAGTTCAGAGTCCCCGTACGTGACCCGCCAGGCGGCCTGGCCCTCCGGCGTGAACGCGTCCTGAATGGACACCACGCTGTCGTAGAGCGTGAACTCGCGGACCCGCTGCGGCACCATCAGGTATTCCGGATGGTCCGCCGCGGCATTGAAGGCTGCCACCCTGCGTGACATGACGTAGACGCTCGCCACGAAGACCGCCAGCGAGAGGGCAGCAAGAAGAACACCGGCTTTGCGCTTCATCGTCATGGTCACCCCGCTCCCAAAAGACGATTCGCCGGTGGGTCGAGTTCACATCCGACCCGCAGGCGAGCAAACCTGCCGGAGCGCTCCCGGTCAGTGGCCGCCTGCCTCGCCTCCGCCGTGGCCGTGCCCCGCTTCGGCTTCGGCGTATCCCTCCAGCGTGACACCGGTGACCGGCCGGGACATCTCCTCGGAAGAGAAGACCGGGCGGGGGTGCTCGTGATGCAGCAGCGGGCTGCGGGCCTTCTCCGCCTGCTCGCGAGCGTCGACCGCAATGGGAGTTGTAGAGCCCACGCCCGTCCCGCCGTAGCTGATCTCGGGGGCCTTGAAGAAGTCGATGGTGTCACGCTGCCGCATGTCCAGCAGCGTGTAGAGCAGAAAGAGCAGGACCGTAAAGATGGTGAAGAACAGCACGACGGCGTTTGTGGGGTTGTCGTACTTGAGCTGCATGAAGTATGTGACGACGAGCGTCGCCTTCACGACGGCGATGCTCATCGCCACAAGGACGTTGACGGTCTGCGGGAACGTGATCCCGAGGGAGTAGGCGACGAACTCCTCCAGGTACGCGGCCCCGACGGTCAGGAGCGTGAAGAAGATCAGCGCGGCGAAGACGGCCCGCAGCGTCCAGATGCTCACGATCGTGTGACCGTGTTCGTGGTGGCCGTGGTCGTCAATGTCCGCGGCGTGGCTTTTGGCGGCTTGTGCGGTCATGGAGTCTCTCGATTGGCTGGGCGGCTTTCGGAGCCGCCGGAGTTCGCTGTGCTGCGTTGATGCTCTTCTTTAGTGGATCAGGTACAACAGGGGGAAGAGGAAGATCCACACGATGTCGACGATGTGCCAGTACAGGCCCACACCTTCGACGGCGTTGTAGTGCTTGGGCCCGAAGTGCCCCTTGCGGGCGCGGATAAAGAGCCACACAAACAGCCCCAGCCCGATGATCACGTGCGTGGCGTGGATGCCCGTCGCGCCCCAGTAAATGCCCCACCAGATCGGCTCGTGGGGGTCCTGGAAGTTGGGATAGCTGTACCAGCGAGCCGGCAGCTTGCCGTCCAGATACTTCGGCCAGTACTCGAAGATGAACTTAATGGCCAGGAAGAGCAGGCCACAGAGGAACGTGATCCCGAGATTAATCTGGAGCCACTTCTGGTTGTTCGTCTGCGCGTGCCGCACACCCGAGGCCACCGTGTAGGAGCTGAGCAGCAGGACGAGCGTGTTGAGGAGGCCCGGCCCGCGATCGAGCAGTTGCGACCCGTGGATGAACGCCTCCGGGTAGAGCATGCGCATGACGGCGTAGGCGCAGAACATGCCCGAGAAGAGCAGGATTTCCGTGCCCAGGAAGATCCACACGCCGAACTTCACCGCATCGAACTCGTGTTCGCGATCGATGAAGTGCGCCGGCGCCTTGTAGCGCTCGTGGTACGGGACCTGCTCAACGGGTCCGGTCAGGCCCGGTCTTGACTCAATGGTCGCCATTGCGTGTGTCCTGATTCAGTGCGCCCGCGCGCCTGCGGGCGCCGGCTCGGGGAGCGGGAAGTCCTTCGGGTCGACGTTCGGGGGGATGACCTCGTTGTAGTCGTACGGGTGGTGCGTCAACACCGGCTCGTGGTGGAAGTTGTGCGTGATCGGCGGGCTCTCGGCGTCCGTCCATTCGAAGGACAGCCCGCCCCACGGGTTCGCCGGCGCCTTGGGCCCGGCCACCAGCGAATGGATGAAGTTCATCAGGTGAATCAGGAAGCCAATCAGCAGCAGCCACGAGCCGACCGTGCTGAGCGTGTGATAGGCCTGGAAGTCCTCGATGAAAGTGGCGTACCGCCGGGGCATGCCCTGGGCGCCCATGATGAACTGGGGGAAGAACGTCAGGTTGAAGCCGACGAAGACGAAGGCGAACCCGAGAATGCCGAGTTTCTCGTTGTACATCTTGCCGAACATCTTCGGCCACCAATGATGGATAC
>CAYWRO010000124.1:0-6972 GCA_964460345.1 uncultured Phycisphaeraceae bacterium | reverse complement strand
CAAGAACGTCCGCACGGCTGCGCCGCGGAGTACCGCGTCGAGCCGTGGCACCCAAACAAACCTCAGCGTCTCCCCCCGGACCCAACTCCAGATCGCGCACACCCTTTACAACAGGTTCGCCGCCAAACTCGCCAGTTCGCTGCGCTCACTCCGCGTCAGCGTGACGTGCCCGACCATGGACAACCCCTTCATCTTCTCCACGGCGTAGCTCAGTCCGTTGGAAGATGAATCCAGGTACGGGTTGTCGATCTGCCCGATGTCGCCGGTGAGCACGATCTTTGTCTTCTCACCCACGCGGCTGACAATCGTCTTCACCTCGTGCGGCGTCAGGTTCTGCGCCTCGTCGATGATGATGAACTGGTGCGGAATCGACCGCCCGCGGATGTACGTCAACGGCTCGAGCACGAGCCGCCCATCCGCCAGCAGCTTCTGAATGCGCTGCTCCGTCGTGTGGCTCTCCGGCGACTGCATCGGCGACCCGCGCGTGCTCAGAAGGTAACTCAGGTTGTCGAAGATCGGCTGCATCCACGCCGTAAGCTTCTCATCCTTGTCGCCCGGCAGGTAACCGATGTCGCGTCCCATCGGCATGATCGGCCGCGCAACCAGCAGCTTGTCGTACCGCTCCTCAGTAAAGACCTTCGCCATCCCCGCCGCCACGGCCAGCAGCGTCTTGCCCGTGCCCGCTGTTCCCAGCAGCGTCACAAGCTGCACCTCGTCATCCAGCAGCAGGTCCAGCGCCATCGTCTGCTGCACGTTCCGCGGCATGATGCCGAAGGTCGGCTTGCGCGGCCCCGTCACCGGAATCAGGTGATCCGTATCCGCCAGCCGACGCGCCAGGCCGGTGTGGCCATCATCCTCCAGGTCGCGCATCACGAGGTATTCGTTCGCCGTCAGGTCGCGATGGCGGATCGAGCCGTCAACCAGCTCCTCCACCATGTACTCCTCGAGCTTCTCAACCGCCAGCATGCGCTCGGCGTACAGCTCGTTGATCAGCTCACTCGGGACCGAAATGCTCTCATAGCCCGTGTACAGCCGGTCGGCGTCGACCTTCTGGTTCTCGAAATCCTCGGTGATGATGTTGAGCGCATCGCTCTTGATGCGCGCATTGAGATCCTTGCTGACGAACACCGCGTGAACGCCCTGCTCATGCAGCGCCCACGCCGAGGCGATGATCCGGTTGTCCGCCGTCGGCTCGGCAAGCAGCGGCGGACGCGTGTGCTCCTGCGCATCGATCCGCACGCGGCCGCTCTTCAGCGCCGTCGGCCGCACCGCGCCCCACTCGACGCCGTCCGTCAACCGCCCCAGAACGCGAAGCTGGTCCAGGTACCGGATGCACTGCCGCGCGTTCCGCCCGATGTCGTCGTCGCTGCGCTTCAGCCGGTCCAGTTCCTCGATGACCGGGAACGGGATGATCACCTCGTGCTCGTCAAAGACGAACAGCGCATTGGGGTTGTGCAGAAGAACGTTCGTGTCCAGCACGAAATGCTTGATCACGGCCTTGCCGTCCGCCCCCGCTTCACGCTTCACGCCCGTCTGCACCGCCCCCCCGGCCCCGCCCCTTCCGCCCGCACTGTTACCGTCTCCCTGACCCTTTCCCTGTCCACCCGCAGCGGGGCCGCCCGTCTGGTCCACCTCGACGATTCTGGGCATATGAGCGCGACGCTCCTTGTCTGCCCCGCCGCCCCCCAAATCCTCCGGGCTGCAAGGCAGCCCCAAACCGCGGCGGTCAGGCGTGCTCCAGCACGCCTACCGAACTCTCATCGGACAGCATACCACAGGGGCATGACCCTCGGGGTACGCGTTCTGTTGTGATTTTGTTCACACAAACGCAGGGATCGCCAGCACCAGGGCTACCACCAGCGCCAGCCCGGTCTTCACCACCGTCGCCACCAGCCGTCCCACCGCCGCGCCCCCGGCAACCTTGGCCGAATCCCTCCAACCCATTCGCCCGTCATACGCCTCGCCAAGCAGCGCGCCGGCCCCCGCCCCGAGCGCGCCCCCCACGATTGTCCCGATCGGCGGAAAGAACGGCGTCCCCACGATGGCGCCGATGAGCCCGCCCACAATGCTCACCGCCGCCCCACGCTTCGTTCCCCCCGCCTTGGCGGCGCCCACCGCCGAGGCCAGAAACTCAGCCAGTTCCGCCAGCAACCCCACCACAACCGCGATCCCCACCGGCCACCACGAGTCATACACGCCGTCACCGCGCCACCACCAGCACAGCAGCGCCACGACAATCGGCAGCCACACGCTCCCCGGCGCCGTCACAAGCGTCAGCACCACGCCGACGAGCCCGGAAATCAGGATGATGAACGCGGCAAGTAGATCCATAACGGTTAACCGTTCACATTGTTGGCATCGCGCCACCGCAGTTTCACGCCAGCACCTGCAGCGCGCTCGGCCGGATCGTAAACCTCCACGCTCCCTCCGTCGCATCCGCGCGACCCACCGCCTCACCATCCAGTTGCAGAACGGCCCTCCCGCCCGTCGCCTTCACGTGAATCTCCCGCCCGCGCGCCGTCACCAGGGCCGACCGCCGATGATGCAGCCGCAGTCGCGCCAGCACCGCCCACGCACTCACGCTCATCAACCACCGCGCCGGAAAGAAGACCAGGTCCAGCACGCCATCGTTCATCTCCGCGCGAGCCGCCGGATCAATCCGCATCGCATACTGACGACAGTTCGCCACGATCGCCACCCCGCGCACACCCTCCACCACGCGCCGACCGTCCACATCGATCGAGAACACCGGCGCGCGGTGCTGCATCAACTCCCGCGCAATCGGCCCCACATACGACCAGTGGCTGATCGCCCCGCGCCGCGCCGCCGCCAGCCGGTGAATCACACCCGCATCAAACCCGACACTCCCCACCACCAGAAACGCCCGCGGCGGAGCAGCATCGCGCGCCCCACCGCCATCCTCCGACTCCGATCTCACAGAATCGGCCGCCGCGCACTCTCCGACATCCACCGCCATCGTCCGCCCCCGCCGCAGCGCCTCCACCACCGCCCCCGCCGCGGCACGCATCCCGAACTGGCGCGCAAACAGGTTCTCCGTCCCCGTCGGCACGTGGTACACCGCGATCCCCGCCCGCGCCAGCAGCCCCGCGCACGAATGGACCGTACCGTCCCCCCCGACAACCACGGCCGCGACGCTCCCCCCCTCTCCGAGCGCTGCAACGCCGGCGCCGCTCTCCTCCACATCCGCGCCCGCCGCCACCAGCCGCGCCGCCTCCGGCGTTCCCAGGTCCACCCGCTGCACGGCCAGCCCCGCTCCCCGCAATGCCTCAACCAACTCCCCCGCCATCCGCCCCGCGCGACCTCGCCCCGACCGGGGGTTCACAATCAGCAGCACCGACCGGATCGGCGACGCCGGTCGCGATTCGCAGGACGATGTGCCGATCACCGCCGCGGGCATCGACCATCGTAGTGACCCGTAGCACAGGCCTCTGGCCTGTGATGTGACACACACACCGTAGCACAGGCCTCTTGCCTGTGAGACACATGCCGTAGCCCAGGCCTCTGGCCTGTGACGCACACCTGTTCTCTAAGCCTTCCGCCCCACCGCCGCCGGCGGCATGATCGGCGTTCCCCCGCTCGGGGGAGGCGGCGGCACAATCGCAGTTCCCTGCCCCGCCCGCGCCGGCGCAGCCGGACGCTCGCTGCGAGACCGCGCCGTCGCCCCACGACCCGCCGCCTTGCGGGCGGGCGCCGCAACCTTGCCCGGCCGCTGCGCCGCGGCGGCCTCGACCCACTGAATCCGATGAAGCGGCGTGTCCGACAGCGCATCGCGCACCGCGCGGCGGATGCGCTCCACCGCGCCCGTCCGACGCGCCTCGATCAGCGTCTCGTGGTCGGCATGCACCGTCACATCCGCGGCGGGATTGCCAACCGCGCCCCACAAACCGCGCGACTCCACCGCTCGAATCTTCAGGGTGCACCTGGCCAGAAGCCTCGCCGCGTCCAGGTCGCGCCCGGTAGCGTTCACGCGCTTCGTCAGGGCCACAATCGCCCTCGTCTTCACATCGGTCGGCATGCAACCCTCCTTGAAGGCGCGCCCATACGCCTCATCGCTCAGCAAGAGCCGCCCTGTCTCCAGCGGCGCGAACGGCCGCCACACAGAGAGCATACCGCCACCTGCGCAAAACTTGGGTGGAATAAGTTCCCATCAGGGCTCGCACTTATGCGGCCGTCGAGCCGGCGGACACCTGCACACACCCCTCATTCGGGTGCATGACGAGCGTTGAGGCGACGAGCCATCTCGTCCGCTTCACGGATTAACTCGTCGTCGCTCATCGCAGGAAGCATCTGGTCGCGATCGCGCGTGTAGTCCCCTGTGCCCAGCTCGTACTGGTGCAGAAACCGCACCGCATCGATGAATCCCAGTTCACGAACCAGGATCTCAAATCCCCGGCGACGGAGTTCGGCCGGATTCATAATTGCGCTCATGACGACAACTCCTCGACCAACGCAGCCGGGTTCATCAATGGCGGCAGAGCCAGCGACTTTAGTCCCCCTCCCCCATCTGCCGGTACTTCTCCCGATACTTCTCGTTCAACTCCGTCTGCTTGTTCGACAGGTCGATCCGCCGTCCCTGCACGAACGCGTGCGAGATCTGCGTCGTGAACTCCATCGGGTTCCCCGTCGTCACAATCAGCGTCGCGTCCTTCCCCGCTTCGAGTGACCCCACGCGGTCCTCCACCCCGAGAATCTCCGCCGTCGAGAGCGTGATCCCGCGCAGCGCCGCCTCCACCTCCAGCCCGTGTGCCACCGCCATCGCCGCGGCGTACGGCAGGTTCCGCTCGTTCGCATCCGGGTCGCCGCTGGCCATGCACCAGTGCACGCCCGCCTCTTCCAGCGCCGCCGGCAGTGCGTACATCTGGTTGTATGGCTGATCGTCCCGCCTTGGGAACAGGTACACATTGTCGATCACGACGGCGATGTCGTGGCGCTTGAGCAGGTCCGTGCACAGGTGCGCATCGCGCCCGCCGACGATCACCCCGCGCAGCCCGTGCTCCGCGATGAACGCCGCCGCGGCGTTGATCTGCTCGTAATCGTTCGCCAGAATGAATACCGGCTTCAAGGTGGCACGGCTCTCCGAGCCGTGATTCTCGCCCTCCTCATCTCCACCAGCCCCGCCCCCGGCCACCGCCGGCGCCTCCTCCTTCATCAACCCGCCCGGCACAAACTCCCGCATCGCCTCGTACCGCAGGTCCGTCGGCACGCTCGCATCCGCCGCCTTCGCCGCGAAGTACGCCCGCGCCGACGCAAACGTGTTGCGGATCAGCGCCGTGTTCTCACGGATGCGGCGCCGCTGCTCCTCCTCCGACTGGTTCATCCACCACGCGTTGATCACACGCGAGTACGGCCACGCCACCACCAGCCCCGCGCTGTCCTCGATCGTCATCTCCTCCCACGTCCACCCCTCGAGCTGGATCACGCTCGCGCGCCCGCGCACAACACCGCCCGAAGGAAAGACCCCCGCCAGCAGCACGCCGTTCGACCGCGTCACCGGCAGCAGCGTCGAGTCCGGGTTCACCGCCACCGCCGCCCGCACCTCCGGCGTCACATCTCCCAGTTCGGCAAAGTCATGCGTCGAGCGCACCGACCCGATCTCCGTCAGACCGAGCTGCGAGTTCACCGCGATCATCCCCGGGTACACGTGCCGCCCGCCACACTCGATCAGCAGCGCATCGGCCCGCAGCGCGGCCGCGTCCGGCTCGCCCGCCGCGACTTCAACAATGCGCCCCTCGTCAAAGAGCACGTACCCGCGCTCGATCACCTCAGAACTCACCGGATGAATCGTCGCATTGATCAGCGCAATCGGCTGCGACTGCGGCGGCGCAGTCACCGTCAGATCCTGCCCCGCCGCGGGCGCCGCGGCGAGCAAGGAAAAGAGAAGTGCACCGCGGAGCACGCGGAGAGCGCGGAGCGGTTTGCAACGCTCGGAACCTCTCGGCGTGATCGAAACGTCAGTTTGAGTATTCATTGGTTTCCTTCTCGCCGCGAATGCGCACCGCGCGAGACTCTCGCAAAAAGACCTGCTTGATGCGCCAGAATCGAACACAATTCATCTTCTCTTCGTTCCATTCCCTTGCATCGTTCCAATTGAGGCCGGCGCCGCCGGATCACAACCCCCGCTCCGCGCCCTCCGCGCTCTCCGCGGTGAATATCTCCCCCTCACCGCATCATCTCCAGCGTGCACCCGCAGTCACCGCACACCGCGCTCTCCAGCGTGTGCCCGCGCCGCAGCAGCTCCATGAAGTGCTCCCGCACCGCGTCCCGCTGCTGCCGCACAATCCAATGCTCCGGCGGCGTGTCAACGATGGGCCGGTCCTCCGGCGCCGGCGTCAGCGCCGGCTCATCGTCCGCCTCTTCCTGCCCCCCCTTCTTCGCGCCGAGAATCTTCTGGATGATCCGCGCCCGCTCCGCCGCGATCTTCTCCCGGTGCGCCCGGTCCTGCTCCAGCGAGAAGTACTCGCGCCCATCCACCCACGTCGCCTCCGCCCGCGTCATGCTTGAGAGCGGATTCCCGCTCCAGATCACGAAGTCCGCATCCTTCCCCGGCTCCAGCGAACCCACCCGGTCATCGATCCCCATCTGAATCGCCGGATTCAGCGTCACGAACTTCAGCGCCTCTTCCGGCGGCAGGTCGCCGTACTTGATCGCCTTGCCCGCCTCCGAGTTGAGCCGCCGCGCCAGTTCGTCCGAATCCGAGTTGAACGACACGTTCACGCCGACGTCGTGCATGATCGCCCCGTTGAACGGAATCGCATCCTGCACCTCCACCTTGTACGCCCACCAATCGCTGAAACTCGACGCCCCGATCGCGTTCTCCCGGATCGCGCCCGCCACCTTGTACCCCTCCAGGATGTGCTGGAACGTCCCGATCCGGAACCCGAAATCCCCCGCGACGCGGCACAACATCAAAATCTCATCCTGCCGGTACGAGTGGCAGTGCACCAGCCGCTC
>CAYWRO010000123.1:0-7123 GCA_964460345.1 uncultured Phycisphaeraceae bacterium | reverse complement strand
GCAGGTCGCACAGGGAAGGGTACCGTCGCCCCCCCGCACCCCCGCCCCCGCGCCCGGCGTGAACGCCCACCGCCCCGCTCACATCCCCAGCGGCGCGCGCTTCGGCTCCCCCGACCGCCGCGGGTACGTCCGCGGCGTCAGCGTCGCTTTCTCGATCACGATGATCCGCCCCGTCGGCGTCTGTGCGACCCCCGCCGCGCGTCCCCCCAGCTTTCCGAGCGCTACGCCCGCCTCCGCAAGCTCCCGCTCCGCCTGTTCCCCCTTTACCGCCAGCGCCACGCCGCCGCGCCGGACCAGCGGCACGATCAATTCGGCCAGCATTGCCAGATGCCCCACCGCCCGCGCGACCGCTACGTCGTACGTCTCGCGGTGGGCCCGATCCTGCCCGATCGTCTCCGCCCGATCCTGCACCACCGTCGTGTTCGTCAGCCCCAGCGCCTCGGTCGCCGCGCGCAGGAACTCCACCTTCTTGCCCGTCGCCTCCAGCAGCGTCACGTGCACATTCGGCGCGGCGATCGCCAGCGGGATGCCCGGGATCCCGCCGCCCGTGCCGACGTCGATGAGCCGCAGCGGCCGCGCCGCATCCGCCGCGGCGTCCGCCTCCTTCTCCGCTTCCCGCGGCGACAACTCCGCCAGCAGCGGCAGCAACGTCAAGGCATCGAAGATGTGCTTGTGCCACGCCTCGCCCGCGTCGCGAATCGCCGTGAGGTTCACCAGCGCGTTGGCTTCCAGCAGCATCGCCAGATACCGCCCGAGGCGCTGCACATCCCCCTCGTCGAAGCTGATGCCCATCTCCGCCGCCGCGGCGAGGAACGACTCCGGCGGGCTCAGCGCCGCCACGTCCGTATTGAAGCGCAGCGGCTCGCGCGCCCCTCCCTCCGTGCCCCTCTCACCACGCCCCGCATCAATTTTCTTCTTCATCGCGAAACTCGAAGGCAGGTCGCAGCAGGCGCTGGTCGGGGCGCATGGCGATGTTGACGATAAGCCCGGTGATGAGCCACACCGTGAGCATGCTCGACCCGCCGTGGCTCACGTACGGAAGCGTAATCCCGATAATGGGCAAAAAGCCCAGCGCCATCCCCAGGTTGATGAACATCTGCGCCGCAATGATCGCGATTAATCCCACCACCACCAGGCGCGCGAAGGGTTCCCGGCTGATGGCCGCCGTGGCGAACGCCCCCAGAAACCACAGCCCGTACAGCGCCAGCAGCGAAAGTCCGCCCAGCAGCCCGAACCGGTTGAGCACCACCGCGACAATCATGTCGTTGTGGCGTTCCGGCAGACGGTTGTAGTGCACGACCGCGCGCGACATCGGATCGTTCAGCCCGTCAACCTGCCCGGCGCCGGCAAGCGTCATCGCCGTGAGCGACTGGTAGTTGATCGTGTCGTGCCCCTCGCTGCTGCCGCGGATGAGGTTGGCCAGCCCGACGATGCGCTCCTTCTGGTGATCCTTCAGAAGCGGATACGCCGCCGGCCCCGCAAGCGCCGCAATCAGCACGATCAGCACCAGGTGTTTCAGCTTCGCGCCCGCGGCGACCAGCATCGCCCCCAGCGCCGGTATGAACAGCGAAGCGCTCCCGAGGTCCGGCTGCAATGTGATCAGCCCCACCGGGATGAACGTGATCAGCGCCGGCGGCAGCAGCCCCAGAAACGTGCGATGGTTCCGGCGAAAACGGAGATAATCCGCCATCACCAGCACGTACGCGATCTTCGCCACTTCCGCCGGCTGGAAGTCCATGAATCCGAAGTTGATCCACGACCGCGCCCCGTTGTACGGGCGCACAAGCCACGTCGGCACGAAGGGAATCAGCAGAAAGATCAACAGCCCCAGCACAACCCACATCGCCGGCCACGCAAACACGCGGATGATGCGGTAATCCGGCAACGACACGAACACCGCCCCGGCAATCCCCACCACCAGGTAAATCGCCTGCCGCATCGCCTGGCTCGACAACCCCGGCCCCGGCTCCACGCTCGTCGCCACGTCGATCGAATAAATCCCGATCACCGACAACGCCAGCGACGCCGCCACCGTCAGCCACGCGAAATGGCGCACCGTCAGATGCGAACCGAAGAGAAGCCGCAGCCAATCACTCATGGCGCCGTCTCTTCCGTCCCGAGCGACCGCGCAGGCGTGACTTCGGCTCGCGGCTTCGCGGCTCCGCTTCACCTCGAACTACATTCGCGCGCCGCTCCATCACTGATCCTCTCCCAGATATCCATGCTCCATCAGCGCATGGATCACCTGGTTCGTCACCGGCCCCGCAACCCGACCGCCGCTCCCCCCATACTCCACCACCACCGCAATCGCGTAGCGCGGCCGCTGCGGGTTGCCGTTGGCGTCATTCGGCGCCACCAGGCACACGCACCAGGCGTGGTCGCCGTCACGCGCAATCTCCTTCCGCCCGTCCCCGTCCAGATCCGCCAGAATCGCGCTCGCATCCGCCGTGCCGCTCTTGGCCCACACCGTCACTCCGGGCACATTGAAAATCGGTTCCTGCGGGTTCGGCGTATCTGGATTGCGGTCGTCATACGTAATGTGATTCGTCGTGCCGGCGTACTCGCTCACGCCGCGGCGGAGCCCCTCCAACGCCTCGCTGATCGCCCACGACGGAATCTTCAGATCCTGCATCTCCGGCTCAACATCCATCCGGATCCGCGGCGACATGTACACCCCGCCGCGCCCGAGCGCCGCGTACGCCGCCGCCGCGTGCAGCGGCGTCCACGCGATCGGCCCCTGCCCAATCGCCATCTGGACCGCCTCATCCGGGGTCGGCATCCCTCCGCCACGCCGCCCGCCGCCCGCATCCAATCGGCTCAGGACGCCCGGAAACTCCGTCCCGATCCCCAGCCCGAAGCCGATCGACTCACCGCCCTCGCCGCGCCGATCCACGCCGAAGCGCCGGTACCACTCCGTCAGCCGCCTCGGCCCAAGCCGCCGCCCAAGTTCGAAGAAGAAGATGTTGCACGAACACATGATCGCATCCGACCCGTCCAGGTCGTGCCCGAACTGCATCGAATGCGTCTGCCCCCACCCCTTGTAGATCCAGCAGCGCAAGATGTCCGGCTTGTCCGGCACAAAGTGCCCGTTGCACGCGATCTGCTCCCCCTGTCGATACAGCCCTTCGGCCGCCGCGGCGCACAGCATCAGCGGCTTGACGATGGACCCCGATGCATACGGCAGCGCCAGCGCCCGGTTATAGAACGGCCGGTCGACCTCATTCTTATAGATCGCCTCCGCGTTCTGCTGCCACGCCTCGCGCGTAAAGGAAGGAACCGTCACCAGCGCGAGCACGTCGGACGTATCCACCTCGACCACGGCGACCGCGCCGTGCAGCGCCTGTCCCTGCCGCGGCACGCCCGGCCGCAGACGGCCGTCCTGCGTCATGAGCGCCTGCTCGTTCCACGGCTGCACGACCGTCAGTTCCAGCGCCGGGTCAAACAGCGCCTGCACATGCGCCTGCAGTGCCGCATCGATCGTCAGCGCCACCGTCCGGCCGTTGTCCGGCGGTGTCGTCTCCACCGTGCCCGTGTGGCGGTGGTGCACCTCCAGCCCCCGCATGCCGCGCAGGTCATACTCCGCCCCCGCCTCGATTCCGAAGTGCCCCACGCGATCCCCCGGCCGGTACGCGCCGCGATCCTCAGACACGTGGTACGCATCCTCGTCAATCCCGTGCCGTTGCGCAAACTCGACCTTGCGCCGCTGTTCATCCTCCGCCTGCACGCCGCTGCGCATCCACCCCACGATGTGCGTTCCAACCCCCGAGGCGATCACCGTCCGCGTCTCCTCGCTGGCCAGCGGGCGCGGAAACGTTGACAGATCGACCTCCACCGCCAGCGACTCTGACGGATACTCCCGCCGCCCCGCATCCACCACCTCCACCCCGGCCCACTCGCTCTCCGCCGCCGCCTCGCCCCGCCGCCGCAGGAACTCGAAGGCGACCGTGTCCGGCACATCGCGCAGCAGCACGTGCGCGGAGCGCTGCTCGCGAATCGGCCGCGCAATCGCCGCCGCGTCGATCTCCTCCTTCGCCTGATCGATCGAAATCGCCCGCTCATCCGACAGCCGCCGCGCCGCCTCCAGCCACCGCTGCCGGTTCACGTACGACGCCAGGCGGTCCACCTGCCGCTGAATGTCCGCTCGGCGCTCGTCGAGCTCCGCCCGCGTTATCCCTCCGAAGCGCGCGATGTCGTCCCACAGCGCATCCAGCCGCACCTGAAACTCCGGCTGGTACCGCTCGATCAGGGCTGACCGCTGCACATCGTCCAGCTCCGACCACTGCGATGCGTGCAGCCTCTTGGCCTGGGCAAAAGCCATGTCATCGGCCCACGCCCCCGTGATCACGCTGTAGTCCACCGCCACGTCGTACGCGGGCCGGTCCACCGCAAGCAGCCGCCCGTGCCGATCGGTGATGCTCCCGCGAATGTTCGGCAGCGACCGCCGCGCATCCAGCCGGCTCTCCGCCTTCCGGCGATGCTCCGCCCCCTCGATCACCGTCAGGCGAACCATCTGCGCCGCCGCGGGCGCCATCGCAATCAGCGTCAGCCCCGCCAGCAGCAGCAGCCGCCGATGGTACATGAACGGAATCGCACGCGCGATCCCGCCGCCGCGGCCGGAGCGGCCCTTCCGCTGCCGCTGTTCAAGGTCATCCTCCCAATAGCTGAAGAGCGGCATGGTCTGGTTATCGGGCGTTCAGGGCCGCCGGCATCGACGCACGGCCGCGGCGGCCCGCCAGGTCACTTACGGCGCGTGATTTGCGCGTACGCGTTGTGGTTGTGGATCGACTCGAAGTTCTCCGAGTTGATGTGGTACCACCCGATCCGGTCGTCATGGTCCAGCAGCAGCGCCAGATCCCGCACGATGTCCTCGACGAACTTCGGGTTCTCGTACGCCGCCTCCGTCACGTGTTTCTCGTCCGGCCGCTTCAAAACCGCGAAGACCTGCGTGCTCGCCGACGCCTCGATCAGCCCCGCAAGGTCCTCAATCCACATTGACTCGCGCATTCGCACGCGCGCCTCGATCAGGCACCGCTGGTTGTGCGCCCCGTACTGGCTGATCTCCTTCGAGCACGGGCACAGGCTCGTCGCCGGAGCCTTCACCCCCATCACGAAGTCCGTCTCCGCCCCGACAGAGCACTCAAACCGCACCTGGTAGTCCATCAACCCCGGCATCCCCGTAACGGGGGCCTTCTTGTTGATGAAGTACGTGAACTCCGCCTCAAAGTGCGCGTTCTCAGCCTCGAGGCGATCGCGGATCACCCGCGTGATGTCCGGAATCTCATCCGGCGTGATCGCGCCCGCATGATCGTTGAGCACCTCGATGAACCGCGACATGTGCGTCCCCTTCTGGCAGTGTGGCAGGGAGACATACATGTTGATCTTCGCGACCGTGGTCTGCTCCCCACCTTCGGGGGTCTTCAGCCGCATCGGATACGTCACATCCTTCACGCCGACCTTGTCGATCGGGATCTGGCGCGTGTCCCGGAGCGCCTGAACATCCGGAATCGCCTCCGGCTTCTTCGTGGCCGGGCCGGCCGGCGCGGCAGAGGATCGGCCAGGGTCAATGTGCGTGCCTGTCGTGGTGGTCAACGTCTTGCCTTTCTGTCAGGACCGTCGGGTCTCCGCCGCTTGGGTGTCGCCGAGGGCCGCTGGTGACAGTCCTCGCAGAGACGCGTGATCGCCGGCAGGCCGAGCCGGGGCCCGAAATGCCGCGATGGGGAACTGTATGCAGATGCGCTCACCCCCGGACCGGGCCGCCCCCAGCCGCGCAACATCCTGCAAGCACCAGATTTACCGCCCATCCTACTTCTGGGCGCGATCAACCAGCGCATCCGCCCACGACAGCCCGATCGGCACCCCCACAAACGCCCCGGCGATCCAGTCCAGCGGGAGCACCCGGGCAATGGGAATCAGCGGGTTCGCCCCCGCCGTCGTCGCCGCCTCCGCCACCCCGGAAGGTCCGGCATGGGCCGCCATCGCGGCGATCGGGCCCGCCACGGCCAGCACCGTCGCGGCGAGAAAAAAGAGCGGCACCGGGGCCCGGACCGGGTCCCCCTTCCCCGAAGAGGCGATGACCTCCCCCGCGGTCGCCCCCAGCAGGGCCCCCACCACCGCCGCGCCGAACGCCTGCCCCTTGAGCGCCTCAACGGCCAGCAGCCAGGCGATCACCGCCCCCACCAGGGCCGCCGCCAGCAAGACCAGCCCGCGCTGCCCGATGCTTGCCCCCTCATCATCCTCGCGCCGGAACATCCCGAGCGTCGCCCGCACCCCGCCGCGGATTCGCTCCGCCACCGGCGCCGCAGGGCTCTCGGCATTCTCCGTCGGACGCCGCCCCGCCGCGGCGATCACCCCGGCAATCAGCACCCCCACCACGCCGAAGATGAGCCCTTCGATCGGCAGCCGCCAGTAGTGGGCCGCGGCCTGGTCGGTTCGCATGATGAGGTCCGTCGTCCCCGTGCTCCAGGTCACCCACGCCAGCACAAGTCCCGTTGTGAAAAGGCCGTAGCGGATCGAGGTGAACAGGGACGAGACCAGCCCCCACGCCCCCGCGACCACAAGCGCCGCCAGCCCGGCCAGCACCCCCACCACCGGCGAGTCCGACAGGATCGGCGTCGTCGCCAGGGCTCCATCGGGCGCGCGAAGGGCCGCCGTCGGCCACGCGGCGAGCGGCCCGACGGCCAGAAGCCCCGCCAGGGGAAACACCCAGCGGTTGATCGAAGCGAAGATGGAAGGCGGCGTTTGCATGGGGAAGAAACTTCAGCCGTGGCGATGGAGCCTGTTCGCGGAGCCGGAAGGTTAGCGCGTGAGCGCGAGCAGGCGCGCGATGCGCTGCTGGACCGGCGGGTGAGAGGCAAAGACCGAGTCAACCCTCTGGTGAGCCCGCCGCATCTTCCGGAGCGGATTCACGATGAACAGGTGCGCCGTCCCCCGGTTCGCCGCCTCCACCAGCGGCTCGGCGTCATCGGCCAGCTTCGCCAGCGCCCCGGCGAGCCCCTCGGGATTGCGCGTCAGTTCCACGGCGCCCGCATCCGCCAGGTACTCGCGCCGCCGGGAATAGGTCATCTGGATCATCCGCGCGAAGATCGGCGCCAGAATGGCCAGCAGCACGGCGATGAGCAGCACC
>CAYWRO010000122.1:0-7130 GCA_964460345.1 uncultured Phycisphaeraceae bacterium | reverse complement strand
GCTCTCGATGACAATCCGATTCAAGCACGGCGGCGAGGGACTGCGGCACCTGTCACACCTGCAGGAGTACGTCAACGGCGCGGTGGACCGCACGCTGCTGGAACTGGTCAAGCTCCGCGCTTCGCAGATCAACGGCTGCGCGTACTGCATCGACATGCACACGAAGGACGCCGCGGCGTACGGCGAAACGCAGCAGCGGCTGCACGGACTCGTCGCCTGGCACGAGTGCCCCTACTACACCGACCGCGAACGCGCCGCCCTGGAGTGGACCGAAGCCGTCACGCTCGTCGCCGACACCGGCGTTCCCGATGATGTGTACGAGCACGTCTCGGCCCACTTCAACGACAAGGAACTCTCCAACCTGACGCTGGCGATCGCGGCGATCAACGCCTGGAACCGGCTCGCCGTCGCGGCCCGCACAACGCCGGGGTCATACAAGCCCGCCGCGGCCGCGGTCTCGTGAGCGGGCGCTCAATCGGTTGAGGGCTCAGGGACACGCCGCGCCGGCGGAGGCAGGGAACCAGCAGTCCAGGAAGGCGAGCAGGTCAAAGACCGTGACGCCCGCCGCGCCGTCCATCTCCGCCGCGGAGGTCTGAGCGAACCAGCCGTCGAGGTAGGCGAGCAGATCGAAGACGGTTACGCCATCTGCGCCGTCCCGCTCGCACGGGCACGGGCCGGGAAGCGAGGCAAGCATGGCGGCCATGACGTCCGCACGGTTTTGCTCGCCGAGGATCGTTTCAAAGGGGAAGCCGAAGAGGAAGACCGCACCGCTGCCGCCCGGCGTGCCCGGCCAGTGCGTCGCCGCGCCGCCGCCTGTGCCGCCGACATAGGTCAAGGCGATGGAAGAACCGGTATTGGGCGCAATGACATCGGGGTACGTGGCGTCGTAGTAGACGGAGCCATCGTCGAAGTTGAAGGTCAGGCCACTGAAGACGGATCCGAGCGCTCCCTGGATGGTGTAAGTGCCGGCGTCATCGAGCACGTAGCTGGCGCGAAGCACACTCCTGTAGAAGAGCCGTCCGTTGTTCAGGTTGTCCAGGTCCCAGCCGATCTCCGAGCCGCTGACGATGAGGTTGCCGCCCGCGCTGACGAAGGCGGAGACCAGGGACTGTTCGATCGCGTCGAACGTGTCGTCGACGCTCGACTCCTCCCCGCAGATCCAGACGACGGTGTCGTAGTCCGCGAGGGCCACCTCTCCTGACAGAACGTTTTCGTTCTGGGCGGTGGCGATCGTGATCGGATGCGCCGCCAAGCCGAACGCTTCGATCGCCTCGGCGACCTGCACCGCGTAGTCGCGCGAGTTCTGAGATCGCGGGCGCACGCGGTCGGTCGTGCCGACGCCGGGAATCGTCTGCCGCGAGTTGGTGAATCGATCCATGCGGTCGTAACCGTTCACGATCAGGACCGTCGGATGATGCGGTGCAGCCCCCGGCGATGCCGCGACGACGTCGCGAGCCATGGACTCACCGGCCGCATTCACCGCCGCGACCTTGAAGTAGTGCACGCCGGATGCGGCGCTCAGGTCGTTGAACGTGTGGCTGGTCGCCGCTCCGCCCGGCACGAACGTGCCGCCGTCGAAGCCGCGCCCGTCGGTCGATGCATACACGCGATACCCCGTCGGCGCACTGCCGCCGATGGCCGTGGCGGTCGGAGGGGTCCAACGGATGGTCACTGTGCCGTCGGTGTTGGCGATGGCGTGCACGCCGCTCGCCGGGTCCGGGAGGAAGAGAATCGGCGTCTGCCCCCCATCGACGGCGTTAAAGTAGCGGACGAGCCCCTGATACGTGGCCCGCGCTACCACCTCGCGCACCTTCGGATCACGCATCAGGTTCGTGTCCAGCGCGTTGTCGTGATACGCCCACTCCACGATGGTCGCATCGAACTCGTTCTGAATGCGATAATTGTTGATCTCCCCAAACTCGATGTCGGAGCGGTCGAGCGTGACCTGCGGGTTGTTGTGCCAATCGTGCTCGAATGCGCCGTTCAGGGCCACCATGTCGTCGCGGATCTCACGCGCAAGCAGATCGGCGAGCAGGAACTGGTTTGGCGTGGCGCTCCCCGGGTCGTTGTTGCCGTTGTAAAGCCCGAGCACGCCGCGCGAGTTGCCGCCGCCGGCGTTTGAGTGATAGCTGACAAACACACGATCGCTGAGCGACCCATCCGCTTCACGATTCATCCACTCCGCCCAGCGAGGTGATGCGCTCACCGTCGCGGTGCGATCGTCGCTGCTGGCGCGGTACTCGCTCTCCGGAATCCCCTGGCCAAGGTGGGCCTGAATCCAATAAAGTGTCGCCTCATCCTCCCGCGGCAGGCCGGAGACGCCGGCGCCCCGGGAGATGTCCCCCATGCCGTTTCCGAATCGCACCATGTCGGCGATCACCACCCGCCCCGGCTCGCTGCTGCGGTTGCTGATGTCGACGTACCCGGCGCTTCCGGCATCAAAGTGGTAGGTGCCGAGATACACAAGTCCGCTGCCGACGCGTCGATGGTTTATTGTCACCTCCGTTACGCCGCCGGTGTGGGCGATTCGGTACAGATGATCCGCCGCTCGATCAGACCCCGATCGCGTCCACGCATACACCGGATACAACCCCGCCGCCGGAAGATTCGGACGGTACCGAGCGACGGCGGACTGCGACAAGGATGTCGAGGCGAAGCGGTACGGAACATCTCCGGGATCGCCGTAGTAGATCGGCGAAACGCTGTCGCTCCACGCCCCGAAGAAGGTCACGCCGGGCGAATCATTGTCGAGCACGACTTCGCTCGGCTGGTGACCGATCGGCCGCAGCGGCACGATCGTCGCACCTGCGTTGAAGAGGTACTCGGCCAGAAACGTCATCATGTCCTGGTTACTGAGGTCCTCGATAAGTTCAAAGAGGAGCGGCCGCTGGAAGCCCCATCCCCCGCTCCCCTCGTTGTTGGCCACGTACCCGTGGCCCGCGTGCAGATAGACGATTTTGCCGGACAGCGATCCCGCCGGCTGCGTGCCGACCGGGTTCGGCTGTGCCAGGGCGAGACACGGAAACACCACCCCAATGAGAAGGCCGATTGCCTTCCGCCCACGAGAACAGTCGAGCATGCTGTCGCCTCCTCTCAAGCGAAGCCGCCGCGGCGGGGCAGCCGACGTGGCCGCCGCGTCCTTCCAACATACCGGCTCGCGAGATCGGGTGCAACGATGAAGTTGGACCTTCGCCGGACGTACGCCACACTCAAGCATCTAGGCCGCGTTGAACCTTCACGCGGCGGTCCCGCAGAAGGACGAGGCCGCACCCGGCAAGAACCGCCAGGCATGTCCCCTTCATGAGCAGAAGCCACCACGGCTCCCACCACGCCCCGGTGTAGACCTCGACAATGTCACTGATCCCGAAGATGGCCAGCGTGGGCCCAGCGACGGCGTGAAGGCGGCGATGGCGTGAGCACCCAGCCCAGGCGCGGCGGACGCCCACGACAACGACCACGATGGCGAGGAGGAGCCAGAACGCCGCTTCAAACCAGTTGAAGAGTTGAGCGGGCAGCACGAATCAACTGTTCGCACCAACACCGCAAGCGGCTCCCCGGACCGCCGGCGATCGACCATGGCAACGTCTCAGCGCGAGACGAGCAAGCTGCCGTCGCCTTGCAGGGCCAGGCTCCGCGAGACATCGTGATCCAGCATCTGCGGTGACGGCGGCACACCCATGTATGCCAGCGCCCGCTCCATCACGCGCCGGGCGACGGGACCTGCGGTGGCTGACCCATAGTGCGTCCGAGCTGCCACACGCGCCGGCCCGGGATCGTCAATCACCACCACCAGCACGAGCCGCGGCCGCTCCGCCGGGCCGCCGCAGATGAAACTCGAGTTGTACTGATCCGGGTAGTACCCCTTGACGCCGCGGGGGAGCCGCTTGCCCTTGGGCGGCGCGCCGAGAGGGATCTCCGCCGTGCCGCTCTTGCCGAAGAGTTCATACCTGAAGGGCTCGGCATCCGGCCCCTGGTTGAACAGCAGCCGCTCATCGAGGTTGTGCGTCACGCCGCGCATCGTGTCGCGCGTGAGGCGTGCGATGTCCGCACTGATCGCCCTCGCCGAGAAGTCACGGTCGAGGCGTGCCGCTTCCTCGGCGCTCACGGCGACGAGTCGCGCCTGCGGCAGCGTGCCTGCAAGCTGGCCATTCTCTCCATCGCGTGCAAAGGCGCAGAACGCGCGGGCGATCTGCACCGGCGTGACGCTGATCTCGTGGCCCATCGCCACGGAGGTCTGCGTGTACTTGCTCCAGTTGGCCAGGGACGTCACGAGCCCTGCGGCTTCCCCGGGCAGTGAGATGTTCGTCTTGGAGCCGAAGCCGAAGCGCAGCACGCCCTCGCGCATCTGCGCATCGCTCATGCGCCGCGTGACCTTGGCCATCCCGATGTTGGAGGAGTTGATCAGCACCTCCGCCCAGGTCATCTCCTCGCGCCGCACGACGTCCTTCACACTGCGGCCATACGGCGTCCGCCAGAAGCCCCCTTCGGTGTCGATGACTTCCTCCGGCGCGGCCAGCCCGAGTTCGGTCGTGACTGCCCACATGAAGGGCTTGAACGTGCTCCCCGGCTCGTAGATATGCTCGACGCAGCGGTTGCGTCCCATCGCCGGGTGCACCTCGCGCTGCGGATCCGGCCTGATCGTGATGTAGCGAGGCTTGCCAGCGCTGTTCGGCGGGCCCCAGGGGTTGTCCCAATCAAAGGGGATGGCGTCCGGGATGTGCCGCGTGAGGTCCACCAGCGCGAGGATCTCCCCCGTGCGCGGGTTCATCATCACCAGGCGTCCGCCCGCGGCGTCGCACTCCTCGATGCCTCGCTGCAGTTCCTCCACGGCGATGCGCTGCAGTTCCAGGTCGATGGAAAGCCGCACATCGTCGCCGCGATCCGCCGGAACGTACCCGCCGGGAATGACCCACATCGGCTTGCCGCGGGCGTCGCGGACGTAGGAGATACGCCCCGACTCGCCCTGCAGGCGCTCATCAAGCGTGTGCTCCGCGCCGAGCAGCCCATCGTGGTCGATGCCGACAAATCCGACGATCGCGCCGGTCAGTTCCGGTTCGATGAGGCGGCGGACGGCGCGGCGCTCCAGGAAGACGCCAGGCAGCTTCAACGCCGCGATTCGATCGGCCCTCCAGTCCTCGAGGACCGGGCCGATTGATACGTACCGGCTCAGCGATTCATCGACGTCGCGCCCCTCAGCGCGGGCCCGCTGGATGGCCAGGTTCTTCTCCATGCGCGGGATCAGCCGCTCCGCGACTTCCGCCTCATCAATGCCGATCCCCTCCGCCAGTGCGGTGAGCGCTTCGTGGGGCGGGTTGGGGAAGTGCACGGGATCGACCGCCACGCGCCGGGCGAACGTCGTCGCCGCCAGCGGGCGGCCGCGGATGTCGCGGATCTCGCCGCGCACGGCGGGCTCGGTCAGCGTCGTCAGCCGCTCGCTGCGATGATCGAGCAGCGGCTCCTCCGGCGCGACCTGAAGCTGCACAACGCGAAAGAAGACGAGCACGAGCACGGCCGTGACCGCGCCGGTCATCCACGCTCCAATCAGGCCGATGCGCTGCTGGCGGCCGAAGACGCGGCGGACAGGGATGGAAGCGTTGCCGGTCATTCTTCCTCCGGGTGCAGCGCCACGGAGCGCACCGCGTGTCCGCGGCGGTCCGGCTCGTCCTGATGGCTTTCTTCCACCCGGTTGAGCTGCGCGAGCGCCGTCGGCTGCGGCTCCAGCCGCGCGGCGAGCGTCTCGACGCGCTGCGGCGTCGTGGCCCGGGCGATCGCGATGCGCAGGTCCCAGCGGGTGCGCTCCAGCTTGTCGATGCGCCGCGAGACGCTGGCGAGCTCATGCACCGCCTGGATGCGCTGCTGGCGCACCACAAGCAGACCGCACGCGGTCGCGCCGAGGGCCAGGACGAGGAAGCAGGTCTTCAGGTGCATCGGAAGCCCGGCAAGCGCTGCGGCGGAAACAACTCCGCCCGCGGCATTGGAAAACGGAGGCGGCGCGCGGCATGGCGCGCCGACGATGCGGGAACAATCATCAACTGGGAAGACGAAGCGTGACGCCGGCCGGCACGTGGTCCGGATCCTCGATGCCGTTGAGCTTCACGATCTCCTGCCACCGCCGGGCCGAGCCGAGCTCGCGCTGGGCGATCTCGCCGAGCGAGTCGCCGCGCTTGACGACGTACGTGCGCGACTTGGACGCCGGCTTCTTCTCGTCGGCCTTCGGGGTCGACGGGGACGTCGGCCGCGTGGGCGTCGTCGCGGGCTTGCCGGCCGGCTTGCCTGCCTCCGGCGCGGTCGCGGCGACCGCGACCTCCAGCGGGATCGCCAGCTTCACGCCCGCGCGCACGATGCCGTCTTCATCGACGAGCTTCGGGTTGCGGTCGCGGATCTTCGTCCACTTCGAGCCGTCGCCGTAGTGGCGCTCGGCGATCTTCCACAGGCTTTCGCCCTCGGCGACCACGTGCGTGCGCTCGCGGGCGAGCGTCGGCTGCGGCTCGGGCGTCACGCGCATCGGCTGCCCGCGATCGTCGCGGCCGCTCGTGTAGACCGGCTCGAACATCTCGCTGAGCGGGTCGGAGATCGGCATCGGGCCAACCTGGTCGTCGTACGTCGAACGCGCCTGCTCGGCGTGCGCTGGGTTCGACGGGGGGGTCTGCTGCGTGAGCGGCGGCGCGGCGAAGCCGTGGCGCGACGCCGGCCCGGCGGGCTCGCCGAGCGGATCGGTCGCGGGCAGCGGCTCGCCCATCACGATCGCGGCCGGCTCCATGGCGGGGTCGGGCGCGTGATGCGCAGCGGGCTGCGCCTGCGGCGTGCGCGACGGCAGCGGGTCGCGGACCCATGCCTCGTCGAGGGGCGGTTCATCCTGCACGAGGCTGATCGGGTCGATGCGCGAACCGCCGCCCCCCTCGCGCTGGTCGACGGCCGAGCCGAGTGTGTCCGTTCTCGCCCGTGAGAAGTGGTCGCTGATGAGCACACCGACGACCATGACGAGCGAAAAGCCAATGATGAGTGCGAGTTTCTGCTCCCGAGTCACGCCGCGTCCTTGCGTCTGGAAGGTCTTTGCTCCGCGTGTGTCTGAAAAACGCAACCTCCTGTCGCGCCTGACCGTTCATCCTACCCGCCCCCCACCCCCCCCA
>CAYWRO010000121.1:0-7231 GCA_964460345.1 uncultured Phycisphaeraceae bacterium | reverse complement strand
CCGCCCCCACCGTCCCTCCCGCGGCCCCCCCCGCTTGTCCGACCCGGCGGAGCGCCAGGCCCTGGATGAGATCACCGAGGCGCATACGACAACATCCCTGCTCGCGCTTCGCCCCGGGCTCCCGTTCCATCGGGAGTGACGCCGCCGAGGCGGGCGAAACCGAGGGGGCGCTGCGCGCACGGCATGGTATCGACCCCGCCCGCGCCCCACCCCCCGCTTTGCCCGCCCCGCCGCCATCTCACGCCCGCGCCCCTCGAGCCTCATCCCGCCCCCATCGCAGGCCCCTGCGGCCCGCTGCTCACGCGGGGCCTTCTTCCCTCCCGTCGCCCTCCGGCTCCGGCAGGATCGCCGGGTCGCGACGGCCGGACTTGCGGTAGCCGATCCGGGCGTTGGCGTACTGCTCCGGGGAGACCTTCAGATCCGGCGTTTCGCCGCGCTGGTGCTGGGCGTGGAGGTGCTTGAGGAAGGGAACGCACCACTGGCACCCCGTCCCCGCCCCGAGGCACTCGCTGATGAGCGACGCCACCGGCGGGTCCTCGCGCGCCAGATACGCGCGGATCTTCCGCAAAGAGACGCGGAAACAGAGGCAGACATGATCGTCAGGATCCACGGGAAGGTCTCACCGGGGAGCCTAGGCGGGCGGGGCTCGGCGGTCGGAGGCTCGCAAGTCGCCCTCCTGAAGCGGGGAGAGAGACGCAGACGCGACAAATCGCCTCCGCGAGCGCCCAGCGCCGGAAGCAGGCCCCATCACGCCGCGATCGCGAGTTGTTCTTCTCCCCCCGCGGGCCGCCGCCCCATCGGGCTCGCCGCCGCGGGGCCGCCGAAGGCGATGGTCATCGATGTCGGCAGGCTCCAGGGGCCGAACTTGCCGGAGCGCGTCACCCAGCGCGCAAAGTACGTCGCCGTCTGCGCCGCGTGCGCCGGATCGTGCTCGACGAGGATCGGCTGGCGGGTATACAGGCCGAAGAGACGGGACTCGCCCGGGTCGGTCACCGCCCCCGGCGCGACCGCGAGGTTGAGCTGCATCTGCAGCGCCCCGCGCGCCTTGCGGCGGGAGGCGGGCGAGTGCTCATCGGCGTAGCGAAGGCTGTGCACGCCGGAGAAGGCGGCGACGAGCATCAGCAGCGGCCGCGACGTCGGCGCGGGGATCGGCGAACGCGTCGGATCATCGATGTGAATCCCGAGCGCGAGCTTGTCCTCATCGGCCACATCGCGGCTCGCCTTGATGAGGCGCGCCAGCGCGCGGGCGGAACCGGTCGCCGAGGTCCGCAGCGCTTCCTTGCGCGCAATTGTGACGCTCGTCCGCGTTGCGGGCGCCTGCGCCGTCTGATACGCGGCGTCGTACTCCCCCGCCGCATCGGCGATTATGGCGGCTTCGGCGATCGACACGCCGTAGCGGGCGGGATCCGCCGAGAGCAGCGCGGCGAAGTTGCCAAGCCAGTCGCGGAACGCGGCGTCGGCGGCGGGGATGTACGGGGGAGCCTGTGTGTACGCAGCGCCCATGCAGAGCCTCCTCTTCAGATGCCTCACGCATCCACACATCAGATCGGCGCGGCGATGATCGGACTTGAGCGCGCACCGGGCAACCGCGACGACACGCGCCGCCGCGAACGCCGGCAGCCCGAAACAGGGGGCGTTTGCGCCGCTCGAGGCGCCTTACCGGACCGTCAACCGCAGGATTTGCGCGTCTGGCCGCGGCAAATGATCATTTGCCCGCTCCAAATGATCATTTGCCGGGGTCATCTGATCGTTCGCCGGGGGCGTTTGATCATTTGCTCGTCTTATATGACCTATAGGTCCCGACATATGATCTATAGGTCCCGGTATATGATCTATGGCCGCGGGCAAGTGACCTATAGCCCCGGCCAAATGACCTGTTGGCTTCTGCTTCTCTCTGTGGTCTCTGTGTGCTCTGTGTTCAAAAGAAAGTGAACCACAGAGGACACAGAGAGCGCAGAGGCAGGCGGCGGCGCCCCCCACCTTCCCCCGTCGAACGCCGTGGTTCACACTCTCTTCATCTGCGAAATCTGCGCAATCTGCGGATTCTCCCCCCTCCCCCGCCCGCTCACATCACCGCCGTGATCGTTTCCTGCGTGCTCTCGTTGTGGCGCGGGCAGGTTGCTTTCACGCCGAGCGGCATGGTGATGTGGAGCGTCACGGGGTTGTGCAGTTCGATTTCGCCGCACAGTTCGTGCTCCCCCTGGCGGTAGGCGAGGGCCCAGTCCACCTCGAAGGTCCCGCACGCCATGCCGCTGTGGGAGCGCAGTTCATCGCCGTGCGACATCGGCCACCGCACCGCCGCGGCGAGTTCGACCTCGATCTCCTGCCCCTGGGCCTTGGGGTGCACGGCGATCGCCTGGTGCACCACGCCGAAGCCGCCGGGACGCGCCTTGAAGGCGAAGTGCACATCGCGCGCGCCGCGGTGCGTCGCAAAGGTCTTGATCGGCGGACGCAGGTGAATCACCGCCTCGCACCCATTCGAGTAGCGGTTCTGGTAGTAGAGCGAAATCTCCGCCTGTTCCTCCCCGCTCGCCCCGCCGCCCGGAACAACGCGGATCAGCGGCATGAAGCAGAGGCCGTCGTGCTCGTAGTAGCGGCCGCCGGTGATCCGGGCCAGGTCGTCCTCCAGCGGATCCTCGTACCGATAGGCGATGAACAGCGCCCCGCTGAGGGCTGCGGCGATGAGCAGCGAGGCGACCTTCAGCCACATCGGGATGGAGAGCTCGCGAAAGAACTCCGGCGCGATCAGCCAGTTGAACAGGCTCCACAGCACCGCCGCGGAGAGCAGCAACGTCAGAACGAAGTTCCGCTTCTCGTGCACGGGACACCTCCTTCAGAACCGAAGAAGGGACGCGGCGAGGCGAACGCTCCGACTGAAAGCATACAGGAAAGTCCCCGCGCGTGCACGCAAAAAGCCCGATCAGTCGGAGACGGCCGCGCCGGCAAGCCAGCGGCGCTCCCGGTTGGTGAGCGTCCTGATGCGGTCCGGGTTCTTGCGGATCGCCTTGAGGAGCTTCTTCTGCTCTGCGACCGTCAACGGGCCCGTGGGGGTGTTGGGGCCCTTGTTCGCCACGATGCGGGCCTTGGTCGCGCCGCCGTTGATGTGGATCTCGACGGTGTCGTCGTCGTTGCACGCGGCCAGACCCGCCGCGGCGGCAAGCAGGAGGAGCGAGATGGGCAGTGTGCGACGCATGGGAGCGATTGTGGGCAGGTCAGGCGGGCGGATCAAGGTTCGACTGCCGCGCGGCGGGTGTTCCCCCGCGCCGGCCGGGGAGCGGGAAGGCGGCCGGCGAGGGGCGGCGAGGCCGCCGGGCTTCTATATTGAAAGGAAGCGTCCGGTCCTTGGTACCGGGCTGGACGGGGCGGGAATGCGGATAGGATGATCCGGTTCCGTTCCCGTTCGGACGGCTGGGCTTGAAGACAGGAGGGTGGTCCGATGCGCGCCGACATCAACTACAACCAGATCATCGACGGCCCCGAGAACGATCGGGCCCAGGCCGCGGCGGATGCGGCGGGGAACCTGCCGGCCGAGCAGATCAACCCCGACACCTTCTACGTCACGCAGAACTACGAGCGCTACACCGAGGAAAACCACCAGGTCTGGAAGGAGCTCTACGAGCGCCGCTGGGAGGTGCTCGAAGAGCAGGCGTCGCGGACGTTCATCAACGGGCTGAAAGCGATCCGCCTCGAGCCGGACCGCGTGCCGCTGCTCTTCGGCCAGACCGAGCACCCGACGCAGCCGGGGCGGACGATCAAGGGAATCAACGAGTACCTGCGGCCCCTGACCGGCTGGCAGAGCCGCGGCGTGCCGGGGTACCTGCCTGCCAAGGCGTTCTTTGCGTGCCTGGCCAAGCGGGAGTTTCCGACGACGATCGTCGTGCGGCCGCGCGAGAAGATGGATTACCTGCCGGAGCCGGACATCTTCCACGACGTCTTCGGGCACGTGCCGCTGCACGCCGACCCGGTCTTTGCCGAGTTCCTGCAGACGTACGGCAAGGCCGCGCTGCTGTGCGAGGATGAATACCACGTCGAGCGCCTCGGGCGGCTCTTCTGGTTCACGGTCGAGTTCGGCCTGATCCACGAGGAGGGGCGGCTGAAGATCTACGGCTCCGGGCTGATCTCCAGCCACGGCGAGAGCAAGCACGCCCTGGAGGCGCCCGAAGGCGCCGGCGAGGGGAAGGTCGAGCGGCGGGCGTTCGACCTGGAGCGGGTGTGCGAGACGACCTTCGAGATCGACCACTACCAGCCGATCCTGTACGTGCTGGACTCCTTCGAGCAGCTCCGGGACGCGATGAACTCCTACGCCGAGCGGGTGCTGGGGGACCGGGTGCACGAGGCGGTCGGGGCATAGGCGAGCCGTCGGCGGCGCAAAATATCACGAGCGGACGGACCACTTTTCGCGCAGGCAAGCCGCGCGCAGCGCTATGCTTACCGTTCAAGGATGAGGCCGCGGCGTTGAAGCCTCCGCCGCGGCAAGGGTGGGACCGATTCCCGTATTCAATCACGCGACCCCTTTGCATTGGAAGGGCTGGTGCCGATGGCGACGATTTCCACTCCCCGTCAGGCGTTCCTCCATGGCCGGTGGACGACCGAGGATTCCGCGCGCCTCTACGGCCTGCCCGACTGGGGGAAGGGGTACTTCGCGGTCAATGAACACGGGCACCTGGTCGTGCGGCCGCGGAAGCAGGCGGGCGGCGAAGTCGATCTGTACGAGCTGATGCAGGGATTGACCGAGCGCGGCATCTGCTCGCCGGTCCTGATCCGCTTTGACGACCTGCTCGCCCACCGCGTGCGCGAGCTGCGCCGCGCCTTTGACGCCGCGATCGCCAGCCACGAGTACACGGGCAAGTACCAGTGCGTCTACCCGATCAAGGTCAACCAGCAGCGGCACATCTGCGAGCAGATCCGCGACCTGGGCGCGGAGGTCGACTTCGGGCTGGAGGCGGGCAGCAAGCCCGAACTGCTGGCCGTGCTCGCCCTGACGGCGGGGCACGGCGACATGCCGATCGTCTGCAACGGCTTCAAGGACGATGAGTTCATCGAGACCGTGCTGCTGGCCAGCAAGCTGGGGCGCAACATCATCCCGGTCGTCGAGAAGTTCAGCGAGTTGAAGCTGATCATCAAGCACGCCAAGAAGTACAACGTCAAGCCGAAGATCGGCGTGCGCGTCAAGCTCTCGGCCCGCGGGGCGGGCAAGTGGGAGGGCTCCGCCGGCGTGCGCAGCAAGTTCGGCCTGTTCGTCTCCGAAGCGCTCTCCGCCCTCGAGCTGCTCAAGGCTGAGGGGATGGCCGACTGCCTGATGATGGTCCACTGCCACGTCGGCAGCCAGGTCTCCGACATCCGCTACGTCAAGAACGCGATCAACGAGCTGGCCTACCTCTACACGGAGCTGCGCCGCCTCGGCGCGGGGCTGACCACGATCGACATTGGCGGCGGTCTCGGCGTCGATTACGACGGCAGCCAGAGCGCGTACGAGAGCAGCATCAACTACACGTTCGAGGAGTACGCCGAGGACGTGGTCTACCGCATCAAGACGGTGTGCGAAGCCGCCGGCGCGCCGCACCCGAACATCATCTCGGAGTCCGGCCGCGCGATGGTGGCGTACTCCAGCGTGCTCATCTTCGACGTCCTCGGCAAGAGCCGCTTCCAGGCCGACCCGGACCTGCCGTGGGTGCGGCGGCAGATGGAGGCCGAAGCCGACGACACGCCGCAGCCGGTGCTCGACCTCGTCGACGCCTACGAGCGCCTCACGGAGAAGAACATCACCGACGTCTACCACGACGCCATGCAGGCGCGCGATGAGGCCATGAGCCTCTTCAACCTTGGTTACATGACGCTGCCGATGCGCGCGGCGAGCGAACGGCTCTTCTGGGCGATCGGGCACAAGATCACGGAGCTGGCGGCGAAGAAGGGAGAGCTGCCGGAGGAACTCGAGAAGCTTCCCGAGATCTTGTCAGAGATCTACTTCTGCAACTTCTCGCTCTTCCAATCCGTGCCGGACTCCTGGGCGATCGACCAGCTGTTCCCGATCTGCCCGATCCACCGGCTCAACGAAGACCCGACCTGCCGCGGCGTGCTGGCGGACATCTCCTGCGACTCGGACGGCAAGATCGACCACTTCGTCGACAAGCGCATCGAGAAGAAGACGCTGGAACTGCACGAACTCCGCGAGGGCGAGCCCTACTACCTCGGCGTCTTCCTCGTCGGCGCCTACCAGGAGACGCTCGGCGACCTGCACAACCTCTTCGGCGACACCCACGCCGTGCACGTCGTGCTCGATGACGACGGCGACACCAATGGAGTGGGCTGGGAGATCGAAGAGGTCGTCGAGGGGGACAGCGTGAAGGAAGTCCTCTCCTACGTGCAGTTCGACCACGAGGAGATGCGCCGCATCATGCGCAAGAGCACCGAACGCGCCGTGAAGCGCGGGCAGCTCACAGTGCAGGAGAGCAAAGCCCTGCTGAAGTTCTACGAAGACGGGCTCGACGGGTACACGTATTTGGAAGAGTGAATAGAGAATAGAGAATAGAGAATAGAGAACAGTGGGGATGAGCGCGAGGCGCCTAAGGGCGGGGTCGGGGGAAGATGCTCATGCATCAGGCGCAGGGCTCGCGGAGGGGAGGGGGGAATGAATGACGGACAGTGGAGAATGGACAATGGGCGGCGCTGTCACGGGCGCCGCCCATTTCTGTTTCCTCTCTGCGCTCTCTGCGCCTCTGCGTGAGAATCTTCTCGCCCCGAGCGCCATCCGGGCGTGGCGCTGCGCTCCGGACTTACCCCTTCCGATGCTGCCCGAACCACTCGATGAACCGGTCCACGAACTTCTGGAGGTACGCCGCGGTCTCCGGCTTGTTGATCGTGCCGTCGAGGGAGATCATGTCGTCCCGGAACTGGATGAAGATCTCCGGCTGGGCCAGCGTGGGGCAGTCCAGGTACGCCAGGATGTTGCGCAGGTGCTGCTGGGCCAGCGCGGTGCCGATCGAGCCGGGCGACGTGCCGCAGACCGCCGCGGGCTTGCCGGCCAGGGCGCTGTGGCCGTACGGGCGCGAGGCGATGTCGATCGCGTTCTTCAGGACGCCGGGGACGGAGCGGTTGTACTCGGGCGTGACGAACAGGATCGCATCGCACGCGGCGACCTGCTCCTTCAGCCGCCGGCACACGGGCGGGTACGCCGCGTCGAAGTCCTGGTTGTAGAGCGGCAGGTCGTCGATCCTGATGTGCTCGAACGCAA
>CAYWRO010000120.1:0-7541 GCA_964460345.1 uncultured Phycisphaeraceae bacterium | reverse complement strand
CGGGCCGCGTCTTCTTGCGCAACCTAACCTGCGCCTAACGGCGCATAATGCTGGTAAGGGAGCGTGGCACGGTCTGTGCGCCGAGTCGGCGAACGCGCCCTTGCACGTCCGACGCTTCCTGACGGGCGCGTCTCCGTTGATCACGACCGTCCGAAGCGGCGCTCCAGTTCGTTGATCGTCAGGCGGATGCTGGTCGGCCGACCGTGCGGGCAGTTGCTGCTCCGCTCGACGCTGTCGCGCAGCGTGAGCAGTTCCTTCAGTTCCTCTTCGCTGAGCCGGTCGCCGGCCTTGACGGCGGCCTTGCAGGCCATCATGTCGAGGACCTCGTGCAGCGCCGCCTCGCTCTCGGGGGCGAAGGTCTCTGCCTCGGCCTTCTCCAGCAGCTCCGTGAGGAACGGCCCCGGCTCCACGCCGCGCTCGAAGAGGAACGTCGGGAACGACTGCACCGCGATCGTCGTCGGTCCCATCGGTTCGGCGGCGATGCCGAGGCGCGTCAGCAGCGGCGCGAGGTCGGTGAGCGCTTCGAGCTGCGCCGTGCCCGCTTCGATCGTCGCGGGCATGAGCAGGCGTTGCGATTCGAGATTCCCCTGCGCGATGCGGCCGAGGAGTTGCTCAAACATCACGCGCTCGTGCAGCGCGTGCTGGTCGACGATGACCATGCCGTGCTCATCCTCGGTGACCAGGAAAGACTTGTGCACCTGCAGAATGCGCGGCGCCGGCCGCGGCACGAAGCCGTGGGTGGGCCGGGTCTCCGCCGCGGGATGCCCGCCTTCCGGGCCAGCGGCTGCACCGGCCCCAGCGCCCGCCCCCCCGGCCCCCTCGTACGAAATCCGTCCCTGCGGCACACCGCCCGCGCCTCCAGTCTCGCGCAAATAGTCGGCAAAGGAACCAGCGCTTTCGGTTGCGGCGGACTCACCGCCGCCCGGCGGCAGAATCCCGCCGCCGTGCTGTCCCATGCCGCTCCCAAACCCGCGCCCCACCCCTCCCATCACACTCGGCGTCAGGTCCGCCGCCCGCAGCGCCTCGCGGATGGTCCGCAGGATGCTCCCGTGCACCATCGAGGAATCGCGGAAGCGAACCTCCGCCTTCGCCGGGTGCACGTTCACATCCACCGAGCCCGGGTCCATCTCGATCATCACCGCGCACGTCGGATAGCGCCCCGGCTCGATCAGCCCGCGGTACGCCTCGCGCAAGGCGTGCTGGATCGTCTTGTCACGGATCGGCCGCCCGTTCAGGAAGACATGCTGCTGCCGGGCCGTCGCGCGGGCGAGAGAAGGAAGCCCGATCAGTCCCCAGAGCGTGAGCCCGCCGCGGCCCGCCCCGCCGACACGCGAGTCGTCGAACTCGTCCGCGCTCACCTCGATGAGTTGGCTCTCCAGCTCACGCCCGAGGACGTCGATGACGCGCTGCCGCGGCGATGAGCCGGGGGGCAGCTCCAGCGCGGACCGCCCATCGACCGTCACCGTGAACCCGATCGCCGGGTGCGACATCGCCAGCGACCGCACGATGTCCAGGCACCAGCCGCGCTCCGTCGTCGGCGTCCTGAGGAACTTCCGCCGCGCGGGCGTGTTGAAGAAGAGATTGCGAACGGTGATGCACGTCCCCACCGGTCCCGCCGCGGGCTGGATCGGCGAGCGGGTGTCCCCTTCGGCCTCAATCATAATTGCGCCGACCATCTCCGCCGTCCGCGAGCGGATGGTGAGCCGCGAGACCGAGACAATGGAAGCCAGCGCCTCGCCGCGGAACCCCATGGTGGCGATGTGATCGAGGTCGGCCGTCGCCCGGATCTTGCTCGTGGCGTGCGGGGCCAGGGCCAGCGGCAGGTCCTGCTCGGTCATGCCGACGCCGTCGTCAGTAATGCGGACCAGCTCGATCCCGCCCTGCTCGAGGTCCACGGTGATGCGCGTGGCGCCGGCGTCGATTGCGTTGTCGAGCAGTTCCTTCACGACCGAAGCCGGGCGCTCGATCACCTCCCCGGCGGCGATCTGGTTCACCACCAGCGGCGGGAGAGGAACGATGCGTCCTTGCACGACTGTACCCTGGGACATGGCTCCGGAGTGTATCGCTCGCGGGCGCCCCGAACGTGGCGATCAGCCCTAACCAAGCGGCCCCCGTTCCGGCTGAAATCGGACAATCGGCTCGTTCAGGACCGCTGCGGGCCACCGAAGGTCATCGTATGCCGCCATGACCTCCACGCCCGGCAACGGCAACCAGCCGGGATCCGCCTCCCGCGGATCATCGGCTGCAACCATTTCGGGCGGAATCACATCAGCGCCGACGGCGACACCACGAACTGCGGCTCGCCGACCATTCCGGACCAACGCAAGAGCGATGGGGCTCACCTTAAGCATCCGGATCGGCTCAAATCGCGAGTATGGGTTGTACTTCGAGTACGTCTGCGCGAGCTGGGTGGCTGACTCGGCCAACTTCTTACCGTCCCCGTCCAGCAATGACCTGAAGGCGTTGACAAGCGTTCGCTCACGAAGCGTTGCTGACGCTGGCAGTACCCTCGGCAGTCTGGCTCGATCGTTCCGGATCCACGCGGCAGCAGCCTGGCAGACTGCCTTCGTACCAGGCCCGTCGAACCGCCGCTGCTTCAAGACGTCGTCACAACGATGGGCCCATCGATCCAGCGTCATCTGATCACCAACAATCATGGCCTCGATGATCCACTCGACCGAGATGTGGAGGTTGGACGGCCCAGTGCGCTGCCACCCCATTGTGTGCCCCATCACTCGGCTGACTGCCAGAAGTTGTCTGAGCACACACTCCGCATCTTCGCCGAACTCGAAGTCCACGTAGGGCGCCAGAAAGAATCGCTCGTCCTGTATCTCGCCGAAAATCCAGGAGGCCTGCTCTTCCAAACTCATGTGGTCCAAGCTTGTCGGCGCCCCTTCCAGCAATCTTCCTGCAGATCGCCAGAACGCGTCATAGCCCATGACGATGGAATACCCGATAGCCTCAAAAATGCTCTCACACGCCCGTCGATCCCATCCGAGCATGTCACTGCACACGAGATCCGTCGGCTGCGACCACAGCGGCTCTGCGAGCCTAGGCGGGGCCTCGTCCAACTCTGGCGGCGTCACCGCTGGAGCCGTACCGTCGGGCCGTCGCTGCAGGCGACCCAGAAGCCCGCTTCGACGGAAGATGGCGTCATACACGGCGTGCCTATTGCGGGTGTGGGCCTTGTCGGCGGCCTCGTCCACCGAAACCTGGTTAAACATGGCATGAGCCATATTCCCGATCAGGCCGGGCTTGCTCGGCTCCAGCGGTAAGGTCCAGTTGCGATGCCATGCGACTCGATCGGCGGCCCGCAGCGCGGCATCAAGCGTTTGAAGGTACGTCACCATCGCGGGCCACAGGCTGCGCTCCCGCCTGTCCACGTCGTGCAGCATGCCGACGAGCCGTATTACAAATGGATCGAACTCGACGCAGGAGCCCAGTCCCTTGCCGCTTAACTTCGCCTTCCGGGTCCGCTGAACGAATCGATGAACCAGGGTGCCGAACTGATCGCGAAGCACTTCGCGATGAACGAGCGATCCCGCCTGAGTTGACCTTAAGGGCATCGGCGCGATCCTAGGGCGCTCACCTCAACCGCCAACTCCGCAACACAAAGAACACCACCGCCGCCAGCACCGCCCCGATAAAGAAGAACGCGCTGTTCCCCACCGGCGCTCCCGTCTTCGCCGCGGCGATCAACTCCCAGATGATCACCGCGAACATCCACGCCGCCAGCACGTTCACCGTCTGCAGCGCCCGCATGCTGTTGCGGTACTGCCGCTCGACGTTCTCCTCCGTGATCTTCACGAGGTAGTTGTGCAGGTGCGGCGCGCGCGACAGCGCTGCCAGCAGTACGAAGGTGAACGCCGATGTGCCGGAGAGGATCCACAGCGTCTGCTTCGGCCCGCTCCCCACCGGTGTGCCGCTGAAGGAGAACCGCAGCGGGATCGCTGCCGGCAGCGAGGGCAGGTGCAGCGCTGTCAGCGCCACGCCCACCACCACGCCGGCCAGCGCGGCGGCGTCGAGCACAAGGTCAAGAAACGTGCGCTTCAGGCGATACACGGGGTTGGTCCTGCGACACCGACTTTATGGGGATTCTTCCCCTGCGGTTGCGGGCCCTTCTTGAACGCTCAGGCTTGACGCGGGCCGATCCACGGACATAATCCCCGTCTGACCTCCCCGGAGACCGATGTGCGCCTCTGCAAATGGCAAACCCGGCGAACCGAACACGGGATCAATCCCGCGGCGGTCGCTGCGCGCACGAGTCTCCTCCGGGCCGGCTGATCGCCCCCGGACTCCGCCTTCCCGACGGTCATTCCACGAAAATCCAACAAGATCCTGCACGCGTGCACCGCGCTCCTCCGGACGCTCGGCACGCGCGCCCTGCGATTTGCACGAGCAAGCCAATGCACACGATCACCATTGACAAGAAGCTTCGCACCGCGCGCCCGGTTGCGCCGGAAGATCTCCGCGGCGGCCAGTACATTGCCATCACCCGGATGATGATTCAACTCATCCCGCCGATGTGCGAGCCGCAACTCATGCCCGATGCGCAGACCGTGCGCATCTGGGGCATTCCGCCGTCTGCGGGCCAGCCCATGCGCATCGTCAGCGTGTGCCTGCCGTTCGTGCTTGTCGAAGGTGTCGATCGCCAGTGCCGCACGCTCGACCTGCGTCGGGTGGAGGTCGTCCGCCTCCCGAAGAAGTACGGCCGCGCGGCGTTCGAGCGCCTGGCCAAGCCGACTGCGGGCACTCCCACGGATGGATCGGCCCCCCGGATGTAGAGGGCTGCGGAAGAAAATTTCGCCGCAAAAAACAAGCGGCCCGGCGAGCGATCGCCGGGCCGTTTTGTTTTCGGAGCAGGTCGCCGACCTGCCTAAGTGGAGCGGAGGAGAGTCGAACTCCCGACCTCATCATTGCGAACGATGCGCTCTACCAACTGAGCTACCGCCCCATTTGTGTCGCCGCGGCATCCCTTGACAGGGTCCTCTGCGGGGCCTGAATGATACCCCGTTCCCCCGTCGATGTGGAGTCGGCCGACGCGATCTTGAACAAGACCCGCTGAACCGCCCCGGTCGGGCGGCGTAGCGTCTGGCCTATGAGAAACCCACTCCTGGCGTGCCTCGCGGCTGGTTCGGCGACCTTGGCCCTTCTGCCCGGCTGCGGTCGTGACGATGGCCCCGCCGCGGCGGATCCGGCCGCTCCGGTCTCGGTAGCGGTGTCGCTCCCCCCGCTTCAGGGACTCATCCAACCCCTCGCAGAGGCGGTCGGCGGAGAGGTCTCGACCGTGGTGCCGGTGGGGGCCTCGGAGCACGGCTACGAGATGTCGCCGCAGGCGGTCGCGGCGGTCGCCAGGGCGGATGTCGTCGTGGTGGTCGGGATGGGTCTGGACGGCAATGTCTCACAGGTGGCCCGCCGCGGCGGCCGTGCGGAGGTCATTGAGTTCGCGGCGGTGCTCGGGCTGGCCGGATCCGAGGATGGGCACCACCACGACCATGACCATGACCATGACCATGACCACGGCCACGATCATGACCATGCCCATGGCGCCGGCGATCCGCACCTCTGGCTGAGCCCCGGCCATGCCAGGAAACTGGTCGAGGCCGCCGCCGAGGCGATCGAGCAGGCCGCCCGCACAAAGGACAACTGGAGCGATGAAATGGACGCCCGGCTCGCCGAAGCAGCGGCTGACCTGAAGAGCCGCATCGAGGCCCTTGACGCCGACTACCGCGATTCGCTTGAGAACGCGCCTGTGAAGACGATTGTCGTCGCCCACGACGCGTGGGGCCATCTGGCTGAACGCTACGGGCTGGAGACGATCGCGATCAGCGGTCTGGCCGGGGGCGAAGCGCGTCCGGAGGCGATCCGCCAGGCGGTGGATGTGATCCAGCAGAAGAACCTGCTCGCGGTCTACCGCGAGCCGCAGATGAGCGATGTGGCCTGTCGCCGGGTGGCCGACACCGTGCAGAAGGTGACGGGGCGCGAGGTCAAGGTGCTTGTCCTCGATCCCCTTGGGGATGGAGACTGGTTCAGGATGATGGAGCAGAATCTGGCGGCTTTGCAGGAGGGCCTCGGCACGCACGGTGACGCGGCGGCGGGAGCGGAATCAGAAGGGTAGTGGCTCCCCTGTGACGGGCGGCTTCGGACCATGCCAGCTTCGATGCGGGCATGAGAGCGCCGATGGGTGCGTAAAGTCGTGGGGAGCCGTTCGCTCCATTCTCACTGCGAGTGACAGGTTGACGCAGACTTCAACAGGCCGGGTTTCGCTGGCTTCGTCCGCCGATGCGGCCGTGGTCTTCGATCATGTGACCTTCACCTATCCCGGGGCCGCGCGGCCTGCCCTGGAGAATGTCACGCTCAGAGTCGACCACGGGGAGCGGCTCGGCATTCTGGGGCCGAACGGGGGCGGCAAGAGCACGCTGCTGAAGCTTGCACTCGGCTTGCAGAATGGCAGCGAGGGAACGATCCGCATCTACGGGCGCACGCCTGCCGAGGCCCGCCGCGCCGGGCTGATCGGCTACGTTCCGCAGAAGAACGAAGCGGAACTGGCTTTCCCGCTGAGCGGGCGCGACGTGGTGACGATGGGCGCCGCGTGGCGCGTGCCGGCGTGGCGCGGGATCGGCCGGGCCGCGCGCGACCGCATCGAGCGGATGATCCACCTGGTCGGCGCGGACGCGTATGCCGACAAGCCGGTCGGCGCGATGTCCGGCGGGCAGCTCCAGCGGATTCTCATCGCACGGGCGCTTGCCGGAGAGACGAAGCTGATCGCGCTTGACGAGCCGACCGTCGGCGTCGACGCCGAAGGACAGAAGCGCTTCGCGGATCTGCTCGGCCGCCTGCACAGCGAACTGGACGTCACCATCCTCATCGTCACCCACGATCTGCGCGTCATCGTCGCCGGGTGCGACCGCGTGGCGTGTCTGCGGCGCACGCTGCACAGCCACGTCGCGCCCGAAGGGCTTACGCCGGAGGTGCTGGGCGAACTCTTCAGCCACGAGGTCGAAGGCATTCACGCCGACCTCCACATCCACACGCACCGTGCTGAGGATTGCCCTGATCCGGCCGCCCCGTGCGCCTCTCCCCCGCCTTCACGCCGCGGCTGCGACTGCGGCTCTTCTCACGGCGATGAACCCCATGCGCACACTTGAGTTCCTGACCGATCCGATGCTGCGCTCGATCGTCCTGCCGGGCATGGCGGCGGGCGTGGTGCTCGCGACCGTGTGCGCCCTGCTCAGCCCGTTTGTCGTCCTGAAGAGGTACGCCTTCGTCGGCCAGGGTGTCTCGCACTGCGCCTTCGGCGGCGTAGGGGTGGCGGCTGTCCTGGGGCTCGGTGCGGGCGCAACCGCGCTTGGCGGAGCCGCCTGGTACATCGTCGTCGCGATCTTCTGCCTCGCCGCGGCGTGGGGGATGGCCCTGATCAGCGACCGCAAGACCGTGGCGGCGGACACGGCGATCGGCGTCTTCCTGGTTGGTTCGATGGCGCTTGGGGCGGTCCTGATCTCGGTCGCGATGGAGACCGGGCGTGCGGGCGGCGGTGGGGC
>CAYWRO010000119.1:0-7594 GCA_964460345.1 uncultured Phycisphaeraceae bacterium | reverse complement strand
GGATAGAGCGCGTAGTTCTGGAAGACCATCGCGATGTCACGATCCTTCGGGTGAACATCGTTCACCACGCGGTCCCCGATCTGGATCGTCCCCCCCGTCACGTCCTCCAGCCCCGCGATCATCCGCAGCGTCGTGGACTTGCCGCACCCGCTCGGCCCCACCAGCACGACGAACTCGCCGTCCGCGATCGACAGATCAAGGCCCTTGACCGCCTCATACCCGTTCGGGTAGACCTTGTTCACGCCGGTCAGTTCAATTCTCGCCATCGGGCGAAGGGTAGCCCCGCCTGGTGGGCCCCTGGGGCCTGCCCGACGAACGGCGCAATCGACCAGCCTCAGACCGGAGCGACCTGCCCCCCGGCCGCGGACTGAGTCGACGGTTCCGCCTCTACGTCAGGATCGATCAGGGCGACGACCGACTGACCGGGCTGCGGCGTCGCAGGCTCATCGGCGACGACGATCCGAACCCGTGTCCCACCCGCGGCTGCGCCGCCTCCCGGCGTGCCGTTCGCCCCCCCACTGCCTCCACCACCTCCGCCACCCCCGCCACCTCCAGCGGTGCCCAGTACAAACATCGGCAGAGCCCGCCGGCCATACTTCTCAAGGTAATCGTCGTAGGTGAACTCGTCAGACAGGGGCGTTGCGTGCAGTTCCGCCCCGGCCTCAAAGCGGGCCGCGATGGCCGCGAAGGTCGCCTCCTTGCTGAAGAGGGTCCGCCCGGCGTGCGTCAGGCCCCCCTCGCCGGCTCCCACGGCCGCGGCGTCCCGCTCACCGGTGGCGAGTTGGTAGACCTCCGCCCGCCCGAAGTGGCTGGTGAAGTGCTGCGCAGCGAGGGTGTTGACCTCGTTGTTGGGAGTCAGGGCGAGAAGCCGCCCCATATGGGTCATGTCCAACGAGGCGAGCACGTCCTCGGCGAGGATGCCGCCGGCCCGAGCGTTGAGCCCAGCCAGGCGGGCACGCACAACGTTGCGACGATTGGTATCCACGAGCGCGACGGGGACACCCCGGTCCTGGAGAAGAGACGCCAGCTCGCGGGCCCACTGGTGGGCGCCCGCGATCAGCAGCCCTTGAGGACGGCTGACAGCCAGCCCGAGCCGGCGCGCCACAAGCGGCGTCGTGAACCCGTAGAACGCCACAGTGGTGATGATGACGGCAAAGGTAACCGGAACGAGCAGTTCAGCCTGCCCGCCCCCAGCCGCTTCCTGCGCCGGTTGCATGGCTTCGGCCACGCTGTCCACGTCGGCCGGGTTGGACGTTGCAAGCCCTGCGAGGGCGATTGAAAAGACCGATGAGACCGCCGCGGCCACAACGCCCCGGGGAGCCAGCCATGCAATGAAGGTTCGCTCCTTCCAGGTCAACGGCGACTTCGTCGTTGAGGCGAACGTGCTGGCCGGTCTGACTACGAAGATCAGGAAGGCTGTAAACGCAAGACTCGCTAGCCCCACTTGCATCAACGCGCTCAGGTCGACACGGGCAGCCAGAACGATGAACAGCACACCGAGAAGGAGCGTGCGGAGGTTCTCCTTGAACTCGGCGATGTGTCGGACATCCACCCAGCGCTGGTTGGCCAGTGCGATCCCCATGACGGTCACGGCAAGAAGGCCCGATTCGGCCTGCATCACGTTGGAGAGAACGAAGGCCAGGAGCGCCAGCGACATGGACAATGGATTGGCCAGCGAATCCGGCACCCAGTACTTCTTGAGAAGAAGGACCAGCAGGCCGGCCGCCACAAGCCCGAGCGCGCCACCGATGAAAACCGTGAGGAGCAGGGATTCGATGACTCGGAAGCCGGTCGCATCGAGCATGAGCGCCTCGAAGACGAGGACGGCAAGCATTGCCCCGATGGGATCGATGACAATGCCCTCCCACCGCAGGATGGGACCCGAAAGGCCCGACGGCTTGATGTGACGCACCAGGGGGTTGACGACAGTCGGACCTGTGACAACCAGAATTGCGCCGAGGAGGATCGACAGCCGCCAGTCAAAGCCGACGATGAAGCGAGCGCCGAGGGCGGCCCCGAGCCAGGTGATGAGGGCCCCGACGGTGACAAGTTTGCCGACCACGCGACCGCCGCCGGGAATGTCCTTGAAGCGGAGGGTCAAACCCCCTTCATAGAGGATCAACGCGACGGACAGTGAGACGATCGGCATGAGCAGATCGCCCAGGAGATGGTCCGGGTCCAGATGAGGCGCCCCGAGCCGCTCCAGGATCGGCCCCACCACGAGCCCGACGAGCAGGAGGATGATGATGGCGGGAAGCTTCAGGAAGTGGGCAACGTATTGACAACCGACACCAACGACAACAATGCCGGCGAGTTGCAGAAGTTCTGTATGATGCAAAGCCTTCTCCGGTCACGCGTCTGTGAGACTGGTACGATAAGCCGACGGTGCCATACCACCGGGATGGGGGTTCTTCTCGCCGGGCGTTCGCCCGCCAACCCGTGCTCGCCATGTCGGGCGAGCCCTTCGAACTACGGTACATTTCTCGGGAACTTGCAGGGTGAAAGTTCGAGAAAAAGTTCCACCTTGCACAGCGAAAATCGGGTACACTGCAAGAGGTTTGTCTGTGAGCAAGGAGATTGACGCATGCGCCAGAATGAAGAAGCGGGTATCAGGCTGTCGGGCGCCTCACGGCGCGAGTTTCTGATTCGGACAGCGGGCGTGGCGGGCGCTGCGGCCGTGCTGGCCAGCGCCGGCGGCGCGGGCCGGATTGGCGGATTGACAGGCAAGGTGGCGCGTGCCAAGGCGCGGACGCCGGTGGGTGACGGCGAGCCGATCCGGATGGCCGTCATCGGGACCGGCGGCATGGGCACGGCGCACTGCGACTCGATCATCAAACTGATCAAGCAGGGGCGCGAGAATGCGCAGATCGTGGCGCTCTGCGATGTGTGCCAGCCGCGGCTGGATCATGCCAAGCGTCTCTGTGAGGAGAAGCAGGGCATCAGCGTCGACACCTACGCCGAGCATGAGAAACTGCTCGAGCGGGAAGACATTCACGGCGTGCTGATCGCTTCGCCGGAGCACTGGCACCAGCCGCACGCCGAAGCCGCCATCCTGGCCGGCAAGGACGTGTACGTCGAAAAGCCGATGACGCTGAACCTGGAGCAGGCCCTGCGCCTCTACGAAGTCGCCAAGGCCAATCCTGAACTGCGCATCCAGGTCGGCACGCAGAAGATGCAGCTTCCCAAGTACCTTGCGGCCCAGAGGCTTGTCGCCGAAGGCGCGATCGGCAAGCCGACCTTCAGCCAGACGAGCTACTGCCGCAACAGCAAGCACGGCGAGTGGCTGTATTACGGGATCGACAAGAACTGGAAGCCCGGAGAGAACCTCGACTGGAAGCGGTGGTGCGGACACCTGTACGCCAACGATCCGTGGGACCCCGAGGTGTACGCGCGCTGGCGCCGCTACAAGAAGTGGTCGACGGGCATCATCGGCGACCTACTCGTGCACGAGGTCACGCCGCTCATGATGGCGATCGACCAGGGCTGGCCGACGCGTGTCGTCGCCTGCGGCGGGCACTATGTCGACAAGGCGATGGAGAACCACGACCAGGTCAACCTGACCGTCCAGTTCGAGAAGGAGCACACGATGATCGTCGCCGGCTCCACCTGCAACGAGGTGGGCCTTGAGACGATCATCCGCGGCCACAAGGGCAACATCTACCTGGGCGGCTCCAACTGCGAACTGCGGCCCGAGCGCCTGTACGTTGACGAGGTCGACCGCCAGGAGATCCGCAGCGAGGACATCGGCAACGACCAGGATGCGCACCGGATCGACTGGCTCAAGTGCATCCGCTCGCGCGAGCAGGTGGCCAGCCCGGTGACGTTCGCGACGCAGGTCATGGTGATCGTGGACCTGGCGACGCGCTCCATGTGGGAAGGCAAGGCGTTCGAGTTCGATCCGAAGACGATGACCGCAAAGGCCGTGTAAATGCCGGATTCCCCGCTTCCGCAGGGCGGGCCGCACGCACAGGACGATGGCGTGCGGCTCGCCACCCACGCGATGGGGACAAGGTTCGAGTTCGTTCTTCACGGACAGGATCCGGTGCGCCTTCGGGCCGCCGGCGAGGCCGCTCTGGCGGAGGTGTTGTCTTTGCACCACCGCCTGAGCGCTTTCGATCCGGCAAGCGAGGTGTCCCGCCTCAATCGGGAGGCGGGCGGGGGGTGGGTGCGGGTTGATGAACAGGTGTTCGAGTTGCTCGCGCTCTGCGGCGACGTCTGGTCGGCCACGCGCGGGGCGTTTGACATCACCGTCGGGCCCCTCATGCGCGCGTGGGGGTTCCGCGGCTCAGGTTCCCCCGACGCCGCGGCGATCGAGGCCGCCCGGCGGCAGACCGGCTTTGACAAGGTCGAGCTGGATCGCGCGGGCCGCCGCGTGCGGTATCGCCGTCCGAACCTTCAACTCGATCTCGGGGCGGTCGGCAAGGGCTTCGCCCTGGACGCCGCGGCGGAACTCTTGCGGGAAGCGGGCGTGCCGTACGCCTTCCTGCACGGGGGAACGAGCAGTTGCGTGGCGATCGGCGCTGGGCCTGAAGCGGGTGGCTGGCGTGTGCGCCTGGGGGATGCCGCGGACGGCCCTATCGTCGCGCTCAAGGACGCAGCGCTCGGCGTTTCGTCTCCCGCCGGTCGCACGGTCATGGGTGAGGACGGCCGGGCGCTCGGGCACGTGCTCGACCCGCGCTGCGGCACTCCGGCGTGTGGGGCGAGGCATGCGGCGGCGCTGGCGGGTTCCGCAGCGCTGGCCGACGCCTGGTCGACCGCAGCGCTGGTGCTGGAATCGGGGGTGTTTGACTGTCAGGCCGAGGCAAGCGGCGTCTCACTTGGTGTACAAGTCGATGCGCCTGGACCGGGCGGCTGGACGTTTCAAGGATGCTGGCCTTTCGTGGATGTGCAGCGGCGTGATCACGCCCTGGCAGGAGTGTAACGAATGAATCCGATCGATCGTCGCAGTTTTCTTGTTCACAGCGCGGGCGCTCTGTCCGCCATGGCCCTGATGCCCAGCCTCAGCGCGGCCTCGCCCATTTTCCGCGGCGCGGCGACGGGCATCGGCGTGATCGGCATGGGCGAGCAGGGGCGGGCGGCCTTGGCGGAGCTGGCCAAGATCGAGCAGGCGAACATCGTGGCGATCTGCGACACGGACGAGGGGCGGCTGCGGGCGGGCCTGCGCCGCGTGCGCGATGTGCAGGGGTATGCGACGCACCAGGAGATGCTGGAGAAGCACCCGGAGATCAGCGCGGTGATCATCGCCACGCCGACGCACACGCACCGGCAGATCGTTGAAGAGGTCGCCGCCGCCGGCAAGCACATTTACTGCGAAGCCCCGCTGGCGTACACGATCGAGGACTGCCAGCGCATCGTCGAGACGGCGCGCTCCTCCGGCAAGGTCTTCCAGTCGGGCCTGCAGGGGCGCTCCAACCCGGTCTACCAGCTTGCGCGGACCTTTTACCTCAGCGGTTCGGTGCGCGACCTGGTCTCCATGCACGCCCAGCAGAACCAGAAGACGTCGTGGCGCCAGGCCGCGCCGTCGCCGGACCTCGAGCAGGCGAGAAACTGGCGGCTGGATCCGGCGCTCTCGCACGGCCTGGCCGGCGAGTGGGGCCCGCACCAGTTCGACGTCTTCCACTGGTACACCGGGCGCTACCCGGCGCGCATCTTCGGCACGGGCGCCGTTCGCTTCTGGGATGACGGCCGCCCCGCGGAGATGCCCGACACGATCGCGTTGACGTGCGTCTTTGACGACGGTTCATCCCTGCAGTACGGCGCGACGCTGGCCAACTCCTACGGCGGCAAGTACGAGGTGCTGCACGGCTCCGATGCCGCGATCAAGCTCGCCTGGAGCCACGCGTGGATGTTCAAGGAGCACGATGCCGCCACGCAGGGGTGGGAGGTGTACGCCAACCGACAGAAGTTCCATCGCGATGAAGGGATCACGCTCATCGCCGGGGCCACGCAGCTTGCCGAGCAGGGCAAGCTCAAGGAGGGCGTCGGCCTGCCGCACGATTCGCTTTACTACGCGCTGGCCGACTTCATCAAGAGCGTCACCGAGGGCGCGCCGGTCGTGTGCAGCGCCGATGAAGGCATGCGCGCCACCATCGTCGGCATCAAGGCCTCCGAGGCGGTGCGTACGAACGGGATTGTCGAGATTGATTCAGCGCTGCTGCGGTAGGAACATCGCAAATGGCAGATGGCCAGTTTGCAACTGACGCCGCATCGGATCTGATTTGCCATTTGGCAATTTGCTATTTGCTATTTCCCTTGGAGCAAACCCGTGGCTGCTGACTCCCCTCCGCTCTTCCGCCTCTGCCATCTTCACTGGGGCGTTCGCCTCGGCCTCATCGGCCTCGTGCTGACGCTGCTTGGCGGGTTGTACGCCTCGGCGCAGCACCTGCGCAACCATTACTCGCCGCGCGACGGCAACAAGCAGGACCTCACCTACATCGACGTCGCCAGCGCGTACCACGGCGTGAACGTCCCCGCGCCGCTCGCCGAAGCGCTGAAGCGCGGCCACCCGAACGAACTCACCGATGAAGACCTGCCCGCGGCCGAGCGCGAGGCGCTGCTGTCGTGGCTGGCCAGCGAGAACCGCGCCCAGACCTTCGACGATGAGTCGCTCGGCGAGATGATGCCGGCGCTGATCTTCGAGCGTTCCTGCGTCGCGTGCCACTCGAGTAACCCCGAGAACACCGAGCACCCCGCGCCGAAGCTGCCGCTTTTCTACTTTGACGACGTCAACCGCCTCACCGTCTCGCGCGAGATCCTGCCGACGCCCCCCTCCATCCTCACCGCCTCGACGCACGCGCACGCCCTCACGCTGGCCGTGCAGACGATCGTGATCCTCGGCCTGCTCCTCGGCACGCGCCTGCCGCGGCGGGTCGTCGGGATCGTCTCGGCGACGCTCGGCGTGACCCTCGCCCTGGACATCGGCGCGTGGTGGCTGTCGCGCGACGTGGAAGCCTTCGTGTGGGTGATCCTCGCCGCCGGCGGCATCTTCAACGGCCTGTCGGGGCTGACGCTGCTGGCCGTGCTGGTGGACCTGATCGTGCCGGCGCGGAAGCGGTAGGGGGAAGTGCTGAGTGCTGGGTGCTGGGTGCTGAGTACAAGGTGCTGGGCGCCCCTGCACTCAGCACCGGCTCCATTGCTGCTTTGCTGCCTTTGCTGCTTTTCCCGACCGTCCTCCCCGTTATCGGTGGAGAACCGGGCGAAAGCGGCCGTTACGGCCCTGCAGCGGCGGTCGGCGTCCCGATAACGGGCGTTCGAGACGACGTCAAACGCGTTCGAGATGATGTCGAACGCGTGCGAGACGACGTCGAACGCGTTCGAGACGACGTCGAACGCGTTCGAGATGACGTCGAACGCGTGCGAGACGATGTCGAATGCGTGCGAGACGATGTCGAATGCGTGCGAGACGACGTTGAATTCGTTCGAGACGGTGTCGAACGCATGCGACACGACGTCCAACGCGTGCAAGATGACCTCGAACGCGTATAAGACGGCCTCGAACGCCTTCCAGATCACGTCGAACGCGTACGAGCCCGCCCCAGACGCATGCCGGACAGCATCAAAGACGCTTCAGACGTCCCCCCCCCCACCCCTCCAC
>CAYWRO010000118.1:0-7729 GCA_964460345.1 uncultured Phycisphaeraceae bacterium | reverse complement strand
CCACCCCCGCCCCGGATGCGGGCGCGCCGGCCTCGATGGACGCTCCGGCCGGCAACGAAGGCGAATAAACCATGGACGTTGTTCGATACGCAATCAGCAAGCCCGTCACGGTCACGGTCGGCGTGATCCTCCTGGTGATGTTCGGCCTGATCGGCCTGGGCGCAATCCCGATCCAGCTCACGCCCACCGTCGACCGGCCGCAGATCACGATCACCACCGAGTGGCCGGGCCGCAGCCCCAGCGAGATCGTCGACGAGATCACGCGTGAGCAGGAGAAGCGCCTCAAGAACATCTCCGGCCTCAAGTCGATGCGGTCGATCAGCCGCGAAGGCACGGCGGAGATCACGCTCGAGTTCTACCTTGACAAGGACATCGACCGCGCGATGCAGGACGTCTCTGACGCCCTGCGACAGGTGCCGGACTATCCCGAAGAAGTCGAGGAGCCGTTCATCAAGGCGGCCGAAGGCGCGGCGGAGAACGCCATCGCCTGGATCATCATCGATGTGAAGCCCGAGGCGCGGCACAAGCACCCGGACTTCGACATCACGACGATCTTCTACGCGATGGACAAGGAGGTGAAGCCGTACCTCGAACGCATCGACGGCGTCGCCGAGGTGAACATCTACGGCGGACGCGACCGCGAGGTCCGCGTGCTGCTCGATCCGACCGCGGTCGCGCAGCGCGGCCTGAACCCCCTGTCCATCATCGATGCGCTGCGGAATGAGAACCGCAACGTCTCCGGCGGCACGAGCGCCGAAGGCAAGCGCGACTACCGCATCCGCGTCGTCGGCAAGTTTGAACGCGAGGAGGACATCCTCGACACCGTCATCGCCTACCGCGACGGCAAGCCCGTCTACGTGCGCGACGTCGGCACGGTCGAGATCGGCCACGTCAAGCAGCGCGGCTTTGTCCGTTCCATGGGCGTGCCGTGCCTGGCGATGAACGTGATCCGGCAGACCGACGCCAACGTCGTCGACGTGATGGAAGACCTCCGCGCTCGCCTCGACGAGGTGCAGGCCAACATCCTCCCCAACCTCGATCCATCCGTCGGCGACGACCTCCGCCTCCGCCAGGTTTACGATGAAACCACCTACATCGAGTCGGCCATTTCGCTGGTGACGCAGAACCTGTACATCGGCGGCGGCATCGCGGCACTCGTCCTGCTGCTCTTCCTCCGCTCCGTGGTTTCGACCGGCGTCATCGCCCTGGCGATTCCGATCAGCGTCATCGGCACCTTCCTGCTCCTCCTGGCGATGGGGCGCACGCTCAACGTGATCTCCCTGGCGGGCCTGGCCTTCGCGGTCGGCATGGTCGTCGACAACGCCATCGTCGTCCTGGAAAACATTTACCGCCATCTGCAGCAGGGCGTCCGTCCGATGGAAGCCGCCTACCGCGGCGGCAAGGAAGTCTGGGGCGCCATTCTGGCCAGCAGCCTCACGACCATCGCCGTCTTCATTCCCGTCCTGACAATCCAGGAAGAAGCCGGGCAGCTCTTCCGCGACATCTCGCTCGCCATGGCGGGCGCCGTCGCGCTCTCGCTGATGGTGTCGATCACCGTCATCCCGACGGCCTGCTCCCGCTGGTTGCGCCCGCCGCCGTCGCACGAAGCGCCGCTGCTGACCGCCTGGCACTCGCTCTTCGGCCTTGCGGGCCTTTTCGGCAACGTGGTCAATAGATTTGCCGGCAGCGTTCGCTGGATGATGGGCGGCTGGCGCGGCGCGACGATCCGCCCCGCCGTCATTCTCGTCATGACGGCGATCTCCATCGTCGGCGCGCTTGTGCTCATGCCGCCGCTGGACTATCTCCCCGCCGGCAACCGCAACCTCGTGTTCGGCGGCCTGTTGATCCCCCCCGGCCTGTCCGTCCGCGAGCAGGTGGACTACGCCGAGCGCATCGAGGCGCAGATCACGCCGTACGCCGAGGCGAACATCAACGATCCCGCTTCCGTCGCGAGCCTGCCTCCCATCCCCCGCGGCTGGGGGCCAAACTCAGGTCTCGCGCCCTTCGACCCCGTGCCCGTCGGCGACTTCTTCATCGGCGCCTTCCAGGGCGGCATGTTCATCGGGGCCAACAGCCAGGATGAACAGGTCGTCATCCCGGTCGGTCAGCTCCTGACCAACGCGATGAACACCATCCCCGACTCCTTCGGCGGCGCCTCGCAGACGTCCCTCTTCGGCGGCGGCGTCGGCGGCGGCAACACCATCGACCTGGAGATCTCCGGGCCACGGCTGGATCGCGTCGTCGCGGCCGCCTCGGAGATGATGAACACGGCCGTCGGCCTGTACACGTACGGCAACGTCAGTCCCGATCCATCCAACTACAACCTGCAGGAGCAGGAGTGGCGGATCCGGCTCACCCGGCAGGGAAGGGAACTCGGCCTGACGACTGCGGACCTCGGCACGGCGGTGCGTGCGCTCTTCGACGGCGCGTACGCCGGCGAGATGATTCTCGACGGCGACACGGCGGACATCGTGCTGCTGCCCAAGGGCGGCCGGTTGGATTACCGCGAGCAGATGGCCGAGATCCCGCTCGCGACACGCTCCGGGCGCATTGTGCCCGCCGACACCGTCGCCGAGATCGTCTCCGGCCTGGCCCCGCAGCAGATTCAGCGGATCGAGGAGTTGCCGTCGGTCACGCTCCGCATTCGACCGCCGGCCGGCCGTGCACTCGAAGAGGTCATGAATGAGATTCGCGAGCAGATCATCGCGCCCGCGGAGCAGGCCGGCCTCGTCGATTCGACGATGCGCGTCCGTCTTGAAGGAACCGCGGCCAAGCTTGACGAGGTGAACGCCTCGCTTTTCGGCCGCCCTACCGGCCCGGCAAGCTCCACGCACCTGACGTTGGGTGTGCTGGCCGTCTTTATCGTGTCGGCCGGCGCGCTGGGCCTCGCCGGCTTCGTCATCTGGCGCAGCGTCAACCGTGGTGAACTGAAGCTGTTGTACGGCGCGGCCGGAGCCGTGCTGCTGGGCGTTGTGCTCGCCCTGCTCGCGTGGACCATCACCGTTGAGCCGCAACTGCTCACCGCGCGCTTCATCTGGGCGCTCGTCGTGACCTACCTGCTGATGGCCGCGCTCTTCGAATCCTTCCTCTACCCGTTCGTCATCATGTTCAGCGTGCCGCTGGCCGTGGTCGGAGGCTTCGCCGGGCTGGCGATGGTTCACTGGTACACGGTGCGGGATCCCACCATTGCCCCGCAGCAGCTTGATGTGCTGACGATGCTCGGGTTCGTCATCCTCATCGGCGTGGTGGTGAACAACGCCATCCTCATCGTCCACCAGGCGCTCAACTTCATGCGCGGCGAGGCGGAGACGGAAGAACCGCCGATGCCCGCCCACGCCGCGATCGAACGCTCGATCGCCACCCGCATCCGCCCCATCTTCATGAGCACCACAACCAGCGTCGGCGGCATGCTCCCCCTCATCCTCTTCCCAGGGGCGGGCAGCGAGATGTACCGAGGGCTCGGCTCCGTCGTCGTCGGAGGCATGCTCGTTTCGACGATGTTCACACTCGTGCTCGTCCCGTTGATGTTCTCGCTCGTCCTGGACATGGGCGCGGGGCTCAAGACGGCCCTGCGACGCACTCCACCCGGCCCGAAGCCCCAGAGCGGCAGGGGCGGCAGGGAGCCCGCCGCGGATGCGCCGGCCACCGAGCCGGAACCCGCGCTTGCGTGAACCCTGCCTGAACAGGGGGGCACGAAGACGAAGGGTGGCGGCGAGCCCCGCCCGCGGTCGGCCGGGAACTTTCCCGCCCCGTCCGCGTCCAACCTCGGGAACGGGGACCGTGCGCCCCGCGAACAGGCAGGGTGCAGCCGGCGCGGACTGCTGCCGGCCCTGCGGAGCAAACCCATGAGATCAAGCACTCGCAGTTTTTCGCCCCGTCTCCTCGCGGCGGCGGTCATCGCCGCGGCCGGACTGGCCTTGCCGGCAACAGCACAGACCACGACCACGGAGACCTCGTCCGCCCCCGCGCGCCGGTCGGTCAATCCGAAGCGTGACACGTTGCTGAAGATGCAGCGGACGGTCACGATCGAGCTTGAGGAACAGCGTCTCGAAGATGTCATGCGGTTTATCCGCGAGATCACCGGCGCGGACCTTGAGGTGGTCTGGCTGAACGATCGCACCAGCGGGCTTGATCCCGAACAGTTGATCACCGTCAGCGTGAAGGGCCGCCCTGCCCTGGAGCTGCTTGAGAAGGTGCTCGACAAGGCGGAAGTCGACTTCACGCAGAACACCTGGCAGATGACCGAGCACGGCACGATGCAGGTCGGCCCCAAAGACGTGCTGAACCGCGACAAGCGCGTTGAGATCTACGACATCAACGATCTGCTCTTTGTGGTGCCGCGGTACGACCAGGTGCCGGAGATCGATCTGGAGGCAGTGCTGCAGCAGTCGGAAGGCGGCCAGGGACAGAGCCCCTTTGAGGACGATGATGACGAAGAAGAGGAGCGGACCACCCGTGAAGAGCGGGCGGAAGAGTTGGCCGACCTCATCCGGACCATCGTCGAGACGGAGCAGTGGATTGAGAATGGCGGCGAGGGGGGTTCGATCCGCTACTGGCAGGGCACGCTGATCGTGAACGCCCCGGACTACATGCACCGCCAGATCAACGGCTACGCGTGGTGGCCCGCCTCGCACACGGCCCGGGTTGTTGAGGGCCGCCGCTACGTCACACTGAACGTGGACACAAGCATCGGCACCGTCGACGGCTTCGAGCAGTACCCCGTTACCGGCGTCGTTCCCGGCCAGGGCGGCGGCGGAGGCGGGGGAGGTGGCGGGGGCGGGGGCGGCGGGGGCGGTGGTGGCGGGGGCGGCTGAGCATTCCGGACCTCTCACCGCGGGCTTCCGCTTCGGGCAGTAAGCGGCGGGCCCGCACCCTGAGAGATTTGTGAAAGAAGCCCCGGTGCAGGCGCCGGGGCTTCTTCTATGTGTGCTCAGCCATGTGTGCTCAGTTGCCGGCGGACTCAACGCGGCGATCGGTCGGATGCCTTCAGGGTCACCGGAAGCGTGATTTCGCTGCCGTCCCGCAAAATGCCCACCTGCACCGTGTCACCGGGCTGGTGCTTCGCGAGCATCTCCATCCACCCGGCGACGTCCATGATCTCGACCCCGTTCCACGTGATGAGCCGGTCCCCGGGCTGCACGCCCGCTTCGGCGGCGCTCGTCTCCGGCATCACCTGCCCCACGAGCACGCCGCCGCTCGACTCGCCGTACATCCCGGGGGCGATGCCGAAGCGCACCTTCATCTCCATGCGTGACGGCCCCGCCGCCTGCGGCTGACCGGGCTCATCGGCCGGCGGCATCCGCGGCCGCCTCCCGCGCCCGGCCGCGACGAACTCCAGACGTTCCTCATTGTCCGCGAAGTCGAGCACGACCTTCGTGACCAGGTCGATCACGCGCGCCGCTCCATCCACGTTGATCAGCGACACCACATCCGCCGGCGTGTGGTACTCATGGTGCAGCCCCGTAAAGAAGAACAGCACCGGCACGCCAAGGTTGTAAAAGTTCGTGTGGTCCGACGGACCCGTGCCCCCCGGCGTGTAGGAGATCTCCAGCCCCGAGGCGTCGAAGTGCGGCAGGAGAAGCTCCTTAAGCCCTTCGGCCGTCTCCACGCCCTGCACATCCAGCGACTCGCGCAGGCGCCCGATCATGTCCATGTTGATCATCAGGAACATGTCGTCCGCCGCGATGGGGCTGTTGCTCGCAAAGTACCGCGAGCCGATCAGTCCGATCTCTTCTCCCGAAAAGCCCAGGAACAGCACCGACCGGACGCTCGCCTGCGGCGGCAGGTTTGCGTACGCGGCGGCCAGCTTCTCCGCGGCGAGCAGCATGCCGCTCGTGCCGCTGGCGTTGTCGTCCGCGCCGGGGTGGATCGTGCCGTACTCGGCCGGGTTGCGCCCTCCCTGGTACCCGCGTCCGACGTGGTCGAAGTGGGCGCCGATGACGATGTACTCCTTCGCGAGGTCGCCGCGCCCCGGAAGGATCGCCCCCATGTTGTTGCTGTAGGCCGCCTTCCGCTCGATCCCCGCCTGGACTGTCACGGGCGCCCCGCCGAGGTCGATCACCCCCTCATCCCCCGCATCCGCCAGCTTCCGGAGATCCGCCAGCGTTCGCTTCTGCGCATCCACCCGCTGCAGCAACCGGTCCGCGGCGTCCATCGTCACCATCACCACCGGGATCTCCAGCCCCCGCCGGGCGTAGGAGGCCGTCGACTCGGCCGTCTCCAGTTCGTTGGTGCGCGGGTCGCTCGCGCCGGGCGGGCTCACCAGAATGATCGCCGCGGCGTTCCGTTCCGCCGCCTCGCTGATCTTGCCCATGAGCCCCGCGTGCCCGCTCCACCGGCCGCCGGTGAAGGCGCTGCGTCCCTCCTCGTTGACCGGCTCGAACCGCAGCATCAGCGCGATCTTGCCGGACAGGTCCTCATCGTCCGGGTAGCTCGTGTAGCCGTCCGGGCCGTCGCCGATCGAGTACCCGACGAAGGCAACGGGTCCCTCCACGCGGCCCGTCCCGGAGAAGCCCAGCACGTTGAAATCCCGGCCCGGCACGAACGTCGGCCGGTCCCCTTCCGCCTCGGGGCCGCCGGCGATGCCAAGCCCCTCGGCGGTGACCTCCGCGGCGGTGGCGAAGGGGAACGCCTGCCGGTAGCTGGCGCCGGCCTCCACGACCTCGGTCCCATCCGGCAGCGTCACGGTCTTCTCAAAGGCGGGCTTGAGGCCCAGCCGCTCGAAATGAAACTGGAGGTAATCCTGGGCCCGCTCGTTGCCCGCGGTGCCCGTGCCGCGGCCCTCGAAGAAGGGGTTGGAGAGCGTCGTGACGTGCTGCAGGTAGGTCAGGGCGTCCGCATCGGCCTCGCTCATGGCCTCGTGGATGGTCGTCGTGTCGCGCAGCGCCTCCGCCCCGGCCGCCGGGAGGGCGGGCAGGAGGGCGAGACACAGGCCGACCGGGCCGAAGGGGCTGAAACGCGGCATGGGGGGACCTCACAAAACCAGGGAGCGGACGGGAGACCGAGCGGGGCGGGCGCACCGATGCGTGGAACCGGGAAGTGTACGAAGGCGGCCCGGGTGCAGCGCCGCCGCGCGACGGCGGACACCCTGGGGCATACCCGGCACAAACGCGGTGGTTGCCGGCGCGCCGGGGCTTGAATCCCCGGCAACTCCCCTACGATCACGTGCCACCATCCCGCGCTCGCCACGCGCGACCGCGGCCAGGGGGAGCACGCCGGGGGGAGCGACTCACACCGGACGTCACCGCGACGTCGCCGTTGACGGCAGGCCCTCAGCGGCGTGCCGCGCCACAGGATCGCCGATGACCACCCACACCACAAGCAGCAGGACCGTTCGCATGACCGCCGCCGGCGCACAGACCAACGGAGCCGCGGGCCGCCAGGCCGCCGGCCACGCCATCCTCCCCCCCACCGACCTGTTCATCCACCGGCACATCGGCCCCGATGAGGCGGACGTCGCCGCGATGCTCGAGACGATCGGGTGCGCCGGGCTCGACCAGCTCATCGACGAAACGATCCCCGCCTCGATCCGCCTGAAAGGCGAACTGCAGATCGGCCCCGCGCGCGGCGAGCACGAGCTGCTGCAGGAACTGCGCACGATCGCCGCGAAGAACAAGGTGTACCGCTCCTGCCTCGGCATGGGGTATCACCACACGATCACGCCCCCGGTGATTCAGCGCAACATCCTCGAAAACCCCGGCTGGTACACGCAGTACACGCCGTACCAGGC
>CAYWRO010000117.1:0-7988 GCA_964460345.1 uncultured Phycisphaeraceae bacterium | reverse complement strand
CCCGAGCCGGTCGAAAACGGCGCGCAGCAACTCGACGTTGTCGCTCAGATCGATGTTCCCCTCGCGTTCGGACAGGCCGATCCGCTGCAGCCCGAAGCCAAGCCGCTGCAGGCTGACGGCCATGTCCACCTGGTCCACCCCGAAGTGCGGGTGCGTGGGATGTTTCCAGGGAACGGTCATGCCGAAGTACCGCGGCGTCAGCATCGGGTCGATCCCCGAGAAGATCTCCTCGTGAATGAAGGTGTCCCAGACGAGCAACCTGGAGGGGAACCGATTCACCATCGTGGAGATCGTGCCCGACTCCGAGTCCATCGGCATGGCTGCGCGGCCGACGAGTGCGCCGGCGACGCTCATGCGGGCGTTGACAGCAGGGGTGCTGCCGTCAATCACGACCCACAAACGCTGGTCGTCCTCGTTGACAACGTCGAGCGCCGACACGGGCTCGGTGCAGAAGTCCTTGAGCAGGACATCCTCCGGCCGCGTGATCCGGTCGCCCTCCAGGGTCTCATAGGCGGAGGCACTTGTCACGAGCGAGGTGCTGTAGACCGAGATGGGGTGACTGTTTCGAAGCCTTGAGAGGTTGACGTAGTGCACGATGTTCGCCACATCGGCATGGCCCGTCGTGGCGGATGGGAAGATCACATCGCTCCGGATGTTCGCCTCGATCTCGATCCCAAGCAGATGCGCGTACGCCTGGTAGGACGCCTGCTTGATGTCCTGCTCGCCGCGTTGCCGGATGGAGGGCACCCAGCCGGCGATCGCCGACAGCAGCGCCTTGCGGCCGCCCGGAAAGAGGCCAATCAGCCTGGCCAGCTCACCTACCGCTTCCGCCGCGGCGCTGCAGAGTCGATCGTCCACGCCGTGACGACCGGCCGCATCGACGACGAGGGACAGCCCTCGCGGCGAGGGAAGCCCATGAACCAGGGCCGCGGCATCCGCGCTGCGGAGGGCTCGCAGCACGCGGCTGGCCGTGGCCATGTCCAGGCCGAGCGCCAAGGACAGCGCACGTGGGCCGGGCAGAGGCGTTCCGGGGCCGCCATCGACCGCGGCCAGGATCAACGGCGTCAGACGAGCGCGCAACAGGTCGCCGACACGCCGCACGTGCTGCGCAAGTTCCTCACCGCTTGGGGGCTCCGACCGGACCAATGTGCCACTCCGTGTCCTCGCCGCGCCGACCCTGGGCGCGAACAAGCCCGGAGTATAACCGTCGCCTCACCGCTGTTCCGATGAGTCGCCAGTTGCCTCAGCAGCCGGCGAACCAGAAGTCGAGGTAGGCCAGGAGGTCGAAGACGTCTACGACAGTCGGGTCGTCACCGGTCAGTTCCGCCGCAGGATTGTTCCCGAACCAGAGGTCTAGATACGCCAGCAGGTCGAAGACATCGGTCGCGCCATCCTGATTCAGATCTGCACGACAGGAGAAGACGAATACCGCCCCACTGTCGGGACCTACGCCGTTGACCAGTTGCGCGCCGACGACCGCGGTTCCGCCATGGAGGGCGATGGACCAACCGAAGAAGTCTTCGTTAGCGCCGTTCGGATCGACCAACTTATCCTGCTGCGACCAGAGGCCTCCCTCATATTCGAAGAGGTATGCCGCGCCGGCGCGGAAGAGCGTTCCGTCGCGGTTGTCCCAATGGGCGCCGGTGAGCAACCTGTTGCCATGCACGGCGACCGGCTGGCCGAAAAAGTGGGTCGGCGCAGGATCCTCCGCAGTCAGGGTCTGTTCAAGCGTCCATCCCGTGCTGCCGCGGCGGAAGATGTGGGCGGCGCCGGAGTAGCTTCCAGCGTGGTTGTCGCCGGGCGCACCGACGGCGATGACGTCGCCGTCGAGCGAGACGGATTCACCGAACTGACCGGTGATGCCCTCCTGGGGGTTCGGGTTGAGGAGTTTCGCTTCCTCCATCCACACACCGCCCTGACGCTCGAAGACATACACCGCGCCGGCGACCTCATCGGCCTGGAATGCCCCGACGACGATGCGGTCTCCCTGCATGGCGACGGAGCGGCCGAAGTGGGCGACTCGTTGCGGGTCGGATGGGATCAGCTTCTGCTCGAAAAGCCATTGCGAACCGTCGTACGCGAAGACATAGGCCGATCCAGAGTTGCAAAGCGGATCCGACGGACAGGCGATGTCATCCTGCGGCATGGTTACCACGATTCGGTTGCTGTCGGTCGCGACCGCGTGTCCAAAGCCGAAGTAGCCGTAGACGCTGGTCGAGGGCGTGATGTCCGGCGGATGAAGCGTGACTTCGTGCGCCCACGCCTGCCCGGTCCGGCGATAGACCAATGCGCCGCCGACATTGGGAAGCATCGCCTCCTCGCGCGCACCGACGACCGCGACCTCATCGTTGAGGGCGACAGATGTTCCGGCCCGTCCGGCAAAAACCGCCGCGGGATCAAACAACTGCGCCTCCTGCACCCACTGGGCCCCATCACGCCTGAACACGTACGCACAGCCCGTGTGAAAGCCGATGTCGGAGTTGTTCAACGACCCGACGAGCAGACGAGCGCCATCCGTCGCGACTGAATAGCCGAACCGGGCCTCAGGCCCCGGATCATCGGGCGTCACGACCACCGGATTCGCAGCCAAGGCCGGACTTGCAAGAGCCAAGCCGGCTCCCGCAACAACGCCGAACGCGGCGGGGAGTTTGCCAACGCGCATCTGAGGACTCCTTTCAACCCAACCGTCGACCCATTCACCGACGCCGGCGCGAGGCCGCGCAGCCTGCCAGCAGCACCAACGCGGCGGCCCCGGGCGCGGGGACGAGCGTCACGTTGTCAAACTGATGGGGCTGGCTGGCCGACCAGGTGACCTGCGTGAGGTCCGTGAACGATGCGGGGAAGGTGAACTCCTGAAGCAGCACACCCGAAACTGTGCCGTTAAAGGTGGCCATCACGGTTGAGTTGTCCGCCTTGGTTCCCGTGAACGTGACGTTGACCGGAAAGATTGATCCGGCCGTATCGCGCTTCGCAATCTCGATTGAGACAAGGTCGAACAGGCCGCCGGCGATCGGCGCGAGCGTAACGACCTCGGGTGACCCACCGGCAATGAGCGCCGTCGATCCGGCGTAGGAGAAGGAAGTCGTCCCGTAAGAACTGAACTCGCCGACGCCCGTCGTCAACCGATAGCCGCCCTCCTCGTACGTGCTGCCATGGGAGACCGCTAAGTTGTCGACATGTGCCAGGGATTCAAAGGTCAGCACAATGTCGCCGTGCGCGGCTCCGGCCAGCAGGCCGACCACCATTGTCCCGCACGCCGCGACCGCGGCGGGCTTCATACGAACTGCAGTCTGATTCATCTCGATCTCCACTCCAGCGGCCGGTGCTCCTCCACCGACGGTGCGGCCACGTCCTGCCGCCGGGGTTATCCACGATGCTGACAAGGTACCACAGACGATCGCTGTCGCAAGTGCAAAGTATCGGATGGACTACCTCGAACTGTTGAGCCGCTTCCAGACGTGCTCGAGGAGTTCTCGCGTGCCGGAGCGGGTGGCCGCGCTGATCGGCACGACCTCGTCGGTGCGGCCGAGCTTCAGGTCCACGCGGAGGCGCGCGACCGCTTCGGCGCGCGCCTCATCGTCCGGAAGCAGGTCGAGCTTGTTCAGCGCGATGATCTCATCCTTCTCCGCGAGGGCAGGCGCGTAGGCCAGTAGTTCATCGCGCACACGCTGGTAGTTCTCGGCGGCGCTGCCGGTCTCGGGCAGCACGTCGAGGACGTGCACCAGGATGCGCGTCCGCTCGATGTGGCGGAGGAACTCGTGCCCGAGCCCCGCTCCCTGAGCAGCGCCCTCAATCAGGCCGGGGATATCCGCCAGCACGAGGCGACGATCGCGGTCCAGTTCGGCGATGCCCAGCTGGGGAGACAGCGTGGTAAACGGGTAATCGGCGATCTTCGGCGTGGCGCGCGTCGTGGCTGCCAGCAGCGTGCTTTTGCCGGCGTTTGGCACACCGATCAGCCCGACGTCGGCAATCAGCTTCAGTTCCAACCGGATGCGATGCATCTCCCCCGGCTCGCCGGGTGTCGCCTGCTGCGGCGCCTGGTTCGTTGCACTTTTAAAATGTTCGTTGCCCCACCCGCCTTTGCCCCCGCGGGCCACGATGAACTCTTCATCAGGGCCGAGGTCACAGAGTAGCTCACTGGTCTCGTCGTCGTAGACGAGCGTACCGGGGGGAACGCGGATCCGGATGTCCTCTGCATTCGCCCCGTGCTGCTGCCGTGATCGGCCCGGTTCGCCCGCCGCGGCACGCCAGTGATGATGCCCGCGCAGTTCCAGCAGCGTGTTCACGTTCGGGTCGGCCACGAGGATGACGTCGCCGCCGTCCCCCCCATTGCCGCCGTCCGGTCCACCTTTAGGGATGTATTTGGCGCGCCGGAAGGAGACCATGCCGTCTCCGCCCTTGCCGGCGGCCACCTCGATGACTGCTTCGTCTACGAACACGCGCGAAGGATAGGTAACCGCGCGAACCGTGCCGCGTTACTCGCCGGGCGACTGCCCGACTCAGCTCAGGCTGCCATCCGGTAGTGCCCGGACGAGAAGTGCTTGAGCAGGCGTTCCCGGTCCCCTGCCCGCGCAAAGTGCGTGAAGACCGCGGCGGTCCTCACCGGACCGGGTTCCTCCTCATCTTCCACCCAGACCACGTTGGCGAAGACGAAGATGCTGCGGCCGGGCCCGATCTGCTCGTTGTGCATCGTCGGCAGCGTGATCTGCATGGCGATGGGCGTGCCGGGCGGCAATGGCCGGTCCAGGTCGAACCGTACGCCGCCTTCGCTGATGTCGTACGCGTTGCCTTCAATGTCGAAGGCCTCGGAATCCAGCGTGCGCACGGCGATCGGCGTGTACATCGGCTGCACCGTGAAGCGCGGGAACTGACGACGATTGATGGCGTTCTGCATCTGTGCCTCCCGGGCCGCTGCACCCCACCCAACACGGCCCGAGAACACACATCGGCGCTCCATCGCGCCGTCTTAAGGAAGCCGCCTGAAGACGCACCACTGGCCACGTCCTCCCCGCTATCGGTGGTGCCGCGGCCCCACACCGCCCCTGACGCCCTCTCAGGGCGGTTGCAACGTCCAATATGACGCGAATTGCGCGGCGTCGAACGCGTTCGAGACGACGTTGAACGCGTTTGAGGTGACGTCGAATGCGTTCGAGATGATGTCGAACGCGTGCGAGGTGACGTTGAATGCGTGCGAGATGATGTCGAACGCGTCCGAGACGATGTCGAATGCGTTCGAGATGACGTTGAACGCGTTCGAGGCGACGTCGAATGCGTTCGAGATGACGTCCAACGCGTGTGATGTGAGCTCGAATGCGTGCGACGCGAGATCGAACGCACGAGCGATGATCTCGAACGCGTGTCAGGTCAGTTCCGCACCTCTTCCAGTTCGACCTTGACACGCCCGATCCGCGTTCCGAGGCGAGCCTCTATTCGCGCCAGAACGCCCCGTGGGAGCCCGTCGACGAGCAGACCCGCCAGATCAGGGGGGACGTCCACCACGCGGCCGTCGGCCGTGATGATGTGGACATGCTCGGAGGTATCGGCGTCGTACCGGAATGAGCCGGCGCCGTTCTGCCCCCCGGTTCCGGTGGGAGCGATCCGGCGGCAAAGCCCGGCATCGGTCAGCGCATCGAGCGTGTTGTAGACCGTCGCAAGGCTGATCGGTTGGCCGCTCTCCTTCACCAGATGGTGAATGTCTTCCGCCGTCGGATGGGCGCACGTGGCGGCCAGCGCGGCGTAGACAGCCTCCCGCTGACGAGTCCGCCGCAGGCGGTGGCGTGCGAAAAGCTCGCGGATGGCCTCGGAATCCAAATGACGGGGCTTGGTTGTCGCCTCGCTGCCCATGTGGGAAGTATTGCAGATACGCCGCGGCGATGCCAGCGGCAGGCGGTCAGCAGACAAGAAGGTCCTCTTCCGCCGGATCCGGAGCCCGGACCACCATTCGGCGGTGCGGAATACCCACCTCTTCGAATGTCTCCGAATCAATGGCCCACCCGAGCTGGGCGTAGAAGCCGCATACGGGCTCGCGGGCGTGGCAGTAGAGCTCCCGCACGCCGAGTTCTCCGAGGGCGCGGCGTTCGATCGCCGCGACGATCTTGCGTCCGATCCCCTCCCCCTGGCGTTGGGGGTGGACGGCCATCTGCATGAGCTTGGCCCTGCCCTCCTCTTCCAGCAGCAGTGTTCCGCAGCCGATGACGGTCGCACCGTTGGGATGGTCAAAGACGGCGACGAAGTGCTCGAAGCGGTCTTCGTAAGGGAAGTGCTGGCGGAACGTCTCCATCGTGAGGCCGACCTGGCGCAGCAGCACCTGCTCGCGCAGCGCGCACTCCTGAGCGTAGAGTTCCGGGTCCGCCTCGGGTGTAATGCGACGAATCTGAATCACGCGTGGACGTCCACGCCGGCGCACCAGCCGGCGGCACCAAGGTTAGACCTCGCTCCCGCCGCTGTCAGCCGCCAGGCGGGGATCTTCCGGCCGCTGCTGCACCGCCATGCCGCCGACCCACAAGGACGAGAATCTTCTCTGCGAACAATGCGGATACGGCATCGGCGGGCTGCCGATGGCGGGGCGGTGCCCGGAGTGCGGCCGATCAATTGAGTCATCCCTGCCCGGCTCGCGGCCGGGCTCGCCCTGGCAGGTCGAACGGAGTTGGGATGGCCGCCGGCGCACCTACCTGGCGGCTCTGCGATGGCCGGGCGTGTTGTTTGAGCAGATGCGAATCCGCGGCGCGCCGGATCGCCCGCTGCTGGCCGGCAGCATCGGCATGGCGGGCGTTCTCGTCGCGCTGGCGGTCTGGGCGGGCCTGCTTCGAGCCATGTATGCGGCCGACGGAAGACTGACGACCGGCGCCGTTCTTGGCGCGGCGGCGCTCGCGGCGATCTTCGGCGGGTATGGGTCGGTCGCGGTGCTGTACGCGTTGACCGCCATCGAGCATCGCGGCGTGCGCTTCTTCGGAGCGCAGCGCGGATGGCGCATCACACCGGCGGTGGCAACGTCCGTGTGCGCGCATGCCTCCGTCGGCTGGCTTATTGCCGGCGTGCTCGTCCTGCTGGGGACTCTCCTGGGAATGTGGGCCGAAAGCGGCGCGGCGACCGCGCCGAAGTGGCTGTTGCCACTGCTCCGTCGGGCTCCGGTCGTGTTGGCGCTCGCCGGATTCATGAGCGGGCTGTTGGTCTTCGAAACGCTCGTCTTCATCGGCGTGCGGCGGTGCCGGTTCGCAAATACCTAGTGGATCCAAAAATGAAGAAGCCCCCGAGCGCGGTGGGAGATGCGCTCGGGGGCAAAGGGAGGGAGGAAACCAAAGCTGAGGCGGAAGGGCAGGCGGCCTGGCTCTGTCGAGACTCCTCCGTGGCCGGGTGGCCTGAGTCTGCGGCCGGCCGGTCACCGGGCGATCCTTCATCCGGCGCCGGGGGGGATTCCCTTACACCCGCATCGTGTAAGCCGCCTGCCCCGCAATCTCCGCCTCTTTCAAACGTCGCTCATGCGTGCGCCTCTCTCGCCGGAGTCGCCGCGCGTTTCATTCAGGAACATCCCATCGAGTTGCCGCAGTTCAGGCACTTGTAGCAGGTGCCGTTGCGGACGGTGATCTGGCCGCAGACGTCGCACGCCGGGGCATCGCCCATGTTGTTGAGCATGGCCTGGGAGAGCGCATCGGTGGTCGCCACCGAAACAGACTCGATCTCCTCGCGAACATGCATCATCAGCACGGCGCCGCCGCTGCGCGAACTTGCGCCCCCATCGGTCCGCCGGCCGGTGTCCGCGGCATCGGCAGCGCCGGCGTGGCCGGAACCCTGCGGCGTCGTCGCCCGGTCGCGGGAACGGATGTCCTTCAACTCGGTGCATGTGTCCTCCTTGACCCTGTTTTTCGGGGCGGTTTCCGCCACGGCGGCGGAGGTCTTTCGATCGGAGGCCGGCTTGTCCTCCTTACCGGGCCGCCGCGGCGCGTTGGCCTCGCGGTAGCCGGGGATGAACTCCATGCCCATCCACCGGA
>CAYWRO010000116.1:0-8154 GCA_964460345.1 uncultured Phycisphaeraceae bacterium | reverse complement strand
AGCCCCTGTGGCACGTCCGCGCGGCGTTATCACCCGATCAAAGCCCTGAATGGCCACCGAATCGGGTGGGCAGGGCCGAAATTGCCCGTCCCAGGGCGGCCGCGGCGGGCTCCATTGCCCTCTCTGGGGCCATTTCGGGCGGGTGATCGCGCGGCAGGGGCCGCGGTAGGGAGGAATCTGCCCACCACGACCACAGGACCGCCAACCCCCCGGCTTTGGCGTGCGTAACCTTTTGGGATTTCAGGGATACGGACTTTTCACCCGCTCCGGTCGGTGGTATATTCGAGTGCCCCGGCCGCGCGATTGGGGGAAGGTGGGGCGGGAGGGACAGGAGGTCCTCGCCATGCTGGTCATCACAAGACGTGAGGGTGAAGAGGTCGTCATCGGCGACCCGAAAAACCCGATCGGCGTCGTGCGGATCGCCTCCATCAAGGGTGATCGCGTGCGCGTCGCGTTCGAGTTCCCCCGCCACATCGACGTCCACCGCCGCGAAGTCGCCGACCAGATCGCCGAAGAGGCCCCGCCGGTCGTCGGATCGATCAACAAGAACGGCTTCGCCGCCGGCGGGGGCGCGTGAGGCGACGCGGGGGGCGTGAATCGGGGCCGTCGCGGGCGGGGTCCGCGGATTCGGGGGGATTTGTCCGCGGGACGGGGGGATCTATCCGCAGGGCGGGTGGGACGATCCGCAGATTTCGCAGATTACGCAGATGAAGAGGAGGGGGGTGGGGGCACGTGCGGTGAGACCGGCGTGCTTCTTTGTGTGCGCGGGCCGCGCGCGGGGGGCGGCCCGCCGAGGCCGGGGCGCTGACGCCCGCCTCTTCTCCTGAATCTGCGAAATCTGCGTAATCTGCGGATCGCTCTCCGCGAGTCAGCCCCCCGCCCCCGGAAGAGAGAGGCGGACGGCGCGGATGTCGGCGACGCCCTGCTCCATGGCGAAGCGGCTCTGCGTGGGAAGGACCTCGAGTTCGAAGCCGGCCCGGGCGAAGTCCGCCAGGACGCGCGGCAGCGGCGTGGCCATCGGGTCCTCGAGCCGCAGGAGGACGGTGTAGCCGGGCTCGCCGGCGTGCGCGGCGGCCTCGACGCGGCCGCGCACATCGTCGAGCGACCAGATCTCCACGCCGATCATCGACTCGCGCTTCGGGACGTCGCCCACCGGCTGCACGAGGTGGCCCGCGTAGTAGTCGATCGCGGGCGTGTAGAACTCGTAGACGAGCAGGCGGGATGGATCGACGCCGAAGCGCTCGACAAGCTCGGCGACAAAGTCGCGCGGCGAGCGGCGGCCGAAGAACTGCTCGCGTCCCAGCGCGTACCACCACGCCTGCCCGAGCGCGAGCGCGGCGATGATGAGCGCAAACGCGACACGCGCGTGCCGGGCCCGCCGCGCGGACCAGTCGCGCAGCAGCGAAGCGATCCACATGCCGCCAAGCAGCGCCACGCCCGGCCACACCGGCGTGAGATACCGCCCGACGCCCTTGCCGAGCAGCGAAAACGCCGCCAGCGACAGCCCGACCCACGAGAAGACGATCCACCACCCGCCGCGCGCCGCGGCTCCGGGGCGCGGACGGTCCTTGATCAGCCAGATGAGGGCGACGATCGCGGCGACCGAGCCGAGCCCGACGCCGTACGACATCGCCTCCAGGTTCCTGACGGGCGACGCAAACTCGAAGAGCCGCAGGTTGTCCTCCGTTTCGCCCGCCGCGAAGCGCTCCAGGGCCTCCGCGCCGATGCGGCGCTCGACGAGTTTCGCCCACACCCACAGCGCCGCAAGCCCGGCCCCGAGCACGCCGACCGGATGCGTGCGGGCCATGGCCGCAAAGGCCCGGCGTCCGCGCGAAGCGCGGGCCAGGCGCGGCGGCGAGTCGGCCGAAGCGCTCGCCGCGCCGCCCTCAACGCCCGGAGACGAGGCGAACACGGTCAGAAGGATGCCGCCGTACGCGGCAAGGGCGATCACCAGCAGCGCGGGCGGCCCCTTCGTGAGCGCCGCGGCGACCGCGCAGAGACCAGCGAGGCCCACGGCGGCGAAGTGCGTGCGGTCCTCGTCGCGATGCCGCCGCCACGCCGCGGCGATCGCCGCGATCGCGCCGACAACGGGGGCGACGAGCAGGATGTCAAGCTCCCCGATCCGGCTGGAGCGGACGTAGAGCACGCCGGTGGCGAGGCAGAGGGCCGCCCACACGGCGGCGTCGCGGCTCCAGCGGGCGTCATCCGCGTGATTCGGCGTAACGCCCGGCCTCGGCGGGGCTGGACGCAGAAGGATGCGGCCCGCGGCGTACGTAAACAGCACGCCGGCAAGCCCGGCCAGCGCGACGACAAGCCGAAGGACGAACAAATCCGGCTCACGCCCGAGCAGCCGCGCGAGGCCAAGCTGGGCCCAGTAGACCATCGGCGGCTTGGCGAGGTACGGTGAGCCGTTGATCGTGGGAACGAGCCAGTCGCCCGCGGCGTGCATCTCCCGCGCGACGACAAGCCGCTGGGCCTCCTGCCAGTTGGTGACGCCGTGCGTGGCCAGGCCGGTGAAATAGACCAACGCGCACACCGCGCCGAGCAGAAGGAGGTCACGCCGGAGAGTCCCGCCGCCCATCGATCACACCTCCGCGCCGGCCTTCTCCAGCGCCTCGATGCGCGCGGCCAGCGAGAACCGGCAGGTGAAGAACGTGCTGGCGAAGAAGCTCGCCGCGCCGATCAGTTCGCAGGTCTCTTCCATCACCTGCCCCTGGTCGCCGTCAACCAGCACGCCGCGGCCGAGGACATCGTCAAGCACGTAGCCGAGACCATAAAAGAGCGCGCCGCCGGCGAAGAGCCACGCCCCGGCATCCCCCGCGCGAAGCAGCCGCAGCGCCGGGGCGCGGACAATCGTGGGCGGGATGAACAGCGCCGCCCCCAGAACCGCGGCCACACCGCCCCACATGAGCTTCGGCCACAGCGGAACCTCCCACGACATCCACCAGCGGAGCCGGTAGGAGACGGCCCACTCGCCGAGCACCTCCTCGTTGAGCTGTTCCTGCAGGTCGAGCTCACGCGCAACCAGCAGTAGGAAGAGCGTCAGGAGCCAGACGCCGTTGAGGCGATCACGACCACGCTGGCGCAGCACGATGACGAAGGCGGTGAGAAGCGAACCGAGAGCCCCCGCAAGCTGAAGGATCTCCAGCGGGCCCCCCTCGGCGTGAACCTCGTGCCAGTCCGGCCACGCGAGGTACATCCCCCCCACCACCGCCAGCAGACCGGCCAGCGCGGCAACCGCCCTGGGCGCCCATCCGAACCCGCGCGGCGGGATGGAGGCGGGCGTGGGTGGATGAAGAGTGGATGTCATTGAACACAATGATCGGCCCGCGCGGCCCGATTACGCCTTATCAAGCAGTTGGAGGCTCCGGAAAGGCTTGCCCGAGAGCATTGCGAGCGAGGCGCCGCCGCCGGTGGAGACGTGGCTCATCTCGCCGGCCTTGCCCGCCTGCTCGACGGCCGCGGCCGTGTCACCGCCGCCGACGATGGAGACCGCCCCGTTCTTCGACGTGGCCGTCGCCACGGCGCTGGCGATCTGCTGCGTCCCGACGCGGAAGGGCCGCCACTCAAAGACGCCCATCGGGCCGTTCCAGACGATCGTCTTCGCCTTGCGCAGGACGAGGGCGTAGTTGGTCTGCGTCTTCGGGCCGATGTCCAGGCCCATGAAGCCGTCCGCGATGTCGCGCTCGAAGACCTCGATGTCGCCCCCCTCCTCAGCGAAGAGCGTGGAGCAGACGTGATCCACCGGGAGGTGCAGGTTCATCTTCAGAATCGCGGCCTGCTCGATGATCCGCTTGGCATCGGCGAGCCGGTCGTTCTCGACGCGGCTCTTGCCGGTCTTCTGCCCGAGCGCAGCGCAGAAGGTGTAGGCCATCGCCCCGCCGATGAGGATGTCATCCGCCTTCGGGAGCAAGTGCTCGATGGCGGGGATCTTGTCGGCGACCTTGGCCCCGCCGAGCACGACGGCGAAAGGACGCGCCGGGGAAGCGAGCGTCTCGGAGAGGTACTTGATCTCTTTCTCCATGAGCAGGCCGGCGACGCGCGGCTTGCCGCTCATCGCTGCGGGCACGGCGACCATGGAGGCGTCGTCTCGGTGCGCGGTGCCGAAGGCGTCGTTCACATAGATGTCGCCGTAGGCGGCAAGCTTGCGGGCAAACTCAGCGCCGCCCTTCTTCTCTTCGCTGTGGAAGCGCAGATTCTCAAGCAGAACCACCTGCCTTGGCTGGAGGGCGTCGACGGCCTCGGCCGCGGCGGCGTCCACGCAATCCTGCGACGGGAACTGGACGGGCGCGCCAAGCAGTTCGCCCAGGCGGTCGGCGGCGATCTTCAACGAGTACTGCGCCTCGTAGCCCGTTCCCTCCGGGCGGCCCATGTGGGAGATGAGCACGGCCGATCCGCCGCGGTCCACGACCGACTTGATCGTCGGCACAGCCTCGCGAATGCGGCGGTCGTCGGTGACTCGCCCATCCTCGACGGGGACGTTGAAGTCCACGCGGATGAGAACCTTCTTACCGGAGACATCCACCGAGGCGATGGTCTTCGTGGCCATGAGCTTGATCCTTCCCGGGAGAAGTGTATGGAGATGGTGCGAACGGCTTCGCTTGGGGAAGAGTGACGCCGCTCAGTGTGCGCCGTTGCTGCTCGCGCCGCTGTCGTCGAAGAAGCGCTCAGCGCGGGCGCGAACCTTCGCGGAGCCCTCGCTCGCAAGCTGATCGCGGAGCTTCGCCAGGCGGGCGGCGACGGAGGCGTCGATAAGCTGGTCGCCAATCTGCAGCTTCAGCCCGCCGATCATGTCCGTGTCCACGTACGGATGAACGATCGGCTCGCGCCCGAGCTTCTCGCGCAGGCGGTCGCGAATGACGGCCAGTTCCTCCCCGCTGATCGGCGAGGCGGTATAGAGGTCGACCTCCACGCGTCCGAACGCTTCCTGCACCCGGTGGTCGAGCGCAGCGACGATCGGCGCCAGGTGCCCCAAACGGCTCTTCTCATTCAGGACGAGCAGGAAGTTCATCGTCTGGGCCGACGCGCGGCCGGTGAGGATGCGCTTGAGCGCCTCGCCGCGGGCCTCCACGGGCAGGATCTGCGAGGAGAGGAACTCGCTGAAGCGCGCATCGGAGCGCGCAACCTCGAGAATCTCCTCCAACTCGCCGAGGATCTCCTCGACCTGGCTCTGGCCGCCGGCCTTCTCCGCCAACTCGAAGATCGAGTCGGCGTAGACACGGGCGAGGGCGTCGGGTGGCGCTTCAGTCAGTGGCATCGGTGTGCTCCGTGTCAGTTTTTACACGCGGCTGACGCCGGACAGCTCGGCGAGCGACTCTTCCACGAGGCGGCGCTGGTCCTGCGGGCTGATCTCGCGCTGCAGGATCTTGCCGGCTGCGCGGGTCGCAAGGTCGGCGGCCTCGGCATACAGCTCGTTGATGGCGGCGCGGCGGGCTGCGTCGATGTCCTTCATCGCACGCTCGCGCATGGCGCTGAGCTCGGCATCCGCCTTGGCCTTGAGCTCCGCGGCGATCTGGCTCTGGCGGGCGCGGGCCTCCTCGATCATCTTCTGGGCCTCGGCGCGGGCTTCGGCGAGGTTGCGCTCATACTGCTCCAGCGCATCGCGTGCCTGCTCCTGCGCCAGTTCCGCCGCCGCGATCTCGTCGCGGATCTTCGCGGCGCGGTCGTTCAGCCCCGCATCGATCTTCGGCCAGACGAACTTGCCGAGGATGAAGGCGACCACGCCGAAAACGACGATCGCGGTGATGCCGGAGATCAGGCCCTGGCGGAAGGTGGGAATCGCGCCCGCGGCATCCTCAGCCCCGAGCACAGGCGCGGCGGCGGCAAGGATTGCTGCGCCGGCGAAGAAAATGGTTCGGTTCATGACAGGCTCCATAAGACGCGGCCTCCGCCGCGCGGTCGGTCACAACGTCAAAGCCGCCCCGCACCGTTTCCGGCACGGGCGCGGGGAAACATCAGCGGATCAGGCGCTCTGGGCCGCCAGGAAGCCGACCACGACTGCGAAGAGCGTGGCGCCTTCGATCAGCGCGGCGGCCAGAATCATGTTGATCTGGATCTTGCCGGCAGCCTCGGGCTGGCGAGCGATCGACTCGACCGCGGACTTGCCGACCAGCGCGATGCCGAGACCACCGCCGACAACGGCAACGCCGGCGCCGATGGCGGCCATGCCCTTGCCGAAATACTCCTTCACGCCTGTCGCGGCCGAGGCCACGACGTCAGCGTCCGCCCCGTGCTCCTGGGCGAGGGCCATGAGGGGGGTGAGCAGGAGGGCGCCGCCGGCGGCGAGTCCGAGCTTCATCAGTCTGTTCTTCATCGTTGCCAATCCTTCTTCAGGGCCGCACCACCGCGGCCGCGGTTCGAGGTGCCAATGTTCCGCGGGCCACGTGCCCGCGGCAAACCGGGTCGGCGTCTGCCGGCCCGGACCAGGTCTCACATCAGTGCGCGTGGGCCGTCTCCCCGTGCTCATGCTCGTGATCCTCGTGGTGGTCCATCAGAGAGATGAACACCGCCGTGAGGAACATGAAGATGAACGCCTGCAGGAAGCCGACGAACAGTTCCAGGAACATCAGGGCGATCGCGCCGACGCCGGAGAGCAGCGTGACGCTGCCGGCCGTGAGCGCGCCGCGTGTAAACGCGACCGGGATGAAGCCGAGAAGGGTCGCCAGAAGCACGTGACCGGCCGTCATATTCGCAAAGAGACGAATCGCCAGCGCGCCGGGCTTGATTACGATCTGGCCGAGGAGCTCCAGGATGAACAGCAGCCACGCGACGTACCACGGCGCGCCGCCCGTGAGGTGGGCGAGGTAGCCCTTCAGGCCGAGCCGCTTGAGCGCTTCGAGGTTGAAGCCAATTCCGGCAACGATCGCCAGGCCGGCGGTGATGTACAGGTTCTGCGTCGCCGTGCCGCCGATGATGTTCAAGTCCGGCGAGAACATGTGCAGCACGTCGCGGATCGGCACGAGCCCCAGGAGGTTGTTCACGAGAATGAAGAAGAAGATCGTCCACAGGAAGGGCATCAGCCGGTCCGCGCGGTCTCCCAGCAGCGGCCGCGCGACCTCGTCCTTCAGGTAGACGCAGATCACCTCAATCATGTGCGCGACAGGGTTTTTGGTGATGTACCGGTCGTGCCCTTCGGACTCCGGCCCGGTCGCCACGCGGTTGGCGACCCAGATCATGAAGGGGATGAGCAGCAGCGCGGACACCAGCAACATGCCCATGCTGCTGGTGTAGATCCACCAGTCACCGACGCTCAGTTCCCGATGGTCCGCGACGTGGGCCACCGGGTCCGAGGCGGCCAGCAGTACCGAAAGATCCATCATGCCGACTCCCGCATCGAGGCTGCGCCGGCCGGCTGTCCCATCCGGCCAGTCTGTTCAGGTCCCCCCTGGCTCCCCGCCTCATCCCCCGCCTTTGCCTTCGACAGTGTTGTGATCGACGCTGCGCTGTCGGCGATCAGCACGACAACCGCGGCAATCATGACGCCGATCCAGAAGATCGTCCGATGTCCGGCGACGCCGCCGACACCGAGGTCAATCGCTGCGCCGATGAAGAGTGTCGCCAGCAATCGCATGCCCGAGCCGGCCATCACCAGCGCCCCGAAAGACGATGCCGCCATGGGGCCGCCGGCCAGCAGGGGCCAGGCCCCGAGCATCGTCGCGGTCAGCGTCACGATCCAGATCGGTCCGACAACCACCGCCGCGCCGCCCTGCAGGGCGATCAGCGTGGCCACCAGGCCGCCAACAGCGGCGGAGATGGCCAGCGAGGCGGCGTAGGCCGCTCGTCGAGGTTGGATCATCGGCTCACCGGGCATGTTTTGCCGGGGGAATGTTCGGGGCTGGGAGCGGGTCAAGGCCGTCTGACGCGGCCACGGCGGCCGCTCTCTCAGGCGGGCGGAAGGATAGCCGCCGCGGCATGAAACGGCGAGTCTACTCGGGTTCTTTTGGGGGAGAGGTAGGACCCGACGGCCGTTGCCCCGTGGAAGTCGGCCCGGACCGGGTCGGCCGGGCGGCCCCGGCCTTCTCGCTCGCCTTGCGGCGACGTTCGGCGGCCTCCATCCGCTGGGTGTCGATCACGATGCGGACCACGGCCATGACCAGGCCGAGACCGACGCCGATCAGCGTGAACGCGTGCGCTCCCCATCCCCCGCCCCCCCCA
>CAYWRO010000115.1:0-8244 GCA_964460345.1 uncultured Phycisphaeraceae bacterium | reverse complement strand
CCATGGACAAGGTCGGCAAGGACGGCGTCATCACCGTCGAAGAGGGCAAGTCCCTGGAAACAGAAGTCGAGCTCGTCGAGGGCATGCAGTTCGACAAGGGCTACCTCTCCCCCCACTTCGTCACGGACCCGGCCGCGATGGAGTGCGTCCTCGACAAGCCGTACATCCTCATCCACGAGAAGAAGATCTCTTCGGCCAAGGACCTCATCCCCATCCTCGGCAAGGTCGCCGAGCAGGGCGCTTCGCTGCTGATCATCGCCGAGGACATCGATTCCGAGGCCCTGGCCACGCTCGTCGTCAACAAGCTCCGCGGCGTCCTCAAGGTCTGCGCCGTCAAGGCGCCGGGCTTCGGCGACCGCCGGAAGGAGATGCTCAACGACATCGCCACGCTCACCGGCGGCCAGGCGATCATGGAAGAGCTCGGCATCGAACTCGAAAAGGTTGAGCTCTCCGACCTCGGCCGCGCCAAGAAGATCACGGTCGACAAGGACAACACGATCATCGTCGAAGGCGCGGGCGACCGCAAGGACATCCAGGGCCGCATCGAGATGATCCGCCACCAGATCGACGCGACTTCCAGCGACTACGACCGCGAGAAGCTCGAAGAGCGCCTCGCCAAGCTCGCCGGCGGCGTCGCCCAGATCAACGTCGGCGCGGCGACCGAGGTCGAGATGAAGGAGAAGAAGGCCCGCGTCGAAGACGCCCTGCACGCGTGCCGCGCCGCGGTCGAAGAGGGCATCCTCCCCGGCGGCGGCGTCGCCGTTCTCCGCGCCCGGCGCGCCCTCGCGGCCGTCCGCAAGAAGGCCCAGCACGATGAGAAGGTCGGCATCGACATCGTCGACCGGGCCCTGGCCTACCCGATCAAGCAGATCGCGGTGAATACGGGGTTGGATGGGTCGTTGGTGGCCGCCAAGGTCGAAGAGAGCAGCGAAACCAACTTCGGCTTCAACGCCCTCACCCAGGAGTACGGCGACCTGCTCAAGATGGGCGTCATCGTCCCGACCAAGGTCGAAAGAGTCGCCCTGCAGAACGCGGCGAGCATCGCCGGCCTGCTGCTCACTACTGATGCGGCCATCGTTGAGATCAAGGAGAAGAAGAAGGGGGCGGGTGCTGGGGCTGGTATGGGGGGTGACGACTTCGACTATTGACACCCTTGTACACCCTCTAGGATGCAACTTGGACCCGCCGTCCCATTGGGCGGCGGGTTTTTCCATGACTACGCTTGACAGCCGAACTCGGTTGGAGTATGTTTGGACCCACATGCAGGGTGCAGCATGGTGAGCAAGCGAAACGGTTTGGAGTACAAAGACGCGGCTGACTGCGCGACTTGGGTCTCGAAGCACGATATCGATTCGTGGGCGTCGAGCGTCGCCAAGTGGTGCAAGTTCAAACCGGGTGCTTCCGTCATGGAAGTCGTTGGCCGGTTGGGCGGTCGCATTGAGTACGATGATCCATCCGAAAGCCCCGAAGGGGGGACCATTTTCATTCATGGTCCAAGCGACTTCGACATAGTACTTTCAACTTGGACGAGCCCTAGACGCGATCAGTTCACATTGGCGCATGAACTGGGCCATTATTTTCTTCATTCGGATTTCGGTAACACCCCGCTCGTCGCTGCCAGATCCGGCTCGGGCCGCTCGGAGTGGGAGGCGAACTGGTTCGCAGCAGGGTTCCTGATGCCGGCAGATTTGTTCCGGCCCATTGTGGAGTCCGGTGGCTCAGCGGCAAGTATCGCTGAGCATTTTGGAGTTTCCGCTTCGGCAGTCGACATCCGGATGAAATCTCTCGGCCTTGCTAGATAGTTGACCCTTCGCATGGACTACGAGTACCGCTATCGCCTCTTCGCGAGTGTCGATTTAATCGGCTCAACGGCGTACAAACAAAGGAGCATAGAACGGTGGGTCAACGTTTTTCAGCAGTTTTTCGATGAGTTTCCACGACGGATTGAAGAAGAGTTCGCAAAGCTGCCTTCGAGTCTCGCGGTAAGGCCAGCGGACCCACTTCGAGTATGGAAGTATGTGGGAGACGAGATTCTCTTCGAAACGGAGCTGCGCCGGCATGAGGAAGCTGCGGTCCACGTGACCATTCTCAAGCGTGCGGTCGAGGAATACAACTCTGAACTCCACGCGAAGAAGGCACTTCGGGGCCTTGCGCTCAAGGCTTGTGCTTGGTCCGCTGGCTTTCCGGTCGGCAACGTCGAGGCGCGCCTGAACAGCGGCAGCCCGGACGATCCGACGGTGCGCGACTTTCTGGGTCCGGGCTTGGATCTCGGGTTTCGCCTCTGCCAATTCGCCGATGAGCGCCGTATTCCTATCAATGTGGAGCTCGCCTATCTCCTTGTGTGCACGAACCTTCTGCCCCGCCCGTTCTCGCCCACAATTCTCTACGAAAAGTCGGTTCCTTTGAAGGGCGTTCTCGGAGGCTCTGCCTACCCGGTACTGTGGGTCGACCGAAAGGATGGGGATCAGACGCCGGAGGATCGGCTCCTGTGCATCAGTCGCGACTCAAACCCCAGTCACGTCACGGCGTTCGTCACCGAATTTTTTGACAGGCATGACGAATTCATTACGAAGCCCTTTATCATCCACGATGGCAATCCTGAATTCAGCACGGTCCCTACTCGTATCGAACAAGAACGAAATCGACTGATGACGGATGACCCGGAATACTCCTATCGTGTGTCAACGGAATCGTTGGAATCTGAATCAGAGGCGATGACGGGCGAACTGCGTGCAAGTACCGGACTACCAACGCTGCCCAAGACCTCGCCAAAGGCAAAGGCGGGCACCAGTGACAAGGGGTCTTTGAAGAAGATGCGTAGCCGCAGGAAGCGAACATGACCCGCGCCTAGGGGAGGGATGACCCAGGAGGAATAAGGCAGGTGTATTATCCAGGAAGCATCGTCAAATCGGCCGGCCCTACCGCATCCCCTTCCAGTTCATACCATGAAAGCGACGATTCGCCAAGCGATCGAGGGTAGAAACGTCCTCTCCTTCGTCTACCACCAGCGGCCACGCAAAATTGAGCCGCACGTGCTTGGGTGCAATCGTGGCTCAGACCAGGTCCTCGGATGGCAGGTCGGTGGACACAGTTCCGGGAATCTTCCGGATTGGCGCCGATTTAATTTGCACGAGATCGAGCAGCTTCGAGTGCTGGACGAGACGTTCGCCGGCCCGCGTAGGACGTTTTCGGTTGATCGTTCGAGGTGGGACCATATCACCGCTGTGGTGCACGCGTGATCACCACGCGCGCATGAAAGAGGGGCCCTGCCATCAGCCCCCCTCGTCGCGACCTCAACCATCCCCTCCCCCACCCTCTGCGTGCTCAGCGTCTCTGCGTGAGCTTTCTTCCCATCGGTCGGGGCGCGGTCCAGTGGCGCGGCCGTCGTCGGGCCCTTGCCGAGCCCCCGCAGCACGACCCCGGCCTTTCCTGTACAATCGCGCCCTGCGGTTTCGGGGGCCTTTCGGGAGCGTTCGACCATGGGATCTTTCTACAGCAACATCACGGTTCGCGATCGGTCGCAGCAGCAGGTGCTTGAGGCGCTTAATGCCAAGGGGGTGGCGGCGCTGGTGTCGCCGGCGGTGGACGGGGTGACGGTGATATACCCGTCGTTCGATGACGAGTCCGACTGGCAGGACCCACCCGCGGCGGCGGCGATGGTCAGCGAGTGGCTGGGCGTGCCCGCGCTGGCGGCGATGGTGTACGACTCGGACATCCTCATGCTGGCGCTTGCGGAGCACGGAGAGGTGGTTGACGAGTACGACTCCTGCCCGGGCTATTTCGAAGACGGCGAGGTCGAACTGCCAAGCGGGATGGATGCTGCGAGGCTCGCCCGACTGATGGGGTCGCCCGAAGGCGCGGACGCCGCGGCGGTGGAGGCGATCCTGCGAAAGGGGTCGCTCAGAACGGCCCAGGAGGAGGGCGCAGACGTCTACACCTTCGAGGAGGAGCGGCACGTCGCCCTCGTCGAAGCGCTCGGCCACCCGCCGCTGGCGCCCTACACCGATGCGCAGTACATTCTGCAGGATGAAACGCCGGAGGGAATGCGCAGGGAGGAGTTCACGGCGACGGAGGTGTTCGCGCCGGTCGCCGCGACGGTTAACGTCGGCTCGTCACTGGCCATCCGCATCCCCTTTGAGACCCAGCCGGCTTCCGATGATGAAAGGACGCGGTTCATGACGCTCACGGCGAACGTCGGGCGCGAGATCATGACGCAGGGACAGCCGGCAACGCTCGAGTTCGACGAGGATGACGAGGCGTTCATCGTGTCGTTTTCGGGTCCGAGCGCCGAAACGCTGCGCGAGAACGCTCTGCCCGCCTTGCGCGGTGAGACATGGCCCGCCGGCACGACGATCACGCTCACCGACGCCGCCTCCGGCACGACCGAACACCTCGAACCCCCATTCGCATAACCCATCTCACGCGCGCATGAAAGAGGGGCCCTGCCATCAGGGCCCCTCATCGCGAGCTTGTCCCCCCACCCCCCATTCCCGAGCGGGTTCAGCGTCTCCGCCGCCGCCCTTGGGCGATTTCTGCGGATCCTCCGCGTCCTGTGCGTTCTCTTCGCCGGCGCGCCAGGCGCCGTTCATCACGCCGCTTCGGCTTCCTTGGCGGCCGCGGCCATGGCTGCGAGTTCTTCCGGTGAGGGTTGGAAGCGGAAGGTGTAGGCCGGGCTGAAGCCGGACTCATCGGTGCCGCGCACGGCTTTGACCTGGTAGGTCGCGCTCTGGATGCACCCGGGGAGGGTCGCGTCGATGATCGACTTGGCGCCGATGGTGCCGATGAACTGGAAGGGTGTGGAACCGCCGGCGGCGATCGTGCTGCGGTAGACCATGAAGACGGTGCCGTTGGCGACGGAGCCGTCCCAGCGCAGTTCGATGGTGCCGTCGTTTCTCATCTCGCCGCGCACGTTGCTCGGCATCTCCGGCGGCGGCAGCGGGGCGCGCTTCTTCGGGGGCGGGACCTGCGCAACTTCAAAAACCTCCTCATCGCCGGTGGTTTCGGCGTACGCCTTGATGGCGTTGATGAGGGCCCCGCCGGTGGCGCGCACGCCGGCGGCGAGCGCGTTGGCCGTGGTCGTTGCCGATTGCGCCGCGTTGCGCTTGGCGAACATGGCCGCGACGGCATCGTCCGCCTTGGACAGTTCCGCGGCGAAGCCTGCGACCTGTTCGGGGGTGAGGCCGATGGCCGCGGCCGAATCGGTCCACAAATCGATGCGCTCTCTGAACCACTTCAACATCTCATCACGTGTACCAGGAAGAACAGCCATGTGGCGGCCCTCGCTATGGCCGTGCGGGTTAGGCGTGGTCCTTCCGCTGCACGGCCCGGCGGAAGGCCTCCCCGCGTGAACGCCGCGAGGACCATGCGTGTTTCGGGCGATGCGCACAGCGCGGCCAGCGCAGCGCACGCCGGCGCGGCAGACTTAGGGGATTCCCCGATGCGCTGAGTTGAGCGATCCCCCCAGGCGGCGCAGTTTCAAATGGGCGGCTGCGCACGGCCAATAAGGGCCGCCAGACTCATCAAACGCGCCTGGAAGAGCCTGAGGCGGGTTCAACGTCCGATTCGAGGCGTGCAGCGCGACAATTGATGGATCAATTGCCGCGCTGGATGGATCCATGATCGCAATTGATGGATCAATTGCCGCGCTGCATGGATCTTTGGTCATCTTTGATGGATCAATTGCGGCGCTGGATGGATCTTTGGCCATCTTTGATGGATCAATTGCGGCGCTGGATGGATCAATTGCCGCGCTGGACGCCTCCGGCGCGGCGGACGACGCGTTGCGCGCGGGCTGGGCGCGGCGGAGGGTTCGGTTATACTGCCCGGGGCCGCCGGCGGCGGGGGCCGCTCTTGTCATAGGTCCGATGGGTCCAATAGGTCCAATGCGGCCCGCCGATGCACGCGAGGGGTCTCCATGACTGAGGGTTTCATTCCGCCGCACGGCCACTACAAGGCGCTGCTGTCGTATCAGAAGGCCGAGGTGATCTACGACATCACCTTTCACTTCTGCCGCCGCTTTCTGCAAAAGCCCGATCGCACGATTGACCAGATGATCCAGGCCGCCCGCTCCGGCAAGCAGAACATCGTGGAAGGCAGCGCGGCTTCCGGCACTTCCAGCGAGATGGAGATCAAGCTGATCGGCGTCGCCCGCGCGAGTCTGGAGGAACTGCTGCAGGACTACCAGGACTACCTGCGCGTGCGGGATCTTCCATTGTGGCCGAAAGATTCGCGGGAGGCGCGCTTTGTGCGCAGGCTGTATAGGTCAAATAGGTCCCATGGGACCCATGGCTCCGGCGGCGGGGACGCCGCCGTCGCGGTTGAACGCTATGAGTTGTACCGGCCGTTCGTGGAGACCCGGCCCGCGGAGGTGGTCGCCAACATTGCAATCTGCCTCATCCACCAGGCGAACTACCTGCTCGACCGCCAACTCCGCGCGCTCGAAGTGCGGTTCGTCAAAGAGGGGGGCATCCGCGAGCGCATGACGGCGGCGCGCCTCGATCAGCGCCGGCGGTCGCCGTTATAAGGGCGACTTCGCCGGGTTGAAAGGCATGCCGACAGGTTGGCGGGCCGCAGGCGCTGGTGCGGGCTTCGTCTGCGCCGCCGGCTCAGCGCGGGTTGAGTGAGTTGATCGCGCCGAAGGTCGTCGGCAGGCGCTCCATCTGGAACCAGCGGGTGCCGGCGACGCGCTTGTGGCCGAGCAGGTACAGATCGTTGCACTCGAAATCGCCCGGCTCGCGGATCTCCTCACTGGGGCCCTGGGGGACCTTGAGCGAGTCGACATTGCCGGCGATGTACGCGACGCTGGAAGACCCGAAGTGGCGCTCGGTGAGTTGATCCTGGTTGCCCCAGAGTCCATCGGGGTTGTCGGTGTTGAAAATGTACGTGCTCTCCTCAACGTACAGGGGCATGCCCGGGATCTTCTCAAGAAGCTGCTCACGCGCATAGGGCGTGGGGTTGATGTGGGCGCTGGCGAGGCGGGCGACGTGGAGGTCCGTGCCCATGCGGTAGCCCTGCATGCGCGAAACCATGGTGTAGTCGAAGTCGACGCCCTCATCGAAGAGATCAGAGCCGCTGGTCTGGCCGTCGGCGCCCTCTCGCTTGTTCTTGGGACACTCGGTGATCTCGTCGACCTGATCGCTGTAGTTGTACAGGTGGCCGGGGACGATGCGATGGCTGTTGTCGGTGATGCGCGACCACTCGTGCTGCTCCCAGATGTAGCCCTTGTAGTCTTCGGCGTAGGTGACGGCGGCCAGGTGCAGTTCACGAATGTTGGAATGGCAGACGGTCTGGCGCGCAACCTCGCGCGCCTGGGCGAGGGCGGGGAGCAGGATCGAGACGAGCACCGCGATGATGGCGATGACGACGAGCAACTCGATGAGCGTGAAGCCGCGGCGGGAAGGTCCGGTGCGCATTGTGTGTCTCTCCCGGGTGGTGCTGGCTGTGCAGAATGGCTGAACAGGCTGCGGGATGAGGAAGTGAACTGGCGCCGAAGAACCGGCGCCTGTTTTGAGTATAACGGGAACTTGCCGCAAGTGCACGGGGAACTTTCAACTGCCTCGCTCGCTCGCAATGCGGCGGCGGGCATGCACGCAGGCAGCGGGAGCGCTTGACTTGCGACCGTGGAGTGCCGATATTTCAGGAGCGATGATGCGTCTTCGAACCATCTCAGAACGAATTAGCAGGCCCTGCTGAGCGGGCCTGGCGTCGTCGCACTCTCCCAGTGAGATAAAGCGAAGCGAGCCGGTCCGGTCGGCGGGGCGATCCGGCGCGATGGCCGCGATCCTGGCCCGGGCGGAGGCCCGGGGCCGGGTGGTGGCCGGGTTTGTACCATTGGTAGACGGTCGGCGGGGAGGGAAGACCACGAGCGATCGGTGCACCCCGGGCAAGCCGGGCGTGACACCCTCAGAACGGAGCCAGTGATGGGCAGCGACGCCGCGGCGGCACAGAAGCGAAGCTACAAGGAGACCCTGAATCTCCCCCGGACGACTTTCGGCATGAAGGCCAACCTCGTGCAGAACGAGCCGGCCAGCCTGAAGCGCTGGGAGGCGATGGGCCTCTACCAGCGCGTGCGCGAGGCGCGGAAGGGAAAGCCGACGTTCCTCTTCCACGACGGCCCGCCGTACGCGAACGGATCGATCCACCTCGGCCACCTGATGAACAAGTGCCTGAAGGACTTCGTCGTCCGCTCACAGACGATGGCGGGGCCGGAGGGCCGCGATTGCCCGTACGTGCCCGGGTGGGCCG
>CAYWRO010000114.1:0-8690 GCA_964460345.1 uncultured Phycisphaeraceae bacterium | reverse complement strand
GGGCCCTCCCCCCCTCAGTCCGGGCCCCGCCGCCACCCCGCCGCCCCCATCCTCCTTCAAACAGGGCAGCCCCTCCTCCCCGCTGTCCACTCTCCACTGTCAACTGTCAACTACTTCTTCATTCCCCGGACCATCCCGTCGAACGCCCCCGCCGCTCCGGCCACCGCCTCGCGCGGCCCCGTCATTTTGATGAAGACCATCCCCCGCGGCCCCTCGATGATCGCCCCGCGCAGGGCCCACCGGCGGCGCTGCACCTTCGTCCCCATCGGCGGGCCGTCCTCGTAGGTCCCCTCGATGGCCACGATGGTCACCGGCACGCCGCTGACGGTCAGGTTCGTGATCTCCGGCTCCCCGTCCGGGACCTGGCTCGCCCAGCGGTCGATGTTTGCCTGGGTGCTGCCGCCCTGCCCGCCGCTGCCGAAGTGGCTCCAGTAGACCGTCGCCCCGCCGGGGATGGAGAACTGGGCCTTCCGATCGGACCCCGGGGTCTCGCTCGCCCACGCCGCGGGGGCCGTCCACATCAACCCGGCGACTTCGACGCTCCCGCCGCCCCCGCCGAGCTCGTTGGCCAGCCCCGTGGCCGCCGCCCCGCTCTGGCTGGCGTCCTCGGCGACATCGCGGGCGAGCCCCGCGCTCTTGCCGTAGAGCGACTGGGGGTCATCGGCGAGCTGGTTGATCGGGTTTCCCCCGCCTGCTCCGGCTCCCGAGCTGCTGGAGCCATCGTCGCACCCGCCAGCCATCGCCGCGGCGGCCAAAGCCGCCCACGCCGCCGTTCGTGCCTTGCGCTTCATGGAACTAGTCTACCCCCGATGCCCGTCATCCCCATCAACTCCCTCGACGACCCCCGCGTTGCCCCCTACCGCAACATCCGCGATGCGCACCTGAAGACACCCCGTGGCACAGGCCTCCCGCCTGTGACCCACCCCACCCCACCCCGTGGCACAGGCGTCCCGCCTGTGACTCCCCCCACCCCAACCCGTGGCACAGGCGTCCCGCCTGTGACGGAAAGCACAGATCTCACCGGCCCGGACCTCCCGCCCGTTCCTCTCTTCATGGCCGAAGGGGAAGTCGTCGTCCGCCACCTGATTCACCTCGCCACTTCCGCCGCGCAGGCCTCCCGCCCGCCCGCTCTTTCCCGCCCCGGAATCCACTCCCTCCTCCTCACCCCCGCTCGCCGCGAGGCGATCGAAGACGCCCTGGCCCGCCTGCCGCCGGATGTCCCCATCTACCTCGCCGAGCAGCCCGTGATGGACGCCATCACCGGCTTTCACATCCACCGAGGCGTCCTCGCCGCCGGCATCCGCCCCGATGAACCGCCGCTGGCGGACCTGCTGGCGGCACTCCCCGCCGAAGCGTCCCTGCTCATCCTGGAAGACCTCGCCAACCACGACAACATCGGCGGCCTCTTCCGCAACGCCGCGGCGTTCGGCGTCGCCGCCGTCCTGCTTTCTCCCCGCTGCGCCGATCCTCTCTACCGCAAGGCGATCCGCGTCTCCGCCGGGCACGCCTTGTCCGTCCCCTTCACGCGCGTGGCTCCCTGGCCCGAAGCGCTGGCTGCCGTGAAGCGGGCCGGCCGCCGCCTGGCCGCCCTCGTCACGGACGGCGAAGCGACGCCGGTCGCCGACTGGGCTTCTGCCGGCGCGGATGGCGAACGCCCCGCCGCCCCCATCGCCCTCCTCGTGGGGGCGGAAGGCCCCGGCCTCACCCCCGCCGCCCGCGCCCTGGCCGATGACCTCGTCCGCATCCCGATGGCCGCGGGCGTCGACAGCCTCAACGTCGCCGTCGCCGCCGCGATCGCCCTGCACGCGCTGGCGGACCGCGGCGACGCTACGCTTCGGAATCGCCCGACGGCGTGAACAAAGCCGCGTCCCGGGCGTCCAATCTCCTGATCCTGCAGGCGCTTGGGCACATTCGTGCCGCGCCGCTGCGTGCAGTCACTCCACTCTTCGGGTATGGTTCACCTGCCCGTCGAGCGCGTACATCCCGAGTTTCGTTCCCCCGCCGCCGGCCCGGCCGGCGCCCTTCGCCGCGCTGATCGTGCCGGCCCCATCCGTCGCAGGAGACCGCTCCCCATGAAGACCGCCACCGTGACCGCCGCCCTCGCCCTCCTGGCCTGCTCCGCCCCGCTTCTCGCAGACGACATCGCCCGCGAAGGCGTCGGCGCCCGCCGCGAAGCCCTGGACCAGATGGAACTGGCTCCCTTCCCCGTCGAAGCCTGGGCGGGCCTGAGCGAGTGGACCAACGGCGAAGCCCTCACCCCCGCCGACATGACGGGCAAGGTCGTCCTGATCGCCACCTTCGCCTCCTGGAACCCGACCTCCACAGCCGAACTGGCCAAGACCCAGCGCCTCCACCGCCGCCACGCCGATGAAGGCCTCATCGTCCTGGCCGTGCACCACGCCACCGGTTGGGAAGAGGCCGCGGCCAAGCTTGAAGAGAAGAAGGTCGAGCATCGCGTCGCCTTTGACGCCGAGGGCAAGTTCCGCAACGCGCTCAAAGTAGACCAGGACCCGGATTACTACTTCATCGATCGCGCCGGCCACCTCCGCTTCGCCGACGTCCGCTCCGAGGCCGTCACCGACGCCGTCAAGCTCCTGCTCGCCGAGACCGCCGAAGACGCCGCGGCCATCCCCGGCAATCTCGCCTCCGCCCTGGAAGCCAAGCGCCGCGAGGCGCGGCGCGTCCGCGACCTCAATGTCGCCGTCAAGCCCGGCGACCGCATCGACGTCGAGTTCGAAATGCCCGATGAGGCGGACTACGAAAACACGCGCTGGCCGTGGCGCGGGCTCAACCTCGGCAAGGCCGAATACGACTCCCTCGCCGAAAAGGTCGAGCACGAGGCGCCCTCCTTCGAACTGCCGGAAGACAACTACTTCGGCACCCGTCCCGAGCCGCACGGCCGCATCACCGTCATCTATCTCTTCGATCCGACGCGCCCCACCTCCACCGGCATCATCCAGCGCATGAACCAGATCCAGTCGCGCTACTACGCCGACGTCGACGTCGTCGGCATCGCCGCCAACTTCGGCGAGCGCTTCAACAACCTGCAGGGCGAGGAAGCGGAAAAGGTCATCGAGCGCAACACCAAGGCCGTGGAGCGATTCTTCAAGAACCGCGAACTCAACCACGCCATCCTGCTCGCGCCCCCCAGCACCGATCAGCTCTATCGCAACTCCAACGGCGTGCCGATCACCCGCAGCGACAATCCAAGAAGCTGGGGATGGTCCTTCATCATCAGCACGGACAACAAGGCCCGCTACGGCGGCCACCCCGACTGGGACTCCTTTGAGAAGAACCTCCGCGAAATCATGAACGTCGACCCCGCCGTCAAGGCGCGCCGCCGGGCCGAAGCCAGCCAGCGCCGCGGCGGCTGAACCACAACCCCGCCGCAGTAAACCGCGCACCGACAAGGAGCCGCACCATGCATCCCGCCCCCCTCCTCGCGCTCATGGCCGCCGCCCTCACCGCCGCGCCGGACGACATCCGTCGCGAAGGCGGCCAGGAGTATCGCCAGAAGGTCGATGCGCTTGAACTGGCGCCTTTGCCCGATGGTGCGATTCAGGCGCTGAGCGACTGGACCGGCGCTGCGCCGGCCGCCGAAGCCCTCGCCGCGGGCCCCGCGCTGTACGTCACATGGGCCTCCTGGTACTCCAGTTCCTTCAGCGGCCTCACGCTCGCCCAGAAGCTGCACGACCGTTACGCCGAAGACGGCCTGATCGTCGTCGGCGTGCATCATCCCACGGGCTACGACAAGGCCGCGGACGTCCTTGAGAAGCGCAACATCACCTTCCCCGTCGCCCACGACGCCGGCGCATTCCGCGAGGCGGTCCTCACCGACGTCACCGGCCCCGACTTCTACATCGTCGACCGCGCCGGCAATCTCCGCTTCGCCGATGTCGCCACCAGTGCCATCGAAGACGCCGTCGAGCTCGTCATGACAGAGTCGGCCGAGGCGGCCGCCGGCGTCCCCCAGCAGAAGCGCGACGCCGCCGAACAGGCCGCGCGCGACGCCGGCAAGACCCGCAGCACAGACGGCCTCAAGCCCGGCCAGCTTCTCTCCGTCCCCTTCGATCTTCCGCCCGCATCCGAGTACAGCGCCGCACGCTGGCCTGCCCACAACAGCGGCGATCGCCTGAGCGCTGCGAACTTCCAGGGCAAGCCTCTCCCGAAGGCGCTCGGCAGCGAAACCTATCTCTCAGACAAGCCGGACACCAAGGGCCGCCTCGTCGTCGTCGACTTCTGGGCCACCTGGTGCCCCCCCTGCCGGCGCGCGATGCCCAAGCTTGACGACCTCCAGGCCCAGCACCCGCAGGACCTCGTCATCATCGGCATCAGCGATGAGCCGCGCCAGAAGGTCGAAGGTTACCTCCGCACCAATCCGCACGACTACACCCAGGCCGTCGACCAGAAGCGCACCCTGTCGACGCCCCTCCAGATCCGCGGCATCCCCCACGTCCTCATCATCTCCACCGATGACGTCATCCGCTGGCAGGGCAACCCGCTCGACCCCAACTTCAATCGCATCGTCGAAGAATGCCTCAAGGCCGACCCAGGCGTCAAGGCTCGCCAGAAGGCCGAGCAGGAGCACCTGAAAGCGCAGAGCACCTGAACGGTTTCCCCACCACCCGCGCCGCTTGCCATCCACTCCCTTGCCCTTCTACATCGTCCTCCACCAGCCGCAGATCCCCAACAACACCGGCAATATCGGCCGAACCTGCATCGCCACCGGCTGCACGCTTCATCTCATTCGCCCCCTCGGTTTCGACACGTCAGAGAAGGCGTGCCGCCGCGCCGGCCTGGATTACTGGCCGCGTTTGGCGCCATTGGAGCACGAGTCCTGGAGTGACTACCAGCAGTGGCGTCCCGCGCCCGCTGCCGCCACCTCCACCACCCTCGATGAGCCCCGCCGCTGGTTCTTCACCACCCGCGCCACACGCCCCGTCTGGGACGCCCCCCTCGCCCGCGGCGACCACTTCATCTTCGGGCGTGAGACCGAGGGCCTCCCCGCCGACCTGCTCGAGGCCCACCCTGAGAGCCTGCTCACGCTCCCCATGCTGCCGACCGAGCGATCGCTGAATCTCGCAACCGCCGTCTGCGCAGTCGTTTACGAGGGTCTCCGCCAGCTCGTCACCACCGGCGACCTGGCCCTCGACCAACGCGGCCGCCTGCACGCATAAACTCCCCGCCTATGCCGATGCGAGACAGAGCACCAGCTATCGGACCTGCCGGCGTTTCAATCGCCGCGCTCGCCTTCGCTGCGCTCGCCCTGCTGACCCTGCCCGGCTGCCAGAAGGCGCTGCTCAGCCCGAAGGACGAGCGCTCGCCCTTCGATCGCTATGACGCCATGCGCGACCAGTTCGCACAACAGTACATCGAAGACGAGTTCGGCAGGCGTCAGCCGAATCTGCGAGGACGACTCGCCCCCAAGCGCTGAAGCAATTCCGCGCGCAAGTTCACACGCAAAGGCCGGTCGCGCAGCTCATGCGCGTTGCACCGGTTCTCACCACACAACATCCGCCGAAATCCGGTAAATTGGGAAGCGGAAGGAGCCGATTGCCCGATTGCCTTGATATCCTCGTTACGCTCAACTGAACGGAGTCGAATGAGCCGCCGGCCCAACCGCAAACGCTCACGGAAGAGCGCCCCGCCTTCGGGGCTTCGTCGCGTGCAGTTCGTCTGGCTCGCCCTCCTGGCGTCCATGACGGTCGTCGGCGGCTTCCTCCTCCTCGTTGACGGTCGCCCCATCCCGCGGCTTGACGGCCTGGCCATGCCGGCCCTCGCCGAAGCGGGCAGCCCCAACACCCTCGAGTCCGTCTTTCGCACCCGCCAGACGCTGGATCGCCAGCGCTGGACCGGGATCGTCATCCATCACTCCGCCACCCCCTCCGGCTCGCCGACGACCATCTCGCGTCAGCACGAGCAGGAGTTCGGCTACGTCAGCCTCGGCCACCACTTCATCATCGGCAACGGCTCGGGCATGACTGACGGCGAGATTTACGTCGGCCCCCGCTGGCTCGGCCAGCAGCCCGGCGCTCACGCCGGTGGCCCCACCGGCCACCAGCACAATCTCCGCTCCATCAGCATCTGCCTCGTCGGTGATGGCCGCCGCCAGGCCTTCACGCCCACCCAGATCCGCCGCACGGCGCAGCTCGTCGCAACCCTCTGCCGCGAGCTCGACATCCCCGCCGAGGCCGTCCTGCTCCACTCCGATGTCACGGAGATCCAGGACCCCGGCCCGCTCTTCCCGCTCGCCGCCTTCAAGGCGGAGTTGGCGGAGGCCCTTTGAAGCCTGCGGTGCTGCGGGCCCCCAGGCCCGTTATCAGCCTGTTCCTCCGGCCGCGTCTGTCGTGGCGGGCCGACATTCCCACCCCCGCCGCGTTGAACCACACCCCCAATCAGGGCTATTCTCCCTACTCTTGAGTCCGCCTCTGCCCCGCTCAGCGGGCACGGGCACACCGCTTTGTCCTGAGCTGAGGGTCTGGGCCCGGGATCAATGTGGCTGCCATAATCCGCTCTTCCGCGGATGGAAGTCGATCCGGGGCCAATGATTGGCCGTATGTCTCTGCCACCAGCCGGGGCCGCCCCGCGGCCCGTGTCCACGCTGCGATGAGGATCTCAGTGGAGTCGTTGAAGCCCGGAGAAACCGTCGAGAACTACCGGGTCCTGTCCGAAATCGGCCAGGGCGCGGCATCGATCATTTACCTCGTTCAGGATCCAAAGACCAAGCAGATCTGGGCCCTCAAGCACGTCGTCAAGGAAGAGCCCAAGGACCAGCGCTTTCTGGATCAGGCCGAGAACGAGTACGCCGTCTCTTCGCGCGTCTCCAGCCCCTACATCCGCAAGATCGAGCGCCTCATCAAGCGCAAGGAACGCCTCGTCGCCACCAAGGAACTCTGGCTCGTCATGGAACTCGTCGACGGCGCAGCCCTAGACCGCGAGCCCCCCGAGACCTTTGAAGAGGCCGCCTACATCTTCGAGCAGGTCGCCCGCGGCCTCGCCGAGATGCACAACGCGGGCTTCGTCCACGCGGACATGAAGCCCAACAACGTCATCGTCAACGACCGCAAGCAGGCCAAGATCATCGACCTCGGCCAGTCCTGCACCATCGGCACCATCAAGGAACGCATCCAGGGCACCCCCGACTACATCGCCCCGGAGCAGGTTCACCGCCGCGAGATCACCCACAAGACCGACATCTTCAACCTCGGCGCCACCATGTACTGGGCGCTCACGCGCCAGAACATCCCCACGGCCCTGGCCAAGGAGACGTCTCTCGTCGGCTCGCGCGAAGACCACCTCATCGAACGGGCCCGCCGCCCCGCCGAGATCAACCCCCGCGTCCACCGTTTCTTTGACGAACTCGTCATGGACTGCATCGAGATCGATCCCGACAAGCGGCCCGAGTCCATGACCATCGTCGCCGACAAGCTCAATCTCATCTACGGCGTTCTCCGCGCCGAACGCGAACGCGGCCACACCAACGGCCAGCCGCCGCCCACCTAGCCCGCACAGCGATTCAGGGCCGGGTGGCACGGGCATGTCCGCATGCCCGTGTCTGTGCAGGTGCGCCGCGATGGCCTTCAGCCACGCCCACGCCACCCTCTGCATAAACCGCCCGCCCACGCATGCGAATCTTCGACTCCCTCGATCTCACCGACCCCGGCGCCGTCTGCGACATCTTCGCAGCGGGCCTGGCCGCCAATCTCGGCGCCGCCTGTCGCAAGCACTGCACCGACGAAATCCAGGCCCCCGGTCGCCTCATCGCCACCGGCGACATCCACGACAACCCACTCCACCTGGCGCGCCTTCTCCACATGGCCGGCATGACCGACCCGGACGCCGCCCCCCGCGCCCACCTCACCCTCCACGAGATCATCCACCCCGAGCGCCTGCTCAACGGCATGGATTTCTCCTACCGCGCCCTGGCCCGCGTCGCCGCGATCAAGGCCGCCTTCCCCGAGCACGCCCACACCCTCCTGGCCAACCACGAAATGGCCCAGATGATCGGCGCCGGCATCGTCAAGAACGGCGTCCGCGTCGTCGAAGCCTTTGACGAAGGACTCGACTACACCTTCGGCGACCGCGCGCCCGACGTCCGGCAGGCCGTCGCAGACTTCATCCGCTCCATGCCCCTCGCCCTCCGCTGCCACACCCGCCGCGGCGACATCCTCTGCTCACACTCCCTCCCCGGCCCCGCCATGATGGCCCGCTTCGATCCCGACATCCTCAACCGAGACCTCACGGACGACGACTATCTCCAGAACGGCTCGGCCTACATGATGGTCTGGGGACGACGCTACGACGCCGAACAACTCGAAGACCTCGTCGAGCGGTGGGGGGTCAGCACCTTCATTCTCGGCCACGAACACGTCGACACCGGCTGCGCCGTCGTCCCCCCAAACGCCATCGTCCTCAACAGCGACCACGACCGCGGCGTCTGCCTCCCCATCGACCTGAGCGACCCGATCACCCCCGCCGAAGCCCCCTTCTCCGTGGTCCCGCTCGCCTCCATCCAAACCGACTGACCCCCAAACAGAGACGCGCCCGTCAGGAAGCGTTCCCCCAACCGCAACGGCGGCACCACGACTAGCCCCCACAGAGACGCGCCCGTCACAGCATTATGCATGATCGAGCCTGTTCTTGGCCATGGCGTGGCAGATCAGGTAGGCGTGGTAAAGGAGGATCTTGCC
>CAYWRO010000113.1:0-8895 GCA_964460345.1 uncultured Phycisphaeraceae bacterium | reverse complement strand
GCAGCCACCGCGCTCGGACCGACGCTCGCGCTTGCCGCGGGGCCGGAGGTGATCTATTCGGAGATTGCCAGTCACGACAGTTCGCTCGTGCCCGGAGCCCGGGATAGTGCCGGCAATCCAATGGTGGCGCGCTGGACCGCGATAAACGGATTGACTGTGGACCCGGCGGGACGTTGGCTTGTTAAAGGGTTCACCGATCAGCTCAACAATGTCTTCGACACCTTGCTGCTCGGCAGCGGCAATACCGGCTCCATGTTCCAGCAGGAGGGCGATCAGGTTCCGGGCGGGATGCCCGGCGAAGTCTGGAGCTTCTTCGATGCCGACATCCTTGGCGGTTTCAACAATACCGGCCTCTTCGCATTCAGTGGCCGTTCAAGCGGGACGCCGGCCCGCGAAGTCATCATGATTTCCGACGGTGTCACGACCTCGCTCCTGCTCGCGCAGGGCGATCCTCTGTTCGGGCTTACTGATCCAGACGGCCTCAGTGGCGACGAAACGCTCGGCAATACGGTGCAGTTCGTTCACCGGCTGAATGATGGCCGTGTCGCCTACCGCACCGACAACATCGGGAACATTCCCTCGGCGGCCAACGAAGCCATCATGTTTGACAACGGTCCACCGCTGATTCAGGGCGGTGTCTCGACGGTCGTCGATCTGTTCGGCAACACCCAGGATTGGTCGGCCATTCTCGACTTCGCCATGACGCCTGACGGCGCTCACTACATCGTGGCCGGTCGTCACGACGGCTCGTCGTCCGTAGACGGCATTCTGGTCGTCGACGGCGTGGTGTTTGCGCAGGAGGATTCACTGATCCCCGGCACGTTCGAGATCATGCGCAACGTCAATGAAGTCGGCATGCTTCCGGACGGCACTTGGTTTGCGCGGGGTGATGAGGCGGATCTGACCGATTGGGCGCTTCGCAATGGGCAACTTGTCGCACGCACCGGAGATCCCATCACCCCCGGCTCCTCGGAACTTTGGGGTGACACACTCATCGATGTGACGGGGAACCTCGCCGGGGCGTACATCGTGACCGGAAGAACGAACAACCCGGACACCAGCGCTGACACCGTTGTGGTGCTCGAGGGGACCGAAGTTGTTCTTCGTGAGGGCGACCCCATCGACCTCGATGGCAACGGAGTCTTCGACGACGACGTTTTTATCAGCAGTTTCAACTCGTCGATGTGGCTTTCCAGCGACTTTAACCTGTACTTCCTGGCCATTCTCCGCAACGGCGCCGGCACGACGATCGGCGATGCATTCCTTCGCCACCAGCTTCTTGTACCAACCCCGGGCGACATCGCCGTTCAGATTAGCGACTCCCCCGATCCCCTCGGCCTCATCGGCGGCGAGATCGCCTACAGCATCACGGTGCGCAACTTCAGTCCGGACCCCGCCACCAATGTTGTCGTCACGACCGATCTGGATTCGACAACGGCGTTCGTTTCCTCCACGGTTGGCTCGCATACGGGCGGCGTGCACACGGCCAATCTTGGCACAATCCCCGGTTTGACGGCCCAGACCTATCAGGTCGTGGTCCAGGGCAACAGTGCGGGGAACGCGGTTGTCACCACGTCGGTCGCTGCGGCCGAAACCGATCCCAACCCCGCAAACAACACCGCAACCGCCGAAACGACCGTCACGTCGCTCGCCGACGTCAGCGTCGCGGTCGCTGATTCTCCCGATCCGATGCATCTGGTGGGCGGTCAGATCTCTTATGACATCACCGTCACCAATAACGGACCGTCCGCTGCCAACGACGTGATCCTCACCGTGGATCTCGCTCCGGAATCCACTTTTGTGTCCACCACGGCTGGTTCTCACACTGGTGGTGTGGTAACCGCCAATCTTGGCAGCCTTGCCAGCGGTACGGTCACCAACGTCACAGTCGTCGTCGATACGAGCGTGAACGCCTCCTACGTCACCAGCATCAACGCAACCTCCAGCACGACGGATCCGGCGACCTCCGACAACACGGCCGTTGCCACCACCGACGTGCTCATCGACGCCGACTTGGAGGTCGCGGCGTCTGTCAGCCCGCCTGCACTCGGCGGCACGGGCCAGCAGACCACCTACACCCTTGAGATCACCAACGACGGCCCGACCGACGCTACCGATGTGAACTGGTCGTTCTCGCTGCCCGCTGAGGTGATGTACGTCTCCTCGTCCGCCGGCATGCACAGCGCCGGTGTGGTCAGCGGTGTCGTGTCATCGATTGCCGTTGATGCGACCGAGGTGATCACCGTTACCGTGGAATCCACCGGTTTCGGAAACGATCTGCTGGCGACCTTCTCGGCCTCGCCGACGGTGCCGGGCGACTCGAACGGCGCTAACAACTCCGCCGCGGCGGCCCTGACCATCTTTGATCCCGTCAACGCTCCGCCCGCGGTCGCCCTCCTGACCAACCATGAGGTCAACGATCACGTTGGCACGACGCTCTCCACGAGCTTGGCGCCGGGCCTGAACGGCCTCGTCTTCAGCGGGTTCAATCGCCCATTCATCAGCGCAAACGGCCGGAACTGGATCATGCAGGGCACGCTTGACCACTCGAACTCGGACGTCGTGATTACGTCCCAGGATTCAGTGATCGAGATCGCCGCGCAGCAGAACGTCACCGCCTTCCCGGATGGCAGCGGTTCCTTCGTGGGCGCCACCATCGACGCTCAGGTGTCGATCAACGACTCCGGCGAGTACGCCTTCCACAGCACAGCCTCGAACTCGTCGAGCGTGGATGCCATTCTCAAGGGATCCGGCTCGAACATTCCGGGCGGGACGGGAACGCTTCACCTAATCGCGAAAGACATCAACTCGGTTCCCAACCCCTCGATCCCCGGTGCATATGCCGCGATCGAGAGCCCTGTTGTCTTGAATGACGGAACCGTGTGGATGGTTGCAGATACCGATCTGACGCCGACCTCTCAGGATGAGTACGTCCTGTCCACCAGCGACAACGGCGCGACCGTGGACATCCAGATCCAGGAGGGCGTCACCCCAGTCCTCGGCGGATTCCTCTGGGGCGAGTTCGACCAGAACCAGCTCTGGGTGACGGGTGACGGCGCGAACATCCTCCTGGACGGAACGATGGACGGCACCACGACGGGCGAGGATTCAATTCTCGCCTACAACAACATGATCGTTCTGCAGGAGAACGTCACCCTTCTGCCAGGGTTCTCATTCACGCTTGACGGCGGAACGCCCGTCGACGAGATCTCCCTCGCCCACAACGGCGACTGGTTCGCCCGTGGCAGCAACAACGACGACACCCACTGGGTTGTCCGCAACGGCGAGGTGCTCGTCCGCTCTGGTGAACCGCTCTTCGATGGCTCGACCGAGACGTGGCGTGTGACTGGCTCGACCAACACCTTCAATCTCGTTGCAGGCGACACCAACGGCAACTTCGTCATCGGCGGCTTCGTCGAATCCCCAGGTGACAACACGCGTGATCAGGTGCTCGTCCTCAACAACGAGCGCATCATCCTCCGCGAGTTGGATCCGGTCGACATTGACGGCGATGGCCTGTTCGATGACGACACCTTCATCAAGGACATCGGCTCGTTCTCTTCGGGCACATTGACCGACAAGGCCGTGATCACCGCCGACGGCAAACTCGTGGTCGTGGTCACGCTTCGTGCCTTCGGCTCGATCAGCACGATCGGCGACGCCGTGCTCGAGCTCGATCTGGGCCTGACGCCCGCCTGCGTCTGCGAGACGGACGGCAACACGGCCCAGGTCGATGTCTTCGACCTGCTGGCCTACCTTGATGACTGGTTCGCCAATGCCTCGGCGGCCGACATCGACGGCACGCCTGGTGTTGACGTCTTCGACCTCCTCGCGTTCCTGGACTGCTGGTTCCCGGCCTCCGCAGGCGACTGCTGATCTGGGAATCGAGCCGTAAAGGCGCGATGCACCGGCTCCGGCCTCCGCCATGCGGAACCGCCGGCGCCGACGGGGCGAAAGCCCCACTGACAACCACCCACGCCGGCCGCCCCAAACGGGGCGGCCGGTGCTTCCCTCTCAACGGTACTCCCGAGCGAAGAACACAGGAATTCACCATGACGAACCTCGCTGCCTGCGTCGGACGTTTCCGTTTCAGCATCGCCGCCGCTCTGACCGTTTCGGCGGTTGCCGCCGCTGCTTTACCGCAGCAAGCGAGCGCCCAGGCCGCAGCTCCCACGGTTTTCGTTGTGAACCGCTTCATTTCCGGTACCCCGGCGGACTCGCCCGGTGCGATCACAACGCTTCGTCAGAACCAGGACGGCACACTCGCTTTCGTGGCCAACGTTGAGGTCGGCCGCCACGCAAATGGCATATCGATCTCACCCGGAGGCGGTCTGCTGGCGGTCTGCGGTGGACAGACGACCACCCTTGGCGATGAGATCGTCATCTTCCAGGTGAATCCCAACTCCACACTCACACCGTTGTATACCGGCACGGTTCCCGGTGACGCGCCGACGCTGCTCTGGCTGTCCGATGATCTGCTGGCCGTGATCGAGTCGCCGATCGGCGATGACTTCATCCACATCTATCGGTGGGTGCCGGCAATCCCGCGACTCGTGCGCACAGATATCAAGACAAACGGTGTGTCGTCGAGTTCGATGGCGTTCGACGCCTCGCGCAATCTGCTGTACACGCAGAGCACGGGAGACGACATTATCAATCGCTGGTCCGTCAATCTGACCACCGGACGACTTGCTCACCTCGAGACCGTCGCGAACTTCGACGCGCCTCTCGATCTGACCATCACACGCGACAACCGATTCCTCTACACCGGCGGCGGCAGCGGGATCTTTTCCGGTGGATGCGACACGTGCATCAATGGATACGACATCACCGACCCCGAGTTTGTCGTGCCGCTGTTCAACCCGACGTTTTCACCGCTGCAAAACCCTGCTTACCTGGCTGCCTCTGAGAGTGGACATCTGTTCGTCGGCCATGGCGGCAATCACATAGTCATCTCCTATGAAGTTGATCCGGCAGGCAACCTTCTAGACACCGGCCTCACGCTCATCACAGACAGCATCGCCGGCATGGCTGCCATGGGCGATTACCTCTTCATCGTCGACGAGAACCAGAGCACTGCCTCCGGCGACGGCGTTCGCGGTGTGTGGACCTATCTGATCCAGCCGGACGGTCACCTCACGCCGCTGGGGATCGGTCCTGTGGATACCGGTGCGGTGCCGTTGATGTTTGACGCCATCGAGGTTTGGCCCGGCACCGGTGAGCCCTTCTGCATCTGCGAAGCAGACGGCAGCGCGGCCCAGGTGGATGTCTTCGACCTGCTCGCGTACCTGGACCTGTGGTTCGCCAGCGCCGCCGCGGCGGACATCGATGGCGCCCAGGGCGTCGACGTCTTCGATCTGCTGGCGTTCCTGGACTGCTGGTTCCCCGCCAGCAGCGGCGTGCCCTGCATGTGATTACTTCGCGCCGTCGCCTCCTGCGGCGGGGCGGGGGGGGCGACAATGGGAGAACAGCGCGGGCGCACCGGAGTTGCCGAAACTCCCGTGCGCCCTTTCGCCATCCAAAGCCAAGGATCGGCGCGCCGAACACGCGGCTTGATCCGGATGGGAGATTTCTCTCTTTGGCGCACTGGTGCAGAGCGGAGGGGCAGCAGCGCTGCGCCGCTCCGCGACCGGATCATCGTCCGACAAGCCTCTTCACCCGAACCCGGGGGGGCCACCCCCGCTCACGGCCTGCAAACGCGGGTGCACGTCAGATAACCCTCGCCCAGCGCTATTTCACAGGCCCCAAAAATGATTTCACGGGCCCCAAAAACGATTTCACGGGCCCCAAAAATGATTTTTGGGGCCCCAAAAATGATTTCACAAGCCCCAAAAATCATTTCACGGGCCGCAAAAATGATTTCACAGGCCCGTAAAACGATTTCACGGGCCCCAAAAGTCATTTCACAGGCCCCTCAAATCGCTTTTGCGGCCCCAAAAACTATTTGCAAGGCTCCAAAACCCGCGCGAGGAGCCGCAGCCATCACACGCGCGGCCATGGACCGCCGGCTTCCAGCCGGCCCGGGACATCCACACGTCTGCTGAGCGAATCGGAGCCGGCTGGAGGTGAGGGGGCGGCTCGCGTTTGTCAGAGCCGGCGAGCGGAAGCTCGCGGAACCGGCCCGCAGCGCCCGGTCGGATCGCGCCGGGCTCGTGATCGCGATGACGCCACCGCCGCGACGGGATTCCATCGATCGCCAACGCCCGCCAGTGCGCATGCCCGCGCGGAGTACCGCGTGCGAGGGAGGGGGGGCATGCCACCCGCCAGGGCGCAGGCCCGGGCGGAGTCCCGCGTGCGAGTGGTGGCGGTGGGGCGCGGGGCGTGGGCATGCCACCCGTCCGCATCTGACCGAGGCGCAACGCGCTGTCGACGTCTTCAACCTGCCGGCGTTTCTGGACAGCTGGTTCCCCGTCAGCGCGGGCGCGGCGTGCCCGTGAGCGGAAGGTGAGTCAGGCGGCGCCGCATTCCGGGCAGATCGGCGATGCGCGATCCGCCGCGGCGGTGGTGTGCGCTGAACGCAACGGCAGGCCGGTCAGGTCGTACCCGCACTTGCGGCAGCGGCCCGCGCGGCGGCGGCGGCGAGCGCGGGTGTCGGTGAACCAGAGCCAGGCGGCGGGGAGCGCGAGGGCGAGGATGGGGTACGTGAGGGGGAGGTGGCGCGGGCCGACGAAGGGGCTTGCCGGGATCTCGCGGCGGAAGCTCCACCAGGCGAAGTTAGCCCTTCCCCACGGCTCCGCCACTGGCGCGCACTCGAAGCCGTCGGCGAGGCCGACGCCCCAGCCCCACGCCTCAACGACATGTGCCTTGGCAGCGAGAAAGGCGCCGCGATCGATGCAGACCACCGTATAGAGAGGTTCGCCGCCACTGATCGGACCGATGTCGATCCGGCCCCACGAAAACGTGTACCACACGCTCGCGACCTCAAGCGCCAGCAGCAGCGCGAGCAGGGTCGTCAGCGTCCACTTGAGGATGGAGGAGAGGCGGCGGCGCATGGCTGGGGAAGGATACCGTCCCTCCTCTTCGCGCTCTTCGCGACCTTTGGCCCCTTCGCGTGACGCATCATCTCTGCGCCCTCCGCGCCCCCTCCGCGCCTCTGCGTTCGCCTTCAAGTCTGCAAAACGCCCGTCCGAAACTCTCGCGAGTAATCCCACCCCGCCGTCATCCGCAGCGCTGCGATCAGCTCTTCTCGCGTCTTGTGTGGCTCGATGATGCGGTCCACCCAGCCGCGGGCCGCGCCGTAGCGGATGTCCTGCTGGGCGGTGTAGCTGGCGTGCACCGCCTTGAGGATCTGCTCGTGCGTCTCGCGGTCGATCTGTTCGCCGCGGCGTTCGCGGGCCTTTTCCTCGATCATGGCGAGCGTGCCCGTCGCCTGGTTCGCACCCATCACCGCGAACTTCGCGCTCGGCCACGCATAGGTGAGGAAGGGGTCGAACGCGCGGCCGCACATCGCGTAGTTGCCCGCGCCGTACGAGCCGCCGAGGATCACGACGATCTTCGGGACGATGGAGTTGGCCATCGCGTTGACCATCTTCGCCCCGGCCCGGATGATCCCGCCCTGCTCCGAGTCGCGCCCGACCATGAAGCCGGTCGTGTCCTGCAGGAAGATCAGCGGGATCTTCCGCTGGTTGCAGTCCATGATGAAGCGGGCGGCCTTGTCGGCGGCCTCGGCGTAGATCACACCCGGCATGTGCGTTTCCTTCGTCGGACCGGAGCGACCGCCGGGTTGCGTCTGCTGCGTGAGTTTCTTCTGGTTGGCGACGATCCCGCAGACAAAGCCGCCGATTGTCGTATACCCGCACACGATCGAGGGGCCGTACTCCTTCTTATACTCGTCGAAGTTCGCCCCGAAGCTCGCCTTGTCGCTCGTCTCAGATGGCGCTGCGGTGTCAACAACGCAGTCGACGATGTCGCGTACGTCGTACTGCGTACCCGGCTTGTCGTTGAAGATGGAGTAGACGTCTTCAGCGTTGCGATGAGGTGCGGGGTCGTGACGGCTCACGAGGCCTGGCGCCTCGTGCTCAAGCTCAATGCCAGCAACTAGGCGGGTAGTGCCGTAGGGCGAGTGCACGACCCATTCGCCTGCCGTGCCGTGCGACTTGGCGGCAAGCGACCGCAGCCGCTGGATGCACGCCTCATCATCCTTCTCTTTGAAATCAATCGTCCCGCTCACCGCCGCGTGCATCTCCGCCCCGCCCAGCTCCTCATCGCTCACGGCCTGCCCGATCGCCGCCTTTACCAGCGCCGGACCCGCCAGGTACAGCCCGCTCCCCTCCGTCATCAGCAGCGTGTCGCACAGGACCGGCAGGTACCCGCCCCCCGCGACGCAGTACCCCATGATCGCCGCGATCTGCGGGATCCCTGCGGCGGAGATCACCGCGTTGTTGCGGAAGATCCGCCCGAAGTCGTCCGTGTCCGGGAAGACGTCCTCCTGCAGCGGCAGGAAGACGCCCGCCGAGTCCACCAGGTAGATCAGCGGCAGCCGCGCCATCATCGCGATGGTCTGCGCGCGGATGATCTTTTTGCACGTCATCGGAAAGAACGCGCCCGCCTTCACCGTGGCATCGTTGGCGATGATCATCGCCTCCCGCCCCGCGACCGCGCCGACGCCGGTGACAACCCCCGCTGCGGCCGCCCCGCCATACTCCTCGTACATCCCGTGCGCCGCCCACAACCCGAGCTCAACGAACGCCTTCGGGTCGTCCACCAGCCTTTCGATCCGCTCCCGAGCCGTCAGCCGCCCCTTCGCATGCTGCCGCTCGATCGCCTTGAGGCCTCCGCCCCCCAACAAGCCAAGACGGATCTTCTCCTCCGTCTTGCGGAACTCCTCGACGAGGGCGCGCAGGGGGTTGATGGTGGAATCGGCGGCGGAAGCTGGCGCACTTGGGGGGGGTGGGG
>CAYWRO010000112.1:0-8929 GCA_964460345.1 uncultured Phycisphaeraceae bacterium | reverse complement strand
CCATCGGCCGCGCACATCGTGTGAATGCGACCCGGCGTCGGACCTGCATCATCAACAGCAGGCCGGTCAGTATGACAGATGACGACGCCGCTCGTCCCCAGCACCGCGGCGACCTCACCCGGCTGCACAACCCCGCACCCAACGGCACTGGTCATGTTGTCGCCCGAACCCGCGACAACCGGCACACCCGCCGGCACACCCGTCTCCGCCACGGCGTAAGCAGCCGTGCGGCCCGTGACGGCGGCGGACTCCGCAACCGCCGGCAGCAGCCCCGTGCTGAGCCCAAGCGCCTCGCAGACGTCCACTCTCCACGCCCTCGCGGCAGGATCAAAAAGAAGCGTTCCGGAAGCGTCGCCGACATCCGTCGCCAGGTCACCCGTAAGGCGCAGACGGATGTAGTCCTTCGGCAGGCAGAACGCGGCGAGCCGCCTGAACCGCTCCGGCTCGTGCTTGCGCAGCCAGAGAAGTTTCGGCGCGGTAAAGCCCGGCAGGGCCGCGTTGCCGACCTTGCGCAGCAGCGCCGCCCGCCCGCCGGCAGCCGCTTCGATCTCCATGCACTCCGCCGCCGTGCGCTGGTCGTTCCAGAGCAGGGCCGGGCGGATCGGCTCGGCGACCGCCGGATTGTCGAGCGCCTCGCGATCCAGAAACACAGACCCGTGCATCTGCCCGCTCAGTCCGATGCCCGCAATCCCCTCCGCGCCCCCCACCGCCGCGCTCACCTGGCGAAGAGCATCCGCCGCGGCGCGCCACCACCAGCGCGGATCCTGCTCGGAATACCCGGCGCGCTCCTGAAGAATTTCGTGCGGCGCAGAAGCCGTGGCAAGCACGCGCCCGCCTTCATCACAGGCGATGACCTTCGTCGCGGATGTCCCGACATCAACGCCGAGCAGAACTGGCATGGGCGATCGTAGTGCCGACCCTCACCACAGCGGCTTCGGCTCAGCGAGGCGGATCGTCGCCTCCCCCTCAACATCAAGCAAGTTGGTCAGTTCAAGCCGCCACTCGATCCGCCGAACGCGGCCAAGCCCGTCAACCAGCCGCTGCAGCGCCGGCAACTGCCCCAATGACTCAGCGAGCGAAGCGGGCTCGATGTGCCCGACGGACATCCACCGCCGTCTCGCCTGCGCGTCATCACCGGGCGGCGCAACCAGCGCCTGGGCGACTTGCCGCGCCGTGGCGGCCGGATCCTGGTCCGCCGCCGAAAGGCTCAGCACGCACCAGCCGGCCTCCTCCTCCTCGCCCCCCGGCGTCGGTTGAAAGGTCCACGCAACGACCGGCCGCCCGCCCGTAATCTGTTCCACCACGTTGCCGCGGGAAAGCCGCAGCGCCTCGGTGCGCACGCTGCGAAGCGGAATCCCCACCGATACGCTCGGCGGCGGCGTGTCAGAACCCAGCAGCCGCTCCGCATCGCCGATGCGATCGGCGATGAGTCGATCGGCAAGCGGCGCCGCCGATTCAACACCCTCGAGTTCCGCAGCAAAGGCAATGCGGACGCCCGGCCGCGGCTCTTCCCCCCCAGTATCCACCCGCGGCAGAACGAACATCGCGCGCCGCCCCGTCGTGCGCTCGCTCAACGCCGGCGGCGGCGCAAGATTCGAGAGAATCGCCCGAACCGGGCCCGCGGCATCCGGAACCTGCGCCCGCGGCGACGTCGCCTCGAGCACCGCCACCAGCGCCTCGCCCGCCGCGGCGACGGGCGCATCGCTGAAAGGCGTGATGCCCGCCAACTGCTCCCACGCCGAAGCGTCGCGAAGAATGATGCGCGCCGACAAGCCCCCCATCTTCTGAGGGGGCTCCGCCGCTTCACGCCGAAGATTCAAAACCAGAAAGTTGTCCCAGTGCGGCGCGCCCGGGCGAGCCTGCTCCGGCGGAGGATCCACTCGCGCCAGCACCACCACATCGGCCGCGCCAAGCCGCCGCGACTCATCCAGCACGGGCGAACGCGCCATCGTCTGCTCTTCCGGCAATGGCCGGACGACCGCGAGGATGAGCTCGTTGAGCAGGTGGGGCGCATCAGAAGGACCGAGCAGCAGCGTAACGCGATTGTCAGCCCGGCGATGAAGGGCCAGGTCAAGGTTGCCGCCCTCCACCGCGTACACCTGCTGCCCCTTGACGACCGTGCGCGGCGCAACATCCAGGCGAGACCGCAGCAGGTCCGCCGTGGCGTCATCCACATCGCTGAGCAGCGTCCAGCGCCGGGAGGTCGCCGGCGCCTCCCCCGGACGCAGCGCCAGGAGAACGCGCCGGCCGAGCAGCCGGTCGATCGCCTCATCCGCGGTCAAGCCGAGCCGCTCGGCGAGCATCGCCCACGATTCAGCAAGCGGCTCGACCAATCCCGCCTCGCTCAAGAGAGCCGTCACCGCTCCGGCCTCGGCGGTCTGCCGCAGCGCCGCCAGATCCTCGATGATGATGACGACCTCAAGGTCAGCCGGAAGCGCTGCGGCCGCCGCGACCGGGTGCTTCGCCCCCGCCTCCACAGGCGTCGCCTGCACGCTGGACCCGGCCGCGCAGATCAACCTCAACTCGCGCGGAGCAAGCACGATCGCACAAGCGATCAGCACGAACAACAGGACACGACGCTTGGTTCGCAGCACGTTGCCCTACCGGGGAAGACGGATCTCGTCGGAGATCGGCCCCTGCAGCAGCAGCGGCGCCTTCTCCGGACCGCTCCAGCGGAGCAGCCGCGGCGTCACCGGCGCATCGGCCGTGATCGCCCAGCGGTGAACCGCTTCGGTGGCGGAGGGAAACTCCAGCCGCTCTCGCAGGGCGACACGATCACCGACAGCAACATCGGCAAAGCGGCGCGAAGTGACGGCAAGCTCGGCAAAAATCGGCAGGCCGATCGTCTGCGGCTCGCCCGCGCCGGTCACGAGCACAACGTCCGCAGGCTGCTTCGGCGCAATCGGCCCCGGCACGCTGATGGTGAGCCGCGCATCCGCCAGCCGCGGCGCAGGCGCCTCAGGAATCTCGAACCGGCTGAGCCCTTCCAGTCGCCGGGCTTCCCCCTGCGCGGCGGCCACCACGGTGGAGAGTGGCGTCGGACGAGGCGCTTCGCCACGCACCTGCGGGTAGCGCTCATGCACCAGGACAATGACGCCCGCCACCAGCAGCACGCTCGCGGCGATCGCCACGCGCGTCGCCCACAACCAGCGCCGCGTCCGCCGATCGATGAACGTGCGGTGCATCGACACGCGGTCGAGAATGCTGTCGGTCAGGTCCGGCGCCTCGACATCCAGGCGCATGGCCCGGGCGACGTCGTCCTCATGTGAATCCGATTGCCGCGGATGCTCGCCCGTCACACCCACACCTCCTGAACCAGGGCGAGTTGCGAGGCGTGCTCCTCAATATAACGGCGCAGTTTCCGGCGGCCGCGGTGCAGGTGGCTCTTGATCGTGCCTTCGGGCATGTCCATGTGCTCGCTGATCTGCGCAATCGACCAGTCGAGCTGATGGAACAAAACGAGGATCTCGCGCTGCTCATGACCGAGAGACGCCAGCGCCTCATCAAGGGCCGATCGCGCGTTGTCGTTCACCTCATTGTCGATCGTCGGCGCATCCGGCGCGCGCCACGCGCCTTCGCGGCTGCTGACCACATCCGAGTCGTACGCCGGCCGGTGCTTCTGGCAGGCGTTAACGTGAAGCCGCTTGGCAATCGTGAAAAGCCACGTCGAGAACCGGAACCGGAAATCAAATCGGTGAAGATTCGTCAGCGCCCGAACGAACGCATCCTGCACGATGTCCTCGGCGACATCCGGCCGACCCGACATCCGCAGCATGTAGGCATACAGCGAGGCCTGGTGAGCCCTGATGAGGCCCTCCGCGGCGGCACGGTCACCGTCGATGGCGGCCTGAATCAACAGTCGTTCGCGACGACGCGTCATCCAAAATCAGTATACCGGACGCCGCAACCCCCGGTTTCGCAGCATTTCTCCCCCGCCCCACTGCCACCTGTCTGTCAGTCTCCCCCTCCGAAGCCGTTCCTCTGGCCCGGCACGCCCTTGCACTCCCGTTGAACCGAGTGTATACCTAACAAAACCAATCCATGCAGGAGCACCCCATGACCACGCCCGACCCCACCGACCTTGACCAGAAACTGCAGGCCGCCGTTGCCGCCGCCCTCGAGACCCTCGTCACCCTTGCCAGCGACCGGTCTGACCCCGGCCAGGCCCGCCTCGCCGCAACGGAAATCCTCCGCTTCGCCGCGCGCCGCAGGCCCGAGCCGGCCCCCGCGCCGCAGCCTCGCGAGCAGGTCCAGAAGACCCGCACCGTCGCCGCCGATCTGAACGCCACGCTTAGCGTCAACACCGGCACCCTCAACCCGATGACCCCGGCGCTGCCGTCCGCCGACGGTGACGACCCTCCGGCCGCGGCCACGAGCACCCCCACCAACGCTGCCCCGCCGCCGACGTCACCATCCGCGCCCGGCCGGAACACCCCTGGCGGCGCCACGCCGCCGACTTCACCGACGCACGCATCAGATCCGAACACCCGGCCGCCGACACCCCTTGAGCCCCACCCCCGCAAGGCTTACGCGCTCAAACCCGACGTGTACTCCAGTTGCGTCGGGCGGCTCGGCAAAAGCTAAACGCCGCCCCGATCGGGGCGGCGTCTGCGGTTTCTGCGTTGAGCCAACCGGGCTTTTACGCTGCGGAGCGCCGCCTGCGGCCGCGGCCGACGGTGCGCTGATCCGCGGTGGCGCGACGGTCCGGATCGTTGACAAGCCGTTCGACCATCTCCAGCGGGCTGCGGGCCCAGACGTCGGCGCCGATTTCCTCGGCCAGGCCTTCGGCCCGGTTGAAGACGCCGCCGCCGACCGCGATCTGCATCTGCGGCGCGGCCCCGATCGAGCGAAGCGTGTCGATCAGCCTGCGGATGTCAGGCAGATCGTGCGACGCCGAGGCGAACATCAGCAGCACGTCCGGCTGATCTTCATGCACGCGGGCCAGGATCTCGTCGTTGGCGATGCCGCCGCCGCCGAACGTCACGCTGAAGCCGCACCCTTCCAGGAGGTCGACGGCCATCTGCGCGCCCAGTTCCTCCGCTTCGCACGGTCCGCAGAACGCCAGCACGCGCCGGCCGCGGCTGCCGTTGAGTTCCAGCGTCCCTGCGTTCTGGTCCACCAGCACGCGCAGCAGGCGCGTCGCCGTGTGATGGCACAGCCGGGTGAGCTGATCGCTGCGGTACAGCCGCTCAAGTGTTTCAAAGGTGGGCCAGAACAGGTCCGTGATGAGCGTCTCGGGTGTCGCCCCGGCGCGCAAACTCTCCTGCACGAGCTTGCGTGCCGCGGGGCGATCCCCCGCGATCAGCACTTCAAAGAACCGTTCCTGAGTAGTTTCCGTCGTCATGGTTCGCATTGCCTCCATCTTCCCTGCGCGAAAAGTTCGCATCGCACGATTGACTCACCGCAGCGGGTGCTTACAGTGGCACCCAGAAACCGCGTTTCACGCTTGGTCAGTATCGAATTGGGAGGCGGGAAAGCGTGAAAGGGGCGCGGGTCCCTACTTCTCGGACGTAGCAGATCACGCAGGAAGCGCAAACCTGCGTCATTCGCCCCGCGTTTCGGCCCGATAACAGACGCAGATGCCCAGGGTGAGCGGTTGCGCATCAATGGCTGAAAAGCCCGATGATTGCAGCAATGCTGCCATTTGCGCCGGGGTCATGAAGGTGCTCACCGAGCGCGGCAGGTACTTGTAGGCCCCCGATCGATCGCCGCTGATGAGCGTCGCCGTCACCGGCATGATGCGTCGGCAGTACAGGTCGTTGAACCAGCGCACCGGCGCGAGCGACGGCTCGGCAAACTCCAGGATGATCAGCCGCCCGCCCGGACGAAGCACGCGGCGAAACTCCCCCACCGCGCGCGCCGGCTCCTGCACGTTGCGAATGCCGAACGCGATCGACACGACGTCGAACGAAGCATCCTCAAAGGGAAGCTGCTGCGCATCGCCCTGCACGTACTCGATCCGCGCCGCGATCTCCCGCGGCAGCCGCCGCCGCTTCTGCCGCGCCACCGTCAGCATGCGCCGCGTGTAGTCCAGCCCGACAATGCGCCCCGGCGTCGCATCGGCGCGCGCAAAGCGCTCCGTCAGGTCGCCCGTCCCACACGCCACGTCGAGCACATGCTCCCCCCCGCGCAGGCTCGCCTGCCGCACCGCGAAGCGGCGCCACGCCTGGTCGCGCCACAAGGAGTGCAGGCGGTTGTTCAGGTCATACCGCCCGGCGATGGCTGCGAACATCCGCCCAATTCGCTCCTGCTTGTCGGCCGCGCGGTGGGGATCGCGCAGGTCCGCCGCGTCCCACGCCGGGTGATCGGCGGGCGGCGATGCGGAGTCGGCATTGGCGGGAACGGACGGCACTGCCGGAGTGTACGACCCGCTTCCCGTGAAAGCGGGGAAGAGGGGAGCACCCCGCGCGACGACGTGTAGACTTCATCACGGGCCCAGGGCCTGCAAAACAAACCGGGAGGTACACATGCTCCACGCGATCTTCACTGCCTCTGCCCGCCGCGCACTCGGCTCTTTCCTCTCCGCCGCGGCCATGGCGACCCTCGCGGCCGCCCCCGCCGGCTGCTCGACGAACCCGGCAACGGGTGAGTCCACGTTCACGTTCCAGTCCTGGGAATGGGAACGCGCCATGGCGCTGGAGGCGGGACCGCAGTTCACCGACCAGTACGGCGGCCCGGTCAACGACCCCGTTGCCACGGAGTACGTCTCCGAGGTGGGCCATCGCCTCAAAGAGGTGGCGCTGGAACAGGCCCATGCCGATGTGCCGGACCTTCCATGGGAGTTCACCCTGCTTGATTCCGAGGTCATCAACGCCTTCGCCCTGCCCGGCGGGAAGGTGTTCTTCTCCCGCGGCCTGGCCGAGCAACTCGAGAACGAAGCCCAGATGGCCGGCGTCCTGGGGCACGAGATCGGCCACGTCATGGCGCGGCACGGCAACCAGCGCATCAGCAAGCAGATCCCCTTCAATGTGCTGATGACCGGGCTGGCGATCGCCGTCGGCACCGCCGATGAGGACAGCCAGTTCCGCCAGATCGGCCAGTACGCCGTCCCCGCGGTGGCGATCGGCGGCAACGTCGTGCTGCTCAAGTACGGGCGCGAGGAAGAGCTCGAGGCGGACTGGCTCGGCATGCAGTACATGGCCGGCGCCGGATACGACCCGGCAGGCCAGCTCGGCGTGATGCAGATCCTGATGCGCGCCGCCGGTTCGCCCCAAACGCCGGAGTTTCTCTCGACCCACCCCTACCCCGAGTCGCGCATCGAGCAGATCCAGGAACTCCTGAGCACAAAGTACCAGAGCGTGACCGGCAACCCGGACTACGTCCTCAACCACGAGCAGTATCAAGAGCGCATGCTCAGCCGCCTGAGGCAGTTGCCGCCACCCGAACACACGGGACAACAGCAAGCCGCAACCGCCGCCCTCGGCCCTCCCGTGCTCTGGTGCGCGCACTGCCGCGAACTGGCGCAGGCGGAGAAGTAAACGGGCGCAACGCCAGCCGCGCCCGCGAGCTCAGAGCCGCGCCCGTCAGGAAGCGGTGGACATCCTTGTGCGTCCAGCTTCACACTCGCCCAATTCGCACGCCCATGTGAGCCGCGCCCGCGCGCTCAGAGCCGCGCCCCTGCACTCAGAGCCGCGCCCGTCAGGAAGCGGCGGACGTCCTTGTGCCTCCAGCTTCTCAGTCGCCTATTTCCGACAAGAGACGACTGGCGTCCACAACCCTCCCAGTGTTCATCGAAAGCGACGACACACCCCCCGCTCCTTTACATTCGCGGCTCTGAGCAAGAGCATCCAAGCACACTTGCACACCCACCGCTCCTCTACAGTCGCGGCTCCGAGCAAGACAACCCGAGCGCACTTGCCGTCCACCGCTCCTTTACAGTCGCGGCTCTGAGCAAGAGCACCCGAGCGCACTTGCACGTCCACCGCTCCTTTACAGTCGCGGCTCTGACAGGCGCGTGAGCCACGCGTTCACCCGGTCAGCCGTCGCCGCGCGACGCGGGCCCATTCACTGGATGGATCGAGCCGCAGGTAGGCTCGCCAGTGCACCGCGGCGTCCGCGCGGCGGCCGGCCTGCTCGAGGCACGTCGCCAGGTTGAAGTGCGCATCGGCAAAGGTCGGGTCCAGGCGAACGGCTTCGCCGAGCGCCTCGATCGCCTCGCCATACTCCTCGAACTCCTCGAGAATGTCGGCGAGGTTGTAGAGTGCCAGCGAGTTGGTCGGCTCGAGCGCGACCGCCATGCGGTACATCTCCTCGGCGGCGCGGGCGCGGTCCATCATCCGCAGAATGTTGCCGAGATTGAAATACGCCTCCGCGCGGCGCGGGTCCGCCACGATCGCGCGCCGGCAGACCGCCGCGGCCTCGTCGTAGCGCTCCTCTTCCTCCAGCCAGACCGCGCGCTCCAGCAGCGTCTCCGGATCATCCTGCGCCGGCGCGGATACCTCCTGCACGGCCGCGGCGAACCGCACCGGCGCGGGGGCATCGACAAACTCGGGCTTGAGTTCCACCGTGGCCGCGCCGTGCGCGGCGGGCGCCTCCGGCGCTGCCTGGTCGAACGGCAACATCTGCTGCCCATCCGGCGCAATCAGCGCCTCGCCCACCTGCGCCAGCAGTTCACCGGATTCGCCCGCAACGATCTGCAACTGCGCCAGCGGACGCTCCGTGCCCGGCAGAACATCCGCAAGGCTCGTGAGCGAGCGGTGGATGTCCTCCGGCTTCACGCCGCGGCGAACGAGCGAAGCGACCGTCTGCAGCGAGACGATGTCGCGGAAGTCGTACCGGCCCGCCGCCGAGAGAACGAGCCCGAGGTTGCCCCAGCGCTCGATCGTGGAGGGGTCGACGCCGACAAGCCGCGCGACCTCTTCGACCGGATAGGTCTTGTGCACCGCGGTGGCGGGGGGGGGCGCGCCCCGCCCCGCCCCCCCCCCGCCCG
>CAYWRO010000111.1:8148-9367 GCA_964460345.1 uncultured Phycisphaeraceae bacterium | reverse complement strand
GTGTGGCCTGGAAACCGCTTCGCGCCGGCCAGGTTCCAGGACATCTTGCTGATCGGCGCCGTGACGATCGCATCGATGCGGCCCAGTTCGCCGGGCGCTTTCTGCGCCGCACGAATGGCGTCCTCCACCCACTGCAGCGAAGTGCGACCGCCCCACTCGCTCGGCCCGGGCATGAGCGCCCTGTCGCCCTGCCCGACAATGCCGGAGCGTGCCCGCCCGTGCTCGGCGGGGTCGGCGAACTCCGGGTAGTCCAGCACCACCACATCGTGGGCCCCGACCGAGTCCAGTCGAGGGGAGCCGTGGACGATTCGCCACCAGTACGGGCGGATGCCGGCGCGTTCCGCGGCGGCTTCCAGCGACGAGGCGAGGCCGAAGATGAAGAATCGCGCACCGCCTTCCGCGGCGGACCCGGCGGCGCCCTCAGCGGCGCTCCTGCCGGCCGCGCTGCCGCCGACGCCACCCCACAGCGTGCGATCGGCGAGCGCTTTGACGATCACCTCGGGCCCGATCCCGACTGGATCGCCCATCGTCACGCCGATCACCGGCCGATTGTCCGAAGATCCACCCATCTGAATGAATTGTAGTGGCCGCGTCCGCCCGGCCCGCCAACGATCGGGCATGATCGAACGGTCTCGGGCCTGGCGGTGGATCGGCGGCGTGCTGGCGACGGCTTCCGCCGCGCTGCTCGCCGGGTGCGGATCCGGGCCCGCCGCGGCGGAGGACCGGCCGGAGCCGATCGAGATCTCCGAGGCCGATCAGCGCGTGAATCCGAACACGGATCCGCTCAACGGCGATGCGGCCGATGAGCCCGCCTCGCAGGGGGCAAGCAGCGCCGGCCAGGTCATGGAGACCGCCGCGCCGCAGCCGGTGGAGCGCGTCACGCTTGCGGGGGGACTCGTCATCGAAGACTTGCGCGAGGGGCAGGGGCCTGCGTTGCTGGCCAGCGAGGGCGTGACGATCACGGTGCACTACGTTGGACGCGTGGCCGACGACGATGTCGGGCCGGACGGCGCAACCTTTGATACCACCTATACCCGTGGCCAACCGGTGACGCTGGAACTGGACAGGCTGATCCGCGGCTGGCGCCAGGGTCTGCCGGGGATGCGAGTCGGCGGGCTGCGACGTTTGACGATCCCGCCGGAACTGGCGTACGGGCCGGAGGGGCACCTGAATGTGCCGGGCGGGGCGACGGTTGTGTACGAGGTGCTGCTGCTGGGGT
>CAYWRO010000111.1:0-8048 GCA_964460345.1 uncultured Phycisphaeraceae bacterium | reverse complement strand
GCGGGCATCGACTCCAGCCAGCGGCCAAGGGGGGACGTGGCCACTCATTGGAGGTCAGCATGACCACAACCGAATGGACCCGCCAGGACCTGCTTTCCACGCCGATCGAGCATGTGGACATCACGCGCTTCGACGCCCGGCCGATCGTGGAGGCGTATCGCCAGATGGCTTACTCGTCGCGCACGCTCGCCCGCGCGGCGGACATTTATTCGATGATGCTCGCCGACACGCGCTGTGGCGTCGTCCTGACGCTGGCTGGCTCCGTCGTGAGCGCGGGGCTGAAGAAGGCGATCATCACGCTCATCGAGAACAACATGGTCGATGCGATCGTCTCGACGGGCGCGAACATCGTGGACCAGGATTTTTTCGAGGGGCTCGGCTTCCGGCATTACATCGCGCCGGGCTCGCCGGAAGCCCCGCCGGTCGACGACAAGACCCTGCGCGATCTCATGATCGATCGCATCTACGACACGTACATCGACGAGGAAGAACTCCGCGCCTGCGATGACACGACCAAGCAGATCTTCGATTCTCTCGAGGCCCGCCCGTATTCGTCGCGCGAGTTGATCGACGCGATGGGCGCGTACCTCGCGAAGAACCACCCGAAGAACGAGTCGATCGTCCTGTCCTGCTACAAGAAGCGCGTGCCGATCTTCGTCCCGGCGCTGAGCGACTGCTCCGCCGGCTTCGGCATCGTCCTGCACCAGACGGAGCGGGCCGAGCAGGGCCGCCCGGCAGTCAGCTTCGACTCCGGAAAGGACTTTAAGGAACTCACCGACATCAAGCTCGCCGCGGGCGACACGGGGCTTCTCATGCTCGGCGGCGGCGTCCCCAAGAACTTCGCCCAGGACATCGTCGTCGCGGCCGAACTCCTCGCGGAGCGCGGCGGCGGGGCCAAGGGGGCCGACCTCCGCGCCACCGACGCCATCACGATGCACAAGTACGCCATCCAGCTCACCGTCGCCGACAGCCGCGACGGCGCGCTCTCCGGCTCCACACTCCGCGAGGCGTGCAGTTGGGGCAAGGTCGACGTCGTCCACGAGCAGATGGTCTACGGCGAACTGACCGCCCTCTTCCCGATCCTCACCAGCGACGCCTACCACCGCGGCGAATGGAAGAAGCGCCAGGAGCGCAAGTTCGCGGACCTGTTCGCGGCGGAAACCGTGGGCTGAGCCGCACAGAATTCCCGTAGAGATCCGTCTGAAGGCCGCATCCACAGGGATGCGGCTTTTTTGTACACGCGCGACGCCCCCTCGCACATTCGCTCTTGCAAACGGCCTGACAACCCTTATGTTGGAAGGAAACAGTTTGGAAGAGGAGCAGTCGATGGCCAGAATCACGAGGTGGTTTTCGTTCGCTGCGGCATTCTCGCTTGCCGCGGCTGCACTCGGGCAGCCTTTCACGGTGGAGGACTTCGATCCGTCACCCCTTGCCGGCCACTTCATGGCCGGAGGCACCGACTTCGGCTTTGGTGATCCGGAGGTCGACGTCAGCATCGTGCCGGGCGGGAACCCGGGCAATGCCGTTCAACTCGAGGCCGAACTCACCATGGGGCAGAGCCTGGCGATCCTGAACGTTTCGGTCGGCGGCGATACGTGGGATGCCGCCGCGCTCGGTCCCATTCAGCAGCTCGACTTCCGAGCCGATGTCAGGGGCTTTTCAATCCCGGGAGCGACCTTTGGCAGCACCATTGTCTATGAGTTCCAGCTTCGCAACCTGGATGATCCCACTGTTTTCTATAAGCACCCGACGGCCACCGCCACCCTCGGTTCGACCTGGACCACGCTGGTGCAGACGGGGCTTACGGCTGAGGACTTCACGCCGGCGCTCGGAGGGGATGAACATCCCAATCTTTCCATCGGGCGCTGGCGGTTCCACGTTGCGATCGCAGCGTCGCGGCCCTCCGGCGGAACGTGGGGCGGACGCTATCTCGTCGACAACATCGCGATCAACGTCACCGCTCCGCCGCCGCCGTCCGGTCCGCGCGTGCTCCTGCATGCACCGTCGCGCGAGCCGGACGACGTCCTTTACGCCCGTGCGCCGATCAGCACCATTCAGATTGCCTTCGACCAGCCCGTGAACTTCACCGATGCGGATGTCACGCTCACGAGCGCGGCGAGCGGCTCGATCGCCGGTGCGGTGATTTCCGGGACTGGCACGCCTCTGATGCAGATCGATCTGCCCGCGGGCATTGCCAACGACGCCGTCACGGTCACGCTCGGCGCGGGCATCACGGGTGTGCACGGCGGCCTTTCCCTCGACGGCGACGGCGATGGCACCGCGGGCGACCCGCACACCTTCACGCTTCGCCACCTCTGCCTGGCGGATGTGGACGACAGCAGCGCAACGGACGTCTTCGACCTGCTGGCCTACCTGGATGCGTGGTTCGAGGGGTGTCCGTAAGGACCGCTGGCTTCCAGCCGGCCTGAGCGAAGGCCGTGCCGCGAGAGCCGGCTGGAAGTCGGCGTTCCACGGCTACCCTTGCTTCCATGCCGCCGCCGACCTCCCCGAAGCCCGCACTCGCGCAACCTGCCCTGGCCAGGCCCCCGCGCCGCCTCATCCCGCGCCAGACCACCAGCTACATCCTCCTCGGCTCGCTCCTCCTTACGCTCGGGCTCTTCCTCATCTACCCGATCCTCCTCACCGTTCGCGGCGCGTTTGCGGAGGATGTCGCCACCGGCCGCGGCTTCACGCTCGACCACATCCTCATCACCTTTGAGGACCCCGCCCTGCGCAAGGGGCTCTTCAACGCGCTCAAGGTCGCGACGCTCACAACGCTCCTGTGCCTGGTCATCTCTCTGCCCCTCGCCGCGCTCGCCGCGCGCACGAAGTTCCCCGGCAAGGGGCTCTTCAGCGCGCTCATCCTCACGCCGCTGATTCTGCCTCCCTTCGTCGGCGCGATCGGCATGCAGATGCTCTTCGGCCGCCAGGGCGCGATCAACGCCCTGCTCGGCACGGACATCGACTTCCTCGGCAACCCGTTCCACGGCGCCCCCCCTCCCTTCAATCTGATCGATGGGCGATTCCTGGGAGTCGTCATCGTCGAGGCGCTCCACCTTTACCCCATCATCTACCTCAACGCCACGGCGGCCCTCGCCAATCTCGACCCCGCGCTCGACGAGGCCGCCGAGAACCTTGGCGCGGGCCCCTTCAAGCGCTTCTTCCGCATCACGCTGCCGCTCATCCGCCCGGGCCTCTTCGCCGGCGCGACGATCGTCTTCATCTGGAGCTTCACGGAGCTCGGCACGCCGCTCGTCTTCGACTTCAAGGACATCACGCCCGCGCAGATCTTCTTCGGCCTCAAGGAGGTCGAGACCAGCGCCCAGCCGTACGCCCTCACCGTCATCCTGCTCGCCGCGGCGCTGCTCATCTACATCGTCGGCCGCTCGATCTTCGGCCGCCGCGGCCACGCGATGTACTCGAAGGCGTCGCGCTCCGGCGGCGAAGCAACCCTCACCGGTTCGCGCGGCCTCGCGGTAACCGCCGCCTTCGCACTCGTCACTTTCCTCGCGCTCCTCCCCCACATCGGCGTCATCCTCACCGCCTTCACCAAGCCCGGCCAGTGGTACGACTCCGTCTTGCCCACGGAGTGGACGGTTCACAACTTCCAGATCGCTCTCTCCGGCGAGATGCCCTTCAACGCCATCACCATGTCGCTGAAACTCGCGACCATGGCGGTCCTCCTCGACATCGTCATCGGCATCCTCGTCGCCTACCTCATCGTCCGCACGACCATCAAGGGCCGCGGCGTGCTCGACGCTCTGTGCATGATGCCGCTCGCCGTCCCGGGCCTCGTCCTCGCCTTCGGCTACGTCGCGATGACGCTGACACAGGACCTGGTGCACGTTGAAACCGGCACGCCGATCGTCGGCCGCGCCGTCCACGTGCTCGCAGTGCTGCTGGTGATGGGCCTCCCACTCGCCGCCGTTCAGTTCTGGCTGCGCTGGCGCGGGCGCTCACTGTCGCTGTGGACGGTGATCGCCTGGATCCTTTTGACGATCCTCGCTGCAAACCTCGCCGCGTTCTTCCTGCCGCTGCACCGGCTCGGGCTCGGCAGCGTCTCCATCCCCAACCCGCTCTACGGCGTGGTGACGGTCTTCGGCGTCAGCCCGAACCCCATCCCCCTCCTCGTCATCGCCTACGCCGTCCGCCGCCTGCCTTACATCGTCCGCGCGACCGTCGCCGGGCTCGAGCAGACCAGCGGCGAACTGGAAGAGGCCGCGATGAACCTCGGCGCAAGCCGCCTCACCGCCGTCCGCAAGGTCATCCTCCCCCTCGTCACGGCCAACATCATCGCCGGCGCGCTGCTGGCCTTCAGCTTCGCCATGCTCGAAGTCTCGGACTCCCTCATCCTCGCCCAGCAGGAGCAACACTTCCCGATCACGAAGGCGATCTACGCCCTCCTGAACCGGCTGGGGGATGGGCCCTATGTGGCGAGCGCCATGGGCGTCTGGGGGATGGCCCTGCTGGCGGTGACACTGGTGGGCGCGAGCGTGATGATTGGGAAGAAGATGGGGTCGATCTTCCGCGTGTAGAAGCCCGCTTCGGGCGCACAATATTTCAACGCAGAGGGCGCGGGGGGGCGCAGAGTTCGCAGAGGGACAAATGAATCCACTGAAACTGCGACTGTTCACTGGCGAGATCATCGAGATGCATCGCACGCCGCGCGGCGCGTTCGTCTGCCCGGTCTGTGCGTATGAGTACGATGCGAGTCTCGGTCCGCCGTACGAGGCGGGCGGCGATCCGGACGAGGAGGGCGTCCAGAGCGGCTTCGCCCGATTCGACTGGATCTGCCCCGATTGCAACACGCAATACGGCGAGGATGATGCGCCGTCCCTCGACGGCTCACCACCGATGGCAGAACAGTGGGAACAACTTCGCCTCGCCTGGCTGCAAGAGACCGGCTGGCCCGAGGAGGTGCTCAAACGGCTGCACGATTATCTCGGCATTGACGTGGTCGCCCTGCGAGAGCGGCTGGCGCGCGCCCGCGGCCTGCCGCCATCGTCCTGACGGAACCGCTGACCGCCCGGTCACCAGCACCGCCCCGCCCCGCAAGGCCCATCCGGAGCGGCGCCAGCCCAATACAATTCCGTCCGCCCGGCCGCCCGCTGCCCCACACCCGATCGCGCTTGTGGTACACTGCGTCCAGAGGGCGTCCGGATGCACGCAAAGCGAGCGGCAGAGCGGGCGGACGGGCGACGTCAGGGCGCTCTTTTTTGCTTTGTTGCGTGAACCAAGCTGCCTCCACTGCGCTCAAGTCAGCATGCTGCTCCGATACACGATTGTCGGTTTGTTTCTCCTCATCCAGGGATGCGCCTCGCCGCTGTCCGGCGTCACATCGCTGCCCACCTCCACAGATCTCGAAGGCTCCCTTCGTGAACTGGCCCGCATCAGGCTGATCGCGCCGGTAGACGCCGTGGCGCTGGATGACGGGGGAAATCGCCTCTACGTCCTGACCTCATTCGGCGTCGAGTGCTGGAGCGTTACGCCCACGGCGGCACAAATGTGGAGCCGTCGCATTTCGTTCCCGACGTGTATGGCCGTCAGTGAGGGGCTCGTGGCGGTCGGCAACGAGCACGGCGACCTGGCTGTGTTTGACCGTCTGTCCGGCGAGAGGATGAGCGAGGACCGGCTTCCGGGCCGATCGATTTGGGCCGTCGCCTTCACGGGAGCCCCCGGCCGTGTCGCGGTGGCTTCGGATGATCGAAGGCTCCGTCTGTACGACCGGGACGAGCAAGCCATCGTCGCGGAGGTGATCAGCGGGTATAGCCGGGGGGTGCTGCAGCATCTTCCCGCTCACGATTGGCTAGTGCATTGCACCTCTCGTGGTGCTCGTATCTACGACAATCAGCTGCGCCGCATAAAAACCAGAACGCCGCCGTTTGGCGACGGTATGGCGCGGGCGAGCCTGCTCGGCTCCAACGATGACACTGTCGTTTTCGCCACCACGCCACTTTATCCAATGGTGCTCCCCGGCGGCCGCAGGGGAGTCGTGTACGCCTGGAGTCCGGCTGGCGTGGCGTGGCGTGTGTCTCCGATGGGCACCGATTACAAAGATTGGGATATGACCGCCGTCGGCATGGACCACGGCAATGCCTTGGCGGTGCGCAACGGCCGCTGGATCCGCGTTATTGATTTGCCGAGCGGGCGGGAGACGGTCCGGATTAATCAACAGCCGTACGCTTTCATCCGCAACGGTGGTCTCGCCGGCGCTCGCGAAGCGCCCATCTTTGCGGACGCCGAGGATCAGACCGTGGTCATCTATGAGGTCCAGTGACCTTCGCGCCTTTGCGATGCAGGGGGCTTGCAGCCCCCCGCACCCCCCGCTTTCCGCGATCTGCAGACGCCTTCCCGGGTTCGGGGGCGTGCTCACGCGGTTGCGCGGGCTCCTGCCGTTGCGAAGCGGGCTGCGGGCGTGGCCCGCGCGTGTGCGTCTGGTGCGCCCGCGCGTGCGATTGGTGCAATCGCACGCGTGTGTGCGCCGCTCGCACGCGGTTTTTGCGCGATCGCGGCTGCGGGCGAGGCGGGCGCGGCCGCGATTGCGGCGGTCGCACCCGCGTTTGGGGGAGGCGCGGGCGGGAACATCGCGATCTCACGCGGGGTTGCGGCGGCCGCGGCTGAAGTTGCGCTGGGCGCGGGCCGATTGGAGAGAGCGGCGGGCCCATGAACGCCCGCACGGCTGCACCGCTCAAATCAAAGGCGTGTCGTCGAACATTCTGGTCTCCTGGCATGACGACGCTCTCCCCAGCACCAACGGTGCGCATCAGCTTCAGCCCAGGGCAACGCCCTGGGTGCGTGGACGGCGATTTTCCACCTCTCGCGCCTGTGGCCGAGCCCTGAAGGGGCGGCTCAAGGGCAACCGACCTGAGCCGCCCTTTCAGGGCTCGCGACATGGTCGCTCACTGGTCCCAGGGCGATGCCCTGGGCTGAAGCTGATGCGCACCGTTGGTGCTGGACGAACCGCTCATCTCTCATTCATCACTCATCATTCGGAGTTTGCGATGTCCACCCGCCTCGTCCCCGAAACGCTCGACGGCGCGCTCGCGTTTTACGCGAACCATCTGCCGGTCTGGAGCGCCAGCGCGCCGTCGATCGGCTTGAGCGCTGCGCAGACGCAGCAGCTCGACCTGCTCATCCAGGAAGCGGACGCCGCACGCCGTGACCGCGAGGCGCTCGAGCAGGCGGCGCGGACGGCCGCGCAGACGCATCGCGAGGCGATGAAGAAGCTGATGCGCTTCGGCGCGGGGCTGATCGCGACGATCCGCGGCCAGGCCCTCGCCACCGACGACCGGGCCGTCTACACCGACGCCCAGATCCCCGCGCCGCGCAGCGCCGCGCCGTCCAGGCCGCCGGAGACGCCGATCATCCGCAGCGCCGACATCCGCGGCAGCGACGGCGCGGTCCAACTGACGTGGAGCGGCTCGCGGGCCGGCGGCGTCAACTTCCTCATCTATCGCCGCCTCGACGGCGCGGAGCGCGCTGTGCTGCTCGCCAGCGTCGGCGGACGCCGCACCTTCATCGACCGCACCGTCCCCTTCGGCACGCGCTCGCTCTGCTATCACATCGTCGCCGTCCGCGGCGGGCTGGCGAGCGGCCAGAGCACGGAAATCTCGGTGCGCCTGCCGGGCACGGGCGGCCCCGAGGCGAGGACGAAAGAGAGCAGGACGACGGGCGCAGGGCCGGCGAGGTCGATGGTGGCGTGAAGCAAAAGGGGGACGCAGAGAGCCCGAGAGAGGGATCCGTCCAAGCGGCGTCCCCCGACAGGCCGCTCCCGTTCTCCATTTCCATTGTCCACTGTCCATTCCCCCTCGCGGTCGAGTATCGTTGACACTCCGGGAAGCATCGAACCCGCGCCCCCCCTCCTCTCCCCCTCCCCCCCACCAGCGTAAAGCGTAAGAAAAGGAGCGACCATCATGGCGGACTTGAAGATCGGCGTCTTTGTCGGCAGCTTGCGCAAGGAGTCCTTCAACCGGCGGCTCGCGCTGGCGCTGGAGAAGCTCGCGCAGGGCGGGGGGGGCGGGGGAGGCGGGGGGGGCGGGGGGGTTGCG
>CAYWRO010000110.1:0-9471 GCA_964460345.1 uncultured Phycisphaeraceae bacterium | reverse complement strand
GCTCTATCCGCACATGACGGTCGAGAAGAACATGGCTTTCGCGCTCAAACTGCGGCGCGTGCCGAAGGAGGAGATCCGGCAGCGCGTGGATGAGGCGGCGCGGATCCTGGGGATCGAGAAGCTGCTGGACCGCAAGCCGCGGCAGCTCTCCGGCGGGCAGCGGCAGCGGGTGGCGGTGGGGCGGGCGATCGTGCGCGAGCCAAAGGCGTTTCTCTTTGATGAGCCGCTCTCGAACCTTGACGCCAAGCTGCGCGTCACGACGCGGGCGGAGCTGAAGTCGCTGCACATGCGGCTGAAGACGACGACTGTGTACGTCACGCACGACCAGGAAGAGGCGATGACGCTCGGCGACCGCATCGTCGTGATGAGCGACGGCGTCATTCAGCAGCAGGGCTCGCCGCTGGAGGTGTATCGCCGGCCGGCAAACCGGTTCGTTGCTTCGTTCGTCGGCTCGCCGCCGATGAACTTCCTCGATGGGCGGCTCGAACGCCGTGGCGAGGCGCTCGTTTTCGTCGAGCTTGGCGAAGACGGAAGTGAGGGCGCGTGCCTTCACCTGCCCGAGCATGCATCGCGAACGGTTGGATCGCACACGGGCGAGGTCGTGCTCGGAGTTCGGCCGCAGGCCCTGCCAGTCGCGGCGAGTGGCGCGACGGGCGAGGTGGCGGGTGGCGCGGTGTCTGGCAATGGCTCACACGGAACCGCCAGAGCCGGGGAGGGCTCGATGGTCGCGACCGTCACGGTCACAGAGCCATTGGGGGATGCCATGGACGTTTTTCTCGTGACACCGACCGGTTCTAAGCTGGTCGCCCGTGTGGCCGCGACGGAGGAGATCGCGCCGGGTCAGCAGGTGACCGTTGCGATCGACTTCGCGCACGCGCACCTCTTCGGGCCGGGCGACTATGGGCGGAATCTGCTCGTGAGCGAAGCCGCACCGACGGCGGCGTAGACCATTGCCTTTGCCTCTTGACGCCTGGCAGCCCCCGTAAAGGGGGTTGCGTAGGGGAGGTCCTGCCTGTATTCTGGGCCGAAATCCCGCAACCCCAAGAAGAGGAGGCACTCTCATGCTTGCATCGAAGCCCTCGACTCTCGTGCTGGCCGCCTGCATGTCGCTGCCGGCAGCTGCCGTGGCCCAGGAAGGGATCTTCGTCTCCATCGGCCTCCGCGAGACAGGGATGGATGTGCCGGTCGGGGCCAACGGCGGGGACGCGGGGGGGATCGAGTGGGTCAACCGGGACGGGCAGTTGCTCTTCGTGGATGGCACGTGGCAGCAGTTCACGTGGAACCTTGCCTTTGACCCGATCCTGGGCTTCGCCGGCGCGACCGCCAACCACTTTCTAGAAGGGACCGACGGCACGCTGGAGCACATCCGCTTCGCCCCGCTGGACGGGACGGGCCCCTATGAAGTCTGGATCGACGACATCACCGTGACGACCGCGACGGACGGCCAGGTCGAACTGACTGGCTTCGAAGGGTACGACCACGGGCAGGAAGTCATGTTCCAGGAGCCATCGCACTCGGGATCGACGGCCGCCTTTCTGACCGAGCCGCTCCTTTTTCACGTTGCCGGAGTGGATATCAACGTCGCGCACTCAGGAGAGGCGTCGTACTACGCACGGTGGGAATGGAACAGCACGGTCGGCACATGGATGCGATTCAATACCTTCAACACCCCAATCCTGCCCAACCCGGCGATTCCCTTTGACGATGGGGCGGTGGTCTCGATGTGGATGCGGGCGGAGATCTACGAGCCGCCTGCACCAACATGCCTATGCGAGTTGACGGACGACTCTCCCGCGGCCGTCGATGTCTTCGACCTGTTGGCGTACCTCGACGTGTGGTTCGCCTCCGACGAAGCGGCGGATCTGGACGGCACGCCCGGTGTCGATGTCTTCGATCTGCTGATGTTCCTGGACTGCTGGTTCGGCGGCTGCCCCTGACCGCCGGGGCCGGCGAACGCCTATCCTCGCCGCATGGCTAAGCGAAACACGTCGAAGAATCAGGCGGCCACCAGCAGGGCGCGCAGCGTCGGAAACAAGGCAGCCCGCGGCGAACGTCTTGGCATTCCGCTGACGGAGTACCAGGCGCGGCGCGAAAAGGTTTTGCGCGCGCTGAAGGGATCCGCCGGCAATGCTGCGCGAGCGGGGATCGTCTACGCCGGCTCGCACGCCGCGCCGGAGTTGGGCCGCTGGAGGCCGAACCTGGACTTCCTGTATTTGACCGGCATCGACGATGAGCCCGGTGCGGCGGTCCTTTTCGACCCATCGTCTCCTGACCCACGACGGCGGATCGTGCTCTTTCTTCGGCCGATCGATCCCGAACTGCAGCGATGGGATGGCATTCGCCCGGAGATTTCGGCCGAGCTCAAGGCCAGCACAGGGTTCGAGACGGTGATGCGGACGTGGTCCCTGCCGAACCTGCTGACGCGCGCAGCGGTCAGGACCAAGCGGCTGGCGTGTCTGCACCGCTTTGGGCCGTACACGGCCCCGGCCACGCCGGATCTGGAGGTATTCCAGCAGATCTGCGCCAAGATCCCGGGATGCGGGATCGATGATGAGGCCATGCTGCTCAGCCGGATGCGATCGATCAAGAGCGCCGCTGAGATCGCGGTCATGAAGCGGGCGGCGGCGGCGACCAGGGCGGGGTACGAAGCGGCCATGAAGGCGATTCGTCCGGGCGTGAAGCAACTCGACGTTCAGCGCGCTCTGGAGCGAGCCTTTGAGGACAACGGCGCATTTTGCCCGGGCGGGTCGGGCGGCGCCGGGGGCGGGGCGTACAACCCGATCGTTGCTACCGGGATGAACGCGTGCGTGCTACATTACTCCGCCCCCCCGCCGGAGCGGGACGCCACGCTCGAGGATGGCCAGGTTGTGTTGATCGATTTCGGTGCAATGGTCGATGGGTACGCCTGCGACATCACCCGTGCGTATCCGGTCAGCGGCACATTCACGAAGCGGCAGCGCGAGATCTATTCAATCGTGCTGGGGGCGCAGAAGGCGGCGATCCGCGCGGCCAAGCCGGGGGCCCGCATGTCCGACGTTGATGCGGCGGCCCGTGCGGTCATCGACAAGGCTGGTTACGGCGATTACTACATCCACGGAATCGGCCACGATCTCGGGCTCGATGTGCACGACCCCGATCCGGAAGAACCACTCAAGCCCGGCCGCGTGATCACCATCGAGCCTGGAATCTACCTCGCCAATGATGGCGAGGGAGGCTCGATCGGCGTTCGGATTGAGGACGACGTCGTGATCACGACCAACGGGAATGTCAACCTGACCAGTGACATCCCCAAGGAGATCGACCATATTGAGGCCGCCATGCAGGGAGCGTGAACCAGGCCCAGCCCTGCGGCGGCGGCGATGCGTCTGAACATCCCAAAACCGCAAGCACCGCCCATCGGCGGTGCTGTTGCTGTTGTTGCTGTCAGTCTTCAGCTTTCACAGGAAGAATGCCGAGGGAGGGACTTGAACCCTCGACCTTGGGGTTATGAATCCCACGCTCTAGCCAGCTGAGCTACCTCGGCAAGGTCGGCTCAAGGATAGGACGGCAGGCCGGCCCCTGTCGAGCGAGGCGGAGATCACTCGCCGCCGCCGAGCTTGTCCAACTCGACTTCCTGCCATCGACCGGCCATGTGCCGGACGATCTTCCCGGTTGCGCTGTAGAGCGCCTGCTCGGCGATGTTGGTACAGTGGTCCGCCATGGTTTCACAGCGGGTGGCGATCTCCTGAATCGCAAATCCCTCGTCAGGGCCGAGCGTGCCGGCGCAGAGCCGCTCCTGCACATCACGGATGAGCGCGGCCTTGAAGGCCTCGGTGGCGTCCTCGCTGGCTAGCACGCGCATCGCCGCGCCTTCCTCAAAGGTCTCCAGCGTGCGCAGGGCATCACGCAGGATGCCGATGACACTGTTGGCCATCACGCGGAGCGTTCGCGGCAGTTCGTTCTGCGTGAGCGTGGGGACCTGCTCGCCGATGGCGACGCCCATGTCGGCGATGCGCTCCAGTTCATTGTTGACCTTGACAATCATCAGGATGTCGCGCACCCCGCGCTCGCCCCAGTCGGGGCTCTGGCCGGACTGGATGACTTCCGCCAGCAGTGCCACGCACGCCTTCTCGATGTCGACATCCGCACGGTCGATTGCATCGTCCTGATCGACGGCCCGCTGCGCCTTGGCCGTGTCGGCCTCGAACGCCGCATCGATCGCAAGTTCCACCAATTCGCGGACGCGCCGACCCTGCTCAAGCAGGTCAGACTTTAACTGCGCCGCCCGTTGCCGGAACGTCGGATTGGATTCTGCTGCGGACATTGCCGGATGATAGTCCTTCGCGCCGATCGGACGGCGCTGCCTGTTTCATGCACGGCCGCGGCCGCGCTTCCAACCATTCTCACTCTTCGAGACCCAGTGCTGCACGGATCCGCCGACGCGTCTCATCACTCATCACAGACGCCTTGCCGAAACCCGGCAGCGCTCCGGCGGCCTCGGCCTGTTGCTGCGCATCGTCGTAGTTGCTGATCAGCATCGCTGGAGGCCCGGGGCGCTCCTGCTGCGAGAGTGAGCGGATCAGGCCGACCCCGTCGCCGCCGAGGTCCTCGTCCAGCAATCGATTTACCAGAAGCAGCGATGCCGCCGGCAGCATGGCGTCGAGCCGTTTCGGATCGTTCGCAATCTGAACATCCACTCCGGGAACAGCCCGGCGCACTGCCGCGGTCAGCATGTGGGCGTCTGGACCGCAGTGTCCAACCAGCAGCACCGTTTGGGTCGTTTCGCTCATGTTTTGCCTGATCTCCGCACTCACACCCTCTTAGATGCCGTGACGGTATGAGCCGTGACAGTCACAATCACGCCGGCCAGTGTGAACCGGCGAGGCTCGGTGGAGGCATCCCGGATCGCCTCCACGACGGGGGCGAGAGCCCGGTGGGTCAGCCTGTCCCGCCGACGGGCGCCCTGCAGGTGCATCACTGCCGCACGCAGGGCCTCTCCGACCAGCAGTGCCGACCCCGCTGCGATGGCACGCCGCGGCCAGGAAACCGCGTTCTGCAAGGTTTCGGACTGCTCCACTAGCGCGGCCGTCTGCACGTCGATGACCTGCTGCGCCTCACGCATGAGGCGGGCCGTCGATGCCCCGTGCTCGCTTGCCCGGGGCCGCAGCCGCAGCAGCGTGGGGAGGACCTCATGACGCACGGCCGCCCGCAGCCGGGAAACGTCCAGATTCGTCTGGTCCTCCCGCCACGTCACCCCCGCGATTGAGCAGATCCGCTCCGCATCGGCTCGCCGAACGCTGAGCATCGGGCGCACCAGCCGGATCACCGTCCCCCCGGCGCCCGCGGCCGCCAGGCGGCGGGACGGAGCAATCCCCCGCATGCCACGCGGCCCAGCCCCGCGCAGCAGGGCCATGACGATTGACTCGAGTTGGTCGTCGGCCTGGTGAGCCGCGGCGATGAAGCCGGTTCCAGCCTGCTCCGCCAGGCGGGCCAGTTCCGCATAGCGCACGCGGCGGGCCGCTGCCTCCAGATTTCCCCGCGGCACCGCGGCCGGACCGGTCCTGATCGACGCCTGTCCCTGCAGGTACTCCAGCCCGAGCCGCTGGGTCAGGTCGCGGACAAAGTCCCGGTCCGCCTCTACCTCGGCGGCCGGTCGCATGTCGTGGAGAATGTGGGCGACGGCGATCTGTTCCGGTTCCGATGCCGCCAGTGCCAGGAGCAGGGCGGTCGAGTCCGCCCCACCTGAACAGGCGATGAGCGTTTCCGTACCACGAGGCGTCTCTAGGCCTGACCTTTGCCAACCGGTTAGGCGCCGCCACTCGGCGACGATCCGCCGCGACGCCGCATCACGCTTCACCCCTGCAAGGTTGACATGCCCTTCCGGCTCGACACCGCTCATCGAGCGATGGTACTCTGTGCCGATACGATGGAGGATCGCGGGGGATGTTCGCGGAGTGGGTGGCGAGGGGGGCGGTGCACGGAGGCACGCTTGCAGGCGGACGCAGCGCAGGAAGCCAGTCACGGGATTTCGCCCGCTCCGGTCGGCTCGGCCGAACCGGTGGGGCAGGACGGTGCTGCGCGGAGCTCAATCCAGGGGACTGCAACCACGCAGCCGCCGGGGCACGAGGGAGCTTCGTCGGCGGGGCCGCCGCTCCCATCCTGGCTGCCGGGCGGCTTGGCCGCGGCGGGCATCGCGATTCTCGTTATGACCCTGATGCGTGCCGCCCGCCGCCGGGCGGCGCGGCGGCGGGATGCGGCGCCGCTGGCCCCGCCGGAGCGCCTCGCGTCCCTTCGATCCGACGCCGAGCAGCGGGATCAGCTCACGAATCTGATGGTCGACGTCGAGGAGTTGACGCGGCGGTTTGCCGCGCAACTCGACAACAAGGCGGCCCGGCTGGAGATCCTTCTCGCCGAGGCAAACGAGACAATCCAGCGCCTGGAGACGGCGATGCGCAACGGAGCGCCCGCGGGCGGCCGGGGCCGCAGCACGCCAATCCCGGGTCCCGATCCGCAGCGAAGCCGGAGCGACCCGGCGGACCTAGACGGGGCGGCCGACCCGATCACACGCGAGGTCTACCGCCTGGCGGACGAAGGGTGTTCGGCGATGGAGATCGCCCGGCGGCTGGAGCAGCACACGGGAAAGGTCGAACTCATCCTCGCCCTGCGCAACGTGTGATGCTCCGTCCCCCGTTTGCCCGCACTGTCGTTATGCTGTTCGGATGCCAGCCCAGCGATTCAGTTTTCACAAGTCGGAACGCGGCCTCGATCATCGCGGCCAGAGATACCGCGTTCGCGGAGGCAGTTGGTGGCGGATCGATGAGGATGCCATGCCCTTGCGGCGGGCTGCCTTCTGGATCGGCCTCAGCGTCGTCTACATCCTGGCCGTTTCCACGGGCGCGCTGGCCCAGGGGGTTTGGGCAGCGCTCGCGCTGATCAGTCCCTGCGGGCTCGTCCTTGTTTTCGGCGCTCTGCCCATGCTTTACAAGCTGGCGTCGCACTCCATCACGCCGGCCGGCATTCGCCTGGCGCATTATCACTGTGGCTCATGCGACTACGACCTGCGAGGCTTGGAGCCGGAGCCCGACGGCTGCCGCATCTGCCCCGAGTGCAACGCCGCGTGGCGCCTGTGGCCGCGGTGCCGCGCCTGCGGCGGCACGCTCACGGATGAGCCGCTGAAGACGAAGGGCTGGTACGAGTGCCTGACGTGCGGCGAGTGCTGGCGCCTCCCCTCCCCCCCCGCCGCCGCTTCCTCCACCCCGCCCGGTTCCACTCAGGGGGACGATGAAGCCGCCGCCGGCGCAGCGCCGAGATCCGGCGACCACTTGAGCCAGTCGTCGTCGACCGCACCGGCAAGCGTGAAGTGATGGCCGCTCGCGACACGATCGCCCGCCTTCGTCGGCGTCGCGAAGGCGATGCCGCCGGCGACGATCGTCGAGAGTGATTCGGCCCGCACCGTCACGCCCTTGAAGCCGACGTCGAGCGAGGCGCCGCTGGTATTCCAGAAGACGCTGTTGTGGCGCACGAGCCGGGCGTGCTGGGGCGCGATCACCGCCTCGATCAGCACCTTCTGGCCGCTGGAATCCAGTTCGAACCCCGTGATCGCGCCCACGCGGACCTCGCGGTACGTCACCGGCGCGCCGACCGAGAGCGACCCCGCCCGCGCCGACTCCAGCACGATCCGCAGCCCATCGGCGACGATCTCTTCTTCTTCGGGGGAGCGCTCGCGGCCGACAAAGTCGCGCATCGCCCCTCCCTGCCCCGGCGCCACCGCGATGTAGCGCGGCCCCAGGAGCGTCTCGAGCCCCGAGATCTTCGAAAGAGAAATCTCCGGCTGCACGATCCAGAAGCGCGTCCCCTCGACCGCCAACCCCTCCGCCTCGCGCACCAGCTCCGCCTCGACGTGCACGTGCCCGAGGTCTTCGCCGAGCCGCACCTGCTTCACCTGCCCGATGCGCACGCCGCGGTACGAGATCGGATCCCCGACGCGCAGCCCCGCGCCGTCCTTGAACTCGATCGTGATCGCGATCCCGCGCTGCTTCATCGCCTGCCACCCGAGCACGGCGGCGACAACCAGCGCCGCGACAGGCACCAGCCACAACCACGACGCCCACGACCGCGACCGCGCGATCGTCGCCCGCGGCACATCGCCCGCTCCCGCCCCACGCCTCACGCTCCGCGATCCCTCACTCATCATTCCTCATTCATCATTCGTCATTCGTCATTCATCATTCGTCATTTCCCCCTCCCCCTCCCAGATCACCGTCCGGTCAAAGCTCGCCGACGCCAGCAGCGACAGCACGACCACCGCGCTGAAGGCGATCGCGCCGGGCCCCGGGTGGACGTCGACCCAGTCGCCGAGCTTGACGATCGCCACCAGCAGCGCGACGAGCAGCACATCCACCATGCCCCAGCGCCCGGTCCACTCGACGAGCCGGTACGTCAGCGCCCGCCGCCGCCGGCTCAGGACGAGATTCCCCGCGGTGAGCGCAAACAGCCCCAGCAGTTTCAAAAGCGGGATCACGACGGAACAGACGAGCACGATGACACCGATCGCCACCTGCCCTTCATTGATCAGCGCGATCACGCCCGACCAGATCGTCGCCGAGTGCACGTGGCCGAGCTGCTCGACCTCCATCACCGGCAGCATCATCGCCAGGGGATACAGGATCAGCGCCGCCAGCGCCAGCGCCGCCGTGCGAGCAATCGTCTTCGTCGCCCCCCTCCCCCCATGCAAAACAACATCGTGGCACCGCGCACACCGCGCGACAAACCCCGCCGGCACCACCCCCACGTGCTGCACCAGCCCGCAGCACCCGCACGCTCTCAGATCACGGCCATCGATCGCCTGCATCCGCACCGAGTGTAGGGTAGCGACCGAAATGCTCGGCCCATCCGTTGCTCGTCCCAGGTGGCGGGGCGGCCCTACTCTCCGTCTGGCTTTCAATGACCGCGACCCATGACGACCCCTCACCTCACCAACGCCCGATCCTCCCGCCGCAAATGGACGATTGCGATGGTGCTTCTGGTCCTCGCCGCGGCGTACTTCGCCTTCCGCGGGCCGGGGAGGGTCGACCACGATCGCGCGGCGGACTTTGCGCTCATCCACGCGGCGACGGCGACGTGGGTGCGGGCAGAGAACCCGTACGATGCTCAGACGGTCGGCCGCGTGTGGCTCGAGGCGGGCGGGAGCCCGGCGATCAACCCGGCGACGAGAGGCGCGGGACCCCGCAACGTCTCTTCAGCGAATCCCGACAAGGACCTGCTCTATCCGCCGAGCGCGTTTCTGATTCTCGCGCCGCTGGCGCTCACAGGGGCGCGCGCGGGGCTCCTGGTGTGGACGGCGCTGTCGATCGCGAGCGCGCTGCTGGCGGCGGTGGTGGCGGCGCAACTGGCGGGGTTGGGTTTCGGGTTCAGAGCGGCGTCGGAGGGCGGCAAGCCTTTCGTGCATTCTGCCTGCCAGGCGGAACAAGCGCGCAGGGGAAAAGGTGGGGG
>CAYWRO010000109.1:0-9549 GCA_964460345.1 uncultured Phycisphaeraceae bacterium | reverse complement strand
CGGCCTCCTCTTCGTCGGTTCCGCCAATCTCGCCGATCATGAGGACGCCGTGCGTGTCGGGATCCTCCTCGAAGAGGCGGAGGCAGTCGATGTGGTTGAGGCCGCGGATCGGGTCGCCGCCGATGCCGATGCAGGTCGACTGGGCCAGGCCGCGGCCGGAGGTCTGCCAGACGGCCTCGTAGGTGAGCGTGCCGGAGCGGGAGACGATGCCGACCGCCTTGCCGGTCTTCGCCTCGCTGATGTGGGTGTGGATGTACCCCGGCATGATGCCGATCTTGCAGCCGCCGCCCCCGTTCCTGCCGCTGGTGTACGGGTCGGTCGAGCGCTCCCCGGAGCCGGTCTTCGGACCTGGGGTGATGATGCCGGGGCAGTTGGGGCCGATCAGGATGATCTGATCGGCCGGGGCACGAGTGGCATTCATCGAGTCGAGGACCGATCGCACCTTGATCATGTCATTGACCGGCACGCCCTCGGTAATGGCACAGATGACCGAAAGGCCCGCATCCGCGGCCTCGAGGATCGCGTCCATGGTAAAGGCGGGAGGGACGAAGATCATGGTGGCCGTTGCGCCGGTCTGGCGGACAGCCTGCTCCACGGTGTCGAAAACGGGGACGGCCGAATCCGAATCGATCTCGAACTTCTGACCGCCCTTGCCCGGGGTGACGCCGCCGACGAGCTGCGTGCCGTAGAGATAGCAGCCCTTGGAGTGGGCCGCCCCGAACGAGCCGGTGATGCCCTGGCAGATGACTTTGGTATCGGCATTGACGAGGACGGCCATGGGGGCTCCTGTGAGGCTGAAGACGTCAGGCTGGAGTCGAACGCCAATGGTATTGGCGAATGGTCCGGGCCAGTCCGGGCGGAGTTCTCGCCGCGGCGGGCACCGGCTGGAGCCACGGTAGGGGCGGCGGGGTGGGGCGGCAAGAAAAATGGACCGGCCGAGGCGTGCGCCTGGGCCGGTCCGGTGTCGAGCCTGGTTGCCGCTTTCGACGGCTACTCGGCCTTTTCGTAGACGATCTCAAAGACCTTGAAGGGGTCTCCGTACAGCACTTCCCACGCTTCGAAAACGTGCTTGTCGGGGCTCTCGATCCGCGTGACGAACTTGACTGTCTTGCCGATTTCGCCGGTCATCGGCTCGTCCATCTTCGCGAACATCGTGAGCTGCTTCTCATCCTGGCTGAGGTTGCCGGTGAGGTAGATGATGTCTGTGGTCATGCTGTCGGCCCACGTGCCGATGTACTGCTTGCGCGTGTTGTTGTAGCCAGTGAGGCCGAGGCCCTCGAAGGGGAGCGACTGCATCTGGCCGTCCGGGCCGGGCATGTCGAGGCTGCCCTTGAACTCCTGCTGGAGAAAGCGGCCGTCGAAGATCATTGTGTTCGTCGTTGTGCCCTTGCTCTCCTGAACCGATTCCGGATCCGTCGGATCCCAGAACATGCGCATGGTGGTGTCCCATTCGCCTTCGAACTGCTCGAGAAACTTGTGCGGCTCGCCGGGGGTCATGGACTTGGTCCAGGCTTCCATTGCCGCCTGCATGTCCGTCTCGAGATCCTGTCCCGCCGGGGCTTCGACCTGCTGCTGGCGGTCGCGTTGGGGCTGGCGATCGCGTTGCGGCTGACGCTGCTCAGACCGGCCGCGTTCCTCCGGCTGCGCGGCGGAGTAACCGGCAATCGCGCCGGCGGAACCGATGATGGTGGCGACGATAACGTGGGCACAATGCGAAGGCTTCAGATGCATGGGGGGCTCCTTTTCAGTTCATCTGATCAGATGTGAATGCCTGGCGCCGATGGTGCGTTCAGTACACGAGGTCGTCCGGAAGCGTTGAAACTTTGTAGCATCGCTTGTTGAGGGGAATCGCGCCCGGGGTGAACGACCCGTCGTTTCCGACATTGTTGACGACTTTCGGCACCCACCGCTTGAGCATTGTGCCCCAGCCGAAGGTCATCATGGGGCGCATGTACCACGGCAGCACTTCGAGACCCGTCTGCCGCAACGTAAGACGCGTGCCGCCTTCTTCGGGGGCAAGTTCCCATTCGATGTGCATCGGCCCGCCGGCGCGATTGTTCTTGAGCCAACTCGTCCACAGCCATGTCATCCGACGCGGCGGATCGAACTCGATCACCTCGCAGTCGGTGATGCCGTTGCCGCAGCCGGGTTGCGGGTCGGTCTGAAAGCGGAACTTACAACCGAGGCGCGGCTCGAAGTTGTTGGGCATGAGCCACTCCGCCAGGGCGCGCGGGTCGGTAAGGGCGACCCAGACGCGCTCCGGCGAGTGTGGGTAGAAGACGCTCTTCGTGAACGACTTCTGCTTGTTACCGGTTCCAGCTTCGGACGTGGTCACAGCCTCAGTAGACGAGTTCATCGGTGAGCGTCCTTGTCTTGTCACAGGCGGCTTGCTCACCTGGAACTCCCTTTGGATTGCCGGCGTTGCGCCGAAGCCGGTGCTGGTTCCCCCGCGCGGCCGTGCGTCTGGTCGAGATAGCGGCCGAGATTGTCCAGTTTGTCATCCCAGAACTGTTCGTACGCGACGATCCAGTCCACTACCTCCGTGAGCGGCGCGGGATCGAAGGCGTAGAACCGCAGACGCCCCTCCTTGCGATCACGAACGAGCCCGGCTCGACGCAGCACCGCAAGGTGCTGGCTGAAGGCCGATTGCGTCATGCGAGCCGCGCCAGTGACCTGGCGGACCTGCTCGAACAGGTCGCCAACGGTTCGCTCCCCATCGCGCAGCAGGTCGAGGACGGCGCGGCGGGTGGGATCCGCGATGGCGTGGAAGACGGAAGCGTCCGCCGCGGCTCGGCTCATGGACGCAATATATCAGCAATCGCTAAAGTGTCAATGGCGGTGCGCGAAGATTTACTCGCCGGCCAGTTCGCGCTCGACCATCGCCGCCCAGGCGGTGCGGAGCCGCTCGGTGATCGGGCCCGGGTGGGCGTCCGCGATCGCCTCGCGCTCCACGGCGACGATCGGCAGCACGCCCCAGGAGGAGTTGGTAAGGAACAGCTCATCCGCCCCGAGCACCTCATCGATGGTGACCATGCGGCGCTCGACCGCGAGCCCCTCCTCCGCCGCGGCGTCCAGGATGGCGGCGCGCGTAATGCCGGGGAGAACCGGGCTGGGCAGGACCGTGCCGCGGGCAGGTTCCGTGCCAGGGGTGGGCTCGGGGGGCGCATCGCCACGCGCCATGGGCGTGAGGAGCGTCGGGCGTCCCTCGCGCTTCGTGACGATGAAGGCGTTGGAGACGCAGCCGCCCGCAAGGTGATTGGTGACCTGGAAGACGAGCGCCTCCGCCGCGCCCTTCGCGGAGGCCTGCTGCAGTTCGCGAAGCCGCCACCAGTAGTTGAGCGTCTTGTGCGCCTGATCGGGCATGAGCGGGTTGACGCGAGCATCGGCGATGGTGATGCGCACACCGCGGGCGAACATCTCATCCGGGTAGACGGTGGCGGGTTGAGCGACGATCAGGATCGTCGGATCGATCCGAGGCGGCGCGTGCGGCTCGTTGCCGCTGGACGAGGACGAGGGGAGCAGGTTCACCCCGCCGCCCGTGACGGTGAGTCGGATGCGCGCGCGGGGAAGGGCGCTGCGGCGGAGCGTTTCCAGCACAGCGTCTCCGAGCGCCTGGGTGCGGATCGAGTCGCTGAGGCGGAGTTCACGTGCGGAGGTGGCAAGACGGTCGAGGTGGTCGCCAAGGCGAACGACGCGAGCTTCGCCGTCCGGCCCGGTGCCGCCGAGCATGGTTTCAAAGAGTCCAACGCCGTGCTGGAGCCCGGAATCCAACGCGGCGACGGTGGCTTCGTTGGGGGTCAGGAAAGCGCCGTTTAGAAAGGCGAGAGAGGGCATGTGGGAGAATAGCGCGCGCTGAATGCGCTCAGTTGCGCCATCGGAGCACGGCCAGAACGGCACGGTGATCGGAGCCGAACTCCTCCCCCACTGCCGCGTGCACGCACTCCAGGGACGGGGAGTAGAGGATGTGGTCGATCTGCACGCCCGGGAGCGTCACGGGCGGGGTGTTGAGCACGCGCAACCGGAGCCGCAGCGGCCAGGTAAGGCCGAGGCCGTGACCGGCCTCCGCGTGCGCGGAGCGAAGACCGGCGCGCAGCAGGCCGCGGACCGGGCCGGCCTGGCGCGGGGCGTTGAAGTCGCCGCCGAGAACGACGGGCGTCGCGCCCTGAATGACCATCTCTCGCAGTGCCGCGGCGTTGGCGTGCTGGCGCGCGACGGCGCCGATGGAGACGGGCGGCAGGAGGTGAATGTTCCAGAGTTCGAGTTCGCGGCCGGCGAAATCGATGCGCACGCCGATCTGCGGCTCGTTCCAGCCGCCTTTGTGACCGCCCGGGGGGCGGTTGTGCGGCGTTTGCAGGAATGGGCGTCGGCTGAAGACTCCCTGGCCGAATGCGTCGAGGCGCGGAATCGTGGCGCGGTGCGGGTACTGCTCCCCGAGCGAACCCTCCAGCGCGGTCTGCAGTTCGGGCGTCAACTCCTGAAAGAGAATGACGTCCGGCTCGGCACCGTCGATCTGATCGAGAATCGGAGCGATGTCGGCAAGGGCGTAGTTGAGGTTTACGCTCATCACGCGCAGTTCCGTCCCATCCGATGCAGGGAGCGGAGATGCCGCTTCGGGCCGGAGGATGAGCATGACGGGAGCCGCGAGCAGAAGCCCGCCAGTAACAGCGGCCGCGGCAGTCAATCGCCACCGCCTCAGGAGCAGGCTCAAGACCGCCACGACGCCCGCGACGAGGCCGATGTGCATGGCGAACGCAGCGCACATCAGGGCCGCCCACGAGACGGCGACCCAGAACACCCCCTGCCCCGGAGGCGCATCCGGCCACAGTCGCGCCAGCAGCCACGACCCGAGTGCGCCGAGTACAACCGGCCAGAGCAGGCCGCCGACGAGGCCCAGCCGCCGCGGCGATCGGTCGGAGACTTCCGGCTCGGGAGGGCCGGGCATGCGCCAGCCGGTGGTGTGGGCCATGCCCCCTGTATCGTCGCCTGGCAGCGGGCTGTTCGACCGGCAACCAAAAAACGGCGTCAGTTTGCCGCCGCGCCTTCGACGCGGGTCCATTCGAAGACCGCCGGCTCACCGGCCTCGCCGTTCTGGAAGTGAGTCCAGCGCTGGGTGAAGTGATCGTCGTCCTTGAAGGTGACGGTCAAAGCCCCCATGTAGGTGTCCTTGGACGGGTCCAGATTCGTTCCGTCCTTGAAGACGAAGTCGATCTCCTGCTTGTCATCCGTCGCCTTCGCCTTCATCCGGGGCTGGTTGCCGGCAGCACAGTAATGAGTGACGAGAAGGTCCTCCCCATCCATGTGATACATGGTGACCATCTCGTGAGCCGTCCCCGGGAAGAGGGTCTCCATGAGGACGCTGTCGGCGCTGATCAGCTTGTACTGGACCGTGGCGTCCGGTTTGCCGTCGCCGTCGTTATCGGGCATGGCCCACTCTCCCGCCAGCGTCTTGAGTTGCTCGAACGCCGGAGGCGACTTGGCCGCTTGCTCCTCCTGAGCGGCCATCGGGCGGGGCGCCCATGCCCCGAGGGCGGCCGCGATAAGGCTGCACAATCCGATCACCAGGACCATTCGTTGAGCTGCCATGTGATCCACTCCGAGTTGGGCCCGCCCCCGCTTGTCAATGAGATGGTACCGCGCCGCTTGGTGGACCGGAACTGGGGGAAACCCTTGGGCGCGTGTCTGGCAAAAACGAAACAGGCCGCGGCGGGGGCTTATCCGTCGCGGCCCGGGAGAACCTCTCGGTGGGTGAGGGGTCAGGCGGTTTCACCACCGTTGAAGTCTGAGAGCATGGCCTCGATGGCCCGATCGAGCTTGTCGTCTGTCTCGTACGTGCCGGCCTCGATTCTGGCCTTCACGTCGGCGACGAGATCCGCGCGGATGGGGTTCTCCGCGAGCCGGGCCAGGAAGCGAGCGTGGGTGGAGAGCTCCACGCGGTCCTCGCGCCCCGGGGTGCGAACTGGGGCGGCCGGCTCATGGTGGTCGGCAAGCCTCCGGCTGGCGGTCTCCGTGGCCGCGACCCCCGATCCCCTGATGGTCGAAATCTCCGACATACGATCCTTTCCGATTCCCTGAGCGTACGGGCGCGTGCCGATAGCCGTGGCTCACGTCGACGCCGAGTTTTCCGTCCCGAGTGGCCCCTCGCTTGCGACCATCCTGGCGGTGAGCGAGGTCCACATCCCTGTGCAGGATGTATCGACGGGAGGGGCTGCGAGACTGCAACTTTGAGCGATTTTGTTGAGTTTACTCAAGTCTCGCAATTTCAGGAACTTAAGTCGAATGCGATGGGAAATTGTTGAATGCGGAATTCACCCACTCCAACAGGGGATGTTCGTTTGATGTCTGGTATGCCAAAGCAACCATTTGCATCGTTGGCAGCACGTCAGCGGTGCTGGATGGCCTTGCTTGTGGCGCTCGGTCTGGCGTGTGCGTTTGCCGCGGGCTGCGCCTCGGAAAGCGGCCCGGAGCGTGAGCGTTCGGCGATGCAGCGCGAGGGCCAGGCGCTCTTCGGCGGGGCGCGCGCGGGCGACCGTTCGGGTGGGACCTCGGGTGCGCGCGACCGCGCCAGCGCTTCAGGCGCAAGCGAGCCAACGACTGCTGAGGCATGGTCGATCGTGCTGGCGACGTTCCGCGGCGAAGGGCAGATGGATGCGGCGCGCGTCGTGCTGCGACGCATGCAGACGGAGGGGCGGCTGCCGGAAGCCTTCATTGAGCGGCGCGGGCCGGCGACGTGCATCGCGTATGGGCGGTACGCCGGGCCGGATGACGAGTGGGCGCAACGCGATCTGAAGCGCATTCAGGAGATGGAGTTTCGCGGGCTGCGACCGTACTGGATTGCGTATCTGGCGCCGCCGTACACGGGCACGATGATCGGCTCGCGTCCCGAGTACAACCTGCTGAGCGCGAAAGCACGGTTCGGCGCCAACGCGCTCTACACGCTGCAGGTCGGCGCGTACGGGCGCGACGACCTGGAACATCCCAAGGAGGCGGATCTGGCGGAGGCCCGCAAGAAGGCCGAAGAAGCGGCGGCGATTCTGCGTCAGGAGGGCGAGGCGGCGTTCTATTACCACGGCGGGCGGTTGAGCATGGTGACCATCGGCGTGTTCGACTCGTCGGACTTCGATCCCGAGACGCCGACACTGCAAAGCGCCCGACTGCGCCAGGCCCGGGAGCGTCATCCGTACAACCTCTATAACGGGCAAGGGGTGCGGGTGCGTGTGCGCGGGTCGGATAAGTGGCAGATGCAGCGGAGCGCCCTGGTGAACATCCCGCAGAAGTAGGCGGGACGGCGGTCTATTCTCCTGCCACCTTGATCTGGGTGCTCAATGCAATTCTGATGGCGGCGTGCGCAGCGGTTGTCGTGGTGCTCGGCGCCATCTGCTTTGCGCGCTTTGTTCTGCGTCCGCCGGGGCCACCGACGATCGACCTGCTTGAAGACGACGCTACCTTGGCGTCTGACGTGACGGCGGGGCTGCTCAAAGTCGAGCGATCGCTGGCTGATGCGGGCCTGCGGCGGCTGGGACGCGTGCGTGTGCACAGCGCGGCACACGTGACGGCCTACGCGACCGTGCTGGCCAGTGACGATGGGCTTGTCGTCGCCCAGGGGGTCGTGCATGCCGTGCGGGTGGGCCGCTGCGAGCGCATCGTGGCACGCTGTGTCGAGCTTTCCACGCGGCTGGAGACGGACGGCGGCAGCAGCGCCGTGCTCGTGACCAGCAACGCCCCGCGGCACGCCCTGACAGACCGGCTGGTGTCGTACTGGAGGTTTCCGCTCTGCCGCGAGGCCGGGGCCCTGCTGCGGATTCACCGGGCGATCATGGCGGCGGATGGCCGAACGCCTGCGCCACTTCCGGGCAGTCCGGGCGCGTGGGTCTCGCGCCTGACCGAGGATGGCGAACAGACCTGGCGGGCCCTGGCCGACGCGGGGATGGTGGCGAGAGCGGGCCAGGGGGAGTGGCGGTACACGTGGCGGTTTGCGATATCGGAGGCCGCGGGATCGCTCTGGCCGGTGTCGCGGCTGCGCGAGCGTCAGGACCGCGCAGAGGCGCGGGCGCTGCTGGAGACGGTCTGGCTGGGGGCATTGTGGCGGACGGGGTGAGGGAATCCTTCGCTGCTGTTACAGTCGACCGCGGCGTTCGATCATCTCCAGTTCGATGCGCGTGGCGACCCAGCGCCCCTTGTCGTCGAGGCGCCAGTGGATGAGGAACCAGACGTTGTTTGGAATGTCGTAGAGGGTCGCCTCGGGTGCTCGGATGACGACTCGGGCGCGTGTCTGGGCCGCGCCCTTGATGGGTGAGGCGGCTTCAAGCGTGGAGACGCGGGCGCTGGCGACGCGATACTGCTGCAGCGCTGTGTCGAGTTCGCGCAAGAGGGCATCCCGGGAGGGCGCGCGGGTCGTTCCGTAGACAACGCCGGCGACGCTCGGGGCGAGCATCTCTTCGATTGTGACGAGGTCCGCCCGCTCGACGGCGCTGACGAGGGCGCGCGTTCGCGCCTTGACCTTCTCGCGGTCGGTCTCGACGACGTTCGCCACGATGTACAGCGCCGCGGCGACGGCAATGGCGACGACAACGGCGATGAGCGCGCGGCGCTGCTTTCCCAGGCGGTACAGGATGAAGAAGAGAACTACGCCCATGAAGAGCGCGACGCCGGAGGTCAGCAGCGGCTCCTCGAAGAACGTGTCGAGCAGGGTGGGGCCGGGCGTCAGCCGCGGGGGGCGGGGCGCGGACTGGGCGAGAAAGAAGACGGAAAACGGTGCGGGATCAACCATTCGTGACAGTATCCGGTGGCCGGCTGGAAACGGATCCGGGGAAGTGAGGCCGGCGGGATTCCACGCGTGCGGACCCTGACGACTTCCGCGCGACCGCATGGCTGCGCCGCGGAGTACCGCGTCGAGCCATGGCACCCTCGCCACAGCGCAGAGCGGCCGCTAGGCGCCCCGGTCGTCCTGCGCTTCGATCTCGATCTCTTCGATGGTCGTTCGCCGCACGGTCATTTTGCCGCCGCCGAGTTCGGCGGGCGCATCGCGCGTCTCTTCCTCAACGTGCCGGCTGACTTCGGTGCGGGTGGGCGAGGGCGGCTTTGACACGTCCGTGCTGACGCCCCTGGCGATGTGTCCGACAAAGCGGCCGAGGGAGCGCATGATGGAGGGGCGCTTGGACATGCTGCCGTGCCGTGCCGGACCGATGACCCGGGCGCCGGCCTCTGCGGTTGCGGTGCTCATTTTTGCTCAGGCCTCGTTGCCGCGCTGGCGGACGTTGCGCAGGATCAGAACGGCGGCGGTCGCCAGGATCGGGAACATGAACAGCGACACCGACGCGCCGAGCGGCAGGTCGTTGCCCCAGATGCCGAGCGTGAAGGCGTATGTCGCGAACACATGCGTCTGATCGACCGGGCCGCCATTGGTCAAAATCTTGACGATGTCAAAATTGGCGAAGGTCACGATCAGCGAGAACAGCCCGGTGATTTGGATGATATTGCGCATCATCGGCAGGTTCACGTACCAGATCTTCTGGAGCCAGTTCGCGCCGTCGATCGCGGTGGCCTCGTGCA
>CAYWRO010000108.1:0-9921 GCA_964460345.1 uncultured Phycisphaeraceae bacterium | reverse complement strand
GGCGCAGCCGTGCAGTCCAGGCTGCGCCGCTCAAAGCCGCGGCGCCCTCGCCCGTGTCCCCGATTCACCTTCTCACGGGCACGGCGCACCCGCGCTCGCCGGGAACCAGCAATCCAGGAACGCGAGCAGGTCGAAGACATCCACGCCCGGGTTCCCGTCGATGTCGGCCGCTCCGCCGTTGGCGAACCAGTGGTCGAGGTACGCCAGCAGGTCAAAGACATCCACATCCGCGGGCGAATCGTTCGTGAACTCGCACGCGCACATCGCCGGCGACGGCTCGAACTGGAACATCACCACCGAGTTCTTCTGCTGAAAAGCCGTGAGCGGGTAAGTCGTGAAGTGGTTGAGCCGCGCCAGCAGGTACTCGCCGGAGTCCGACACGTCGAATCCGTTGGTGTCCCCGGCGACGAAGATCACGTTGCCGGACAGCCCCAGCTCGGCCGGCGGCGCGGGCTCGGGGTCCGTAAACGTGTCGACGTCCCGCACGAGCACCTCGGTGTTGTAGAAAAGGCCGCCGAAGCCCGAGTTGCTCTCCGTCGGGGCGTCCCACGTGGCGTGGTAAATGACGTTCCCCTCATCGGTGATGTGCACCGGCCCCGTCGGCGAACCGACGGTGTTGATCACGCTCGGCGCAATATCCGGCGGAGCGTCGAACGTCGCGGCGACCTTCACCGCGCTGTCACGCACGATGATCGACGTGCCTTCGGCGAAGGAAGCGCCCGTCAGGGCGATCTCGTACGGGAGATTCCCCGGAGTGGCGGTGCCCGTCCGCTCCCAGAACCCCAGCGGCGAGCTCTGCAGCAGCCCGTCCACGCGCCGCTGCGCGGTATCGGCCGGGAGCGCGGCGAAGGTCTGCGGCGTCGGCGCGGCGATCGCCGCTCGGCGGATCTGCTTCGTGGCCGGCTCCGTCCAGTAGACCATCCCCGCCGAGGCATCCACCGCCAGCCCCGTCGCGCCCGCCGCCGCGACAATCGTCTCCAGCGCTGAGCCATTGAGATTCGCGCGCCGGATCACGCCGGCGGCGGCGTCGGAGAAGTACAGCTTGCCGGCGCTCACGTCCAGGGCGATGTCGGAGGCGTCGACGTTGCTGACGATCGTTTCAATGCCCGTGCCGTCAAGATTGGCGCGGCTGATGCGCCGGTCGCGCTCCGAAATCCAGTACATCTTCCCCCCCGCATGATCGAGGGCGAGGCGTGTGATCGCGAACTGGCGATCTGCCGGCGCCGCGAAGCTCGATTCGAGCACCAGTTCAGGGAAGAACCCGTCCAGCCCGGCACGGTTGATCTCGCCGTGAACGCCGCGCGTCCAGTAGACGCTGCCGCCGCCCACGCCGTCGGAGTACGCCGCCAGCCCCCAGACCATGCCGGATGAGGGACCCGCGGGGAAGTTCACCTGGTTGTACACGTCCTCGAGGCTGGAGCCGTCCAGATTGCAGCGCCGAATCGCGCTCGCATCCGCATCGTAAAAGTAAATCTTGTCGCCGCCCGCATCGTCAAGAATCGCGATGTCCGCGATCGCGCCGGTCCCAACGGCGATGTCCGGCAGCGCGCCGCCGGCCGTCGTCATGCGCTTGATCACGCCGGCGGAGTGGTCGACCCAGTACACGACACCATCGTGCACTTCCACATCCGCCGGGTTGGCCTCCCACATCCGGCCCTGCAGCGTGTCGCCGGGCTCAATGCTCGGGTGCAGCACTGTGAAGGCGTACGCCCCGGCCGAGGCCCGCGGCGTGGAGACCGCCAGGATGTACCCGGCCGGATTCGGATTGACTTCCGCCAGCGCTGCGCCGGTGATGGTGGACTGCGGCACGCCAGGGGCGGCGTCGTCGTTGCGCAGCACGCCGTTGGCCGTCGTGCCGCCGCCGCGGAAGAGGTGGAGCACCGTGTCGAAGTTCGCGCCGCTGGAGCCGCCGCCCGGAACGAGCGAGGCCGAGAAGTTAGCCGGATCGTCGATGTAGATCTGATACAGGTCGACGTCGTGATCGTCGGAGAGCATCCCCGCAATCTTGTTCAGGGGGCCGTCGCCGCGGGTGATGTTGTGTTCGAGGCGGACGGTGGGGCTCTCGCCGGCGTCATCCTTCTCGGTCCAGACGCCCGCCGGGTTCGACGTCGGCGCGCGGAAGACGAAGCTCCCCTGGTTGTTGATATCTACCGGCGCGCCGAAGAGGTCGCCGTAGATGAACCCCGGAACGGGGGTCGGGTCGCCGGTGCGGGCGACGAAGACGCCATCCTTATAGAGACCCGTCACGCCTCCGGCGGTGCGGCCGGAGATGATCGCCTCGCCGCTGTTGTTCAGGGCCGAGGCATGCGTTGCGGTCGAAATCTCGGTCCAGGTGTCCGGCCCCGCCCCCACCAGCCCGCCCACCTTGGCGACCAGCGTCTGGCCTGTGATCGCGCCCGCGCCATCGAAGGAGACCAGCACCGCCGCGAGCTTGTCCTCGCCGGATTCCCGGACCGTCGAGATCAGCAGCAACTGGCCCGAGGCGTTGATCTTCACCTGGCTGTCGCCGGTGAAGGGCTGCCAGGTCGTCCCCGGCGCGAGGCCCGCGGCGGTCACCACGTCCCCCTCCTCGATCAGCATCAGGTCGCGGCTCAGGAAGACGCCGGAGGTGGGCTCGACCGAGGCGAACTCGGCGGGGCCGACGTCGAGGATCAGCGCCTGGCGCCCGTCGCTGGAGACCTCGACCCGGTGAAAGGCGTACGGGGCGTGATCCGTACTCGGGGCCGTGAGGTAGCCGGTAGGGGGCTGGACGTCGTCCTCGCCGCGGTACTGCACGAGGTAGGGCCGGAAGGCATTCTCACTGGCGAGCAGCCCGGCAAGCGGGGGGCTGGTCGGCGTGCGGATCTGCATCAGCCAGGTGCCGTCGTCGCGGACCTTGTAGTCCACCAAGCCGCTGCTGAACGAGCCTCCGAGCAGTCCGAAATCCTGCACGAACTCGAAGTCCGACTTCACGATCGTCGTGGTATACGGCGGGATGGCCAGTGCAGCGCCCGCGGCGGCCAGAAGGGTGGCGGCGGTGACGGCGGCAGTGGTGGCGGCTCTCATGCGACCTCCGAACCACCCCCCGCCCTGAGTGAGTTGGGTGTTTGGCAGGTGTATGAACGAGGTGTCTGCCGCGATTGAGCATAACCGAGATTGGCCGGCCCACAAGGGATTTTTGGGGCAGGACTGATCTGAGACTCATCTGGTACTCAAAAACAGTCCACGACGCTGGAATACACGCCCTGCCGCCGGGGTGTACGATGGGCATCAATCAACCTACAGCGACAGGAGCGAACATGAGCCAGGCAACGCATCGGCGGGGATTCGGGCGGGGAGTGGTTGGGGCGATCGGCGCGATCTGCGTTCTCGCGGGGGCCGCGGCGGGGCAGGAGGCGGCCACGGCCACCCTGAAGATGGAACCGACCGCGCTCGATCCGGCCGGGTCGCGCGAGATGGGGATGATGTACATGCCCTCGGGCTTCGACCTCACCGCCGAGCAGCCCGAGTTTGTCACCAAGGCGCCGGAGTTCCGGACCACCCCGCGTTGGGGGGTCATCTCGATCGGCTCCGGCGAGGGCTCCACGCGGGCGATCGTCGTGGATGAGCCGGAAGGCGAGCCGGCCCGCATCTGGCTGGACCTCAACGGCAACGGCGACCTGACCGACGACAACGACGGCGAGTGGCCGACCAGCAGCACCAACGACGACGGCATCACCAACTACAGCGGCACCTTCGTCTTCGACGTCCGATGGGACGTGGATGGCAAGACGTCTGAGGGACAGTACGGCCTGAACCTCTATTACTCCCCGGTGCGCGACCGCATCAACTACTACCGCGCCGGCATGCGGACTGGCGAAATCGTCATCGACGGCGAGACCTACCGCGTCCGCCTCATCGAGAACGACAACGATGCGCGCTTCAGCAAGAAGTTCGCCCCGGATGCGGTCTTCGATGCCGACACGATGACCAAGCCGGTCTGGGTGACGATCGGCGGCGACCGCTTCGACGCACGCGCGACGTTCCAGCACGGCGGCGTCAACTACGAGCCCTTCATCAGCGACGACGGCTCGACGCTGACCATCAAGCCGACGTTCCGGGTGATCACCGTGCCGCGCATGACCGAGACGCGGCCCGAAATGCTCGCCGCGGGCGCTGAAGCGCCGCAGTTTGCGGCCATGCTGTGGACGGGGAGCGACAACAACGGCGAGAAGCAGATCGAGTTCGCCGAGCTTGCCAAGGACAAGATCGTCGTGCTGGACCTCTGGGCGACTTGGTGCGGGCCGTGCAAGGCGGGCCTGCCGCACCTGTCGCGCATCGCCGAAAAGGTCAAGGGGCAGGACGTCCAGGTGATCGCGCTCAACGTGTACGACGACGAGGCGGCATACCGGCGCTTCATCCAGGCGAACGACTACGCCTTTGACTGGGCGCGCGACCCGGCAGGGCGTGAGCGTTCGTCCAGCATCGCGGCCCAGAAGTTCAACGTCTTCGCGATTCCCGCGACGTTCGTCATCGGCAAGGATGGCAAGGTCGCCGCGGCGATCAGCGGCTATCGCGCCGGTGACCGCTCGCTGGAGGCGGCGCTGGAGAAGCTGGGCGTGAAGCTGGCGGACTGACGCCGGCGCGTTTGGCGCAACAGAGCAGCGGGGGCGCGCAGGCTGGGACGCTACACCGGGACTGACCCGGCGGCGTCCCCGTTTGCGTAATTGGCCGATCTCACGCCCGGGCGATCGAGGTTGGTGATCAGGTAGCGCAGCGCATCGGCGGCATGATCGGGGCCGTCCTTGACGGGCTTGAGTGACTCGCGCCGCTCAACGTCGTAGTGGTAGCGCATCATGGCTTCGATGAGCCTGGTGCAGCGGCTGCTGATGAGCAGGCGCGGGCGTGAGTGATCCGCCGCCCGCAGGCGCGCCCGCACCGCCATCAGCCCTTCGTGAACCTCGCAGCGCCGCTGGCGCGTGCGGTACCCGGCATCGGTCAGGATGTCCCGGGCGCTGCGGCCGGTCTGGTCGCTCACCTGCATGCCGGCGGGGTCGATGCCGATCCACGCAGGACGCGGCCAGCCAAGGTCGCGCACCGCGTCCAGGTGCTCCTGCACCGTGCACTCGGCTTCGATGCGCTCGTCCACGATGCGGAGGATGTCGCCGGGCTCGTGGTGCGCCAGCAGCAGCACCGCCGGGCAGCGGAAGCCGAAGTCCATGCCCATGAGCCACGTCCCCGTGCCGAGCGCGTTGCGGTTGTCCGGGCAGATGTGCAGGCGATCGTTGAACTCGGGGAAGACGGAGTCGGAGCGGTTCGGGCGATCGCAGAGCATCTCCGTCGTCCAGACGGGCAGAGCCACGCGCGACTTGAGTTGCACCGCATCGGCGACGCCAAAGTGGCCGCCCTGTTCGGGCGGACGCTGCTTGGCCCTGCCGCGGCATTCGTTCTGGAGCGAGCACGCCTCGCACGCGCGCGAAGGCGGGCAGTGCTCGAGGACGTCCAGCACGCTCCACTTGAAGATGCGCCGCGCGCGGGCGGGTTCGGCTTCCGGGAGAGCAGGGTGGGCCTGGGGCAGCGAGGCGTCGTCGGTCTGGCGGACGAGCTCCCACATCAGGCCGAAGGGGCGATGCATCGTCGAGAGCGCATCAACCGCGCCGCGCACCTGCCGGCCCCACGGGCCGCGCAGGTCCAACGATCGCGTGACGAGCTGTGCGGCGCTCCAGACCTCGCGATCAAAGAGCTCCACCTCGTCGCAGCGCAGCTTCTGCACGCGGCAGCCGCGGACGGAGGTTTCGGATTGTGCCAGCAGGACGGCGCGCGAGCCGTTGGTGAGCTTGACGGCCCGGGCGGTGAGCTTGCCGTCGATCAGTTGCGCGAAGCAGGGCTCTTCAAAGAAGGAGCGCAGGTGCTGATACATGCGCAGGCCCTGCTCGACCGAGCCGGCGAGCAGGTGGACCTCGACGCCCGGCTTGAAGACGAGGTCAAGCAGCGTTGCGATGGCCGCGAGGAAAGTCTTGCCCCCGCCGCGGCTCGCCCACACGACGGCGTCCGGGTCGTGGCGCGCCGGTAACCCGGTGAGCGAGACCGGCGCGTCGAAGTTGCGCCCCTCGAAGAAGGCGTGGCAGAGATAGTCGAACGGCGCAGTGGAGTTTGGCAGCAGCGGGGTGCGAGCGATGTTGACCTCGAGCGTGGCGCGAACGAAGCGGTGAAGCGCATCGGGGTCGGCAGGCGCGCCGACGGGGTTGGCTTTGATTTGCATGGCATGAAGGGGGAAGAAGGTGATGGAAGGTGTAGAAGAAGGATGGGAAAGGAAGTCTCAATCGCGCGTGTGGATGTAGATGGTCCTGGCAGCGAGCAGGCAGTGTGCCGCGTGGCGTGCCAGGTGGGTGGGATCGGCGCGCAAAAAGCGGCGCGTGGCGCGGGCGTCGTTGGCCCAGCGATGCAGCGCGGGCAGAAGTTGCGGGGTTGTATGGAGGCGTTCGGTCGTGCGCTGCGGATCCGCGAGTGTCCAGGGCGGAATGCGCGCGGCGTCAAGGTGGGCGAGCAGGCGCGCGTGGCGCGCCGGGATCGGAGCGCGCACGGGCGTCATCCCAGCGCGCGCAAAGAAGCGGCACGGCCGCCCCATCGCGGCGATCGCCTCCGTGCACGGCGTCTGCGGAGCGTCGAGGTACGCGCGCACGAGCGCCGTGGCGACGCCGCGGACGCGATAGCGCGGGTCCACGATGACGCGCGAAATCGTGCGCAGCGTGCGATTGAGGCGCCGGGCCCTCGCGGCGGACGAGGCCCGCGAAGGCCCGGCGGCTCGTGGTGAACCGAGGCGTGCGCGCCACGCGCCGTTCAGCGTCGGCATGCTGACGGTGAGAACGCCGAACGCTTCATCGGTGCGGCCGTCGGCGATCACGAGCGTCTGCACGATCGTCGCCGGCGGGGTGGCGCAATAGTGGTGGCGCGCAAGGCGGAGGTAGTCGGCGCGCGTGCCCGGCCGGATCACGACGCACGGGCGCAGGGCTTCATCCAGCGCGGCGAGCGGGTCGCAACGCTTCGTCAGGGAAGGAACGTGCATGGGAGACCTCGGGAGGCTGGTAGGGTTGGGTAGCGGCGATCAGTTGCGGTCGAAGAAAGGGTCGGAGGTCGCCGCGCGGGGTCGCCGCGATGAGGCGGACGCCGGTCGTGCGCAGCCAGCGCGACAAAGCCAGGCAGACGCTCGCGGCGGTGGCGTCATCGAGCGGGGCGCAGAACTCATCGGCGATGATCGTGACAGGCTGGTTTTTGCACGCAAGGCGCGCCGCGCGGGCCATCGCCAGGGCAAGGCGCAGCCTGAAGCGCTGCCCCTCGGAGAGAAAGCGCGCTGGCCGGATCAGCAGCGGCGCTTCGGCGAGCCCCGCCGCGGCGAGCAGGCGGAGCGTGGCGTCCAGCGGGAGGGAGAAGAGATCAACCGGCGGGCGCACGCCGCGAGTTTGTCGGTCCAGGGCGGGCGCATCGAGGTTGACGATGCGTGTCGGCGTGCCGCCGGCGATGCGACGGAGAAGCGTGCTCTTGCCCGCGCCGCTGGGGCCGGAGATGAGGCATGCATGCCCCGGCGCGAGCAGGACGTCGACGGCCAGCGCTGCGCAGCCAACCGCGGCGAGCCAGTCGGGATCAGGCGCAGCGCACGGCGATGGAGGCGCATCCGGCGCGCCGGGAAGCGCGAGACCGAACTGCGCGGCGGTGATGCAGAGCCGGCGCGAGGGAGCGCGCGATCGCGAGCGGTGAGCGCGGGCGCGAATGCGGGTGAGGGCGGGGCGAGGCAAATCGGTCACGGAGCGTCTCCTTTGGTGGTGGTTGAGGTGCGTGTGGTCTGGGGAGAGGCGTCGCCGGATCGCCAGTGCGCTTTCGGCCGGCGCGCGGTGCGCGGCGTGCGCTCCTGGGAACCTGGCGGCGGCTTGTCGGGGGCGCTGGCGACGCTCGGCGCGATCGCGGCGGCGCTGACGATGCGCGCCTGGGCGAGAGAGACGATCGACTGTCGCAGTGCGCGAGCCTGGTGGTAGCTGAGGCCGCGTTCGCGCGCAACGTCGCGCAGCGGTCGGTGGTGGAGGATGTTGCCCTTGGCGATCGCGCGCAACAGCGGCGGCAGGGCGCGTTCATGCACGACGACCCAGGCAAACAGCGGGTCGTCCACGCGCGTGGTGATCCGCGCCAGGCGGGCGCGGACGGCGCGGGGGGAATCGCCGGTGAGGCGGGCGACCTCCGTCGCCGACCGGCCATCGCCGTAGACCTGGTGGATCAGGGCCCGCTCATCGGAGGGCAGGTGGGGCGCCACGGCCATGAGCCGCTCGGCCCTGGTCCGGCGGGCGGTGGCGGCCCCCGTGTCGTGGCGGCCGGGTGCGTGGGAAGTGGACGGGGCGTCGGGAAGGGGACGGTCGTGGATTGGGCTGGGCGTGCTGCTCCTTAAGATGTTGCTGTTGCTTGAGTTGCGTTCTGCATTCATGGCGAGGTCCCCCTGTCTGCGTGCGTGGTCGGTCGTGTTCTGTTTGGTATTCGGACGGTATCATGCCGCAGGTTGGGGGCGAAGGCAAGGGGGTGGAGCGGGAGGACGCGCTTTTTGCGCGCCGGCACTGACACGACGCTGTCAGCGCGGCGGGCCGGCGCCGAATCCGATGGAGGATGGAGGGGGTGCAACCCGCCGCGGGCGCTGGTCATCTCATGGTGCGGAGAGCCGGCGGAACCCATACTCTGAGAGGGCGTAGCACAAGATGGAGGCGGAGGGGCCCGGGGGAGACCGCCCGGACCAACCGGGCATGGGAGCCACGGCGATGATGATGCGGATCGCGGCGTTTCTGGGTGTGGCGATGCTGGTCTTCGTGATGGGGCTGGCGTTTGCCGGGCAGCCGGAGACGGGCGCGAGCGAGCCGGGCAAGAAGGAGGCGAGCGCAATGAACGGGAACACAGCCGCGGCGGACGCGCCGGTGTATTCGGCGAGCGGGCACGATGTCACCCCCCTGAGCAGGGAGCAGATCGAGACGCTTGCGAAGGACTTGACGGATGAGCAGCGCCGCGTGCTGCTGAGCAAGGGGACGGAAGCGCCCTTCTGTGGCACGCTGCTGGATAACAAGCTCGAGGGGACGTACGTGTGCGCCCTGTGCGGGCTGCCGCTGTTTTCGTCGGATTCCAAGTTCCATTCGGGCACGGGGTGGCCGAGCTTCTTCCAGCCGGTGGACCCGGCGCACGTGCGCGAGATCCGCGACACGAGCCACGGCATGGTGCGGACGGAGATCACCTGCGCCCGCTGCGACGGCCACCTGGGACACGTCTTCGAAGATGGTCCGCCGCCGACGGGGCTGCGGTACTGCATGAACTCCGAATCGCTTGAGTTTTACGAGAAGGGCACGCAGATGCCGGAACGGTCACAACCGGTGCAGACACAGACGGCGTACTTCGCGGGCGGCTGCTTCTGGGGCGTGGAAGATCGCTTCCAGCAGGTCCCGGGCGTTCTGGACGTGGTGAGCGGCTACCAGAACGGCAGCGTAGAAAACCCGACGTACAAACAGGTGTGCAGCGGGACGACCGGCCACGCCGAGACCGTGCGCGTGACCTTCGACCCGGCGCGCGTGAGCTATCGCCAGCTGCTGGAGTACTTCTTCAAGTTCCACAACCCCACGCAGCTCAACCGCCAGGGCCCGGACATCGGCACGCAGTATCGCAGCGCGATCTTCGCCGCGGACGAGGCGCAGCTTCGCGAAGCGCAGGCCTTTGTGGAAGAGCAGCAGAACGACCCATGCTTCAACGGCAAGAAGGTGGTGACACAGGTGGAACGGGCGAAGCAGTTCTACGAGGCGGAGGAGTACCACCAGGACTACCACGCGAAGCACGGGGGAAGCTGCGCGATTCCGGAACTCGATTGATTTGAGTGAATCGGAGGAGCAACGGCTCGCCTCCCCTGGGTGCCACGGCTCGCCGCGGTACTCCGCGGCGCAGCCGTGC
>CAYWRO010000107.1:0-10040 GCA_964460345.1 uncultured Phycisphaeraceae bacterium | reverse complement strand
TCTGCCGCCACGATGCGCTGACGCGTTCCGGCGCCTTCCCGAACGTGCCGCTGCAGGCGATCACGCGCGCGGTCGCCGACCACGCACGAACCATCCGCATCCCGGTGCACATGATCGAAACGATGAGCCGGCTTCGCACCATCCAGAAGCAGCTCCTCCAGCGCACCGGCACGGAGCCCACCACCGATGAGCTCGCCGAGCACGCCGGCATGACCCCCGCCGAGGTCCGCCGCGTCATGAAGATCAGCCGTCACCCCGTCTCGCTTGACCGCCCCGTCGGCGAGGACGATGAAGCCTCCTTCGGCGAGTTCCTCGAGGACCGCCGCCAGGCCGCGCCGGACAACACCGCCACGCACGACATGCTCCGCGCACGCATCGAGCAGGTCCTCAAGAGCCTCACTTACCGCGAACGCGAGATCATCAAGCTCCGATACGGAATCGGCGACGGCTACACCTACACGCTGGAGGAGGTCGGCCGCATCTTCAAGGTCACGCGTGAGCGCGTCCGCCAGGTCGAAGCCAAGGCCATCCGCAAGCTCGCCCACCCGGTCCGTTCCCGCAAGCTCATCGGCTTCGTCGACGGCTATCCGGCGGATCCTCTGATCGAATAGCCCGTCCGGCGCTCCTTACCGCCCGAAGCAGCCAAATTGGGCACTTCTTTGGAGCTTGCCAACGCGTCGGGGCGGCCTTTCCGCCTCAACTCGCGCAAATTGTGTTGCCAGAAGCACTTCCCCACGCGATAATACTTCCATCGCGGACAGGGCCCGTCCCGTCGGTGGGAGAACCCCGCTGGACAGATGGAGCAGCCTGCTGCGACGACCGGGTGAGCAGGGCTCACCTGGGCGATGAGCCCCGGGGCGACGGTTCCGGGGGGAAGGAGTCCGGCGGCGGCTAGGTACAGTCGCGACAGCCGGAGCGGCTCTTTCTTAAAGGAGGTGATCCAGTGACGCATTCTGACTGTACCGAGGGCCTGCGCCTTTAAAGGCAGGCTGACGGGTCTGCCGTCAACCGCGCAGGTCCAACGAACGGAGATTTACTCCTACGGCCGCTGGCTCCAACGAGACAGCGGTCGTTTTCGTTTTGCATATCAGCACAGCGCCGACACCTACTCTGATCCGTTCGCGCCCGCGCTCGCGCCGTTCACCGGCGCGATGCGCGCCGGCACGCCCTTGGCCCGCACCGGGGCCGGCTCCACGACCTGCGACGCAGCCGGCTTCTTCATTCCAAAGGCGATCACCGCGCCCCACCGCACGGAGGCACGGCAGGCAGCCAACAGCGAGCAGCACGCCCACGCCGCCGCGCGATGCCGGCGCCAGGGCTCCGGCCCACCACGCGCCAGATCACGACGAGCCCAACTCGGGTCGCGCGGGTTCAGGTTTACCGGCATTTTGAGCGCACTGGCCAGGTGCGTGCACTCCCGCTGCAGCGCCTGAACGGAACCGACCGCCCACTGGGTCGCTACCTCGTCCACCTCCAGCAGCAGCGGCATCTCCATGTCGATGGGAATGTACCAGCCGTCCGCACTGCCGTGGTACACCAGGTGTGCATACGACATCAGCGGCAGGTGCACGATGCGCTTCGCGCGCAATCCGCCGCCGATGTGTTCTTCGATCGCCGCGCGATACTCGAGCAGCGCCTCGTCCTGGTCCGGCGGACCCTCCGCATTGGCATGCGGCAGCCGTCCGCGGTACCACAGGTGGGCCGCAACGCGGCGCAGCGCGTGCAGGTTTGCGGGCGAGCCGAGATTCAGGTCCAGCGGTTTGCCGTCAACTGAGATCGGTTCGCTGTGTGTCGGCAGTCCGCGCGCCGCCAGTTCACGATTCAAACACGTGACAATCGAGCAAAACCGTCCGGTGTGCTCTGCATAGGAGTCGGCACGATCCCCTTCGAATCGCCCGGGCACGATCACACCGACCGAGATTGTCAATCCCATTCGACCCTCCCTACCCCGATTATGACGCGCCGCGGGGATTAACCACCGCGTTTGTCCCGTTTGGTCTGCGAGCATTTTCCCAACTTGATCGCCCCGTCCCTACCGCCCGGCAGGGCGAGCCGCTCCGCCCGCTTCAGCCTCCAACCGCCAGGCCGCCCGACACTCCGGACACACCGTGCACCCGTCGCCCTGCACCGGCACACCCACCAGGCCATACCGGCACGATGGGCACTCCCGCCCAAGCAGCAGGCGGCTCACCTGCCTTGGTGCAAGCGCGGCCTGCAGCCCCACCAGCATCAGCGGCGACGTGAACAACAGCACGAAAACCAGCAGCGTCAGCCCCACGGTCACCTCGTGCGGCAGCAGCGCTGAGACACCGCACCCCACCGCCTGCAGCACCGCGAGCGTCACCGGGTACGCCGCGGCCACCGCGCCAAGGCAGTCCACTTCAACCGTCCGCCCCCGATGGTCCGGCACGCGCTGGGTAAGGATCCGCACGCCAGCATCGTACACAGCTCTTCCACAAGCATTGAGCAGAGGGGCGAGCACGGCGCCCCGCTATGATCGCCCGCATGCCCCTGAGCGTGTCCATCGATGACGTCCGCGCCGCTGCCGAACGCCTCAGAGACGTCGCGCACCGCACGCCCGTCCACACCTCCACCCAACTGGACGCGGCCGCCGGCCCGGGGGTACACCTCCTCTTCAAGTGCGAAACCTTCCAGCGCATGGGAGCGTTCAAGTTCCGCGGCGCCTACAACGCCCTCAGCCGCCTGAGCGCCGAGCAGAAACGCCGCGGCGTCTTGACCTACTCCTCCGGAAACCACGCCCAGGCGATCGCCCTGGCTTCGCGGCTCCTCGGCGTCGGCGTCACCATCGTGATGCCCTCTGATACGCCGGCCGTGAAGGTCGCCGCGACCCGCGGCTATCTCGCCAGCAGACCGGTCGATGGGGAGGGCGGCGTCGTGTTCTATGAACGGGCGACCAACAACCGGGAAGAACTCAGCGCACGCCTGGCCGAGGAAGGCGGCCTGACCATCATCCCTCCATACGACCACCCGGACGTCATCGCCGGGCAGGGCACCGTCGGCCTGGAGTTCCTCGAGCAGGCGCGCGCGGCTGGCGTCGCGCTGGACGCCCTCTACGTCCCATGCGGTGGAGGCGGGCTCCTCTCCGGATGCGCCACCGCGGTCAAGGCCCTGCAGCCCGCCTGTCGCGTGATCGGCGTTGAGCCCGAGGCCGGCGACGACGCGACCCGCTCCTTTCGCACCCGAACGCTGCACTCCGTGACCAACCCCCCCACCATCGCCGACGGCGCGCGCACGCCCTCGCTGGGGCGGCATACCTTCCCCATCGTTCTGGAACGCGTCGATGACATGATGACCGTCACCGACGCTGAAATCATCAGCGCCATGCGACTCATCTGGGAACGCATGAAGCTCGTCGTGGAACCCACCGGCGCACTTGCCGCCGCCGCGGCACTCAAGCTCGGCGGGCAGTCCGGCCGAAACGTCGGTATCGTCCTCAGCGGTGGAAACGTCGATGTCGAGCAGGTCGGTCCCATGTTTGCCTCGGTTTCGCGCAGCGATGCGCCACACGCTCGTTGATGGTGCTGTGCGCGGCGCGTGCGGTGCGATCGGCGCGTTCCTTGTCTTGAACGTGCTGGCGGGCTGGCTCCGCCCGGGACTGAATGGCGCCGAGTGGCTGCTCGATACTCGGGCGCTCGCAGCGATCGGCAATGTCCTTCTGCTCGGCTGTGGGCTCATCCTTACCGTCTCCGCCGCCCGTCGAAGAGGGCCACTCTGCCGCAAAGCGACGATCGCCGCCCTCACCCCCCTGATCGCGATCGCGCTGGCGAACACAATCTCCTTCTACGTTCTCCTCGCCCGCGGCCGCATTGCGGCGCAGGTGCCGATCCCGCTCTCGCTCATCGTCTGCCTCCTCCTGCTCGCGCTGCTTGCCGGGGCTCTCACGAGGCCGCCGCAAGCTGCCCGCGCCTCCCGGGCGGCCAGCGCCGTCAGCGGACTCGCCGTCGCCGCCCTCCTGGCCGGCCTCTTCCCGGTCGCTCAGATGCTCTTCTTCGGCACCACCTGCTACGCCCGCTCCGCCGATGCCATCGTCGTCTTCGGCGCGCGAGCCTACGCCGACGGCCGCCCTTCTGACGCACTGAGCGACCGCGTCCTTCACGCGTGTGACCTCCACCGCCGCGGCGTCGCCCCCTTGCTGATCATGTCCGGCGGCCCCGGCGACGGCGCCGTGCACGAGTGCGAAGCGATGCGCAACCTGGCCGTGGCCCAGGGCGTTCCGCCCGACGCCATCCTCCTTGATTTCTCCGGCCTCAACACCAGCGCAACCGTTGCCAACGCCGCGGCGATGCTGCGCGAGCGAAACCTCGGCAGCGCCATTGCCGTCAGCCACTTCTATCACCTGCCGCGTATCCGCATGCTGGCGATGCACGACGGCCTGGATCTGGTTACGTCCCCCTCCCCTCAACGGGATGGCCCGCTGGTGCGCCTTCCCTACTTCATGGCCCGCGAGAGCGCCGCGTTCTGGTTCTACTGGGCCCGCGCCTGGACGCCATAAGCCCGGCCCGCCGACCACCGCCGCTCAGCGAGGCCCGTTCACCCAGCCGAACTCGAGATGCGTTGCCGACCGCACTGGAAACCGCTGCCCTTTTGCCAGGATCATCACGTTGTACGCCGACGTGTCGAGCTGCTGCTCCTCCACCGCGTCCTGCGGCCCCACCGGAGGCTTGAGCCCTGAAACCGATCCATCCAGGTACCCGATCCGCGCCCCATCCTGGTGACGTTTCACGGCGAACTGATCACGTCCAGCCCACGACCCATCGTCGAACGGCCGGTTGTAGAACTCCTCATGCTCCTCCACGAACAGCGGCAGCGCTTTGAAGTAGATCAGCTCTTCCGTCGGCGATGCCCACCGCGCCGGATTCTTGTGGTATCCCGCCTGCCAGCTCAGGTCCGTTCGCGCCCCCGCCATCCGAATGATCGCCGTGTAGTCGAAGATCGTGTTCGCATCGCGCTTCACCGTCGGGCATTCGAGGATGTGATCCACCTCGTCGATGTACCCCGCCAGCGGTGATGCCAGCAGCGGGTGCCGATACGCGGCGCGATTCTGCAGGTAAATGCGGTTGTTCACCCCCGACCAGTCCAGGTTGATCGGTCCCTGCCAATACGTTCCAGGGATGACCCTGTAGTCGTTCGCATACGTGAACGTGCTCAGCGTCACCTGCCGCACATTCGCCAGGCACACCGCCGCCCGCCCCGCCTCCCTCGCGCCGCTCAGCGCCGGCAGCAGAATGCTCACCAGCAGCGCGACGATCGCAATCACCACCAGCAGTTCGATCAGCGTAAAGCCGCGGCGGCCTGTGTCCGTCATGTCGAGCCCTCCTGCCCCCGCCGGGAGATCCAGGGCGTCGGAAGCGGGACGAGCGCCCGCTCAAGATACGCTCAGCCTACCGCCCCCTTGCCCGCCACGCAACCCCCGTGCGGTCAACACCCGGCCAAACCTCGCACCTCGCCCCCGACACCCCCGGTTCCGCCGCCTGACTCATCCCGGATTGAGGGGGGCTCACCGACGGACAACCACGGCCAAAGAAAAACGCCCGCGGCCGAGGCCGCGGGCGTTCAGACGTCATCTGGAGTGACCGCTTCAGTTCAGGCCGAGCATGGCGCCGACCACCGGCCCGAACTTCACGATCAAGCCGGCGAACACGACCGACACGATCGAGATCAGTTTGATCAGGATGTTCAGAGACGGCCCCGAAGTGTCCTTGAAGGGGTCACCCACCGTGTCACCCACGACCGTCGCCTTGTGGTCATCCGAGCCCTTGCCGTAGACGATGGTGTCCCCCTTACCGGTGCGGACCAGTTCGTCCGCCCGGGCCACGATCGCATCGCGAACCCCTTCCGGGATACGGTTCCGCGCATCCCCATTCACGACATCGCTCGCCGTGATGCGGCCGAACGACTCCAGCAGCTTCTTGGCGTTGTCCCACGCGCCGCCCGCATTGGCCATGAAGACCGCCACGGCAAAGCCGGAGACCAATCCACCCGCCAGCATGCCCATCACGCCCGGAACGCTCAGGACCAGCCCGACCGCGACCGGAACGAGAATCGCCAGCAGCGACGGCACGATCATCTCACGCTGCGCGCCGGCCGTCGAGATCGAAACGCAGTTGGCGTAGTCCGGATACTGCTTGCCGTCCACATCGATGCGCTTCGGCCACGACTCCGGGTTGGCGATGTCCGTCTCGCTCATCCCCTGCTTGCGGAAGCCGTCTCGCATGATCGCAAACTGGCGGCGGCACTCCCGCATCATCGCATAGGCCGCGCGGCCCACAGCGTTCATGGTCATCGCGCAGAAGAGGAACGTCAGCAGCACGCCGATGAACAGCCCGCCCAGCACGCTCGGGTTGGTCAGCGAAACGTCGTAGAAGTCCAGCACGTCCCCGATCGTCCCCGTCTTGGCCGACACCAGTTCGAACTGGTACCGATCCGAATGATCGCCGTGGTCAACCGTGTGCTCCGCGTACACGCGCCGCGCATCGGCAATCGGCTCGCTGCTGCCTCCCACGATCGGGAAAACCGTGCCCGGCTCGATCGCGTCGAAGTCAATCGCGCCCCCATGGTCCGTCCCCACCGCCGTCACCCGGTCGGGCTGCAGCAGCATGCCGCCTTCGAGAATCCGACCGTCTTCCGTCTCGAAGACCAGCACAAACTTGTTGTACTCGTGGTAGACCGCGTACTGCTCAACGCCCTCCGGCGCGGTGATCGCGCTCTGCTCGAAGAACGTCATCGCCTGGTGGTTCACCTGCGTCTGCACCACCTGCACGTACGCCGCAAACAGCGCCAGGGCCGTCAACGCCGCCGACCCGATCGCGAAGCCCTTACCCGTCGCCGCAGTCGTGTTGCCGAGCGAGTCAAGCATGTCCGTCCGCTCGCGCACGTGCGGCGGCTGGCCCGTCATCTCGGCGTTGCCGCCCGCATTGTCCGCGATCGGCCCGTAGGCGTCGGTGGCAAGCGTGATGCCCAGCGTCGACAGCATGCCGACCGCCGCGATCCCCACCCCGTACAGGCCCATCAGGAAGTTTTCCGCCCCGCCCGCAAACGTGAACGCCGCGATGATCGCGATCACCACCACCAGCAGCGACGCCCACGTGGACTTCATCCCCTCGGCGATGCCCGCGATGATCACCGTCGCCGGTCCCGTCAGCGCCTGCTCGCTGATGCGCTTCGTCGGCGGGTGCTCATACGACGTGTAGTACTCCGTTGCGTACGCGATCACGTTCCCCGCCACCAGGCCCGAGGCGATCGCCAGGCCCATCCGCCACCAGCTCGTCCCCGCATCGGCCAGCCACGCCGAGGCGCCCTCACCACCGAAAAGCAGGTACAGCGCGAGGAACGTCACGACCAGAATCAGCGCCGATGCGACGTAAACACCCTTGTGCAACCCCTTGAGAAGCTGCGCGAAGCTCGCCCCCTCCTTCGCCTTCACCGCGAAAATCCCCGCCACCGAGCACAGAATCCCGAGGCCCGCGAGCGTCAGCGGCGCGGCCGCCAGCAGGAACGCGAACTCGCCCCGCTGCCCGATGCTCAGTTCCCCCATCGTGAACGCCGCGGCGGCCCCCAGCGCCAGCGTCGCCAGAATCGATCCGTAGTACGACTCGTACAGGTCGGCGCCCATGCCGGCCACGTCCCCGACGTTGTCGCCAACGTTGTCCGCGATCGTCGCCGGGTTGCGGGCGTCGTCCTCGGGGATCCCCGCTTCCACCTTGCCGACCAGGTCCGCCCCGACGTCCGCGGCCTTGGTGTAGATGCCGCCGCCGACACGCGCGAAGAGCGCCTGCGTCGAGGCGCCCATGCCGAAGGACAGCATGATCGTCGTCAACGTCTGGATGTCATAGAGCCCCAGCGCATTGAGCAGGATGAACCAGAACGACACGTCGAGAATCGCAAACCCGACGACGTTCAGCCCCATCACCGCGCCGGAGCGGAACGCCACCGTCAACCCGTCGTTGAGCGACTGCTTGGCCGCGAACGCCGTCCGGGCTGAGGCGTTCGTCGCCATCTTCATGCCGAACCAGCCGCACAGGCCGGAGAGGAACCCCGCCAGCGGCACGCCGATCATCGACAGCGCCGGCTGCAGGTGGAGCGCCGAAAGGATGCCCAGGAACACGACCAGCGCCACAAAGACGCCGGCCACCACCTTGTACTGCCGCTTCAGATACGCGATCGCGCCTTCACGCACCGCCTGGGCGATCCGGATCATCTCCTCGTCCCCCTCGCTGCGCTGCATCACCGCGCGCGAGAAGACCGTCGCCATCGCCAATGCCACGATGCCGCCCACCGGCGCAACCCAGGCATAGACGGGGATGTCGCCAATGGCGGCGGGAAGAAGCGTCAGATTCATCGGTTGGCTCCCAAGCAGGAAGGACGCCCGGACAGCCCCGAAGAAACGAACACAGAGGGACCGCCGGTATGACCATCCCTCCCCTGCGCATCAAATGTCGAAAGGTTCTGTCACCCATCGCCGCTGATCAACACAGCGGCGAGTCAGACGGTCAAAGACTGACCGCAGGCGATCGCCCGCGATCAGTTGCAATCTCTCAGTTACCGCCGCGGACCGCCGGAACGGCCGCCGCCCCCGCCCTTGCCGCCGGCGCCCATCTTGTCGCCGGCGCCCTTGCGGCTCTTCGGCCCGACGGGGCCCATCGCCTCGCGCACGCGGCGGGCAACGGACTTGCGGGCGGCACGGGCCTTGCGCTCGGAGGGCTTCTCGTAGAACTCCTTGCGCTTGATGTCCTTCGTCAGGCCCTCTTTCTCGCAGAGCTTCTTGAAGCGGCGCATCATCTGGTCGACGCCTTCGCCGCCGCGCGCCTTGATCCGAATCGCCATTCGCGTGCCTTTCTCGAACTCAGTCCCGGGCTCGATCAACTCTAAACAAACACCCAACGACCGTACCCCGGACGATGGGTTCCTAGTAAAGCAGCCGCCGTCCCTTGGATCAAGTGCGAAAATGCCATCGCCCCACCCAAATCCTGCCCTGTTTCAGGGGGTGGCCGCCGCCTCCCGCTCGGCCTCCTCCGCCGCCTTCAAGATCTCCGCCTCGAGCCGCTCCCACCCCGCCGCGTACCGCTCCGGCCCGATCCCCGCCTCCGCCGTCGCCCTCACGCTTCCCGCCTCCTCTCCCCGCCCGGCCGCCACCAGCGCCCGCTCGAGTTCGGCGTACTTCACCGCCAGGCCCAGGAGGTCGTTCTCCAGTTGCACGAGCGGGTCGTACATGTCGCGGATCTCCTGCTCGATCTCCTCCTCGCTCTTGCCGATCATCCGCCCGCTCTCCCGTCGCACGTCCTCCATGGCCGCCAGCCATCTGTCCCGTTCGATCGGGCGTTTCGACTTCTCAAACGCCTTCGCCACATCCTCGTTCAACTCATCCACTCGGCCCTGCACATCGGGAAACAGCAGCATCACTTCCACCGGCGCAGTCCGGACAAACTCGCGGTACATGTCCCGCACCACATCCTCGTACGCCGCCAGATCACCCACCTCGCGCTGCACCTCCAGCAGCCGCTCCAGCGTCCGCCGCTCTTCCCCCAGCGCATCATTCAAAATCGACCACAGCTCCAGCGGCCACGGGTCCGGCTGCGACACCCGCACCTTCAACCACAACTGCTCACGCCAGCGCAGCACGTTCGTCCGCGCATCAGGACACGTCCCGTACGACAGCAGCGTGAACCACGCCCCGATGCCGGCCATGTCGTGCGGCGCCGTGCGCAGCGCGGCCGCTTCGTCAATCAACTCCTGCCCGATCCGAGCGGCCCGATCGCAATCCTTCGCGTCAATCGCCTCCGAAAAGGCGTTCGACAGCGACATCAGCCGCAGCATCGCCAGCGGCCCGCCGCGGCGGCTCTTCTCCACGCGCCACGCCCGCAGCGGCAGGCGCTCCAGCACCGTCGCCTCATCCGCGTGAAAGTCCGCGCGCTTGATCACCCCGCGCGACTCAAGCTCCCCCAGCGCCGCCACGCACATCGACACCAGCCCCGCGGCGGTCGGGTGCAGCTTGTCCGCCTGCAACAACCCCCCCGCCCCAC
>CAYWRO010000106.1:0-10049 GCA_964460345.1 uncultured Phycisphaeraceae bacterium | reverse complement strand
CGATCGGCACGAGCGGCGGCTTTGTGCTGTCGTGGTGGATGGGGCTGATGGTGTGCGCGGCAGGCGCGTGGTTGGGCGCAGCACGGCTGATCCTGATCGGCGCGGGGGATGCCTGGCGTCGCGCGGCGGCCGCCGCGGCGGCGGTCGGGGTGGGCCTGCTGTTTGCCTCGCTGCTGCATGAGGATGTGCACCGGCCTTCGCTCGCGTGGGGGTGGCTGGCGCTGTCGGTGGGCGTGGGGATTGCCTCGATCTGGCAGCGACAGTTGAAGCTCGAGTGGATCGGCGCGGCGGGGCTGGCGGTGACGTCGCTTGCGTGGCAGGTCGGGTATCCGGCGTGGGAGAGTACGGTGACGGTCATTCCGGCATTTGTGCTGGGGTTGTGTCTGTGGGGCGTGGCGACCGCGGCGGGCTGGCTGCTTCGGGTGGGGCGCGAGCATTCCTTCAGCCTCGTTGCGTTCGGACTCATGGCGCTGGCGGTCACGTGCGTCCGGCTGGTCTTCGCCCGCGATGCGCTCGCGGCGAGTGACCCGGGCATGGAACTGGCTGGCCTGGTGATCTCGACGTGGACAGTGCTGATGGTGATCGCCGGTGCGGTGTGGCTGGTGAGCGCCGTGCTGCTCCTGCGCAAGGTCGAAGCGGACTGGCGTCCGGCGGTGGTCGGCGTCGCGGCGATCGGCATCGCGCTCGTCTTCGCCTCGCTCATGGTGACGGGCGTGAGCGTGTCATCGCTGGCGTGGGCGTGGCTTGGCCTGGCGATCGGGACGGCGCTCGCTGCGGCACTGGAGCGGCGTCTGCATTTGGAGTGGATCGGCATCGGCTTCCTCCTGCCGACCGTGGGCGCGTGGCTGGTGTCGTATCCCTTGACGGAATGGACGGACCGCGCGGGCCTGATTCATCCGGGTGCTGTCCTGGGTGTGGCGCTGATCGCCGCGTGCATCGGTCTGACGCGCTGGGCGCTGCGCGGTCAGGATGATGAGCGGTTCCGTCGTCTGGCGTTCGGCACGGGCCTGGGTATTGCGGCGGCGATGTTCCTGCTGGTCAGTTCGATGGAGGTGATGCGCGGCGCGCAGATCCTGACGGCGGATGAGATGGTGCGCGCGAGCGTGCTGTCGATCTGGTGGGGGTTGTATGGGGTGGCGCTGGTCGCCGCGGGATTTACGTGGCGGGCGGCGATCTGTCGGTATTGCGGCCTCGGGTTGATCGTGCTGGCGACGACAAAGGTTGTGTTCGTGGATTTCGCGGAGGTGCCGGAGTTGTGGCGCATCGCGAGCTTTGTGGGGCTGGGGCTGCTGATGCTGGCGGTGGCGGTGGCGTACTTCAAGCTGGCGGCGGCGCTGGAGGGCGGGGCGGCGCGGCTGGAGAAGGGGGGAACAGCGTGAGCGCCTCGCACGCGAATCTCCTGTGTCTCCGGCAAACACACGGAGCGAAAAGCCCGACCAGCACCATCCACGTGGAAGGTGCCGGAACGGACGATGCAATACGAAGACCAAAGCTAAGAGACGGGATGTTCGGATACTCGCCGCCCGGATTCTGAATCCAGTCCGCCGACCCGCGGATGTCGTTCAGTCCCCCTCCCCAATCTGATCCGTCGTAGATGCGAAAACGCCTGCCAGTGAACGGGAACTCGATCACCGACTCCGTCCACTCGCTGGTTCCCCCCGCCACATCGAGCAGGCCCCACGGGCTCGTCACGTCCGGATAGGCCCCGAGCGGAATCGCGAAAGGGTTCTCGCCCGGGTGATGGCGGTCGTCCCAGTAGGCGTTCGCCTCGCCCTCGCCAGGCGGGCCGTAGATCGGCGCTGTATCACTGCCGTTGCTGAACATCCACCACCCCCCCTCGCCCGGCCCGTTCTTGTGCGGATCGTAATGCGCTGCCTTCAGCCACTCATCCCAGGTCGGGATCCAATACCGGGCATCCGGATGATGCGCGAACTGGTCCGTGAAGATGTCGCCACGATCCCCCGTGTACCCGAACGTGCTCACGTCGTATGCGCCGTTCATGAACGCCGCCCGATCCGTAGATTTGCCGTTGTGCAGCCAGTTGCAGTACATCGCGGCCATACGCCACGTGATGTTCCCTACCGGCAGGTTCTCGTTACCCCCTGGGACTGTCCACCGGCGTCCCCCCGGTGTAGTGGGGGTGGTCGGGACGGCCCCCCAGAACGTCGGGACGGCCAGATGGGGCAGCGTGTCAGGGCGGTCGTAAGCTGCGTTGAAGAACTCCGTCCACTGGGCGGTCGTCACCTCCATCCGCCCGATGTGGTACTCGTAATCTACGCTGCCGCGGCCAATGGTGTTGTCGCCAGGGACGCCCGGACCCGGGTTGCCCATCCAGGGCGCATTGCCCGGATCGGTGATGCGGACGAAATCGATGCCCGAAACCGGATCGATCCCCGCCCCCACCGGGGCCACAAGCACCCCACAAGCACCACAGACCGATAACACCCCCGCCGCGACGGCGCTTCGAAATCGTGTTGGCTGATCTCCCGCGCTAGGAGAAACCTGGGCGCGCACCTCGGAAAGCTCGTGGGACATGACGCGGTCCTCCTGGGCTCTCTCTCGCTCGTGCGGTCAAGGTACCCCGTCGCACTGGCCGCGGCCAGTCAATCCGAGACAAAGTTCCCAATTGTCCACTTGACGGATAAGCGGCGAGTCTGCGATCCGTTCGAGTCGGCCAACCGGCCTACTACCCCCACCTCGACGCACGGACCGTGCTATCCGGGGTTCCAGGCCGCATGGGTATCATGCACACTAACTCCGGCGGGCCCTGTTCGGGGTGCGCCTGAATGGAAGGATGTGCGATGGGTTCACCATCTGATCATGCTGGTCATGGGACGGATGCCTGCGCGGCGGCGGCTGATGCGCTGCTGGCGCAGGCGCAGGGGTTGATCGAGGGGCTTGATGATTCGGCGTACACGTACTCGTCGCCGGTGATGATGCGCGGGACGATCGGCAAGCATGTGCGGCACTGCCTGGACCACTTCAGTGCAGCGCTGGGTGTGATCGAAGCGGGTGGGGTGATTGACTATGACCATCGTGAGCGGAATGTCCCGATGGAGACGAGCCGCGACGAGGCGCTGAAGGTGATTGCCGGGCTTCGGTCGGCGCTGGCGCGGGTTGATCGTGCCGCGGCGTTGCGCGAGGTCGAGGTCAGGGTGATGCTGACGGCGGCGGGGGACGAGGCGACGCTGCGGTCGACGCTGGCGCGCGAGCTGGCGTTTGCGGCCCACCACGCGCAGCACCATCATGCGATGATGCAGGTGATCGCCGACGAACTGGGGGCGGCGACGCCGGACGGGTTCGGCAAGGCGCCTTCAACGCTGAACCACGAGCGGGGCGGGGCGTCGGTCGAGGTGAAGAGCGGTGGCGCGGGGGCGACGGCGCGAAACTGAGACGTACCCTTTAAAAGGAGTCGGGGTCGTCGGCGTGTGGCCGATCGATGTCGGCTCGGAGAGCCGACCTACCGATGTGCACTGTGACGATCATTCCGCTGAAGGCGGCGGAGGGAAGGGGCGGGGGGTACCGCCTGAAGATCAACCGCGACGAACTCCGCACGCGTCCGGAGGGCACGCCGCCGGTGTGGCGCGAGGTGCATCCATCCGGGATGAGCGGGCCGTCTCGCCGGGCGATCTATCCGGTGGACCCGAAGGGGGGCGGCACGTGGGTCGCCGCGGCACCGAGCGGGTTGGCGATGGCGATTTTGAACCTGAACCTCACGCCGCCGCCGGTGGTGCCGGGGGATCTGATTTCGCGCGGGGCGATCATTCCGAGCCTGGTGGGGCACACGGGGGCGGAGGCGGTGATTGCCGGGCTGGAGCGGATGGACCTGGAGCGGTTCAAGCCGTTCCGGCTGGTGGTGATGGATCTGAACCGGCTGGAGCGCGACGGGGCGGGCGTGCGGCCGATCGAGGCGGCGTGGGATCGAGAGTCGCTGCGGGTGACCGAGCACGAGTTCTGGAGCGGCAAGTCGCCGGCGGGCGCGTGCTGGGCGAGCAGCGGGCTGGGGGATGAGATCGTGCAGGTGCGGCTGCCTCTGTGGGAGGAGATGGTCCGCGAGCGCGGCGAGACGGACCTGGTGGAGGTGCAGGAGCAGTTCCACGCCCAGCGGTGGCCGGACCGGACGCACCAGAGCGTGTTGATGACGCGGCCGGATGCGCGGACGGTGTCCATCACGACGGCGGAGGTGCGGCACGCGGCGGGGGCGGCCGCGGATGTGCGCATGTGGTACGAGGCGGTGGCTGACGGCCCGACACCGGTGGTGCGTCGGTTGGAGAGGCCGGGGGTTCACGTGGGCTGAGCGCGGCCGGCGGCCGGGGCTGCGGATTGCCGCGGGGGAGGGGGCTTCATACCGTTGCGGAGCCCAGAACGAGGCCGGGCAGAGCTGACGGAGCCGAGGTCGTGGCCGAACCGGGGCGGAGGGGGCGGTCGAAAGTCCACCTGAACCGGGGGCGGTGCGTTGTTGGGGGGCGGGAAGGAACCGTTCGATGAGCGAGGTGGTCATTCGATCCCCCAATCCGGAGCCGGCGGGCCAGATGATCAGCCCGTGGCACATGGCGACCGGGCTTGGGCGTCACTGGAATCTGATCTGGAAGTTCGCCGCGCGTGACGTGGTGGAGATGTACAAGGGCTCGTACCTGGGGCTGGTGTGGGTGTTCGCCCAGCCGCTGCTGGTGCTGGCGGTGTACACGTTTGTCTTCAGTGCGGTGCTGGAGGCGAAGGACTGGATGGGGGGGAATGACGAGGTGGGGACGAGTGGGAAGCACGCGGGCTTTGCCCTGATGTTTTTCACGGGGCACCTGCTGTATCAGTTTTTCTCCACCACGGTGCAGAAGGCGCCGACGCTGCTGATCGGGCGGCGGAACCTGGTGCAGAGGGTGGTGTTTCCGGTGGAGATTCTGCCGGTCGCGAGCGCCGCGGCGGCGATGTTTTACGCGCTGATCGCGATCGTGCTGCTGCTGGCGGCGGCGGGCGTGTTTGCGGGGATTTTCAGTTCGAAAGTGTTCCTGTTGCCGGCGGTGCTTGCGCCGATGGTGATGCTGACGCTGGGGCTGTCGTGGATTCTGGCGTCGCTGGGTGTGTTCGTGCGGGACACGCGCGTCTTCACGGAGGTGGTGGTCAGCCTGTTGTACTTCATGACGCCGATCTTCTACACGATTGAGGCGGTGCCGGAAGAGTACAAGTGGGTGCTGCGGCTGAACCCGATGTCGACAATCGTGACGAGCGGGCGGGATGTGCTGCTGCTGGACCGCATGCCGGATTGGGAGGCGCTCGGGATCGTGACGGTGGCCTCGGCGCTGGTGATGCAGATCGGGTACTTCTGGTTCATGCGGACCAAGCGGGTGTTTGCGGATGTCATTTGAGCGTTCTGCCATCTCCAGCAACGGGTTCCACGGCGCGACGGAGGTCGCGGCGGAGGGGACGCTGTACAGCGATGGGGCGGAGGCGCAGGACGGAGCGGAGGGCCGAAGCCCGGGCGTGGAGCCGATCCTGTCCGTGGAAGGCGTGGGGAAGTGCTACCGGCTGTATCAGCGGCGCGCTGACCGCGTGAAGCAGGCGATGCTGGGGAGGTTTGCGCGGTACTACAAGCCTTTCTGGGCGCTGCGCGACGTCAGCTTCGACATCATGCCCGGCGAGTCGATCGGCATCATCGGCGCGAACGGGAGCGGCAAGAGCACGCTGCTGCAGATCATCGCCGGAACGACGACGCCGACGACGGGCCGGGCAGTGGTTCGCGGGCGCATCGCGGCGCTGTTGGAACTGGGCTCCGGGTTTAACCCGCAGTTTACAGGGCGCGAGAACGTCTACATGGCGGGGGCGATCCTGGGTATTCCGCGGCGTGAGATCGAGGCGCGCTTCGACGAGATTACGGATTTCGCCGACATCGACGAGTTCATCGATCAGCCGGTGATGCTGTACTCCAGCGGCATGCACGCGCGGCTGGCGTTTGCGGTGGCGGTGACGGTGCGGCCGGACATCCTGATCCTGGATGAGATCCTGGCGGTGGGGGACATGGGCTTTCAGGCCAAGTGCGTGAACCGCATCCGCCGGATGCTGCGCGAGGGCGTTTCGCTGCTGTTTGTGAGCCACGGGCCGGACGCGGTGAAGATGCTCTGCCAGAAGGGCCTGCTTCTGATCAAGGGGCAGCAGGCGTACTTCGGGTCTGTGGACGACGCCGTGAACCGGTACATCGAGCACCTGCGGCGCACGAACAACGAAGAGGCGCTGCGGACACAGCAGGATCTGCTCGGCGGCTTTGAGCTTTCCACGCCGGTGGCGTCGAAGCTGCGGTATGGGAGCGGGCACGTGCAGATCGAGCACGTGCGTCTGCTGGATGATGACGGTCGCGAGGCGATGGCGTATCGGTCCGGCGATCGCGTGACGGTCGAGGCGACGCTGGTTTCAAAGGTGGACATCGACCGGGTTGATCTGGCGTTTCTGATCCGCGATCGCAGCGGGCTGGATATGACCGGCGGCGCGGGGAGCGACTACGGCGTGCTCGTGCCGGCGATGCGGGCGGGGGAGCGGTGCACAATGCGGTTGACCCTGCCGTGCCCCTTCCGCCCGGGGCGGTACGGGGTGACGCTCACGCTCACGCGGCTGGGGCTGGATCCGGCGGAGATGGGCCTGACGCTGGATCACGTGGACGGGTGCGCGACATTCGGCCTGATGCCCTCGGCGACGGCGCACGTGCGGTACCTGTCGCACCAGCCGGCGGCCTTTGAAGTGATCGGCGTGGGGCAGGGGGTCGAAGCGCCTCCCGAGGTGCAGGTCTGAGCGGTCAGGGGCAGCTTTGCTCCTTCCTAGGGACCGGCGTTGATGTAGCCCGCTTCGACGGCGAGGCCAGGGCTATCATTCTGTGCTTGAAGCGGGACGGCGACGGCGCTGTGCCGACATGCCGCTCGCTGAATGTTCCGACATAGATCCCTCCCGAAGGTTCTTTGCGGATTGCGAAACTTCGGGTCAGGAGAGCTCAAATGAAGCTCTATGTTGGAAATCTCTCGTACAACACCAGCCAGAGCGAACTCGAGGACCTGTTCGGCCAGCACGGCTCCGTTCAGGAAGTCGCTTTGATCATGGACCGCGACACCGGGCGCCCCAAGGGGTTCGGGTTCGTGACCATGGACGACGACGGCGCCCGCAAGGCGATCGGCGAGCTGGACGGCCGCGAGGTTGGTGGCCGCAACATCAAGGTCAATGAGGCCAAGCCGCGCGAGAACCGCGGTGGCGGCGGCGGCGGCGGCTGGAATAACGGCGGCGGCCGCGGCCGCGGCGGCTGGTAATCCTCCGCTGAGTTGATTTGTTTGCAGACCCTCCGCCCTTGAGTGGGCGGAGGGTTTTTTGTTTGGCGGGAGCAGTTGGGGGGGCGGGGTGCGCGGCGCGCGGTTGTGGCCGGAGGTTGTCACAGGCGGGATGCCTGTGCCATGGGGGTGTCTTCACAGGCGGGACGCCTGTGCCACGGGGGGTCTTCGGAGGCGGGATGCCTGTGCTGCGGGGCGGCCTACGATCCCGCCCTATGCCTCAGCCGGATTTCGTGGATACCCAGTTTCTGGTGTCGGTGGCGACCATCCTCGTCGTCATTCACGCCATTCTCGTGTCGGTGACGTTCCTGATTTACGTGGAGCGGAAGATCGCCGCGTACGTGTCGGACCGGGTGGGGCCGAACCGGACGGGGTTCAACTTCAACATCCCCGCGCTCAAGGGGCTCAAGGGGATGCTGGGGCTGGGCCAGTCGCTGGCCGACGGGCTGAAGTTCATCCTGAAGGAGGACTACTCGGCCAAGGCGGTCGACAAGTTGCTCTTCACCCTTGCGCCCGCGGCGATCATCGTGCCGGCGCTCATCGGCTTTGCGATCATCCCGTGGGGCGGGACGTGGGACGTGCCGACATTCACGATTCCGTGGCTGGGGTGGGAGTTTGAGGCGGCGCGGGTGCACATCGCGGGCGCGGCGGTGAACGCGGGAATCATCTACCTTCTGGCGGTTGCCTCGATTGGCATCTACGGCGTCGTCCTGGGCGGGTGGGCCAGCAACAACAAGTACTCCTTCCTCGGCTCCATGCGGGCCGCGGCCCAGATGATCAGCTACGAGGTTCCGCTGGGCCTGTCGCTGCTGGCGGTGCTGCTGATGGTCGGCTCGCTGCTGCCGTGGGACATCATCAACTACCAGGTCCACAACGGGTGGTTGATGTTCAGCCAGCCGGTGGCGGCGATCATCTTCCTGATCGCGATCCTGGCGGAGGCCAACCGCCTTCCCTTCGACAACGCCGAGAGCGAGAACGATCTTGTCGGCGGGTACCACACCGAATACTCGGCGATGCGCTTCGCGCTCTTCTTCCTGGCCGAGTATGCGCACATGATCACCTCCGCCGGGTTCTTCGTGCTGCTGTTCATGGGCGGCTGGGATCCGATCCCGCTCTTCGGGGCCGGCTCACTCTTCCCGGTCGATCCGGCCGGCGCGGCCGGGTTCGGGTGGGTCCTGGCGAAGGTCGGGGTCTACTTCGGCAAGGTCGCGACGCTGCTCGTGCTGTTCATGTTCATCCGCTGGACGCTGCCGCGGCTGCGGTACGACCAGGTGATGCAGATGGCGTGGCAGTCGGTGATCCCGATTTCGCTGGTGGTGCTCGTCCTGACGGCGGTGATGGGGCACATCGGCGGCGGCCTGAACGCGTGGCGGCTGCCGTCGTGGGTGGTGATGCTGCTGGTGAACATTGCGCTGGTGGCGGTGCTGCTGGCGATCCAGCCGCTGCTGCCGCGGCGGACAATCAACCGCCGCATCCGCCTGGCCGGTTCGCGCTTCAGCCCGCTGGAAGGCGAGCGCGTTGAAACCGGCGCGCCTGTGGGAATCGCACGGGACGATCGTCCGGTCGAGGGGACGCAGCCCGTCGCATACACCTGAGGCAGAGAATAGAGAATAGAGAATAGAGAAGAGAGAATAGAGAAGAGAGAAGAGAGAAGAGGGAAGAGGGAAGAGGGAAGAGAGGGCAGCGCGAAGGGAGGGTCCGCCGTGAACGAAAATGGCGATTTGCGGGAGGCGGCGGCTCCGGCAGCCAGGCCGTTGCGCGACAAGTCGTTCGCCTTCGCTGTGCGAACGGTCATGCTGGCCAGGCACCTTCGAGCAAGGCACAAAGAGTTCGACCTGGCGCGGCAACTGATCAAGTCAGGGACCGCGATCGGCGCGCTGGTGCGAGAGGCGGAGAACGCGGAGAGCAAGGCAGACTTCGTTCACAAGATCCACATCGCCTTCAAGGAGGCCGGCGAGACAGCGTACTGGCTGGAACTCCTGCACGCGACGGACTATCTCACCGCAAGCGAGTTCCGCTCACTCGATGCAGACCTCAACGAACTGTTGAAAATGCTCACCGCCACGCTCAAGACAGCAAAGTCGCGACTCGACAAGAACTAGCGAGCCACTTTTCTCTCTTCTCTATTCTCTATTCCTCTACTGAGCTGGCATCACTTCGTCCGTCGCGCGGTTCACGACGTAGAAGGTCGGCAGCAGGTAGTTGCGGTTGTGGTAGACGTAGACGGTTCCGCTGACGGTGAAGGTGGCGGCGTCGCCGTGGCGCTGGGCGATGGCTTCCATCGCCATGAGGGCCTGGCAGGGCATGAGGACCATGGGGGGGTCGGTGATGGGGGACTGGCCGTCTGAGTCGAAGCGGAAGACCCAGTCGCCGGCCTCATCGCGGACGACGCGGCCGCGGCGGGAGCGGAGGAAGGTGCCTTCGCGGAGGAGTTTGCTGCTCGCCGCGGCGGGGGTTGTCGGGGGCGGGGCGATGCGCGTGTCGGCGTCGCGGTTGGCGGCGCGTTCGAGGTCTTCGATGATGCGGTCGACCTCGGGGTCGGCGCTCTGATCGCGCGTGTCGGCTTCGGGCTGGCCGGTGGCGGGCTGCTGTTGTTGCTGATGCGGGAAGCGCCACGCGGCGGCCCAGCCGAGGGCCGGGGAGGAGGCGGCGGCGGCGAGGCCAGCGGCGGCGACGAGGCAGGCGAGCCGGGCGGCACGGCGGCGGCCGGCGGGAGCGCGGTGCGAAGCGCTCGTGATGGGGGGAGGGTTG
>CAYWRO010000105.1:0-10245 GCA_964460345.1 uncultured Phycisphaeraceae bacterium | reverse complement strand
GCCGATGACCGCGAGGACCAGTGGTCCATGGCCGAGGGGTTGCAAGCCATCCTCGACGGCTACCGGGGCGCCGGCGGCGACGTCCGCACGTACTTCAACGCCATTCAGATGCTCGGCGACTGCTGAGCGGCCCATCACCCCTTCCCCTTCGCCTGCGGCTTGCCGCGGGCTTTCTCTTCGGCCGGAGCCTTCGCGGCGATGCGTTCGGCCTTCTTGCCCGTGAAGCCCTCCCAGCGCTGCACGATTACATCGCAGTAGGCCGGGTCGAGTTCCATCAGGTACGCGTTGCGGCCCGTCTGCTCGGCCGCGATGAGCGTGGAGCCTGAGCCGCCGAAGAGGTCCAGCACGTTCTCGCCCTCCACCGACGAGTACTGCATCGCGCGGATGGCGAGCTCCACCGGCTTCTCCGTCAAGTGGATCATGCTCTGCGGGTTGACCTTCTTGACCTCCCAGAGGTCCGGGACGTTGGCGGGGCCGAAGAACTTGTGGGCGGCGCCTTCTTTCCACCCGTAGAAGCAGTTGTGCGTGATCATGCCGTCCGCGATGTAGTGGGCATGACGATCGACCCCCAGCGAATGAACCGAGCCGGCATATGTCTCACGTTCGATCGCCCTGATCGGCCGCCACTCGACGCGCTGACCTCCGATCGGCATCGGGATCTCCATGATCTCCGGGAGCAAGTTGCACGCCCGGTGCTGGACCGACTGGCGCGCTCCGTACTTGCTGCGAGTCCCATCACGCACGACCATTGGATGGGCGCGTGATCGGCCATGGTGTGACAGCGCGGCCGCCGCCGCTTCGTCCAGGGCCGCCTCGCTCAACTGGGCATAGATGGCTTCGGCGTGCCTGAGTTGCCGGTTGTCGCGATCGGTGAAGGTCCAGCACGTCTGCGGGATGCCGTAGCGCACGGAGACGATCTGCTCCTGGACGCGTGCCGCTTCCTTGTCGTCATGGATGCTGAGAATCCACGCCTCGTCCCCCTGCTCACTGCAAAGGCGGCCCTTCAAACCGAAGCCCCACGTCGTCCGGAGCTTGGTCGAGCCCACGCGCCACCAAGAGCCGCGGCGCATCAGATAGACGCAGTGCTTGCGGCCGTAGTCACGCGTGAAACGGACGGTCCAGATGTGCCCGTCCGTGCACCAGGACTGCTTGTCCCCGACGGCGACCCCGTACAGGTGGCCCTCGTAGTGGCGGCTGCCGGCCATGACCTCGTAGCCGTCGCGGAGGCCCACGACCGCAGAACTGTGCGGATAGAAGCTGACCACGCGGTCGCCGCTGGTGAGGGCCTCGATCGTGGATGTTCCGGACGCGGTCAGCACCTGCGTGCCGGGGGGCTGGCACCACTCGTGCGCGCCCATGTAGTCCTTGCGGGTCAGCACGGGGTGTAGCTTGTTCCAGATGATCGCCTGGCTGAAGTACAACCCGCTCTCGGCCAATGCGGGCGGGTAGTTGGCCACGTTGGCGTACCCGCCCCAGATGTAGAACCCACGGCCGGGGACGAGCGCGTTGGCCGCGTTGGCGAACCACGCCCGCAGCATGCCGGCGAACGCCTCGTCGGTGACGAAGTCGTTCTCCAGGGGCCGGTCGCGGGCCCGCATCTTCTTGTGCGTCGGCTGGGCCTTCTCCGGGTGCCGTGCCAGATCGAGGGCCTGGTGATGGCCGCGCTTCTTCGACTGGTTGGTGAATGACGAGTTACCTGCGGCGATGGCGTTGTTGGAGCGCGGCTCGACCTTTACGTTGTACGGCGGGTCGGTGTTGACCAGATGGATGCGAGCGCCGTCCAGCAGGCGGGCCACATCGTCCGGGTTGGCCGAGTCCCCGCAGAGCAAACGGTGACGTCCAAGCACCCACAGGTCGCCACGCTGCGTCACGGGTTCGTCCGGCGGCTCCGGGACGACGTCGGGGTCGGTGAGGCCGTCGGTGACCGTGGTGCCCGTCAGGCGGCCCAGTTCGTCCGGATCGAAGCCGAGGGCGTCCAGGTCGAAGTCCACGGCTTTCAGCGCGGCCATCTCCTGGATCAGCAGGGCATCGTCCCACAGCGCCAGGTCGGCTGTCTGGTTGTCTGCGATCCGATATGCGCGCGCCTGCTCGGGTGTGAGGTCCTCGGCCACGTGGACCGGGACCTTGTCCAGGCCGAGTTGCCGCGCGGCCTTCCAGCGCGTGTGGCCGACCACGATGACGCCTTCCGCATCGACGACGATGGGCTGGCGCCACCCGAACTCCTGGATGGAGCGAGCCACGGCCGCGACGGCCGGGTCGTTCTTCCTGGGGTTCTGCTCGTACGGCTTGATCGAGTCGATCGGCCGCACGGTGACCTTCATCGTCGGACGCTTGGGTGGCACCGGTGCCGTCGCGGTTGCCTCCTTCACCTGTTCGTCACGACGCTCCGAACGCCGCTTCCCACGCTTGAGGTTCTGCTTCCCTGCAACCATATCGATCCTCCTTGATCAGGGGGCTTTCAATCAGGGCCTCCGGCCGAACACCACACGATGTGGGGATGTGCCGGCGCGCACTGTCGCAGACTGTCGCGACAGTCGTAATTGCAATGCACGCGCGCGCGCAGGCGCGCGGAAGAGATCAGCGCACAATTGCAACTGTCGCGACAGTTCGCGACAGTCAGCATCAGTCCTGGTCTTCATCCGTGGGCCCCTTTAAGTCGATTCCCTCGTAGAAGCGCTCTTGCCGCGTCCCCCGCCGTGGTTTCACGCTCGGGAACGCGGCAGCCAGATCGCGACCGAACGCCTGCGCCGTGGTCGCTGTGCCCCCGTCACGTCTGCACCAGCGCTGCCAGGCGGCGTACAGCCTGCTCGTGGAGACTCTGCGGGCCGGGGCGACGACGCAGCACTCGCGGACGAAGGCGCGCATCGGTGACCCCAGTTCCTCCATTTGGTGGACGAGATCCGCCGACCCGGACGGCTGCTCGAACCGGCCACGCTCGCGCAGGCGGCGCCACCCGTCAATGGCCCAGCGGAGGATGCCGGGCAGTTCCTGGCAGAGGCGCTCCGTCAGCGTGGGGTCCTCGCGTCCGTAGAAGGACTCGGTGAGCCGGAGGATCAGGAAGCGGCCCGCGAGTGCGGCGCTGGCGTCGGGGAGCTGCGGCACCTCGTTGGTGAGGAATATGAAGCGCGTCGGGAGCTTCACGGTGACCGAGGGGAGGTGCTTGCGATCCACGGTGATGGTGTCCTCACCCGAGATGCACAGCAGCCGCTCGGCCACCAGCGCCACCTTGTCGCCGCTGAAGCGGGCGTCACTGACGATGGCCAGGGACTTATTCAGGAGCGGTTGAAGTCCGAACTGTCCTGCGAGGCTGCTGGTGGTGGGGCCGATGACGTTCCCTGCTCCGGCCAAACGGGTCAGGATGCGGCCCATGGTCCCCTTGCCCGACCGACGCGGGCCGACGACGAGGAGCATCTTCTGCTGGCTCGTGTCGCTGGTGAGGCAGTAGCCCATCCACTCCTGCAGCAGTTCGACGGACGCGAGGTCGTCGCCGAAGAGCTGCTCCAGGAACCTGATCCACTGCTCCGGCGGCTCCGGGCCGGGGTCGTAGTCGAAGTCCAGGGCATTCACCGTGAACAGCGCCGGGGTCGGCTCCAGGACGCGACCGGTGGGGAGGTGGAGGTTGAGTGTGCGGCACGGGAGGATCTCTGTCGCAAGCGGTCGCTCGTCGCCGTCGTCCAGCCACGAGGGCGAGGTGGTGGACGCCGGGATGTGTGCGAAGGCGCGGATGGTCTCCAGTGCCTGATTGACGGTTTGCGGGTTGGCCGGGAAGTCGCGAAGCTCCAGCTCCCCGGTGCTGCGGTTCACCACGTAGTGGACCGCGTCGTGCAGCCACGGCTGGAGGCGGTGCTTCAGGTACTCGTCCTCGACCTGGACGTAGCGGTTGTCCCGCCACTCCATGAGCACTTCGCCGTGCGATTGCAGCGTTCGGCCATTGGGGTGCTGGTTGAACTCGCGTACGTACGCCTCGGCGGTGGGGAGGGTCCGCTGCTTCGAGATGACGAGGCGGCCCGTCTCCGGATCTCGGCAGCCGAGCGGCACGGGACCGTCCGAGCCATTGCGGTCCGGCTCAGGAGGCGGGAGCCGGCGCCGCGGCGTATAGACCTCCGAGCAACTGGCGATGGCGCAGTCGATTGTGCGTTGACCGTAGGTGCGATCGCCGCGGCGCTCGTCCCACTTCTCACGCATCAGACCCGACCGCCGGAACAGGCGGTCCATCCGGTCCGGGTCCTTGCCCGTCCAGAAGGCGAGGTAGTTGCACAGCGCGAGGTCGGCGGCGCTGTCGTCGCCGCCGTGCGGGGAGGTGTCGCCTTCGAAGAGCCGCTTGAAGCGCTCGCCGTTGGCGGCAGTGCACGCTTTCTCGATCAGTTCGTCGTCGCTGCCGTGAAAGCCCGGGAGGGGCGCCGGCGGAGGCGGCCAGAGGCGCCGGCAGAGTGCGTCGAGTTGCTCCTGCCGCCGCTCGACCGTGGGGGGACAGCCGGGGAGCAGCCTGCCCGTGACGGTGAAAAAGCGCCCCTTCGAGTAGATCTCCGTCTCGGCGAACCCCTTGATGGCCTTCGAGCGGCACCGCGAGCCGCGCTTCGCTGCCACGATGAAGATCTTGACGCCTTTGCCGCTGGGGGAGATCTCGGTGTACGAGTTGAACTCATCGATGATCTCCCTCGCGGACGGAACCGGATCGCCGGTCAGGTCGAGGCAGTCATCGAGGTCGATGCCGGTGAAGGGGTCGTCCTCGCTGAAGACGAACCCCACGCCGGCGCAGCCGAGCGTGCGCCAGGCCGCCAGGGCCTCCTCGAATGAGCACCAGATGGCCCGGTCGGTTGCGTCAGCGATCTGCCCCGTCCGAGGATCGACCGGGCACTTCGTGTCGCCGCCATCGCGTTCGACGTACTTCCAGCAGATCCACTGCGGCCGCTCCTTGAGCGCATACGGGACGCCCTCGGGGTCGAAGGCAGGCGCCTCCTGCTCGCGGACGTACTCCATGGTGCCGTTGCTGATCACACGGCACCTCCCGCCGGTCGCGGCTCGAGGATGATCTGCTTGATCGAACTGACTCGGCCGCAGCGGGGGCATCCGCCGGAGGCACGCAGCAGCGAGGGCAGGTGCGAGTCGCCGTCCGCGTCCGTGCGGTCGAGCAACTCGATCCGGTGCCATCCCTGGCCCCGGCACACCGCGCACCCGCCCGGCGCCAACTGTCTCTCCATCCTCCTGACGATGCCCGTGAGCCGCCGCATAACGTGCCTCCTCTCTCACGCCGCGGCGGGCGATTCTCCGGATCTGGTGATCGTGAACGAGTCGCGTCCGAACTCAGCCTCGCTGATGCCGGCGAAGACACTCGCCAGCGTCCGTCCAACCTCGCTCGAGCAGTCGATCTCGCAGGAGCGCATCCGCTCATCCACGCGGCAGCTGGCGTCCAGGCGAACACGCCCAGCACCGTGCAGGCTGCTGGCGGCCATCAGCGCGACCTCAAGCGTCTCACCAATCGCGTTGGCGGGCACCTCATCCGTGAACTCGAACGTCCGAATCTCACCATCCATGGCCAAACCTCCAAAGAGTGTGTCCCCCTTACCTATGAACTACTCGGAACGCGCACTGCGCGCCCCACGAATCGCACGAGAAATGCAGATTCTTTTGGAACCTGCTGGTTAACAGCAGCGCTCGCGCGCACGTGCCGGTCAGTAGTGGAAGCCCTGCTCCCGCGCACGATCGCGCACACGCTGGAGGCACCTGTAGACGACGGAACGCGACCGACCCGTCTGCCGCGCCACCTGCGTCGGGCCGTCGCGCGACAGCAGAATGCAGATCTCTCGCAGGTCCGGATCGTCTTCGAGCAGGTCCATCAGCATGGCGATGTCGGACCGGGCGTCGGCGTGGTTGTACGGGATGCGCACCGACGGTCCCCGCGGCTCGCCGCCGAGGTCGGTGAACGTCGTCACCCGCAGGCCGCGTTTCTGTGCCCGCGCCTCCCGCAGCAGCATCAAGGCCACGCTGGTAACCACCACCTGTGCGAATGCGAGTTCGGTTCCTCGGTTGGGGTCGTACCTGTGCCATCTCTGGACTAGACGCCGGAGAATCTCCTGTTCGAGATCCTCGATGCTCCACGACTTGAGCGACATGCCTCGCTTCATCCGGCGGGCCACGTGGCCCACGATCTGCTGCACCTGCGGCAGCGCTTCATCACTCGGCCCCATGGGTCCTCCCCGAGCCGGGGAGGGCAGCGCCAGGGGCGCGCCGCTGAGAGCCGGGGCCGCGAGGAGCGCGGCCATCGGGGATGCCTTACGGCACGCCCCAATGGCCTGCGCTTCGCGCCCGGCTCACTGGCAGTGTGGGTTCAGATGTGTGTCAATGACGCCGGCGATCAGGCCGCGGCGTTCTCCACGATGATCATGCGGAAGGGCAGGCCGTGCCGGACCTCGATCCGGTCGATGACGCCATCTTGCATGGCTTCGATCCGCTCCAGCAGTTCGACGACCTCGGCCTTGAGCGCGAAGTCCTCCAGGCGGGTCTCCGGACGAGGGCCGCTGGGACTGCCGAACTTCAACTCTCGCGTGATCCGCGGTGGCGGGGCCCAGGCGGGCTCGCCACGGCGGATGTGGAGGGCCTCGATCGAGCCGAAGCTGATCTGCTGCATCAGTTCGACAAGGTGGCGTGCGGACTGAGTCAAACCTCGTTTCTTGATCACAGGCATGGCCTGTCTCCCGCCCTCTGAGGGGCAAGACAGCGCCGAGCAGACTGAGCCGGCGAACAAGAGGGGTCTGTCGGAGCTTAGCAGTCGGTCGCCCGACCAAACGGAAGTCCCGCCGGCCTTTCCCTCTATCAACGAGGCGTTAAGTCCGGCGTAACACCTGTGAAGCGCGGCTTAACGGGACCCGGGATCGCCGTTGTGCCGAGCCGGGTCGTACACCAACGTTGTGCCAAAGACGATGCACTGACTGAGGTGATTCGCTAGATCGGGGTGGTCTTTTTCTATGGCCTTGACTGCCGCAACGATGTTGTTGCGCACGGCGGTACGGGCCCGTTCCTTGTCCGATCCCATTCTGCGCTTTCGGCCACCAAGCCCACGCGCTTGGGTGAGTTGATGGGCGATCTGTTCCATCTGTGCCCGGATTGAGTCGATCTCGACTGTGTTGTTGTCGCGCCGCGCAGCGGCCAATTCGGTCTGCAGCTCGGCGAACTCCGCCTCGTAACGACGGACGGCCTCGTCGTCACTAACCTCGCTCCCGGCACTGACTGGTAACGTGATGCCTGAAGCTACCCTTCGAAGTTCCGTGGCGGCGATGGGATTCCCTGGGCGTGCGATCAGCATCTCAATGTACTGAAGCCCTACGCGGTGGGCGACAGGAATCGACTGCCCACGAAACTCCAGCGTCCACGCGTTGCCAGCTCGGATCATGGAGATCTCGTTGGCTCCGCTCGCCCCTTCTGGGGGAGGCGGCGACTCTTGATCGGAAGTATCGATCTGGCTCGTCTCGGCCCGGTCGAGCAGAACGTCGAGTGCCTCCAATGCGTCCGCGATCACATGGAGCGGGACATACTCGTTCACCTCCTGCGGTCGCTGCGTCGGGTCGTATCCCTGTTCGCCCGTCCACTCTTCCTGCTGCAGCACCGTCAGTTGGATCGGTGACTTACCGGCATCTGGGTCCATCAGCACCCATGCTAGGACGGCCACCCGCGCGGCCCACACAAGCCGGTCCTGTTCGGTCAACGCCGTGTAATCCGGAGGGTTGCTTTCGAGATCGACAGTCGCCTTTATAACCGCGACCTCCCGAGGATTTGTCTCGTCTGGGGCCATCGATCTCTCGAGGGCATCGTGGCATTGACTATCCCAGTAACGCCCTGCTTCTTCGAACAGAGCGCGATGTGAAACATGCGCACGATGAATGGTGGTGCGGAGGCGTCCCAACATCTTCTTGCGTTCGCTCCGCTGGGTCCTTAGGCTCAGCAGGTCCGGGGCAGAGCCCTTTCGCATTTGTTCAAAAGCCTGCACCTCGACTGCGGAACTCAGCCGATCGAGCGTGGTGCCGCACCAGTCGCCGAACGCTTCCAGCTGATCGGCCTCCTCGGCACAGAGGGCCCTAGGCATTTGAAGCGTGTGCTGGAGGCCGGAGACGAGGCGATCGGCGACGCGGAGGCGATGGATGATGTCCACGGTTGCGGTCTTGTGCTCGTCGGTGTCGAGCACAGAGGCGCCGTCGGCCAATGCCGCTGCGCGTGCAGCCGCGATGAATGTCTCGATTTGCTGAAAGCGAGCGAGCACGTTGCGCAGCTGGTCGGGTGCCAGCGGCCGCCCTTCGAAGGGCGTTTCGATGAGTCTCATGGCTTCCGCCGGGCTGATGCCGGGCTGGTTGGCGGCGTACTCCAGCCAGTCAGTGTGGGCCTTGTGGAGCCGCGACCTGTTCGCCGAGATATCCCGCAGGATCCTGGCGTCCCAACGTGCGGTCTGGTTGATTTGATTTAGTGCATGACAAAGCGCTTCAGACGGTGAAATCTCCCGCTGCATCACAAACCTCCTTGGCGGAGCGGGCATCCCACGCGGACCCCACTGCTCGTCCGTGATTGCCTAATGACAGCAACATATAGAAGCGGAACAGGCAAGCCAAGCAGTAGACAGTTTTTCCACCGTATATGACAGCCTCCTCCACCGTATATGACAGCTTCCTCCGAGGTTGTCAAGAGTGGGTGCAACGCCACAACTGCCGCTGCCGCTCCCAATCCACCTCCGCGACGACTCGACGCAGGTCCCGTTCGCCGATGGGGTCGCGGCCGCTGGTAGTGCGGGGGAGGGCAAGGATCGCCTCCTGGATATCCGGCGCCAGGTTCAGCAGGTTCATGATCTGCGTCACCCGTGCCCGCGTGACGCCCCCGAGCCGGGCGATGTCGGCGTAGTCCCGCAGGTGACCGTCACGGAGGAGCCCCTCGAGCCGAATGGCCAGCGCCATCAGCTTCGTCACGCGCGGGATGCTGCCCTCCAGCGCCGGCGCTGCCGGTGGCGGTGGGGGGGCAGCCCCCTCGGTGAGGATCTTGCGGCCACGCTCCTCCGTCCGGAAGTGCACCTTGAACGTCATCGTGGTCTCGGAGTTGGTGGTCACGCGGCAGCCTCCTTGTTCTCGGCGACGACGCCGGGATGGAACACGATGGACACAGTTCCCTCGGCCCCGTCGTACTCAACTCGGGCGATGAGCAGGTGCAGGAATCGGTGTTGCTCGGCGGGCGTCAGCGCCGCCCAGAGTCGGTCGAAGGACCGCAAAGCGTTCCCAACGTCGGCCCGTGCTAAGCGCGAGTCACGCGCCTCGGCGAGCGCCCGCCCGAGGCTGGCCACGCGGCGTTCCTCCGCGTCCAGGGCGGCCGTGAGGCGTTCCTTGTCGCCGGGCGGAAGACTGGCCCCCTTGGCGACCCGGCCGTTCAGGCGGCGAAGGGACGCCGACGCGTCCGCGAGTTCCGCTTCCAGCCGCTGGACCTCGTCCGACGCCTCCTTCGTGCACCGTTCCATGACGACCTGCCGGACCCGCGGGTCGTCTACGACGTGGCGGATGCGCTCGACGACGAATCGCTCGATCTCGTCGGCCGGTATCCACTTCGACGGGCAGGCGCGGTAGTCCTCCTTCGTCGCCCTCGTGCAGGCGTAGTAGCGATAGCGCGGCGTGTCCTTCTTGCCCGAGTAGGTGAACCCCATCGGCTTCTGGCACGGCCCGCAGACGAGCAGCCCCTTGAGCAGGGCGTCGTGCTTGGTCCGGACGGGCGAGCCGGTGCCGCCGCGCTTCAATAGCGCCTGCACCTCGTCCCAGAGCGACTGGTCCACAATCGCCTCGTGCTCGCCGGGATGGATCTGGTCCCCGTGCCGGACCTGTCCCAGGTACAGGACGTTGCTCAGCAGCCGGTAGACGCTGTCCTTCTTCCAGCGCTGCCCCCCGACGGTCCGGCCGGTCTTCTTCCCCTCCCACGCCTTGGTGGTCCAGCCCCGAGCGTTGAGCAGCCGGGCGGTCCCCATGAGTGTGCCCGTCTCGAGGTAGATGCGGAAGATCTCGCGGACCTTCCACGCCTCCTCCTCGTTGACGGTGAGCCGCCCCGCCGAGCGGTCCAGGTCGTAGCCGAGGACGGGGACGCCGCCCATCCATTTGCCCTTGCGTCGTGCGGCGGCGATCTTGTCCCGCGTCCGCTCGCTGATCATCTCCCGCTCGAACTGGGCGAAGGAGAGCAGCATGTTGAGCGTGAGCCGCCCCATGGAGTCGGCCGTGTGGAAGTGCTGCG
>CAYWRO010000104.1:297-10466 GCA_964460345.1 uncultured Phycisphaeraceae bacterium | reverse complement strand
CCACCGCCACCACCCCCGCCCCTCTCACTCCGCTCCCCCTAAGCGCCTCCAGCACCCCGCCGACTGCCACGCTGACCACGGCCGCGACGCTTCAGCGTGCCGCGGCTGGCGGCATCGTCACCACCGGCCACCCGGCGATCCGGACGCCGGTTTCGCTTCCTCAGGGTGCGCCGCCGGCGGGGCGGAAGGCTGCGCCGCCTTCACGGGGTGTGAAGCGGCGGGCGCATCGGTCGTGCGGGCCGTGCAATGCGTGCTGCGTTGCGCCGAGCATTCCGGACCTGGACAAGCCGATGGACGTGCCGTGCGCCCACCTGAAACAGGGGGCCAAGGGATGCTGCAGCAACTACGAGAACCGCCCGGCGGTTTGCCGGTCGTTCCTGTGCGGGTGGCGGCTGGGGCTCGGGGAGATGATGGACCGGCCGGACCTGCTGGGGGTGATGGTGCAGCCGACGCGCAAGAAGGACGGCACGACGCTGATGGCGTTCATCGAACTGCGGCCGGGGGCGATGGATTCGAAGCGGTCGCAGGCGCTGATGGTGCGCTGGGCGGCGGCGACGGAGGATGGCGTGACCGTGCGGCGCGCGCAATCACCGCACTTCGTCAGCATTCCGGTGACGATTGAGCGGCGCGAAGTGGCCGCCGGGGCCGCCGCGGCGGCGCGGTGAGTGAGCGCTTCAGAAGACAGGAACGATTCCGCCAGCGGCGAGGAGGGGCCTGGGGCCGCGGCGGCGCTGCGCGGGTGGAGCCGGGCGCTGCGGCGGGCGCGAGGCGGGTTGCGCGGGGACGGGGGGTTGTTGTTGCTGTTGCTCTTGCTGCGCGGGGGGTGTGGGCGCGGCTGCGGAAGTGGCTGGGGTGGTGGAAGTGCAAGTGGGATTGGAAGTGGCGGGGTTCGCGGGTTTGGGCGTGAGGTCGGGGGTGTGTGGTGTGGCGGGCTCTTCGGGCACCTCGTTGCAGGTGGCGTCGCGCTTTGGCTCGGTGGCGGGCGCGGTGGTGGTTGTTGTGGGTTCGGGCGCGGCGGCGTTGGGCGCGGGAGTCGCGCTGGATGGGGCGTCTGACGCGCGGGAGTGTTTGCGGGGCGCTGGTTCGAGGGCGTGCCGCGTGAAGCGGATGATCTCCGCCGCGGCGAGGCGGGCTTCGCGAAGGTTTTCGCGCTGGGCAGCGATGTGGAGGAGGGTCTGGAGGGCGGACTCGGCGGCGGTTGTGAGCGTGGCGCGTGCGAACGGGCCGGGTTCGGCGGGTGCGGGAGTGTTTGTGGTTGAGGTGGTTGGGTGTGCGCTCATGTCGTGCTCCGGAGAAAGGGTGAGGAAGGTGCGCGCGGCGTCGTTGCCGCGGTTCTTTGTTGTACCTTCGCGGCGTGGTTGTGCAAGGGTGGTTTGTGGGAGGGCACGTGTTTTGCGCGCAGGATGTTCCGTTGCGCGGAGGGGGGTGACAGTGCGCTGTCATTGTGCGCGGGAGCGGGGTGGGCGGGGGATGGGGCTGATGGGACCTATGGGGTCGATGGGGTCGATGGGGCCGCTGGGGTCGATGGGGCGCGGGTCTGGCGGCCGAGCCATTTGGCCCAGATGGAGAGGACGAGGAGCATGTAGAGGCGCTGGGAGTGGTCGCGGCCGCGCCAGGGGAAGAGGGAGCGCTCGCCGGCCTGGTCGTGCTCGCGGAGCATCTGGCGGACGAAGTCCATGTTGATCATGGCTTCGATGCCGAGGGATGAGGGGCCCCATGGTTCGGCGGAGTTGAGGTGGTCGTGAAGGAGTTGGCGCATGCCGCCGTAGTCGGAGCGGAACCACTCGCCGATGGGGATGGCGAAGCCCATTTTGGGGCGGTCGACGATGTCGGGGGGGAAGTATTTTCGGGCTACTGCGCGGAGGAGGCCTTTGCGCTGGTTGTCGGGCAGCAGGACATCCTTCGACAGCCCGTGAACAATCGCCTCGCCGAACTCCCTGTCGAGGAACGGGGCTCTCGCTTCGACATGAGCGCACATCGCAGCATGATCGAGCTTGCGGAGCATGTCGCCCGGCAGGTGCTCGTCCAGGTCAAACTGGCGGGCCTCTTCGAACGAGCAGCATCGTGAGCCCGCCATGGGCATAACGCCGGCCAAGCTTCGAAACAGGCGCCGCCGGTCGGGGGTCGGAAAGATCGAGAGGAGCTCCACGTAGCCGTAGAAGGCGCCAGCCGTTGCAAGACGGCTGAGCTTGGATCGGCGCGATTTGGGATTGGGTCCGGCGAGGCGGTGAAGTCCAAGGAAAGTGGGAATCCACCATCCCCATCGGAGCAGACCTGCGACCTGGTATCTCTCGTATCCGCCGAAGATTTCATCGCCGCCATCGCCGGTGAGCAACACCTTCGCATGCGCGGCTGCTGCGCGGCAGGCCCAATAGGTCGGCAGCAGCGAGCTGTCACCGAACGGAAGACCCAGCGATTCGATGAGCGAGACCAGGTCGGAGGCCGGATCGGCGGGCGCATCGATCGTGTGATGCTCACTGCCAATCAATCCAGCGACGTGTTCCGCCTCTTGTGACTCGTCGTAGCGAGGATCCGGCATCCTGACTGTGATCGTCTGCAGCCGGTCCACATGACGGCAGGCAGCGTTCGCAATGACGGAGGAGTCGATGCCGCCGGAGAGAAGACAGGCGATGGGCACATCGGCTTCCAATGTCTGGGCGACGACCGACTGGATCATTCGATCGAGCCGGTCGACGAGTGCGCCTTGCGGCTCGATAACGACCTCGGTGCTTGACCATGGATTCGCCGGGCGCGATTGCGTCGGCGCTCGATGCGGACCCGGCGTCTCCGCCAACATCGTGAGCGTCAGCGCCTGTCGAACCTGAACGATACCCGTCCACGGTGTGGCGAGATTGTCGTATCCTTTGCCGATCCAGGGCAGGAGCCACGCTTCTTCGATCTCTCTGCCTTCACTCGTCTCCAGCTGTCGGGCCAGACGGTGCAGCCCGCCGGGGCTGCCTGAAAAAGCCTGGAGCGGCGCAGTCCGTGCATTCAGCAGGTAGAGCGGCCGTTCGCCGAAGTAATCCCGCGACACGAAGACTTGCGCAGCCGCGGCGTCCCAAACTGCGCACCCGTACATGCCGCGCAACTTCCAGACGGCAGAGGCGCCCCACTCGCGCCAGCCGTGGATGAGGACTTCGGTATCGCTGTGGTCGGTCTGGAAGACGTGGCCTTTGGCTTCGAGTTCCTGGCGCAGTTCGCGGTGGTTGTAGATGCAGCCGTTGAAGGCGACGGCGATGAGGTTGTTGCGGGGGGAGTCGAGTTCTGCGGCGATGGGGGTTTGAGGATGGTCGGGAGTCTGTTGCGCGCTCGCACTGCTGCGCCGCGGAGTACCGCGGCGAGCAGTGGCACCCGGAGCCGTGGGGTTGCCCGCCAGAGGTTGCGCGGCGTCGGCACTGCGAGATCCGCGCGAAGCCACGGGCATGGGTACATGCCCGTGCCACCCTGGGGCGCTGACCATGGGCTGTGCGCCGCCTTCGTGGTCGATGATGGAGAGGCGGCGGTGGACGAGGGCGACTTCGACGACTGAGCCGTCGGGGCGGAGGGCGGCGTCGCGGAAGCGGCCGCGGCCATCGGGGCCGCGGTGGGCGACGGAGTCTTCGAGGATGTCGAGCCAGGGTTCTTCGATGGTCCAGGGGGCGGAGCCGTAGGGGTTGGGGGCGGCGTTGACGGGGTCGGCGGTGGGTTGGCCGTCTTTACAGGGTTGGTGGAAGAGTTCGTAGATGGAAGTTTGCGCGCGATCGCATGCCCGCGCGGAGTACCGCGTGGGCATGCCACCCGGTTCTTTGGGCGTGCCACCCGCGGCTTCGGTCATGTGCGCGAGGAGGCGTTCGGCTTCGGGAGAGCCGGGGGCATGGATGCGCAGGATGCCGCCGATGCCGCACATGGTGCGGATAGGGTAGCGAGCGGATGGTGGGGATCGGGCGCACAAGCGCGGTGCCCTTCGGGCCAAGTCCTGGCGATGGATTCGCGCGGGGGATGCGTGGCAGCCGCTCCCTGACGGTCGCGGCTCTGTTATTATGCGGCCTGAAGGAGACTCGCCGCATGGCCGACGACTACTCGCCCTCTTCCCGTGATCGGTTTACCTTTGGCTTGTGGACGGTGGGGAACGTGGGGCGGGACCCGTTTGGGGAGCCGACGCGGCCGCACCTGTCTCCGGCGGAGATTGTGGACCTGCTGGGCGAAGTCGGGGGCGTGCACGGGGTGAACTTCCACGACAACGATCTCGTGCCGTTTGATGCGGGCGAGGAAGAGGCGGCGCAGATCAAGACGGACTTCGCCAAGGCGCTGCGGCGGAACAAGCTGCGCGTGTGCATGGCGACGACGAACCTGTTCACACACCCGGTCTTCAAGGATGGCGCGTTTACGAGCAACGACGCCGAAGTGCGCGCCTTTGCGCTGGCCAAGACGATGCGGGCGATGGACCTGGCGGCGGAGTTCGACCCGCCGCCGCAGGTGTACGTCTTCTGGGGCGGGCGCGAGGGCGTCGAGACGGATGGGGCCAAGGATCCGGTCGAGGCGGAGCAGCGCTTCCGGCAGGCGCTCGACTTTCTGTGCGCGTATTCGAAGGACAAGGGGTATCCGTACAAGTTCGCGCTGGAGGCCAAGCCGAACGAGCCGCGGGGGCACCTGTACTTTGCGACGACGGGGCACTACCTGGCGTTCATCAACACGCTCAAGCACCCGGAGATGGTGGGCGTGAACCCGGAAGTGGCCCACGAGCACATGGCGGGGCTGAACTTCTCGCACGGTGTGGCGCAGGCGCTCGCGGCGAAGAAGCTTTTTCACATCGACCTGAACGATCAGCAGTTCGGGCGGTATGACCAGGACTTCCGGTTCGGGTCGGCGGACATCAAGAGCGCGTTCTGGCTGGTGAAGCTGCTGGAAGATGCCAAGTGGGACGGGTTCCGGCATTTCGATGCGCACGCGTACCGGACGGCGGACCGGGAAGACGTGATCGAGTTTGCGCGCGGGTGCATGCGGACGTACCTGATCCTGAAAGACAAGGTGAAGCGCTGGAACGGCGACAAGGAAATCAAGAGCCTGCTGCGGCAGATCCGCGGCGGCGACTCCAAGGATCTGGACGCCCTGAGCGAGAAGTTCACCAAGAGCCACGCGGAGACGCTCAAGGGGATGGAGTTCGACCTGGAGCGAATGGGGACGCGGCGGCTGCCGTATGAGCGGCTGGATCAGCGGACGATGGAGATTTTGATGGGGGTGGAGGGGTAGTGGACAGTGGACAGTGGACAGTGGACAGTGGGCAATGGGCAATGGGCAATAGGCAATGGGGAGTGAGGAGATTGGGGCGGTGATGGGGCACATGGGGCTTATGGGACCTAGGGGCCGGCGCCTGGACGCTTACCGGGCGTGCGGGCTTAAGAGGGGCGTGCGGGGGGTCGATGGAAGTGTGAGCGGGTTTGTGCCGCGGCGGTGGCGGCGGGTGCGCGGGGCTGCAGAATGGGTCAGACGAGTCCAACTCGAGGCGATCTGGCCGGTGGGGATGTGCTGGAACTGGCGTGCGCGCGGAATGTGCCTGTTGAGTTGCACCGGCGCGGGGCGGAGGGCTTGCAGCCGGTGATGCGGGCGCGGCTGATTGCCTTGGATGAGCAGCAGCTCTACCTGGATTCGCCGCAGACGATCGGGCTGGCGCAGACGCTCACCGCGGGGGAGATGCTTGTCGGGTACTTCGACATCGGGGAGGAGATGTACACGTTCGAGGCGGCGGTGGCGCACGCGGCGTGTCATGTGCGGCTCAACAGCGAGATGACGGTGCCGGGGCTGAGCTTGACGCGTCCGGCGCGCGTCGTGACGGGACAGCGGCGGAGCTTCTACCGGCGGAGCGTGGCGGGAGAAGGGGCGATCAGCGTGTGCGTGCACGTGACGGATGGCCAGCGGCCGGATGTGTGCCCGCTGAATGCGCGGCGGCTGGCGGGGACGCTGGTGGACGCCTCGGAAGGAGGCTTCGGCGTCAACATTGCCGATGACCCATCGCAGCCGGTGAAGCAGTGGGACCAGGTGTTCGTGCGCTTCACGCTGCCGGGGTCAACCATCGAGACGGTGCTGCTGTGCCAGGTGCGGCAGGTGCGGGCGCTGCCGCGGGTGAAGCAGGTGCGGCTGGGGCTGATGGCGCTGCCGTGGCCGGACCACCGGTATCTGAACCTGACGACGCGGCCGCTGACGAAGTATCTGATGGATGTGGAGCGGCGGTCGCGGGCGGGCGGGGCGCGGGGGGCGGCGTAGGGAGTGCAGCGTGAAGAAGGCATGAGGCATGAGGCACAAGGCACTGCTTCTGACGTGCAGCGTTGAGGGGCATGGGGGTTCCTGGTCACGCGGGGACGTTTACCGCTTCCTGACGGGCGCGGCTCTGGTGGGGGTTCGCCGCTTCCTGACGGGCGCGGATCAGGTTGGCTGATGTGGATCAGAGGGCTTCCAGGCGGCGGGCCGTTTCCTGCTCCATGAGAGCTTCGATGAGGGGTTCCATCTCTCCGGCGAGCATGTTTCGCAGGTTGAAGCGGTCTTCGACGCGCTGGTCGGCGACGATTCCCTCCTGGTAGCGGTAGACGCGGATCTTTTCGCTTCGCTCGCCGCCGCCGATCTGGCCGCGGCGTTCGGCGCTTCGCTCGGCTTCTTTTTTGCGGCGTTCGAGTTCGTAGACGCGGGCGGTGAGGAGGCGGCGGGCCTTTTCGCGGTTCTGCTGCTGGCTCTTGCTCTCCTGCATGCGGACTTCGATGCCGGTCGGCTTGTGGAAGAGGCGCACCGCGGTGGCGACCTTGTTGACGTTCTGGCCGCCGGGGCCTTGCGAGGTCGTGATGTTCTCCTCGACGTCGTTGGCCCAGTCGATCGTCACCTGCACTTCTTCCGGCTCGGGCAGAACGGCGACCGTCGCGGTGCTCGTGTGAATGCGCCCCTGGCTCTCGGTCGCCGGGACGCGCTTGACCGAGTGCACGCCCGCCTCGAAGGCCAGCTTCGACCACACCGCTTCGCCGCGGATGTTCACAACTGCATGCCGGATGCCGCCTCCGCCCACTCCGTCGCCCGCGGCGACCTCCATCAGCTCGAACGTCCACCCCTGCGAAGCGGCGTAGCGCTGGTACATGTCGAGCAGGTCGCGCGCCCACAGCCCCGCCTCATCCCCGCCGGTGCCGGCGCGCACCTCCAGCATGACCGATCCGATCGCCCGGTCCTCGCTGTTCACCAGCGCCGCCTTCACCTCGGCAAGCGTCGCCGCGGCGGCCTCGCGCAGGGCAGGCAGTTCCTCTTCGGCCAGGGCCGCCATTTCGGGGTCGTCGCGCGAGCCGGCGAGCGCCTCGGCGTCGGCAATCTCCTGCGTCAAGCGCCGCACCTTCCGCCACCCGGCCACGACCGGCTCGAGCGCGGCCTTGCGGATGGACAGATCTCTGATGCGCCGGTGATCGGTCAGTACATCAGGATTGGATAAGTCCTGCTCGAGGGCAGCGTACTGCTCGCTGAGTGCCTCCAGCCGGTTCAAAACCGCGGCGGGGATGTCGTCGAGGAGGGATGGCATCTGCACGAAGGATATGGGCTGCGCGCTTCCTTCGTGCTCGCTTGTCGTGGTGTTGCCCGGCTCACCGGACCAGACGCAGGCGCGGGCCCTCCCCCACTGCCCGTTTGCGCGTCGCCAGGAGCGGCACGCCCTGCTCCACCTCCAGCAGCGCCCGCTTCATGTCGGCGCCTCCGCTGTAGCCGCCCAGCCTGCCGCCCGCCGCGAGCACGCGGTGGCACGGGAGGACGAAGGGGATGCGGTTGGCATGCACCGCCTGGCCGACGGCACGGGCTGATTCGGGCCGGCCGATGCGCGCGGCCAGTTCGCCGTAGGTGGTCGTCTGGCCGTAAGGGATGTCCATGAGGGCACGCCAGACGTCTTCCTGCATGGGGGTGCCCTTCAGGAGCACCGGCAGTGTGAACTGTGTGCGCTCGCAGGCGAAATACTCATCCAGTTCCTGCTGCGTGCGGTAAAGCAGGGGATCGCGATCGGACGGGCCGATTGCCGTCGCGAACTTGAACAGCAGCTTGATGCAGGGCGGCTGATCGCACTGCCACGCGCCAAACAGCATGGCGCAGAGGGCGGGCGTGCCGACGCCGTGGGCCACGCACGCGGTCACCGGCCCCAGCGGGGTCGTCAGGACCGCGATGTTGATACGGTCATATCTGATGCGCTTTCGTCGTGCCATGCCTGAGAGACCCCATCGCGGACGCGGCCGGCAAAAACAAGGCCGCGGGAATGCCCGGTGCTGGTAAACCCAACATCGGACGCTCCCGCGGCCGGCTTGAGTTTGATTTTGATCACGCGGCCGCGCGACGGCGTCGCACGCCTACCACCAGCCCGGCAGCTCCCATGAGCCCGGCCATGCCGGGCGCCGGCAGCGGCGTGGGGCCGCTGATGTTCCCGTCCTGGAGGCTGAAGACCACAGCCGCTTCGGGCGACGTGCCGAACGGGTCGACGAGGGTGCTCAAGAGGGAGTACTCATGGCCAGCCAGCAGCTCGCCGGTGTACGTGAGGCTGTCCTCGGCGAAGGTGGTGAAGAGGACGGGGAAAGTCCCGGCCGTCGCATCTCGAAGGACGAGCACGAGTCCGCCGCCTGTTGCCGCGGCGGACAGATTGAACGAAACGTCATTCGTTACGGTGAAGTAGATGTTGAAATGTGAGGCGGCATCCGGACCGCTGGCGGCTTGCCATGAGCCCACGATCTTCGGCCCGAGCACGCTTGTCTGCGAGGCGGACTGGGAGCCGCCATCGGTGATGGTTTCACTCCAGAAGCCAAGTTGATCGGTGAAGATGCCGGTGTCATCCATGATGACGGCCCGTTGCTCCTCGTGCGGCTGGTACTGAATCACGGTTGCTGGCGCAGCCGCCGTAAGCCCCAAGGCCGCCGTCGCGATCGCACAGTGTCGTATTCCCATCATCGTCGTTTCTCCATGTCAGGGTGGGAAACCGCGGGCCGCCTGGCCCGCGACATGTCAGAGGGTCCAACTGCCTTCAATCGTTCCTGCTGCGCATCAAGTGCGCGCCGGCGGATCACCGGCGTCGGCGCGTTCCTGCCATCAGGCCCGCCGCGGCGAGCGTTGTGCAGGCTGCCGGCGCGGGGATGGGTGTGATCGGCCCGCCGACGGCGGGAATGGTGAAGCCCATTGAGGCGGTTGGGGACGCTCCGAACGGATCCTGGAGCGTGCTGACGAGGCTGAACTCGTGGCCGCCTGTCAACTGCCCCTGGAAGCTCTGGCTTGAGGCACTGAATGGTGTGAACAGAACCAGGTTTGTCTGGGTGGTCAGGTCGCGCAGAATGACGACCGCGCCTGCGGCGGTTGTGGAGGCGTTGAGCTTGAAGGGCACCGTGTCGGCGAGGGTGAAGCGCACATCCAGGAAGGAGGCCGCGCCTGAACCGCTGACTTCATACGTCGCCGTGATCTGCGTCTGGCCGAGATTGCTGTCCTGCGCGGCAAACCTTGACCCATCCACGACCAGACCTGACCAGGCGCCCAGGTCATCCGTCAGATCGCCTGAACCGTCGATCGTCACCCCGCGCCGGTCATTCGCCGGCGTCGGTTCGTATTCGATTACCGTCGCCGAACTGACCGCTGCGAGCGCAAGCACCGCCGCGGCCGCTGCAACACACCGCCGAAGTCCAGTCATCATGTCATGTCTCCTGCAAAGAGCCTTGCTGCACACGGATCACGTTGATCCGACATGGTGTGACGCTGTTTTGCTCGCTCTCTACCGGCCCGCACCCGACACAGATGGGTACCAATGCGTACGACGGCGGCCGCACGCTCCTGCCGGGGCCGATTGGTTTCATCGCCCCGCGGCGGCGCTGGGCTCCAGCGAGCTTTGGCCTTGGGCGAGACGAGTGTGTTGCTCGCCGGCGCAATTGCGTGGGCAAGTCGTGTGGCTGCCAAGACTTGCAGCGAACTCTGACTGCGACGCCGGCGTATCATAGATGATATTGATTAAATCTCTAAAATTGATTGACTTGATTCATATCGACCTCTGATCGATGATGTCACAAGAACACACGAAAGGAGATACCTATGGCACGCCCCGACCCCTTCAACGCCCGCGCCACGCTGGATGTCAACGGCCGCGAGTACACCTATCACCGCCTGGCGGCACTCACGGAGCAGGGGGTGGGCGGGCCGGGGGGGATCGAGCG
>CAYWRO010000104.1:0-287 GCA_964460345.1 uncultured Phycisphaeraceae bacterium | reverse complement strand
TGGCCCCCCCCCCCCCCCCAACCCCCCGGCCCCCCGGGGTTTTACACGGCCCGGTTGACCCCCCACGCCCGCCGGCGGCCGCGGCGGGCGGGGGGGGGGGGGGGGCGGGGGGGGATCGAGCGCTTGCCGTACTCGATCCGCGTCCTGCTCGAGGCCATGCTGCGGAACGTCGACGGGTTCGTCGTCACCAACGACGATGTGACCGGGCTGGCCAACTGGAACGCCAAGCGGTCGACGCAGTCTGAACTCCCGTTCATGCCCGGGCGCGTGGTGCTGCAGGACTTCAC
>CAYWRO010000103.1:0-10467 GCA_964460345.1 uncultured Phycisphaeraceae bacterium | reverse complement strand
CCAGCCGCTGCCGTTGTCCACCGATTCCTTCTTGGTCAGGCGATTGCCGGCCAGGCCGAAGGTGTACTCGTGCTTGTAGTGCAGGTGCGGCGTCGAGCCGGGGCTGCCCGCCACCGAGGTCTCGCTCGTGAGCCGATTGATCTCGTCATAGCCATAGGTCAACGTCCGGCTGGCTTCCGGCCGCGTCTCCACCACACCGGTGCGCCGGCCGTCCGCACGCAACGTGTATTCGAAGTCACTGATGAGCGTCGGCCCGCCCCCTCCCCCATCCGCCGCCAAGTTCGTCAGCTGCTCCAGGCGGGCCGGATGTACCGGTGCACCGTGCCCTATCCAATTCTGCACAAGTTGGTCGAGTTGCTTGTCGACCCCGTGGACGTTGCTTCCAGCCGTGCGGGGTGACCGTCGACAGCGGAGAGGGACCTGCAAGGTGCGGCTCTCCCCCACGCGATGCTCGCCCGCGCCCTCGCAGTTCGCAAAAACTCGCGCGGAAATCGGGTGAGGTTGAAAGACTCCCGCTGGGGAGAGCCTTCCGGCAAAGCGGAGAGGGGGGGATTCGAACCCCCGATACGGTTACCCGTATACGGCATTTCCAGTGCCGCTCCTTCAGCCTCTCGGACACCTCTCCGGTTGAAGGGCCGGAATGGTATGCGCTTTGGGGCTGCTGCTCCGCGCTTCGTGGGGGACTTCTTCGCTTTCTGATGAGGGGGCGGCGGGGCCTTCGGTGCTCGGTTCGGGTTCATTGAGGGGGCGGCGTCCGTCCCCGCCCAGGCGAGCCACGCTTCTGGCCCAGCCCCATGTCGGCAGCACCAGGTAGTCCCAGATGGTGTTCCGCAGACGGACGCCCCAACTGCCGGAGATCGTCGGCCATGCCACGCCGACGGCGACGCACACGCCGACCGTCACATCGCTCGGGTAATGAGCGCCGAAGAGCACGCGGCAGCCGCCGACCAGCGCCACCATGCCCGCCCCGATCCACTTGAAGCGCGGGTACAGGCAGATCAGGAATACGGACAACAACGCCGCGTATGCCGTATGGCTGGACGGCATGGACCAGAGCCGGGCCCCTGTCTCCCAGTTGGAAGCCAGGTCGGGTCCGCCCGGCGGATATGGAAATGTCCGCCACGCCGGGACGAACAGCCCCGGCTGTCCTGTCTCTGTCACAAAGACTGGCCGAGCCCGTCCGATAAGCACCTTAAGGCCGATCACCGCCGCGCCGACCAGTCCGACCGCGAGCGCGAGATCCCACAGGCGCACCCGCCGCGCCCGGTCGAGTTGCCAGACTACCGCGGCGGCAAAGAAGATTGAGCCGATCGCGCCATACTGCTGCCAGGCTTCCAGCTCCCGCCGCAAATCGCCCCCGAGCTGATGTTGCCCCACCCAGTCGGCGATCGCCTGGTCCACCGGATAGAGGATCGCGAAGGACAGCGGCGCCGCGACGAACAGGAGCAGCATGGGCCACAGGCACGCCGACGTCCGCCTCATCTGCGCCTCCTCCGCCGGCACCCTCTGGGCGCACGCCGCGGCCGTCGGGTTATAGTCGCCCGAGGCTTCCACACCATCCTGCCACATGCCGTCGCCGCGGCTCAATGGATCACCCTCGCTTGGACGCAGACCAATCAACACGGCCCCCGCCGCCACCGGCCCTATCCCCCCCGCAACAAGGTGGACGATGGCGACGAAGCGCCGCCGGTCCAGTTGGAGGAGCCGCCCTTGTGCTCCTTTGCCTTGCAGTTTATCTCCCGGGGTTCTTCTCTCTCCCGCCGGTGGATCGGGATGAGTCCCGCTTCGCCCAGGCCAGCCGGCAGATGTTTGAATCGGTCGCCCTGCCGGCCGAACAGCGCCGCCCGGACTGGCATGACGGTGGAGTGGTGCTGCCCAAGGTCCAGGACCGTCCGCGACTGAACAAGCCCTCGCTGATCTACTGGCTCCAGGCGGCCAGCGCCGCGGTCTTCACCCGTGGCGATCCCTTCCGCGACGCGATCTGGATGTATCGCGTGCCCAGCCTGGTCGCGGCGATCGCCGCGGTTCTCATCACGTGGCGGATCGGCGTCGGGCTCTTCGATGATCTGTGGGGCGGCGCGAGCGCGGCCTGGCTCGCGGCAGCCCTGCTGGCCGTAAGCCCCATTGTCGTCTGGGAGTCGCACCAGGCGCGGGCGGACATGGTGCTGCTCGCCTGTGTTTGCGCGACGATGTGGGCGTTCTGGAACGTCGGGCTGTACTCCCCTGACCGCGAGTTCACTCCGCCGCGATCGCTCCGGCGCGATGGCCTCGATCGCCGGAAGAGCGCAGGAGGCTCCGCGGCCACGCCGTGGCGCTGGGTGATGCTGCTCTGGGTCAGCGTCGGCCTCGGCGTGCTCGTGAAGGGGCCGATTGTTTTGCTGGTCCTCGGGTTCGCGGGTGTGGCGGTCGCCGCGGCGACGCGTTCCTGGGCCTGGGCCCGTGCCACGCGACCCATCGTCGGGGCGGCGATCGTCAGCGCCATGGTTCTGCCGTGGGTGGTCGCTGTTGCTGATCGCATCGGCTGGGGCGCGTACTGCCGCCTGATCTGGAACGAAACCGTCGGTCGAAGCACGGAGCCCGCGGAGGGGCACTGGGGCCCGCCGGGATATCACCTTGTCTTTCTCGTCGTGCTCTTCTGGCCGGGGGTGATGATGACGGGCATGGCGATCGAACGCGGGCTGCGCGAGGGGATTCGCCACGCGCCGCCGAAAGGGAAGGAGCCGCGCAGCGACCTCAGCAGATTGGGCCGTGCAATCGTGTGGGTGCTGATGCTGCGCGCCGGCCGGTTCGCCGAGCTATTCCTGATTGCGTGGCTGATCCCGGCGTGGCTTGTCTTTGAGATCGTCAGCACGAAGCTGCCGCACTACACGATGCCGCTGTATCCGGCCATCGCGCTGCTGACGGGCCGTGCCGTATTTGTGGCTCAATCGGGTGAGTTGCCCAATGCGCGAGGACGCGGAGCGAAAGTCGGATACATCGTCTGGGGCGTTGTGGGCGTGGTGCTCGCATTACTGCCGACCGGGCTTTGGCTGGCGCCCTTGAGCGATCCGTCACTACCGGGCGCAAGTGGTGCACTGGTGATCGCAGTTGCCGCGGCGGTTGCCGCCGTCGCGCTGATTGCGTTGGGTGTGCGCGAAGCTTTCCGATCAAACTTTCTCCGCGCCCACGGGTTCGGGATCGCCGCGGGCGCGATCATCGCCGTCGCGCTCGTCGGGGCAGTCATCCCGAACAAGGCCGAATTGTGGACGAGCGTTCATCTGGCCCGCGGTATCCGTGACATCGCCTTTCAAGGCGATGGTGAACGTGGCATCGCCTTTCAAGGCGATGCGAGTGCGGCCGACCTCCCGTCCGTCGCCGCCGTCAAGTACCACGAGGACAGTCTCCTCTTCCTGCTGCGCGGAAACCTCGCGAAAGTCCGCCCGGAGGATCTGGCGGCCTGGATCGCCGCGAACCCGGATGGAATCGTCATCGCCCCGCCGGCCCATCTTGCCGCCGCGCTCCGGGTGGACCAGGCCGCACTCGCGGAACAGGCACGGGCCGACGGGCGCTTCATTGCGGGCTTTAACTACTCCAATGGGGACGAAGTGGACTTGATCCTCTGGTCACCAGGCAACCTCCCCAAATGAGAACGCCGCGGCGTTGCCGCCGCGGCGCAATCGTGCATTCCGTTGCAACTGCCTGATTACGCAGCCCGACGCCCGCCAACCTTGCAGCGTCCGTCAAACGAGCCGCCTTCGGCCACGGTGAACTTCCTGGCCTTGACGTTCCCCTTGAAGGAGCCGCCCTTGTTCACCGCCACATCGTTGTTGCAGTCGACGTCGCCCGTGAAGGAGCCGTTGCAGAAGAACTGCTCGGCGTGAACCTTCGCGCGGCAGGTCGAGCCCGGCGCGAGGCGGACCTCGCCGCGGGCGTTGATGTCGCCCTCGAAGAACCCGGAGATCTGCGCGGTGTGCGTGCTGAAGCTCGAGGTGCTCCGCTTGGCCGAGCGACGCTTCGAGGCGCTCGTGCGCTTCGTCGTCCGCTTCGCCGTGGAGCGCTTGGCGGTTGCGCGCTTCGCGGTGCTGCGCTTGGCCGTGCTGCGCTTGGCCGTGCTGCGCTTGGTGGTCGAGCGCTTGGCGGTGGTCCGCTTCGCGCTCGCCTTGGTCGTGCGGCGCTTCGCGCTCTTGCGCGGGCTCCGCTTCGTCGTCTTGGTCGTCTTGCTCGCAGTCGTCTTCGTCGTCGTCGGCATCAGTGCTCCTCCGAAAAAATTCGGTCCGTTTCCTGCGGCCAACCTGACGCCGCCATTACCTGCGGACCCGGTGTGTGCGTCTCCGTCCGAAATCGAATCGGACGATTCCGCGCCCTCCTTCGCCGCGGCACACTCGCCGGGAGCCTCTCACCCCGGCGCCATCCGCCCAACCCGCACAGACGGACCGGTTATCGGAACCGGGCGTCAAATCGCCTTCTTCCCTTGACCGCCCGTCAATCTCCGGCACAATGGGCAGATCCGACGCTCCGGGGGGGCGCAGCCGTTTCGGCAGGAGAGACCATGCAGCGAAAGTCGTTCACCGTCGCCACCGCCGCCGCGATCTGCGCCGCGACCGCCTTTCTCACGTCCGCGGGCCCGCTGAACCCGCCGCCCGGCGCAGTCTCCCCCACCGGCCGCACGCTGGATGAGATCTACAACGCCATCGGCGATCTGCCGACCGGCGATTGCGGGGCGGCCATTCCCGGCCGCGATCGCGGCGACGCCCGCGCGACCGCCACCGGCCAGTTGCAGGGAGCGCTGCCCCCCATCGACGTGGAGTCGTACCGCGCCAACATCGAGCGGCCATACGACCCGGCCTCCGGGCTGCCCACCGGCCAGCTGCGTCTGAATCCGCTCACCATCACGAAGAACACGGACAGTACCACGCCGCTGCTGATGCAGGCGATGGCCAACAACGAGGCCCTCACGAGCGTGGTGCTGGTGCTGCGCGACCACACGGGCGCCGCTCACTTCGAGATTCGCCTGCAGAATGCAACGGTCATCTCCTACACCAGCGGCATGATCGAGCGCTGTGACAGCAGCCATGTGCAGATCGAGGAGTTCGGACTCACGTACCAACGCATCTTTTTCAAGGATCTGCTCACCGGCGCTCAGACGGAGATCCAGCGGTCGTTCTGACCATCGCCGTTAATCAGCGATCAGTCTCTTCCAGCGCTCTCGGCTGGGCCGGCTCGCGAGGCGTGCTACGGGGCATCGATGCATCGTTGCCCGCCGCGGCGTCGGCCGGCGCTTCGACCGTGCGCAGCCAGTTCGCCGGTGCGGGCGCCTCCGGCTCCAGCAGCGCCAGCAGGCACATCGCCGTGCCGTAGTTGGTCGATCGCGGAAACACTCGATCGTTCCACCCGCCCGCACTTCCGGCGCCGGCGCCCGGCTGTTCCTTGTCGGCGGGGAGTCGATTCCGGAAGATCAACTCCTGGAGTCGACGGCGGTACTCCGGCCGCTCCACTTCCGGCAGTTGTTCAATGGCCTGGGCCGCGTAGTAGTGCGCGTAGTAAAAGTAGTATGGCGCAATCCCGTAGGGCGGCACGTGCGTTCCCTGCTGCTGCCGACGCCTGTCCAGGTGCTCCCAGTGCACGATAAACGCATCGACCGCGCCGCGCACGCGATCCACCGACCCGCGCCCGGCCAGCAGCAGCGTCGTCTCGCTCGCCAGCATCCGCCCCACCGATCCCGGCACCGACTCCGACCGCCGCTGCGCCGAGCCGGAGTACACAAAGCTCCCCACCGGCGTGCGTGCCCGCTCCAGGGCATCCAGTGCACGCTCGACGACCTCCGCATCCACATCGTGCCCTGCCTGCCTCGCTTCGAAGAGCGCCTGCAGCGTCGGCGCGGTCATGAAAGGCGACATCGGATACGGCTCACCCTTCCGATTCGACCCGGCATAGTTCCACCCGCCCACCTTCGGGATCTCCGTCTGCTCGATGGCGTCGATGTACCAGCCGATCGCCGCCTTCACCTCGTCGGCCATCTCCTCCGGCGCGTGCCCCGCACGCTCGAGCGTCATCAGGTATCGCAGCGCGTACGTGTATCCCCAGCCGCGCACGTCGTATCCCGCCCCATCGCGCTCCGCGGGGTCCATTAATCGCTCACGACGACCATCCAGCACAAAGCGCGTCGCCCGCTCCACCGCGGCCCGGCGCGTGGCATCCGCCTCGTACCCCGGCGCCTGCACCAGCGCCGAAGCGCAGATCGCCGTCCCGCCGATTCGGTAGCCGATCGGGATCTCACCGCGCGTGCGATACACCCCCTCATACGGCCACTCTGAGGGCTCCCCCTTGCCGTCTCCGTCCGGTGAGGCCTCCTGCAACGAGACCAGCAGTGAGACGCTCTCGGCGACGGCCTGCTTCACATCCGGCGCTCGCTCCGCGCCCCAGGCCTGCCACCCCACGGCCGCCGACGCCGCACACACCAGAATCCGCCGCAGAGCATCCATCATGGCCATCTCCCGCGCCTGCCCACCCGCCGCTCTGAGAGGGTACCATGAGTTCCACCCGGGGGTTGCTCAAGGAGCCGACGCATGCTGACCCGCTTCGGACGCCTCGCCCTCACTGCCGTATGTCTGGCAACACTCGCATTGGCCGCCGGCTGCGAGAACAAGGTCACCCTTGAGAACTACCAGCAGATCGAGACCGGCATGACCAAGGCCGACGTCGAACGCCTGCTCGGCCGCGGCCGCAACGAAACCTCCGCTGCCGGCGGCGGCATCTCATCCGCGGGCCTCATGACCGAAGGCGACAAGCCGGACGAGATCTGGGTCTGGGAGGCCGACGGCGCACAGATCGTCCTCACCTTCGACGAAGGCAAGGTCGTCCACAAGCGTCAGAGCGGCCTCGAGTAGGCATCACCTCTCGGGCGACGGGGTCCGCCGCGCGCCCGTCGCCGCGGCAAACCGCATTGGTGCGACCGATCCACTCCATGGGCCGTTCGTACAATCTGGTGATGCCCAGGCCCGGCCAACCCTGCGTGGTCCTGCTCTCCGGCGGACTCGACAGCGCCACGACGCTCGCGATTGCGCGGAGCAAGGAAGCCCGCTGCCATGCGCTCAGCTTCGACTATGGACAACGCCACCGCTGCGAACTGGACGCCGCGGCGCGAATTGCGGAAGCCCTCGGCGTTGATGAGCATGTCACGATCAAGCTCGACCTGAGCGCGATCGGCGGATCAGCCCTCACGGACGCAGCCATTGACGTCCCCAAGGACCGCAGCGCCGACACGATCGCGGGCAAGCGGCCAAGGTCGACGGCGGCCGTCGAGAGTGACGATGGACCTCCCGTTCCTCCCGCCTCCCTTGCTCCCCGCAGCGCGGGGGGGCTCGGTGCAGATCAGTTCGCCAGCAACGTCCCCATCACGTACGTCCCCGGCCGCAACATGGTCTTCCTCTCCGTCGCCATCGGCTGGGCGGAGGTTCTCGGCGCCCGCGAGGTGTACATCGGTGTCAACGCCATCGACTACTCGGGCTACCCCGACTGCCGGCCCGAGTTCATCGCCGCGATGGAACACGCGGCGGCGCTTGGCACGAAAGCTGGCGCGGACGCGGGCATGCCCATCACCATCCGCACGCCACTCATCGCCATGACCAAAGGCGCCATCATCCGCCGCGGCGTCGAACTCGGCCTTGATTACGCCCTGACCATCTCCTGCTACGACCCCGATGAAGAGGGCCGCGCCTGCGGACGATGCGACGCCTGCACCCTCCGCGCCAAGGGCTTCAAGGAGGCCGGGATCCCCGACCCGACCCGCTACCAGCCCGGTGTCGTTCCCGCCGCGGCGGCCGGAAGCTCCCAATGAGCCGCGACAACCCGGATATCACAATCGGTGCAACCGCCGGCCAGCCGAGGCACGCGGAGGCAGCCGAAGCGCACTGCGGACCCGGCGCCGGCGACCCGGCCGCCGCGGCGAAGCACTCGCTGAAGATCGCGGAGACCTTCACCAGCCTTCAGGGGGAGGGAAAGCTCACGGGCGTCCCTTCCTTCTTCATCCGCACGAGTGGGTGCAACCTGCGCTGCGTCTGGTGCGACACGCCGTACGCGAGTTGGAACCCGGAGGGACAGGTGCGGACCATCGACTCGCTCCTGCAGGAGGCGGCCGAAAGTTGCGTGAAGCACGTCGTCGTGACGGGCGGGGAGCCGATGCTCTTTGAACCGGTCACGGAACTCACGCGGCGGCTGAGAGAAGCGGGATTTCATATCACGATCGAGACGGCGGGCACCATCGACCGGCCGGTCGCCTGCGACCTGATGAGCATCAGCCCGAAGCTGAGCAACTCTGTGCCGGATGAGGAGTGGGCGCTGGCGCGAGCGGCGGACGCCCCCGACACCCGCAGCGATACCGCCCTGGAGCAAGCCCGCGCCTGGGCGAAACGCCACGAGGGCCGCCGCATCAACCTCGACGCCCTCCAGGGCCTCCTCGACGAACACGACAACCGCCAGCTCAAGTTCGTCGTCCAGACCGAGCGCGACCTGGCCGAAATCGACGACCTCCTCACCAAGCTCCGCGGCGTCGCCCCGGAAGACGTCATGCTCATGCCGGAAGGCGTCACGCCGCCCAGCCTGGAGCACAAGCAGTTCGTGGCGCAGGCGTGTTTGGAGCGAGGGTGGCGGTACTGCGCCCGGCTGCATATTGAGCTATTCGGGAACACGCGGGGCACCTGATGGAACGCTGGCTTCCAGCCGGCTTGCTGGGCGCATTCAGCCGGCTGGAAGCCGGCGTTCCACTCAGGTGCTGGCCCGATCGATGCGCGCCAATGCGCCTGGCTTCCCCACCAGCGCCAGCGTCTCCCCCAGCCCCGGGCTCACCGTCGTTCCCGTCATCGCCACGCGCAGCGGCTGCGCAACCTTCCCCATCCCGAGCCCGCGCTCCTCCGCGAACGCCTTCACCGCTGCCTCGATCTGCTCCGGCTCAAAGGGCTCGATTGCCTCGATCACGGCCCGCAGTTCGCGCAGCACGTCTGCGCCGCTCACCGGCGGGACGCCGGTGCCACGGGTCCGCAGGACCTTCTCCACCGCCTTCTCGTCAAACACGATCTCATCGTCACCCACCAGCGCAAACGCCACCGGCCCCGCCGCATCCGCCAGCGTCTTCGCGCGCGGCTTCACCGCCCGCGCGGCCAGCTCAAACCGTTCTCCGAGCTTCTCCACCACCTGCGGCGCATACATCTCGCACCACTCGCGCCATCGCCGCGCGAACTCCTCATCGCTCATCGCCGCGATCGCATCCTGGTTGAAGCTCAGCAGCTTCACGCGGTCGAACTTCGAGTTCGCCTTGTTCAGCCGGTCCAGGTCGAACTTCTCGCAGATGAACGCCAGGTCGAACTTCTCCACGTCACCGCCCGGGTTCCACCCCAGCAGCGCGACGTAGTTCAGCAGCACCTCCGGCAGATACCCGCTGCGCCGGAAGTCGTCCACATCGATTTCCGGCAGCGTGATGCCGATCACATCGGCCAGTTCGCGCAGGGCATCCGTCGGAAGCTGGCGTGTCTTGTCCCCCAGCCATGTCGCAAACGCCTCCTCTCCCAGTTCGCTCAGCGCCTGGAGCGAAGCGACGGTACCCCTTGACGCGGCTTGCCCCTTCACATCCTCCAGCGATGTGACGCCCACCTCCCGGCACCGCGCCCGCGCCGCCTTGTCCTTGTCCCGCTTGCTCATCTTCGAGCCGTCCGGGTTCACCACCAGCGCCATGTGCGCGTACACCGGCGTCGGAAAGCCCAGCGCCTTCTGTAACGCCACGTGCCGCGGCGTGTTGTTCAGGTGTTCCGGCCCGCGCAGCACGTGCGTAACGCCCATGAGCGCATCGTCCACGACCACGGCGAAGTGGTACGTCGGCAGCCCGTCCTTCTTACGGATGACGAAATCATCCACATGCTCGACGGGAAACTCGATGTCGCCGAAGACCTCGTCCCGCACGTGGATCGGCTCGGCCGGCATCCGGAAGCGCAGCACGTGCTCCTCCCCCGCTTCCATGCGCCGCATCGCCTCGTCGCGGTCATACGGCGCGTGCATGCCGCGGACGTACCGGAACGCCTCCTTCCGCCCCTGCGCCGCGGCCCGCAGCCGCTCGAGCTCCTCCGTCGTCTCAAACGCCGGGTACGCCAGGTCCCGCTCCAGCAGGAACCGGAAATGCTCCTCATAAATCCGGAGGCGCTCGGACTGAAAGAACGGCCCCACGCCGCGCGGATCACCCCCCAAGGTGGCACGGCTCTCCGAGCCGTGATCGTGACGGTCGGACATCGGCTCGGAGAGCCGATCCACCCTCGGCCCTTCATCCCACAGAATCCCCAGCCACGCCAGGTCCTCCAGCATCCCCCGCGCCGCGGCCTCGCTGCTCCGCGCCGCATCCGTGTCCTCCACGCGCAGCAGAAATCGCCCGCCTCGGCCCTTCGCGTAGGCGTAGTTCAGCAGGGCCGTCCGGACGCCGCCGATGTGGAGGTGGCCGGTGGGAGA
>CAYWRO010000102.1:0-10476 GCA_964460345.1 uncultured Phycisphaeraceae bacterium | reverse complement strand
GTTCAAGTCCGCCCCTGCCCATTGGCCGCGTTCGCGTGCCTCCCCCGCTGGATGAGTTTGCCTATCGAGCGTGCTACGGCCGATTCGTATGGCCGGTGCGGCGGTCTTGGTCTGGTCCAGCTTTGCCGTCCTGTGTCGCAGCGGCGTGCAGGGTGACGAGCCCGACCTGTATACTCGGCAAATGTCATGCCCCTTCTTGCGGAGCCGCGTAGCAGCGGCTGGCTGGTCCCTTCCGGTTGCCACTCTCCTGCTTCTCGGCCTTTCGCCGGTTGTGGCGTGCGCGGCCGGCGCATCGAGTCTTGGCTTAGCGTCCGCCGCGGGGGTTGCCGCGGAGGGTGGTTCCCTGCGGGCAACGGGATTGCGCTGTGAGTTTCGGGAGGATCCGCAGGGGATCGGCGTCGTTCGTCCCCGTCTTTCGTGGCGATTTGCCCTGACCGACCCGGAAGCTCGCGGCGTCTTTATGGGGGCCTATCGCGTGATCGCGGCGGAGTCGCCCGAGGCGCTTGAGGCGGAGGAGCCTCTGCTGTGGGACACCGGGCGCGTGGAGCGCGGGGGAGAGGCGAATGTCCTCTTAAAGGTCGGTGATGGCGGGCCCGGCGGGGAGATCCTCCCCGCGCGCGTCGAGTATGACGGTCGAGCCCTGCGGTCGCGTGATCAAGTCTGGTGGAAGGTACGGGTCTGGGATGGCCGCGGCCGCGATGGGGGCTGGAGCGAGCCGGCGCACTTCAGCATCGGCCTGCTCGACGAGTCGGAGTGGAAGGCGGAGTGGATCGGGCTCGATGATGAGGCGACGGAGCCGCTCTCCCAGGAAGTTCGGGAACAGCTTCGGACATTGCCGTGGATCCGTGCGCGCGACGGGAGTGCTGAACAGGAGTCGGAGGGCGGCAAGATCGCCTTCTTCCGGCGCGAGATTGAGCTTCCCGCCGAGCCGATCGAGAGCGCGTGGCTGGCGGCGACAGCGGACATGATCGCCGACCTGCGCATCAATGGCGAGGCCGTCATCGATGAGTGGGGTCGAGACCATGAACAGTTGGCGCGGTGGGAACCCGTGCGCCCCATTGACATCGCCCGTCAACTTCGGCCCGGACGCAACGTGATCGCGATCCGCGTGGAGAATCACGACGGCCTGCCACCGGCGTTGAGCGGGATGGTGGTCGTGCAGTCAGGCGGGTTGGAGCACCGGCTGCTGCTCGATGATTCGTGGCGGGTTGCCGGCGGGGAGGCGGCGCCGGCATGGGACGACGTCGGCTTTGATGACATTGCGTGGCCCAGGGCCGAGACGGCCAGCCGCCAGCCCTGGGGTAGTGCACGCAACACGGAGCACTTCATGCCTCGGGCCCCGTTCCTCCGCAAGCCCTTCCGAGTGGAAAAGCGAGATCGCCTGACGCGCGCGACGTTGTATGCCACGGCGCTCGGTGTTTACGAGCCGCGGCTGAACGGCCGCCGGGTCGCCGCGCGTGAGTTTGCGCCCGGCTGGACGGAGTACGCAAGACGCGTTGAACACCAGACGTACGACGTGACGGAACTGATCCAGGAGGGGGACAACTGCTTGGGCGCCATTCTCGGGGACGGGTGGTACGCGGGGCTGCTGGGCTACACGGGTCGGCGCAGGTTCTACCAACAGGTCGGCGGCGGCCCGGCACGTTGGTTGGCTCAACTCGAGCTTGAGTTCAAAGATGGCACTCGCCAGACAGTTGCGACTGGTCCGGACTGGCGCGCCTCATTCGGCCCGATTCTCTACGCGGACAACTACATGGGCAGCGCCGTCGATTCGCGACTCGCCATGCCCGGGTGGGACACGGCCGGGTTCGATGCAAGCGACTGGCGTCCGGTGGAGACAGGCTTCGGCCCGGTCGAGCAGCGCCGAGCGGATGTCACGGCGCGGCTCGCGGCATCCATGCAGCAGGGCCGTGTCTCGCTGATTGTTGGGCCGAGTGCGCTTGGGGCCGATCCGGCTTACGGCATCGTGAAGACACTGCACGTGGAGTATGAACTGGATGGCAAGCCGCGGCAGGTGTCGCTTCGTGAGGGGGAGCGGCTCGAGTTGCCTCCGGAGGGTGAGCCAGGCGACGTTCGCATTGTGAAGGCGGTCTTTGCGGAACCCACTCCGGCAGCGCCGAGCGAAGCCACGTTCAAAATCGAGCCTGCCCGCGGCGAGCCGATCCGCCGGTTCGAGGAACTTCCTGCCCAGAGTGTGACGGAGCCGCGGCCGGGCCGGTACGTCTTCGACCTGGGACAGAACATGGTCGGGTGGGTGCGGCTGCAGGTCGACGGGGAGGCGGGACAGCGTTTGACGGTTCGCCACGCGGAGATGCTCAATCCCGACGGCACGCTTTACACCTCCAACCTCCGCGGTGCAACGGCCACCGACTTCTTCACGCTTAAAGGCGGCCCGGAGACGCTCGAGCCGCCGTTCACCTTCCACGGCTTCCGCTACGTCGAGATCACGGGTTTACGCACCAGGCCTGAAACGACGATGGTTACCGGCATCGTCGCGCACACGGCCATGCGCCCGGCAGGCACGTTCACCTGCTCCAATCCATTGATCAATCAACTCGTTCACAACATCGTCTGGGGCCAGAAGGGCAACTACTTCGACATCCCGACAGACTGCCCGCAGCGGGACGAACGTCTCGGCTGGACCGGTGATGCGCAGTTCTTCATGAATACGGCGGCGTACACATTCGACATTGCTTCCTTCATGTCGAGATGGCTCAACACGCTCATTCAGGACTCTCAGTTCGACGACGGCACCTTCGCCCACGTCGCGCCGAAAGCCAACGAACGCGGCGGATCCACGGCGTGGGGAGACGCCGCGATTGTCTGCACGTACGCGCAGTATCAGACCTACGCCGATGCGCGCATCATCCGCGACCACTGGCCGAACCTGCTCCGCTACATGGACTGGCTGGACTCCAGGACGACCGACGGGATCGCTCGCGTCGGCGGCTATGGAGATTGGGTGAACCTGAACGATCCGACCTCCAAGGATCTGATCGATACAGCGTATCGGGCTGAGCTGTGCCGCATGATGGCCGAGATGGCCGTTGTGATCGACGCACAAGCGGACGCCGCGCGATTCGAGGCTGATCGCGAGACGACGCTCCGCGCGTTCCAGCGACGCTTCATTTCAGAAGACGGTGCGCTCCGCGAGAGCGGCCAGACGGGGTATGCCCTGGCGTTCACGATGGGGCTGATCCCGCAGGAACTTCGCGCGCAGGCGGCCGATCACTTCGAACAGGCGATCGCCGCGCGTGACTGGCATCTGGCCACTGGATTCATCGGCACGCCGCGGCTGTTGCCGGGGCTGCACGCGGCGGGCAAGACCGGAGTCGCCGCCCGGTTGCTGCTCAATGAGGACTACCCCTCCTGGTTGTACCAGGTGAAGCTCGGCGCAACGACGATGTGGGAGCGATGGGACGGCTGGACCCCGGAACGGGGTTTTCAGGATGTCAACATGAACTCCTTCAACCACTACGCCTTCGGCTCCGTGGGTGATTACCTCTACCGCTACATCGCCGGCATCGCGCCCCTGGCGCCCGGCTACTCGCGCATCTTCGTCGCGCCGACGCTCACGCCCGGCCTCGACCATGTCTCTGCAACTCATGATGCCGTTGTGGGGACGATCGGCAGTGCCTGGCGCAGAACCAACAACGGCATGGAGTACGAGATCGAGATCCCACCCAACACCACGGCCGAGATTCGACTGCCTCATCCGAGAGAGGCTGCCGCGGCAGTGACCGAGAGCGGCAGTCCGCTTGATGAGGTCGACGGTGTGGTCCTGCTTAAACCCGACGGCAAAGACAGCGTGCTCCGCCTGCACGTTCAGTCGGGCCGGTACCGGTTCAGGATTTCAGATTGAACGCACTTACGACAGTCAGTTGAACCGCCCCCGCCTTACGGGCACGCGGCGGGCGGCGCAAACCAGCAATCGAGGTATGCCAGCAGATCGAAGACGTCGATCCGCGGCGGCGACTGCCCAGTGCGCTCGGCGTCCGGCGCGGCACTGAACCACAGGTCCAGATACGCCAGCAGATCGAAGACATCCACACCGGGCGTTGCGTCCAGTTCGCACGGGCACGCACACTCGGTCGGATCAACGGACTCCGGATTCACCAGGACAAGCGGCCCGATCGGCACACCCGACGAATCGGTGATCTGCGAGCCGGGCCAGGCGTCCCTGAACCGCAGCGAAGAGATGCATCCCCCTTGGAGGGCCTCGAAGGTCAGCAGTGCGAGCGTGGCATCGGAGGCGGTTGGAGCCTGCTCCGGCGAACTTGCCCACGCTGCGAGGTCCAACGTCCCTTCATAGGCCTGAATCGGGCCGGGCCACTGTCCGAAAGGGGCCCCGGTATACACACCGCTCACAAACGCAATCTCCGCCGGATCAAACGCCAGGGCGGCGGCGAAGCCGGCCGCCTCCTGCCCGTTGAGGTTCTCCATCGCGATCGTCGCGGTCAAACGGTCGCCCGCCCGCACGGGGTGCTCTGGTAGGCTCAGGCGGAGCCGCGTCGGGTGCTCGAAGACCGGCACCTGCGCTCCGGTCAGGTCGCCGGTGATGTGCAGATTTGGGATAAACCCGTCGTACACCACGCTGAGCGTCGGAGGAACGCCGTCGCTGACGGGGATCACCACCGCCGCGGCGGGCGAGGGCTCAAGGGTCTGGAAGAGGAAGGTCGTAATGAACGCCCCCTCCAGATCGACCTGGACAGGGTTGCCCAACTCGGCGAAGACCACGTACACGGCATCGCCGTCCTGGGGGATATCCGCCTCATTCAGGTTCGAAGGGTCGCGCCGAGGGAAGCCGGTGGACATCAGCGGAACGCCGCCGGTGCGATCCTCGCCGAGGAGGTGAAGCTGGGTTGGATCCCAGTTGAGGATGATCTTCAGGCTGGCGAAGGCCTCCGGCGAATCGCTGTCGGCGGTCAGGATGAGCCTGAGGCGGACGGTTTCGCCGGCCAGGACGGCGGGCCGTTCTGAGCGGAGGGCGACATTGACGTCGGCCATAGCCGCGGGACTGCACGCCGTGAGGGACAGAACGACCGACATGACCCGGGCCAGGGTGTGCCCGCCGATAACCATCGCTTGCCTCTCCCGCGTGCCCCGTGGCCCCACCCTCATCGCCGTGACCGACGGGTCCAGTAGACATCGCGTTGGCGCGTTTGTCAAGGTGTCCCGCGCCGGAGCGGCTACGGCGGGACCGGACAACCGGATGTGCGGGCGTTGTTGGCTACTCGGTGTCCGCCGGCGACTGCCCGTACGGCTCGAAGGAGAACTTCTGGCCGCCGATGGAGGCTTCGTACATCAGCCCCGTTTTGGGCTTGGTGAAGACGGCCACGCCGTCGGCGTAATCCGCCGTGGCGCTCGCGCCCGCCTTTGCCGCCACGGCCGAGGCCTGGGCGGTGAAGGTCATCGCGCCGTTCTTGAACTCATCCAGCCGGGACTTGGTCTCGAAGAAGATCAGTTCGCTGTAGGACTGGCCGCCGAGTTGGAACCCGATCGACCCCTGGGTGAGGGTGCAACGCCCGACGCGCTGCCCCTGCTCGAAGAGTTCGCCTTCCCCGTACGCCCCTCCGATGCCGACGCCGCCTTTGCCGACGGACGGGAAAACCGCGTAGCCCCGCGCCGAGTCAAAGAACTTGTCCATCCCGGGGTCTTCCTGGCGGTACTCGGTGATGGTCGTGTCGACACGCTCGCTCAGCGGAACGTTGCCACTCGAGCATCCGATGAGCATCATGCCTGAGATCATCGTTACCAGCAGGCCGAAGTGCGTACGCATGTGAATCTCCGTAGTCTGTTTTCAGTGGGACCTTCGGGCAGTTGACATGCCGCGGAAGTCTAGACGCCATCAAAGATTGTGCCCAATTTCGACCACTGTCGGTGATGCTGCTTGTCGATGCGCCCCCTTCGTCTATGTTAATTCACATGTCGTCCGCATCGCCCAACTCCGAGACAGACGCTCTGGTGACAGGCGCGACCAAGGCGCCTCCGCAGCGCAAGCCGGCCTCCGGCCAGCCTCGGCCGGATCGGCAGCCGCCGCACGGCGTGGTGCTCCACAACGACGACGTCAACACGTTTGACTTCGTCATGGCGTGCCTGCGGACGGTCTTCGGGTACACGACGCCCAAAGCCTTTCTGCTCACCATGCGGGCGCATGCCACCGGTCAGGCGGTGATCTGGGTGGGGATGAAGGAGCACGCCGAGTTCAAGGCGGAGCAACTGTCCCTCTGCGGACCCGATCCCGTGATGAAAGGCCGCGGCGCGCGGCCGCTGGGCGTGAGCGTCGTCCCGCTGGAGGATTGAGACGCACTCCGGCGCAGAACTCCGGCGGACGCCCGCTATCCCCCGATCTGACGATGGATGTACCCCGGCGCGTGGATGATCAGCGTCCCGCCGTGGATGCGCACCGTTGCACCCTCGCCGCCGTTTCGGGTCCACTGCTCCGGCTCGATCAGGGTCGTCAATATCTGCGTGATCTCCTCGGCGCGATCGGTCTTGCCGGGGCGGGGTTCTTCGGCCCCTTCGCCCTCTTCCAGGATGCTGCCGGCCTGACCGCCCGCCGCCTGGTTCAGCACGGCCTCAAGATCGAGTCGCAGTGCATCAGCAAAGTCCGGGACGGTCAGCAGAAGGTCGTTGATGTTGTAGATCACGGTCCGCTTCGATCGATTCAGCGCGCTTCGCGGGCCGAACTGCAGCGCTCCTGATTGCAAGAATTGCCATGTGGGCGCATCCAGCGGATCGCCGACGCGAGCGAGCACGCGCTCCAGCAGCGAGAGCGCCGGCTCGTTGGAGGCCGTGATCGATATGAGCGCATCGGGGTCCAGCCCGGCGCTGCGGCCATCGCGCTGCCACACCGCCTCCATCGTGACGCCGGTCGCCTGCTCAAGAAAACGCACGATGTCCTCGAGCGGTTGGTCCTTCACCTCGAACGTCAGCCTTCGGGCAAGTCGATCGTGCACGCTCTCGCGCGGCTGGGCCTGCGCGCTGGATGGCTCACCCGCCTGTCCCGCGGCACTTCCGGCGTTTGAGCCCACTACAAGCGCGAGGACAACTCCCGTGGCGGCGAGCGGCCGCCACGCCCGGTTCGATCCGTGCATGGTCATGGTCTACTCCTGTGCTCCCTTGACCGCCTCTGCGAGGTGCCGGTCAGGGTGTTCCTCTTCGTAGACGCGTGGCGGCGTGCAAAGTTCCCGGCGGGCGACGTGTCGCTACGCTTTGTCACCAGGTGCGAAGGAGCCACACGATGAACTGTCCCGCCTGCCAGAGCGAGCTGCGCATCACCGAACGCCAGGGGATTGAGATCGACTACTGTCCGAAGTGCCGCGGCGTGTGGCTCGATCGGGGCGAACTGGACAAGATCATCGAGCGTGCCGCGGTCGAGGAGGCCCGCTACGCGGCCGCGGCCAACGCAGTGCCCCCGGCCGCGCCCGTGCATCCGACGGCAGCGCCGCCGCCGCCGTACCATCAGCAGCCGCCGCGGCACGCCGCCCACGGGCCGGACGATTCGCATTACGGCTACCCGTACAAGCAGTACAAGTACAAGAAGCGCAAGAGCTGGCTGCGCGATCTCCTCGACTTTGATTAAGGACTTCGATTGAGCCAGGCGCGGGTTGTCCTCGCCGCCGGCGGTCGCCTCGGGCGTGCGCCCGGCAGAGTGGACCGCCTGCGTCTTCCGTTTTGCGATGAGGCGCGGCTACCCTCCTGCATGGCCGACGCTTCGACGTTCTCTGCTCCTCCTCTCGGCGACGCCGCCCGCGATGCCGTCTTTCGCAGGCTTGCGCGGCAGGCGCATCGCTTCCCCGAGCTTGACGTCCGTCCCTTTGAGCCGGCCAATCTCTCCACGCGCGACGCCGCCTTTGCCCACGCGATCGAAGATGTCGTCGTGCGGCGCTGGCTGACGCTCGAGCACCTCCTCTCGACACATCTCACGCAGCCCTTCGGCGAGCTTGAGCCGAGGGTGCGTGCCGCTCTCCTGGCCGGTTCGGCCCAGCTTCTCTTTCTTGATTCCGTTCCCGTGCACGCGGCGATCAATCACGCCGTCGAGTGGGCCAAGCAGCGGATCCGTCCGGGGGCGGGCAAGCTCGTGAATGCCGTCCTGCGCAAGGTCTCCGCCGCCGCGGCGCGCGATGGCGACGGCCGCATCGTCGCGAGCGAGACCTACTCGGGCGGGCGTGACGAGCTGCCTCTTGCCGACGGCCGGGCTCTGGCCCTGGCCGGTCCGCTGCTGCCTGAGGATGAAGTCGAACGCCTCGGCGTGGCCGCGAGCGTGCCGCCGTTGCTGCTGCGCCGCTGGCTGGAGCGGCTGCCGATGCGCGAGGTCCGCACGCTGGCGATGCACGCCCTTGCGCATCCGCCGATCATCCTGAATACCGCCCACGCCGGGCGAGACCTGCTCGACAGCCCGCTCCTTGTCGCGCACGATGCGCCCGGTCATCACGTCTTCACCGGCACGCGCGAGCAGCTCGTCGACCTGCTCCGTTCGCGCGATGACACGTGGGTGCAGGATCCGGCCTCTTCCCTGGCCGTGTCAAGCGTTTTCGATCTCAAGCCCGCCCTGGTGCTGGATCTGTGCGCCGGGCAGGGGACCAAGACGCGCCAGCTCGCCGCCGCGTTTCCCGAGGCGACGATCGTGGCGACCGATGTGAGCGAACCACGTCTCGCGACGCTGCGTTCGGTCTTCGCCGGCTCCGAGCGCGTCCGCACGCCGTTGCCCAAACAGGTCCGCGCCGAGTACCTGGAGCAGGCGGATCTGATCCTTCTGGATGTGCCGTGCTCGAATACCGGCGTCCTGGCGCGCCGGCCGGAGGCACGCTACCGCTTCAACGACGCCACGCTCGAATCGCTCATCGCGACGCAGCGCCAGATCATCGCCGACGCCATTCCGCTGCTCGCTCCCGGGGGCGCCATCCTCTATTCGAGCTGTTCGCTCGAGCCGGAGGAGAATCAGGAGCAGGCCCGCTGGGCCGCGAAGTGGCACGGCTTCGCCATCCGCCGCGAGAACGCCCGCAAGCCGCACCCGGTCTCCCGCGCTGCGGCCGGCGGGGCGGCTGGGCCGAGCGTGAGCTACTCCGATGGGTCGTACGCCGCGCTGCTTTCTCCCTCGTGACCGGATCCGCGGCGGCCGGCGGGCGGAAGGAGAACGCGGGCGCGAGCCTTTGGCGGCTCGGGCCGCAAGGGGGGTGATACACTTCGCCGTGAGCCGTCCCCATGTGTCCCGCGGGGCGGCGATTTGTCGATGGGGGAGGAGCCTTCTGATGCCGGGCAGCCCGTTCGGCCTACCTGGCGGCGAGCGGAAACCCGTCGGGTCACCGAGGCCGCGGCCGGCGTAGGCGGAGGCCGGACGGGGAAGAAGGCGAGGGCGGGGAAAGCAGCGCACGGGAGGGCGGGGAGCAGGGTTGTTTTGATGAACCTTTCCGATTACATCGACCTGGCCTGCATCCGTGTCCCGCTGGAAGCGGTCGACAAGCGCAGCGCCATCAATGAGCTGGTGGACCTGCTCAGCGACGCCGGGCGGGCCAGCGACGGCGATGCGCTCAAGCAGGCCGTCTGGACGCGCGAGCAGACGCGCACGACGGGGATCGGCCAGGGGCTGGCGATTCCGCACGGCAAATCCACCGGGGTGGAGGACCTGGCGATCGCGATCGGCAAGCCCGCCGAACCGATGGACTTCGAGGCGATCGACTCCAAGCCCGTCAAGCTGATCATCCTGCTGGCCAGCCCGCCGAACCGCACCAGCGACCACATCTACGCCCTCGCCCACATCTCCCGGCTGATGAACGTCGAGGAGTTCCGCGAGCAGATTTACGCCGCGGAGACGGCCGAGGAGATCTACGACCTGTTGCGGAAGCAGTCGGCGGGAACGAGGGTGTAGTAGGAGTGGAGAGTTGACAGTGGGCAGTGGACAGTGGGTGGGGGGTGGTGCGGAGGGGTAGGGCCGGGCGTGGGACGGGCCGTTTGGGTTATGATTGGGCCTGAGTGGGTCGATCCACCCCGTTTTTGGGTCCATTTTGGGGTCTGGACGGGGGTTTACGTCAGATAACACTCGTATCGCGCTCTGCGCAGGGCCGTATTTGTTGCGCGCGCGGCCGTATTTGTTGCGCGCACGGCCGTATTTGTTGCGCGCACGGCCGTATTTGCTCTGCGCACGGCCGTATTTGTTCTGCGCACGGCCGTGTTTGCTCCGCGCACGGCCGTGTTTGCTCTGCAAACGGCCGCTCCAGGAGCGCGCCTGATCGATCCAGAAGCGTCTCAGGCCCGTTGCGGAGCCCGGATGGCCGCCCCGCAGTCGCGACTCACCCGCCTCGCGGGGCGTGGAGGCTCTCCAGCAGCGTCTCCAGCCGGCCGAAGCACCGGTCTGCCGCCGCGCGGAAAATGTTGTACGGAAAGAGCGTGATGAGGGCCACGATCAGGCCGAAGGCGGTCGTGATGAGCGCTTCGGCGATCCCGCCGGCAACCTGGGCAGGATCCGTCACCCCT
>CAYWRO010000101.1:0-10565 GCA_964460345.1 uncultured Phycisphaeraceae bacterium | reverse complement strand
CAATGTGTCAACCATGTCCCCGAACAGGTGTAAAGGATGTGCCCGGTCTGTACAGGGGCGGTACCCCCGCTTACAGCGTTTAAACGCGGGTGCAGGTCAGATAACCCTCGCCCAGCGCTATTTCTCAGGCCCCAAAAATGATTTTTGGGGCCCCAAAAACGATTTCACAGGCCCCAAAAATCATTTCACAGGCCCCAAAAATAGTTTTACAGGCCCCAAAAGTCATTTCACAGGCTCCAAAAATCATTTCGCGGGCCCCAAAAGTGATTTCACAGGCCCCAGAAATGACTCTTGGGGCCGCTCAGGTGATTTTTGCGGCTCCAGAAATGACTTTTTCGGAGCCCTCCAAGAGGCTCGTCAACGAGGGCCTTGCAGATTCGCACGACCAACTCTCACAAGTGGTCCTTGATCGAAGCCACGAACGCGGGCAAGTGTTCAGGGGCGGCCCAGCAGTGGTCCGCAACGTCATCACAACGCTCGAGGCATTCGGTCTGCGATGCTCCAAGCGTGGTGACGAAGTCCGCATCGCGGTGATGATGACGGTAGATGTGGATGTACATTTCTACATACTTCAGGCAGGGCCCGAGTACCGCGTCCCGCAGGATTTGTTCGACGAGCCCGGGGTTGAGGATCTCGTCCTCAAGTCGGATGCGCGGTGCAATCTCATCCGCCGACACACCGTGGCGAAGTGACTCGACCGCTTCTGCAATCGCAAATGCGAGCGCCTTGGCCAGGAGGTCTCTACTTACAGCCAAATCCAGGTCTCCTCACACGGCATCCGCCGTGGAGTCGTGGCGTGCGGCCCGGGCACTGAACATGCTCAAGCAGAAGACTGCTTGAGCATGCCACCCGATCAGCATCGGACGCTTAAAAGGCGAAAATCGTGTCCAGCACCTCCGCGATGATCCCCTTCTTGGCGGCCTCGGAGACGTCGCCCTCGTATTGCAGCCGGATCGTGAGGTTGGCGAGCTTGCTCGACTGGATCGTGTTCTGCTCGGTGATGTCTTCCTGGCGGCAGACGCCGGAGAGGACCATCGTCTTGATCTCGCCGTCCTTGTCGATCGTCTCCTTCGCCTCGACGACAAGGTTGCCGTTCGGCTTGACGTCGATGACCAGGGCGCTGATGCGCGCGGTGAGCTTGTCCTTGCTTTCGCGCTCCCCTTCCCCTTCAAACTTTTTCTTGGCGCCCGCCGAAGCGCGGGCCAACGGCGAGGTATCCCCCTGGCGGAGTTGCAGTTCCAGCAGGTGACGCAGCGAGGGGAACTCGCTCAACTCCGCATCGAGGTCGTAATCCTTATCTGTTTCTAAGGATTGCTCGAAAGAGTAAGTCGTCGATTGATTGATAATAATCTCGACAAGGTCGTGCTTGGCGTACTGCCGCGGCTGCGGCGGCACGACGGCGATGAGGCTGACCGGCTCGAGCGCCGCCGTTGGGTTGAGGATCTCACCCGGGATCGGCGGCTGGTCGTCGCGGAGGAGACTCTGGGCCGCGGCGGAACTCGCTGTTCCAGCGGCGAAACCGAGGGCGGAGAGATGCACAATGCACAATGCACAATGCACAATGGGGGAGCGCGGAGAGCAGTTCGGGGGCATGGTCAGTCTCGCGAAGTGTTCGTTGTGGTCGTCGCGCCTGCGCCGGTGAGCATCACCGCTGTGCCGCGGCCGCTCATGCGGGCGGTGAAGGGAGTCGCGTTCCGATCGGCGCCTTCGGCGCGGAAGGGGATGACGTCCCCATCGCGCCCCTTCTCCAGGGCGCGGGCGCGAAGCTGGATTGTGAACGCGCCGGCGAGGCAGTGAACGGTGACGATGTCGCCGCGGTTCACGACGATCGGGGGCTCGACGTGGGCGGTGGTGATGATGTCGCCGGCCTGGATGCGGTTGGAGGCCTGCGCGCCCGCCGCCGCCTCGGCGGTGGCGGGCGGGCGGTCGCCGGCGGGAACCCACTGCTCGGCGGTGAGGAAATCATCGGCCGCGATGGTCTCGCGCCGGTCGATGTCGCGCCGCGCGATGAGGACCGGGCGGCGGATGACCGCATCGACGAGGATCGTCTCGTTGACGGTAAGACGGTCGCCTTCGAAGACGAAGATGTGCACAGGGATGCGCGAAGAGGAATCGGCCGCGCCGGGCTGGATGTCAATGCGCCCGACGTCCGCGCCCGCGCCGGGCAGGGGCCGGTCGAGCAGATCGCTCGATTCAGCCCGAGAGGGGGCGCGGAAGGTGAGACGGAGATCAGAAAGAGGAACGTTGTAAAAGCGCGCAAGCTGGGCGGTAACGGCGTCGCGGATCGTCGGCCCCCCTCCGGCCGGAGCGCTTGCGGAGGGCCGCGTCTCAGGAAGATCGGCGATCGGCTTGATGAAGCGCACAGCGCACGAAGCGCCGTTGAGGGCGATGCGCCCCTGGGGGATCTCCGCGGCGGTGAGGGCGTCGCGGATGGCGGCAAGGTCGAGCTCGATCCAGGCGGGGGGGGCGGGAAGGGTGGATGTTTCGTGCGCATCCGCACGGCTGCGCGGAGTACCGCGAGCCGTGGCACCCGTTTTTTCATGATTCTCGTCGGAGGCGGGGTGGACGATGATCGCGCCGAGGGTGTTGGCATCGGGGCCGGCGATGTCGGCGATGTCGGCGAGTGTGATGGGGTTGCCCTGATCGACGCGCGCGGCGGGGCGGAGTGTGAGCGTGTTCTGGGCGAACGCCGGGGCGGTGAGGAATGCACAATGCACAATGCACAATGCACAATAGAAGAGGAACGCCCGCGGCAAGCGCCGAGGCGTCGGGTGCTGCTTCATCATTGTGCATTGTTCATTGTGCATTATGCATTAGGTCCGGAGCTGTGCGATGGTGCGGAGGGTTTCATCGGCGGCGCGGATGGACTGGGAGTTCATTTCGAAGGCGCGCTGCGTGGTAATGAGGTCAATGAGTTCGCGCGTCGGGTCGACGTTAGAGCCCTCATACGCGCCCTGCAGAAGCTGGCCGAAGTTCTCCGTGCCCGGCTCGCCATCAATGGGCGGCCCGGAAGCGCCGGTCTCGGCGTACAGGTTTTCACCGAGCGGAGAGAGCCCCTGCGGGTTGATGAAGGTCGCCAGCAGGATCTCGCCGATCTGCTGCGGCTCCTCCTCGCCCGGCATGATCGCCGAAACCTGCCCGGAGGCGTCGATCTGGATGCCGGTCGCCTCCGGCGGAATGGTGAAGCCGACGTCAAGGCGGCGCCCCTGGTCGTTGGCCATCACCAGCTCGCCCTCGCTGTTGACGGTGAACTGGCCGTTGCGCGTATAAGCGATTCCCCCCGGCGCCAGGTCATCCTGCACCTGCACCCGGAAGAAGCCGTCACCGGAGATGTAGACGTCCAGCTCTCGGTCCGTCGTGATCACCGCGCCCTCGGTGAAGTCGTTCTGGGTCCCGGCGACCTTCACGCCGAGGCCGACGTACAAGCCCGTCGGACGCTCATCGCCCGCGGCGTTCTCCACGCCGGGCTGGGCCCGCTCCATGTAAAGCAGGTCCTGAAAGTTCACACGCGACGACTTGAAGCCGGCGGTGTTGACGTTCGCGAGGTTGTTGGCCACAACGTCAAGGCGCGTATTGAGCGCCGAGAGCCCGCTGGCGGCCGAGTTGAGTGCGATCGAGGCCATAAGGATCCTTCTTAACTGCGATCAAGCCACGCGGCCAAGGCCGTTGATGGCGCGGTTGAGCGTTTCATCGTGCATCTGGAGCATGCGGGCATTGGCGGTCACCGCGCTGGCAGCCTTGGAGACTGTGAGCATCGCCTTCACCGGGTCGACGCCCGACGCCTCAACCATGCACTGCTCGACACGGCCCGCCGCGGGCCGGCGCGCACTCATGACCGCCTGCGGAGCGGCAAAGAGGGATTCGCCAACCTTGGCAAGCGCAGCGCGGTCAGGAACGTCCGCAACCTGGAGGCGGGCAACCGCCGCGTTGTTCTGGCGGATGGTGCCGTCCGCCTCGATCGTCGCCTCGGCCGTCGGGTCAAGATGAATCGGTCGATTCTGCGTGTCCAGAACCGCGTAGCCGCTGGCGCTCATGACGAGGCGGCCGGTGTCATCGAGCGTAAAACGCCCGTCGCGGGTGAGGTGCGGCTCCGTTCGGCCATCCGCCCCCGCCGCGGCCACCACGAAGAAGCCGTCGCCCTTGATCGCCAGATCAAGTGGGTTGCTGCTCTCCTCCAGCGTGCCCTGGCTGAACTGAACGCGGTTCGGCTGAAGGAGGACGCCGCCGCCGAGCCGCTCCAGGAGGTCGTTGGAGGGCAGGTGCCACACCCCGTCTTCGGCCCGGACGGGCTCACGCAGGCGCGTCGATACAAGGTCCGGCTTAAAGCCGACGGTCTCGACGTTGGCGAGGTTGTTCGCCGCGACGTCCATGGCGTACATGGACGTGAACAGGCCGGAGGCGGAGAGCTGCAGCCCGTAGTTCATCAGTCGGCCCCCTCAGCGAGGGGAGAGCAGAGGCCGCGAGACGGGTGCGGCCGCCACGCCGGCGTCGCGCCCGGATCGAGCCGGACCCGGGCAACCTCGGCCATATGGAGCGCCGCGGCCGTGCGGGCCAGGCGAACGGCCCGCGCGCCAAGCGTTTCGCCCCCCTGGGTCGGGGGCTTGTACTCGAAAAGCTGGCTTGGAAGGTGGCGTCGCGCGGTGGTGTGCATGCGTGGCCCGTCTCAATAGGCGTGCCACGCCGCAGAGGGGCAACCGGTCTGGCAACCCCCCGCACGCGGCGCGGTTCTTGCGCGGAAGGCGCAGGATCGGCAGAAAGGTCGGAGCCGCGACCGGCAGGGAGCGGTGCTCACACGAGCCGACCCGACTACTTCTCCGGCTTCCGCCAGTCGTAGTCCGGATCCTTGTGCAGCACACCCGCCGCCTGCTTCACGCAGCGGCGGCAGGCAACGGCATCGGGATAGGCGGGGCTCTGCCAGCCCGGGTCGTCGCGGTGTTCGAGGCAGAGGACGCAGCGGTAGCCGTCCGGGGCTCCGGCCTCGCCCAGAAGGGCGAGCTGGCGGTACGCGACCGTGAGGCAGCGGCCGCACATGACCGCGCCCTGGTGCCCCTCGACCATGGGGACTTCCTCACTCCACTCGCGGTGGCAGAAGTCGCAGAGGACGTCAGTCATCTGCACATTGAGCGGATCCGTGCCGGGCTTTCGCATGGGGGAGTTTAGAGTGCACCGGGGACGGGAGCCGTCGACCGGAACCGGGGGAACCCCCATGTGGGTGGGTCGTACTGTTGAGGATGGAGCGCGCGAGGGACAGGTCAACGGAGCGGCCCGCCGGGACGACGCCGCGGCTGGGGGGCGTCATCCACACCTACCAGCGCTACGACCCGAAGAACTTCCCATCGCCGACGCAGCCGCCTGCGGATCTGGCCGGCATGGCCTTTGAGCACATGCTGCGGTTCGGTTCGACGCGGCATCTGACGGAGGAGGAGTTGGCCAACGCCGTCCGGCTGGACCCGAGCCAGATCGCGGGGCTCGGGCCGTCCCTGGAAGCGCTTATCGAGATGCTCGAGGAGCGGAAGCGCAAGATCCTCGAGACGTACGAGACAGACAGGGCGCTGGAGGAAGCGGTCCGAGCGTACCACGCGCAGGCGGCCCAGATGCAGCCGCCCGCGAGCGGGCATCCATCGCTCGGCAAAGCCTTCATTGAAGCCGTACGGACCGAGCAACTCCGCGATCTGGAGCGGCTCTGGTATGTGGTCGATGGTGATGAGTCCGATGAGGGGCGGCGGTTCGCGGCCGACCTGTTGCACCTGCGCGAACGGCTGGGCGAGAAGTACCAGGTCGAGGAACTGGATGGGAAGTACGAGTTCACCGGGCGCGAAGGGATGGATGTGCCCAAGGCGCTGGAGGTGAAAGAGGAACTGGAGGCGATCGACCGTCTCCTCGAGCAACTCCGCGAGGCGATGAAGAACGCGCGGATCGGGTTGATCGACCTGGAGGAGCTCTCGCGCTTCGTGGATGAGGCCGGCGTGGATGAGCTGCGCGAGTTCGGCGAGCAGGTGAAAGACCTGTTGCGCGCCGAAGCGGAGCGGCAGGGTCTCGAGATGAGCGAGCAGGGCTTGAATCTCACGCCGCACGCGTACCGCATCTTTCAGAACAAGCTGCTGCAGGAGATCTTTTCAGATCTGGAGGCGGCGCGCAGCGGGCGTCACTCAGGCCCGGTAGCGGGAGAAGGCGCAGTGGAACTCCCGCGGACAAAGCCGTACGAGTTTGGCGACTCAGTGGCGAACATGGATGTGGGGCAGACGTTCATCAATGCGTTGATTCGGGAAAGGGGGGCCGGAGGGTCAGCACGCTGGAACAAAGAGAGCGAGGGCGAAGGCGACTCAAACGCCCTTCGTCCCTCCGTCCCTTTGTCCCTCCATTCCTCCGATATCGAGATCCACCGCACACGCAACAACCCCAAGTCCGCAACCGCCGTGATCATGGACATGTCCGGCTCCATGCGGCACGATGGGCAGTACGTCAACGTGAAGCGCATGGCGATGGCGCTGGATGGTCTGATCCGGAGCGAATACCCCGGGGACTTCCTGTCGTTCATCGAAATGTTCACGTTTGCAAAGGTGCGCACCATCGGCGAGGTCGCCGCCCTGATGCCCAAGCCGGTCACGCTGCGCGACCCGGTGGTGCGGCTGAAGGTGGACATGTCGGATGAACGCATCAGCGAAACGATGGTCCCGCCGCACTTTACAAACATCCAGCGGTCCCTGGCGCTCGCGCGGCAGTTGCTCGGCGCGCAGGACACGCCCAACCGCCAGGTCATGCTGTTGACCGACGGCCTGCCCACGGCGCACTACCAGGGCGAGCACCTGTACCTGCTGTATCCCCCGGACCCGGCGACCGAAGCGGCGACGATGCGCGAGGCCCATGCCTGTGTGAAGGAGGGCATCACGATCAACATCTTCCTGCTGCCAAGCTGGTGGCAGAGCGAAGAGGACGTGGCGTTCGCACACCGCCTGGCCGAAGCGACGCGCGGCCGCGTCTTCTTCACCGCCGGGCGCGACGTGGACCGGTACGTGCTGTGGGATTACGTCTCCATGCGACGCAAGATCATTTCGTGAACGATGAAGTGATGCGCTCCTCCTTCATCGTCCGGACTCACGGACAGGCCGCCCCGCTCGAAGCCGGGAACCAGCAGTCGAGATAGACGAGCAGGTCGAAGACATCGATCACGTCGAGTTCGCTGTCGCCGGTCATCTCGGCGCTCGCGTCGGCGGAGAACCAGGCGTCCAGGTAGGCGAGAAGATCCAGCACATCGACCGCGGCGGGAACATCGCCCGTGCGTTCACATGGGCATTGCTGAACGACCAGATCTTGCGCAACATTGATCATCGACCCGGGAATCGGCGGCAGGCCGAGCAGATCAAGCGCGAGGTTGCCGCTGTCACCGTTGCGGATCGGCTGGACCGCGGCGTTGTAGCTCGGCCGCCCATCCCCCGGGTCGAGCCGCGTGGCGCCGCTGAGTTCATAGAGGTCCACACCCGCCGGCACGTCTGGCCCCCACACGAAAAACGGAATCGTGTAGTTGCGCCAGTCGAAGGAGTTCGAGTGATCGGTGCCCGTGCCGCCGTGGTCACTCGTGAGGATGACGATCGTGCGCCCGGCCAGGTGCGGGTCGGTCTCCACCAGTTCAAGCACTTCGAGCACATACCCGGAGACGTTCGCCACAGCGGTGTTGTAAGCCGCGCTCTCCCATCCGGCCTCGTGCGCGGCCTCGTCCAGGTCAAGGTAGTGCAGGAACACATAGTTGAAGCGTTCGGTTGTCATCGCCGCGAGGAAGGCGCTGTGCATCGGCGCAGCGGTCGCGGGGACTCCCTCCGAGCGCTGCACATAGACGTCGATCTTGTCGGCGCCGTCGTCGTCGCCGGTGACGTCCGGCGCCCCGTTCGTTCCGTCGTACGCGCGGTTGAAGAGGACGAACTTGCTCTTGCTGACGTACAGGGCGGTGGAAAGCCCGTGGTCGTGGACAACGTCGAAGACGCTCGCGAAGTAGGCGACGGCGGGGTTGCCGGAGTTGTGCAGCACATCGGTCGAAGGCGGGTCGAGGTTCGTTGTGTACCCGTGGTGCAGCGTCTCCGCGGCCCCATTCGGCCGCGAGACCGGGCGGCCGGTGATCATCGTAATGTGGTTTGGCAGCGTGCGCGTGTTGGTAAAATCAGAGCGGCCGTTGAAGGTGCCCGCCCCCTCGCTGGTGAGGCGTTGGAAGCCTTCGTAGTCGCCCGTCGTGTCCGTAGCGATCAGATCCCGCAGCAGGTCGCCGCGGAGCCCATCGACGCTGATGTGAATGACGTATTCAACCCGCTCCGAGGCCGCCGCCAAGCCCCCTGCCGCCGTGACAAGCAGGACAACACCCGCAGCGAGATGCGCCCTCCAACCCCGGTCCATACCAGGAGTGTACCTCAAAAAACTGCGGCCGGCCTGTCGTTCAGCGGCGGAATCAGTCGCAGCCGGTGAACCAGGAATCCAGAAACGCCAGCAGATCGAAGACATCAACCGCATCGTCGCCCGTAAACTCGGCCAAATCATCAGCCGAGAACCACAGGTCGATGAACTCAATGATGTCGTAGACATCGCTCACGCCATCGTCGTTCACGTCCGAGGGACACAGCGATGGCACGATTGTGTCCAGGTACTCAATCAACGCACGAAGGGAAATCTCCGCGGCCTGCTCGGCCACGATCGGCGAAACCGAGGTGCCGACATGGATGTGCCCGCCCGCGTAACAGCGAAACGGCGCTTCCGGCGTGTTGTTCTCCAGCGCGTGCCACGCACCGTGATACCCGATGTACCCCGAAAGGAACGCGCCGCCGAAATCAAACCCCGCCGCGTGGCCGTTGGGAATGAAGGGATCGAGCACGAGCGGGCTCGCGTTGACCGCGTCGACGATCGCCTGCATCGGCAGAGAAGCGTCCACGATCGTCCCGACGGCCTGCTCGTCGACCATCCGCAGCCCGGGCGTCGGCCGGCTGGGCGCAAGATAATCCGGGACATACATGGTGACCCGCGTGCCGGAGTACTCGATCGCATCGATCGAAAACCGCCGATACCGCGGCTCCATCTCCCACCCCAGGCTCGTGTTGCCGCGGCTGAGCGTGATGATCGCCACCGGGCGGACCTCCGCGATGATGCGGTCCCAGTCCAGCGAGGTGTCCTGGTAGTCGACCTCGAAGTCGCCCACCCCGCGGGCGTTAGAGCCGCCGGTCCCATTGGGGAACTCGGGGTGATATCCGTGGATGTCATACCCCCGACCCTCCCAGTTGCGGCCGGCCCACCCGCCGGGGTTCTGGGCCGGGTTGCGGCTGAACTGCCGGGCCGCTTCGTTGGTGGGGGGCCAATAGCCGGTAATCAGGATGTTGTTGGTGTTGCCGGCGCGGGCGACCCCGACCGCGGCGACGGCGGTAAAGACGGCAACGAGAAAGGCGGTGTGTGTCGCTGGCTTCATCCCGGGTTCCGTAGAGGTGGTCGCGGCGGGCCTCCGTGAGCGCGGGGCGCCCGGGAAGCGAGTCTACCACAAACGGGGGCGGGTGCAGCCCACGCCGCTGCGGAATGAGCGGAAAGTGGGGAATCTGGGCGACTGCGGGGGTTATCCCCCCGCGCTGCCGCCCTCGCCGCCCGGCTCGGTCATGCTCATCGGGTCGAGCAGGCGGTTCAGTTCCGCCTCGGGCAACACCTTCTGTTCCAGCGCAAGCTGGCGGACGGTCTTGCCCTCCGCATACGCCTGCTTGGCCAGCGCCGCTGACTTGTCGTAGCCGATCGCCGGGACGAGCGACGTGCACATCGCCAGCGACCCCTCGATGAGTTCCGCGCAGCGGGCTTCGTCGGCTTCGAGGCCGTCGACGAGTTTCTCCGTGAAGACGTGGCAGGCGTGCGTGAGCAGGTGGATCGAGTCGAGCAGGTTCGCCGCCATCATCGGCATGGCGACGTTGAGATCCAGCAGCGAGCCGACGCCGCCGAAGCCGCCGTAGGTGATCGCGGCGTCGTTGCCGATCACCTGGCAGCAGACCATGATCGCCGCCTCGGCGATGACGGGGTTCACCTTGCCGGGCATAATCGACGAGCCCGGCTGCACGGCGGGCAGCTTCAGTTCGCCAATGCCGCAGCGCGGGCCGGAGCCGAGCCAGCGGATGTCGTTCGCGATCTTGGAAAGCGAGACGGCAATCGTCTTGAGGTTGCCGCTGGTGCAGACGACGGCATCTTTGGCGTGCTGCGCCTCGAAGTGGTTCGCCGCCTCGCGGAAGTGGACGCCGGTCTCCTTGCCCAGCTCCGCCGCGACGCGAGAACCGAACTCCGCGTGCGTGTTGATCCCCGTCCCCACGGCCGTGCCGCCGATCGCCAGCTCGCTGAGGACGTGCAGACAGCGGTGCAATCTCTCCTCAGCGTGGCGCATCTGCGAGGCGTAGCCGGAGAACTCCTGCCCGAGGCGGATCGGCGTCGCGTCCTGCAGGTGCGTGCGTCCGGCCTTGACCACGAGGTCGAACTCGCGGACCTAGGCGGCGAAGGCGTCGCGCAGCCCCTCGAACGCGTCGATCTGGTCGCCCAGCTGCGACAGGCACGCCAACCGGATGTTG
>CAYWRO010000100.1:0-11339 GCA_964460345.1 uncultured Phycisphaeraceae bacterium | reverse complement strand
TCCTGCAGGGGATCGCCGGGTTCGGCACGCCGATTGCGATCGTCGCGCCGCTGCTCGTGGCGTATGGCGTGAAGCCGATCTACGCGGTCGCCATTCCGCTCATCGCCCACATTTGGGGGAAGATGTTTGGCACGCTCGCGACCGGGTGGCTGGCGACGCTCCAGGTGGTGGACCTCGCCGACGAGACCGCCACGGCGGTGCAGGCGGCGCTGTTGCTGATCATCCCGACGGTGCTGGGCGGGTTTACCGTGGTGTGGATGTACGGTCGCTGGCCGGCGATTCGTCACGGCTGGCCACTGGTGCTCATCATCTCGGCCATCCAGGGAGGAGGGCAGTTGGTACTCATGTTCGTCGACCCCGTCGTCTCGGCATTTCTGGCCGCGACGGCGGCGCTGCTTGCGTTGTATCCGCTGTCGCGATGGAAGCGGTATTCCGAGCCGCCGGAGGGGATCACCGAGCGGCCCGCCATGCGCGAGGAGGCGGCGCACGAAACCGACGAGCGCGAGGCCCCGATGGGGCTGCTCATGTCCTTCCTGCCGTACGTGGTGTTGACGGTGGTCGCGCTTGGCGTGCTCCTGATTCCGCCGATCGAGCGCGCCCTCAATGGGCTCAGCGTCGGGATGCCGTTTCCCGCTGTCCAGACCGGCTACGGCGTGGTGAATGAAGCGGCCGAACCGTATTCGGCCTTCGCGCCGCTCACCCACCCTGGCACGTTCCTGCTGGTGACGGCGATCGTGACCTGGGTCGTTTATCGAGCCCGCGGCTACTACCGCGACTGGAAGGAGGCGAGCGATGAGCCGCGGCAGGCCCTGTGGCGCGACCTGTTCGATGAGGCCGTGCCCGCATCGGTGCCGATCATCGCCTTTCTCGTGATGGCCAAACTGATGGACCACTCAGGGCAGAACGAGGTGCTTGCCCTGGGAATCGCGGCGGTTGCGCCGCCGTATGTCTTCGCGTTTCTTTCCAATGCGGTCGGTGTTCTGGGCGCCTTCATGACCTCGAGCAGCACGTCGTCCAACGTGCTTTTCTCCGATCTTCAGCAGACCGTTGCGGGTCTGAATGATCTGCCGGAGTCGACGATCATCGGCGCGCAGAGTGCCGGCGGCGCCATCGGCAATGCGATCGCGCCGGCCAATCTTGTGCTCGGCGCCAGCACGGCGGGGATCACCGGACGCGAGGGAGACATTCTGCGCAAGACCATTCCGTGGACGATCGCGACGACGATCCTGACGGGGGTTGCGTCCGTCGTGCTCGTGATGTTTACGCGATGAGGAGCGAACCGCATGAGCCTCTTTACGCTCCGGAATGTTTCGCTGGTGCTGATGCTGGCCGCGTTTCCGCTGATCAGCCTGGGGACGACGGCCGGCCCCACGCTGCTGGCCTGGCTGGGGCTTGTGAGCCTCGCGCTTGGCGCGTTGATCCCGCCTGTGTTGCGATTCATTCCCGTGAAGGAGGAAGAGCATCACAGGCCGACTGACCTGAGTGAGAGTTGCCGCGTCTGCTGAGGAGATCGGACATGAGCCACCCGAACGGTCCGCTGACCGGCCGCCCGCCCGCGTATGCCTCGCGGGGCATGGTGGCCACGCCGCACACCCTGGCCAGCAGTGCCGGATTGGACATGTTGCAGCGAGGCGGCAGCGCGGTTGATGCCGCGATCGCGGCGAATGCCGTGCTTTGCGTGGTCTACCCGCACATGGCCGGGCTCGGCGGCGATGGGTTCTGGCTGATCGCCGGGCCTGAGACAGACGGCGTGCAGGCGCTGAACGCAAGCGGACCGGCCGCGCGGGCCGCGACGGTGAATTGGTACCGGGGACATGGGGACGAGATCCCGGACCGCGGCCCCTTGGCAGCGCTCACTGTGCCGGGCGCTGTGGATGGCTGGCGTGTTGCGCACAAACGCTTCGGGCGGCTCCCCTGGCCGGATCTGTTCGCGGCGGCGATCCACTACGCGCAGGAGGGGATGCCGGTCAGCCGATCGCTGGCCGAGTGGCTGGTGAGCGATGTGTCGATCCTGCGCAAGTTCCCGGAGACGGCCCGCATCTTCCTGCCGGAAGGAGAGCCGCAGCGCGAAGCCGGGCGCATCGTGCAGCGCGATCTGGCGCGATCGCTCGAGATGCTGGCGTCAGGCGGCGCACGCGAGGCCTTTTACGAGGGGGAGATTGCGCGGCGGCTCTGCGCGGCGCTCGAGCCGCAGGGTTCACCGTTGCGACCGGAGGACTTTGCCGCGTTTCGCGCGGAATGGGTGGAGCCGATCTCCAGCACCTACCGCGGGTTTGAGATCGTGGAGCTGCCGCCGAACACACAGGGGTTCGCAGCGCTGATGATCCTGAACATGCTCGAGGGGTTCGATGTCAAAGCCTGGGGCGAGGGGACCGCGGACTACTACCACCACATCGTGGAGGCGGTGAAGGTGGCGTTTGCCGATCGAGACGAGTGGCTGACGGACCCGAAGCACGTCGCCATCCCGCTGGAGCGTCTGCTCGACAAGGGGTACGCCGCGGAACGTCGCGGGCTCATCGATTCTCATCGCGCTCTGGAACCGGGGAGCGTTGAGCCGGGGATTCGCTTCGGCGACAAGGCGCACCGGCGGTCGCCGGAGGGGGACACTGTCTACTTCTGCACCGCCGACGGCGACGGACTGGTCGTCTCGACGATTCAGTCGATCTATCACGACTTCGGCGCGGCCGTCATCGGCGGCGACACGGGCATCATCCTGCAGAACCGCGGATCCTTCTTCTCGCTGGATGAGGCCCACCCGAACCGGCTCGAGCCCGGGAAGCGTTCCTTCCACACGATCATTCCGGCGATGATGCTCAAGGACGGGCGGCCGGTGCTCGCGTTCGGCACCATGGGGGGGGAGGGTCAGCCGCAGACGCAGGCGGCCGTGGTCACGCGGATGGTCGATTTCGGCTACGACGTGCAGCAGGCGATCGAGGCGCCGCGCTGGCTCATGGGCCGCACGTGGGGGATGGAATCGAGCGACCTGTGGCTCGAATCGCGCATCGGGGACCAGGTCGTGCGCGAACTGGCCCGCCGCGGCCAGCCGGTGCGGACACTCGGAGCGTGGAGCGGGACCATGGGGCATGCGCAGGCGATTCGCATTCATGCCGACGGCGGCTTTCTTGAAGGTGGCGCTGACCCGCGCGGGGATGGGGCGGCGGCGGGGTACTAGTGCGGCCGCGGGCGGCGGGCGCCGCGCGGCGGGGGCCGGAGGGTGCGGGGGGGGGGCCGGTGGGGCAGGCTTGCCCAACCCCGCCTCCCCGCTACACTTGGGGTCCCCGTGCCCGGCGAGCGTCGCTTGGGTGGTGGGGAGACAGCGAAGACCGGTAGCACCACCGCGCCGGTCCGTCCCGTTGGCCGGGGCGGACCTTCCTGAGGGTTTCCTCGGGGGCCGGTGGGAGGTGGAGCAGCGATGGCCAAGAAAGAAGTTGTCAATACGCTCAAGATCATGGCCCCCGGGGGCAAGGCGACGCCTGCGCCGCCGCTCGGGCCGGCTCTTGGTGGCGCCGGCGTCAACCCGGGCCAGTTCATCCAGCAGTTCAACGCCGCAACGGGCCAGCTTAACGGCAAGGTCGTCGGGTGCGTGATCACGGTCTACAACGACCGCTCGTTCACGTTCGAGATCAAGTCGTCGCCGGCGTCGGTCCTGATCAAGGAAGCGGCGAAGGTCGAGAAGGGCAGCAGCGCTCCCAACAAGGACAAGGTCGGCAAGATCACCCGGGCCCAGGTCGAAGAGATCGCCAAGGAGAAGATGTCCGACCTGAGCGCCGGCTCGCTGGAGGCGGCTTGTCGAATCATTGAAGGCACGGCCCGTCAGATGGGCGTGACGGTGGAGGGCTGAGCCATGGCAAGAATCGGAAAGCGAACCCGCGCGAACATGGATCTGATCCCGGCCGAGCCCCTGGCTCCTGCGGATGCGGTCGCCGCGGTCAAGAAGTTCAAGGGCACCCGATTTGACCAGTCGGTCGACGTGGTGATGCACCTTTCGATCGATCCGAAGCAGGCGGATCAGCAGATCCGCGGCTCCGTGTCGCTGCCGAAGGGGATCGGCAAGTCGAAGCGCGTCGTGGCCTTCTGCCGCGAGGACCAGGCCAAGGAGGCGCTTGCCTCCGGCGCCGTCAAGGCGGGCGCTGAGGACCTCGTCGAGGAGATCGAGAAGGGGTGGATGGACTTCGACGTGGCGGTGGCCACGCCGGACATGATGCGTGTGGTCTCCCGGCTGGGCAAGGTGCTCGGGCCCAAGGGGCTCATGCCGTCGCCGAAGGCGGGGACGGTGACGCAGAATGTGCCGCAGGCGGTCAAGGAGTACGCCGCGGGCAAGGTGGAGTACCGCAACGACAACGGCGGGAACATCCACGCGGTCATCGGCAAGATGTCGTTCGCCCCGGGCGATCTGCTCGAGAATCTGGAGCACTTCATCTCGACGATCGAGAAGCAGAAGCCCTCCAGCGCCAAGGGCCAGTACATCAAGAAGATCACGATCAGCGGCACGATGACGCCGGGCGTGCAGGTCAAGTACGCCGCGGCGGTTCCGGCCTGATACAGCGACGCGAGGTAACGAACCATGTCAAAGACAGTCAAAGAAATGATCATGCGCGACTACGGGTCGCGCGTGGAAGGGTTCGAGGACGCGGCGCTGATCAGCATCCGCGGCATCGATTCCAACTCGACGAACCAGATCCGTGCGACGCTCCGCAAGAAGGAGATCCACGTCCAGGTGATCCGCAACAACCTGGCCCGTCGCTCCTTCGAGGGCACGGGCCTGGCGGCGCTCTCGCCGCTGCTGGAAGGGCCGAGCGCGATCGCCTTCGGCGGCAACTCCGTGGTGGAGGTGACGCGTGAGATCGTCGAACTGCTCAAGCAGTTCCCGGACATCGAGCTCAAGGGCGCCGTGCTCGACGGCCAGCTCTTCGAGGGCGACAAGGGCGTGCGCGAGTTGAGCAAGTTCCCGACGCGGGAAGAGGCGATCGGCGAGGCCGTCACGCTCATCCTGTCGCCCGCCCGCAAGCTCATGGGTCAGATCAAGGGCCCCGGCGGCAAGGTCGCGGGGATCATCAAGGCGATCGAAGAGAAGCTCGAGAAGGGCGAAGCGATCGCGAAGGCCGGGTGAACGTCGGGCCGCTCTTTTCGGGCGGCCCATGAAAGAGACAAACTCACCGCGCCACTGGCCCTGACGGGTTAAAGAGCCGCGAAGTAGCGGCCCCTCTGGAGCGGGTGTTGAAGGGCTGCGGCCCGCGTTTGAAGGTGAATGAACATGTCTGACACGGCAACGATGGAGTTCGACGCGAAGATCAAGGACCTGGGCGACCAGCTCGCCGGCCTGAGCCTCAAGGAGGCCGTCGATCTCGGCAAGTACATGAAGGAGGCCTACGACATCGAGGCCGCGGCCGGTGGCGCGGTCATGATGGCGGCCCCGGGCGCCGGCGGCGCGGCCGCGGCGGAGGCGGAGGAGAAGTCCTCCTTCGACGTCGTCCTCAAGAGCCCCGGCGGCGAGAAGATCAAGGTGATCAAGGTCGTCCGCGAGGCGACCGGCCTGGGCCTGAAGGAGGCCAAGGAGCTCGTCGACGGCGCTCCGAAGAAGGTGAAGGAAGGCCTCAGCAAGGAGGACGCCGAGAAGCTCGCGACCAGCCTCAAGGAGGCCGGCGCCGAGGTCGAACTGGCCTGAGCCTGTTCGCGGCGAACCGACTGGCAAGCATGCCTGGAGCCCCCTCGGTTGAGGGGGCTCTTTTTCTTTTAACTGGAGGTGGGGGCTGACGCTGGCCGCTTCCTCCGGAACGCCGAGGCCGGCCCAGAAGTCATTTCAGGAACGCCCGGAAGTGGGGGCTTGGCGGGTGAAGGCAGCTTGCGACACCCCGAACAGGGTGGATCCGACATTCCTCCGGTTGACGGCTGCGGCCCCCGGTTGCTCCGGCCCAACGACCCGGCTACACTACGGGGTTCCAGGCGACGCGACACGGGTGCATGAAACTAGTTTGAAATAGCGATCTGCCGCCGGCGGTGAGAACCGACTGGGGGCTGTGAACACCATCAAGAGGTACTCGATGGCAGCGACGAACGTGCGCGATTTTTCCAAGCGTGGCGATGCGGTCCCGGTCCCGGATCTTACAGAGGTCCAGACCAGAGCGTACGAGCGCTTCCTGCAGTTGACCGCAACCGAACCGGAGAAGCGTGACCCGAACCTCGGGCTCGAATCGCTGCTCCGCGAGATCTTCCCGATCGAATCGTACGACGGGACGATGAAACTTGAATACCTGTACTACACGCTCGAGGAGCCGCGGTACACGCCGGACGAGTGCCGCGAGCTGCGCCTCACGTACGGCATGCCTTTCCGCGTGGCCGTCCGCCTCGTGCGCGAGGGGCAGAGCGAGATGGCCGAGGAGGAGATCTACCTCGGCGAGTTCCCGATCATGATGGGCGGGGGCGAGTTCATCGTGAATGGCGCCGAGCGCGTCATCGTGAGCCAGCTCCACCGCTCCCCCGGTGTCGATTTCTCCATCGTCTCCGACGAAGGCGACCGCCCGCTGCACTCCACGCGCATCATCCCCGAGCGCGGCTCGTGGATCGAGCTGGAGGTGACGAAGAAGGACGTCCTGGCGATGCGGATCGACCAGTCGACCAAGCTCGCCGCGACGACCTTCCTGCGCTGCCTCGATGAGACGATCTCGACGACCGATGCGGTGCTGGGGCTCTTCTACGAGATCAACGAGATCTCGGCCGAGAAGGTCCGCCCCGAGCACTACGCGGCGGAGACGATCGTCGACACCGAGACGGGCGAGGAGATCGTACACGTCGGCCGCCAGATCGGAGAAGGCGGGGCGGAGGCGATCGTCAACTCGTCATTGAAGAAGGTCCGCGTCATCCAGAACCCGCAGGACCCGCTCATCCTCAACACCATTGCCGAGGAAAAGCTCCAGCAGTTCATGGAGGGCGAAGGGGCCGCCTGCGAGAGCGAGTACGAGGCCGCGCTGGTGCGCGTGTACACCAAGCTGCGCCCGGGCAACCCGCCGCAGGTGGAGAAGGCCAAGCAGCTCTTCATCGAGAAGTTCTACGACGAGAACCGCTACCGCCTGGGCAAGGTGGGGCGCTTCCGCATCAACCGCAAGTTCGACCTGGATGTGCCGGAGGACCGGATGTTCATCCGGGCCGAGGACTTCCTGAAGGTCATCACGTACATCATCGACCTGCGCTCCAACCGCATCGATCCGGAGACGGGCCGTCCGGTCGCGCAGGTGGACGACATCGACCACCTGGGCAACCGCCGCCTGCGCACGCTGGACGAACTGGCGGTCGAGGAGATCCGCAAGGGCTTCCTCAAGCTGCGCCGCACGGTGCAGGAGCGCATGAGCGTGAAGGATCCCGACGAGCTGACGCGCGTCGCGGACCTGGTGAACTCCAAGAGCATCTCCAGCGCGATCGACTTCTTCTTCGGCCGCAGCGAACTGAGCCAGGTCGTCGACCAGACGAACCCGCTCTCCTCGCTGGTGCACGAGCGGCGCCTGTCGGCGCTCGGCCCGGGCGGTCTGAACCGCAAGCGGGCGGGCTTCGAGGTGCGCGACGTGCACATCAGCCACTACGGCCGCATCTGCCCGATCGAAACGCCGGAAGGCACGAACATCGGTCTGATCTCGTCGCTCGGTATTTACGCCTCGATCGACGAGTACGGCTTCATCCGTGCGCCCTATCGCGTCGTGAAGAACGGCAAGGTGACCGACCAGATCGTCCAGCTCCGCGCCGATGAGGAGATCCGTTCGATTCTCGCGCCCGCTGACACGATCGACCTGGAAGGCCGCCTCGTCGAAGGCATGGTGATGGCGCGTGTCGGGGGCGAACTGAAGGAAGTCGCCAGCGAGGAGATCAACTACATCGACATCGCGCCCAAGCAGATTGTGGGCGTGTCGGCGTCGCTGATTCCGTTCCTCGAGCACGACGACGCCAACCGCGCGCTGATGGGTTCCAACATGCAGCGCCAGGCGGTGCCGCTGATCCGCGTCGAGCCGCCCGTGGTCGCCACGGGAATGGAGAAGTTCGTCGGCGTGAACTCCGGCATGGTCGTCCGGGCCAAGAACGCCGGCACGGTCACGAGCGTGGACGCCGAGCGCATCATCATCGACAACTCCGATGAGTACGTGCTCCGCAAGTTCGCGGGGCTCAACGAGCGCACCTGCCTGAACCAGCGCCCGATCGTCGAGCCGGGGCAGAAGGTCGAGAAGGGCCAGATCCTCGCTGACGGCCCGGCCACCGAGTTCGGCGAACTGGCGATCGGCAAGAACGCCCTCGTCGCGTTCATGCCGTTCGACGGGTACAACTTCGAAGACGCCATCGTGATTTCCGAGCGCCTCGTCAAGGACGATGCGTTCACGAGCATTCACATCGACGCCTTCGACGTCGAGATCCGCGAGACCAAGCTCGGCCGCGAGGAGTTCACGCGCGACATCCCGAACGTCTCGGAGAAGATGCTGCGCAACCTCGACGAGAACGGGGTCATCCGCATTGGCGCCCGCGTCGGCCCGGGAGACATCCTGGTCGGCAAGGTCAGCCCCAAGAGCAAGAGCGAACTGACCCCGGAAGAGAAGCTGCTGCACGCGATCTTCGGCCGCGCCGGCGAGGACGTGAAGAACGATTCGCTCGAGGTGCCCGCAGGCATCGAGGGGATCGTCATCGGCGCCCGCCGCTTCAGCCGCCGCATGCACATGACGGCGGACCAGAAGAAGCGGCTCCAGAAGGAGATCGAGGAGTACGGCGCGCAGATGGACGCCAAGGCCATCACGCTCTTCAAGCAGATGGTCGAGGAGATGAACCGCCTCTCCGGCACGGAGATGGTCGACCCGTCGACCCGTCAGAAGGTCGGCGCTTCGGACATCCCCGAGGTCATCATCGAGCAGATCGAGAACTTCACCCTCAAGTGGGTCAAGGGCGCCAAGGACGTCAAGGAGAAGGCCGAAGTCGCCTACCGCCAGTTCTGGCCGCGTATTGAGGCCAACCGCAAGGAGAAGGAGCGGAAGATCGGCCACATGAAGCGCGGCGACGAACTGCCGTCGGGCGTGCTCGAGATGGTCAAGGTCTACATCGCGACGAAGCGCCACCTCTCCGTCGGCGACAAGATGGCCGGCCGTCACGGCAACAAGGGTGTCATCGCCCGCATCGTGGCCGAAGAGGACATGCCGTTCATGGAGGACGGCACGCCGGTCGACGTCATGCTCAACCCGCTGGGCGTGCCCAGCCGCATGAACGTCGGGCAGATCCTGGAGACCCATCTGGGGTGGGCCGCGAAGGTGCTGGGCTTCCAGGCCGTGACGCCCGTCTTCGACGGGGCGACGGAGAAGGAGATCCACGCCGCGGTCGCCGAGGCCAACGAGCACGTGACCAAGCGCCTGGCCGACCTTGAGGCCAGGGGCGAGGCCGCCCATCCGCGCGAACTGCTCGCCCGCATGCCCAGCGGCGGCAAGATCCAACTCCACGACGGCCGGACGGGTGAGCCCTTCAAGCAGCGGACGTCGATCGGGTACATGTACCTGCTGAAGCTGCACCACCTGGTGGACGACAAGATCCACGCCCGCGCGACGGGTCCGTACTCGCTGATCACGCAGCAGCCCCTGGGCGGCAAGGCCCGCACCGGCGGTCAGCGCTTCGGCGAGATGGAAGTGTGGGCGCTGGAGGCGTACGGGGCTTCGTACATCCTGCAGGAACTGCTCACCGTGAAGTCCGACGACGTCGAGGGCCGGACCAAGATCTACGAGAGCATGGTCAAGGGCACGAACACGCTGGAGGCCGGGATGCCCGTGGCGTTCGACGTGCTGTGCAACGAGCTCAAGGGGCTCGGGATGAACATCACGCTGGAGAAGAAGCGGCTGGATGGGGGGAGTCTGCTGTAACGGCGCGGAGTGTGCATGACCTGGTCCGAGATGGCGACAGACAACCTTGAAGCCGCCAAGGCGCTGAAGGACTCCGGCTCGATCCGGAGCGCATTAAGCCGCGCCTACTACTCGGCATACGCGCTGCTGACGGGGGAACTGCAGCGAGGCGGCCAGACGATCTCGATTGGGCCGCGGCCGAATCCCGCTCACGAGCAGCTCGTGACGTTGGCCAGGCACAACCTTGATACCAGCCGGTATGACGAACGGAGTCGGTTGCAAGTGGCACGGGGGCTCCGGGTGCTGAGGCAACTCAGGACCGCCGCGGACTATGACCCCGAGAGCGTCCTGACCGTCGACGATGCGGTGATCGCGCTTCGCCACCTGAGCAGGATGCACCGCACGCTGGGAGGTGAGCAATGATCGCCGACGATCCCCGTGTGGTGGCCAAGGCGGTACAGGATCGCCTGCGAAAATCTCCCGTTGGCATGCGACTGCGAGTTCTTGCCGACGAGATCCGGCGGGAGACCACAGACGGCGTCTGGTGGTATGTGCCAGTTTCGATTCATCGGGATCCCGAGCACATGGGGGAGATTTACGACGCGCTGTCCATCGCCGAGGAGCACCTTGAGGAAGAGGACCATGTGACCGTGCTTCTGGTGCCCCGCATCCTTCCGTTCGCGGCGTGGCAGGACATTGCATGATCAGAGATACAAACTCATGCCGCATTGCGGCGAGAGGATAAGACATGGCTGAGAGCGTTTACGACCGCATTAACGATTACGCGTCCGTCAAGGTCACTCTTGCTTCGCCGAACGACATCCGTTCATGGTCGTACGGCGAGGTCAAGAAGCCTGAGACGATCAACTACCGCACGTACCGGCCGGAGAAGGACGGGCTCTTCTGCGAGCGCATCTTCGGTCCGGAGCGCGACTACGAGTGCGCGTGCGGCAAGTACAAGGGGACGAAGTACAAGGGGATCATCTGCGACCGCTGCGGCGTCAAGGTGACGCACTCACGCGTCCGCCGCAAGCGCATGGGCCACATCAACCTGGCCGCGCCGATCGTCCACATCTGGTTCTTCAAGGCCATGCCCAGCCGCCTGGGCAACCTGCTGGCCATGAAGACCGCGGACCTGGAAAAGGTCATCTACTTCCAGGATTACGCCGTCGTGGATCCCGGCGACACGGAACTGAAGTTCAAGCAGATCCTCACGGAGGATGAGTTCCGCAGCGCGCAGGAGAAGTACGGCAGCGCGTTCAAGGCCCTCATGGGCGCCGATGCGATCCGCTCGATCGTCGAGCGCACGGACCTGGACGCCCTTGCCGAGGAGATCCGCGCCGAACTGAAGGCGACGCGCAGCAAGCAGAAGACCAAGGACCTGGCCAAGCGGCTCAAGATCGTCGAGCAGATCCGCCACTCCGAGAATGATCCTTCGTGGCTCGTGATGGACGTGATCCCGGTGATCCCGCCGGACCTGCGCCCGCT
>CAYWRO010000099.1:11596-11859 GCA_964460345.1 uncultured Phycisphaeraceae bacterium | reverse complement strand
AATATGGCCTCTTTGCAGGAGCGCAACAGCGCTTTTCAGGAGCGCGCAGGCGCTTCTCAGGAGCGCAACAGCGCTTCTCAGGAGCGCAACAGCGCTTCTCAGGAGCGCAACAGCGCTTTGCAGGAGCGCGAAAGCGCTTTTCAGGAGCGCACAAGCGCCTCAAAGTCGCGCGCAAGCGGTTTCACGCCCTCGCCGGCCGCCCTCAAGGTGGTGTTCGGCGGCCAAACACCCGATAATCAGGGACCGGGGGGGCCGGGGCGGGG
>CAYWRO010000099.1:0-11586 GCA_964460345.1 uncultured Phycisphaeraceae bacterium | reverse complement strand
GGCCCCACACCCAGATACCCCCGGGGGGGGGGGGGGGGGGGGGGGGGGCCCCGGGCCATGGCGGCGCGATCCGGGCAGGCCGGGCGGGTGTGAAACGGCACTCCGCCCCTCAGAACCTGGCCCCCTCAGCACCGAGCAGTCAGCACGCACCACTTCCAAGGATCCCCATGCGAGAGTTCGACCTGTGCATCATCGGGAGCGGCCCGGCCGGGCAGAAGGCCGCGATCCAGGCCGCCAAGCTCGGCAAGAGCGTCTGCGTCGTCGAGAAGATGGAGTCGGTCGGGGGCGTGGCCATCAACACGGGGACCATCCCGAGCAAGGCGCTGCGCGAGGCGGTTTTCGAGATGACCGGGTACCGGCGCATCATCGGCTCGGAGGTCTACCAGCGGCTGGATCGCAAGACGCAGCTTTCCTCCCTCGTGCATTCGTGCGAGCGCATCATCGGCGAGGAGATCGACGTCGTGCGGCGGCACTTCGCCTCCAACGGCATCGACCTTGCTCGCGGCCCCGGCGCGTTCGTCGACGCCCACACGATCCGCGTCACCGGCGAACACTCGACCGAAGACATCCGCGCGAAAAACATCCTCATCGCGGTCGGCACCGTGCCCGCCCGCCCCGATGACATCCCCTTCGACGCCGACACCGTGATCACCTCCGACGAGGTCTTCCGGCTTCCGTACCTGCCGCGATCCATGATTGTGGTCGGCGGCGGCGTCATCGGGACCGAGTACGCGTCGATGCTGGCGCGCCTGGGCGTGCGCGTCACGCTGGTGGAGGGGCGGCACCGGCTGCTGGAGTTCTGCGATGCGGAGATCTCCGAGGCGCTGCAGTACCACTTCCGCCAGATGGGGATGACGCTGCGGCTGGGGGAGAAGGTCGTCAAGATCGAGATCATCGAGCCCCCCGCGACGGCGCGCAGCGAGAGCGACCAGATGGCCGAGGCCACGCTCGAAAGCGGCAAGACGCTCCGCGCCGACTGCCTGCTCTACTGCATCGGCCGCCAGGGCTCCACCGAAGCGCTCAACCTCGCCGCGGCCGGACTGGAAGCCGACAAGCGCGGCCGCATCACCGTCAACGACAACTACCAGACCAGCGCGCCGCACATCTACGCCGCGGGGGACGTGATCGGCTTCCCCGCGCTGGCCTCCACGAGCATGGAACAGGGGCGGCTCGCGGCGTGCCACATGTTCGGACAGCCGACGCGGTCCGTGCCGGACCTCTTCCCCTACGGGATCTACGCGATTCCGGAGATTTCCATGGTCGGCTGGAACGAGGAACGCCTCACCGCCGAAGGCGTGCCGTACGAAGCGGGGATCGCACAGTACAAGGAGATCGCCCGCGGCCAGCTGCTGGGCGACGACATCGGCATGCTCAAGCTGCTCATCCACCAGGAGAGCCACACCATCCTCGGCGTCCACTGCATCGGCACCCAGGCGACGGAACTGGTCCACATCGGCCAGGCGGTGATGGCCTTCAACGGGACGGTGGAGTACTTCATTAACACGGTGTTCAACTACCCGACGCTGGCCGAGTGCTACAAGGTGGCGGCACTGAACGGGATCAACAAGATCCGGAGCGTCTGACGTGGCATCGCCTTTCCAGGCGATGCGAAGCGCCTTTTGCGCGATCCCGCGAGGGGTGCCACGGCTCGCTGTACTCAGCGCAGCCGTGCGAACGTCGGCTGCCGCACAATGAACCTTTTCTGTGCGCCTGCACTGCTGCGCCGCGGAGTACCGCGGCGAGCAGTGGCACCCACCGAGAGAATCGATGACCTCGCACCGCCTTGAAAGGCGGTGCCACGCTACCCTCCGGCATGGCCAAACGGACACGCAAAGCCGCCGCGGCGACCGTCGATGCCGCGCCCGAAGAGAGCGCGGCCCCCTACCAGTTCCTCTCCCTCGATCAGATTCTCGGCCAGGAGCGCGCCATCGCTTCTCTCCGCGCCGCCCTCGGCTCGGGCCGCCTCCACCACGCCTGGATCTTCCACGGCCCCCGCGGCGTCGGGAAGTTCACCACGGCCGTCGCCTTTGCCTCCATCCTGCTCGACCCGACGACCACGCCCGATCTCGGCGGGGAACTCCGACCCGATCCCGAGAGCGAAACGCAGCGGCTGATCCGCGCCGGAAGCCATCCGGACCTGCACATCGTGCGGAAGGAACTCGCGGCGGTCTCACGCGAGCAGTCGGTCCGGGGGAGCAAGCAGACGGTCATTCCCAAGGAAGTCGTCGATGAGTTCCTCGTCGAACCCGCCCAGCGGACCCGCTCCGTCAACACGAACTCCATGGCGGGCCAGGTCTTCATCCTCGACGAGGCCGAACTGACGCAGGACCGGACACAGAACTCCCTGCTCAAGGTCATGGAAGAGCCCGGGGCCGGAACCGTGATCATCCTCGTGACCAGCCAGGAGGACCGGCTGCTGCCCACCATCCGCAGCCGCAGCCAGCGAATCGGATTCCCCCCGCTGCCCGACGAGGCCATGGCCGAGTGGCTCGACCGCAATGCGTCGCATGTGACGGGCAAGCAGCGCGAATGGCTGCTGACCTTTGCCGCCGGCTCCCCCGGCGAAGCGAAGCTCGCAATCGAGCACAACCTCTACGAGTGGCACGAAACGCTCGCACCCATGTTGGAAGCGGCGATAACAGCGGGCCAGGGCCGCGGGGCGTTCCCGATTGAACTCGGCGGCGTGATGAGCGACCTGATCGACCAGCGAGCCGCCGCGGCGGTCGCCGGCGACAAGCGGGCCAGCAAGGATGCGGCGAACAAGGCCTGGTCGCGACGGATGCTCGCGTTCGTCGCCGAGCATGCACGAACGCGCCTGCATGGCGGCTCCGGTGACGCCGGTCGACTTGAGGCGACAGCGCGGATCATCGACGCGATTACGGACGCTGAAGCGCAGATTCAATCGAACACGAACGTGAAGCTGGTGATGGAGAATCTGGCGGCGCAGATGGCGTCCGGCTGATGCGGCTTCGGAACGGCTTTGCTACCTGCTCGGCTCGCTCAGCCCTCGATGCTGATGGAACCGGGCGTGCCCGGAGCGGCGGGCGGATTGCCTTCGGCGGCGCTCGCACCGGCGCCGGTTCGCTCGGCGGCCATCTGCTGCAGCAGCAGCGACCAGGTCTCACGCTCGTACTCGAGCAGTTCGATCGTCTTATCGAGGCGCGCGATGTCCCGCTCGTGGCTGGCGTACACCAGCTCCGAGTAAATGAACGTGTAGAGCGATGAAAGCCGGCCGCACAGGTCCGGATCGACATCCGGCTTCATGGAGTTGATCAACTCCATCACGATGTTGCGGCAGGAGCTGAACCCCTCGTAGCTCTTCTCCCAATCCTTCGTCTCGAGCCCTTCTCGGGCCTGTCTGGCGAAGCGAACAGCGCCGTCGAGCAGCAGTTGTCGGAGTTCGGCAGGGCTTGCGGTGAGGACTCGCGTCTTGAGATAGGCGTTGGCCTGCGGCTTCAAGGTGCGTGACGTCATGGTGGTCGTGCTCATATCTGCCGAATGTATCGACCTTTGGCGGGCCTTTCTGAAGGTCGCCGACGACGGCGACTGCGAGGCCTAACCGACAAGAGAGGCCAGCGAAGCAAGCGAGCTCTGCTGCGACTGAATCTGCGAGAGGGCGCGCTCCATGGAGGCAAACTGGTTCTGCAGGACCTGACGCCTGGATTCAAGTTTAATGTCGAAGGCCTTGATGCGGTCCTGCTGCTGGCGGATCTGCGTCTCCAGCGTCGACTTGCGGCTGGTCATGATCCCGGAAACGGGATCCGTGTAGCGCTCGACGAGGCGGGCAATGCGCTCCACCACGCCGAGTGACGAATACTCATCCGGGCCGGTGTTGCGAACTGTGATGTCCAGATCCGGCCGATCGGGGAAGACCTGGATGGGCTCCCGCGGCACCTGCACCTTGGCGGCAAAGAGGTTCTTCACCGCCTCGGGGTCTTGGTCGATGGCAGCGCGAAGCTTGTCCGCGTCCAGCTCGAGCTGTCCACCGGTTCCGACGGTAACGCCCACTTGCGCGAGGCTCTGGAACGGCCCCCCCACATTCAACGGCCGGCCCTGGATGGTCTGGTGCAGCGCATTGCGGAGAGTGCTGACCGTCGAGTCTCCGAACAAGGCCGCCTTGCGCTCCGTCTCGGCGTCGTAATCCGTCACCGCGTCGATGCGCGTCACGAGAGAGTTGAAGGTCGTGATGAAGTTGTTGACAGCGGACTCGATGCTCTCATTATCCCGCGTCGTCGTCAGCGTGACGGGATCATCCGAACGCGCGTTCAGGTCGATGCGAACGCCGGAGACGACGCCGTCGACGGTGTTGGTCCCGCTCGTCAGGAGCAGCGCTGCGGCGGGGTCGGTACCGCCGAAGAAGACGCGCGAGTCCATGCCGTCGCTGAGACTCGTCAAACCAAGATCGAAGCCGTGAGTGTCGAGGGTGAACCGGCCGCGGGCGCCCGTGTCACGGCTGGTAAGCACAAGCCTGTGCGGCGCCACGCCCGAGCCATCGTTAACGACAGTTGCACGGACGCCTGCCTCCGCGTTGTTGATCTTGGAGACGATGTCGTCGAGAGAGTCCGTACCGTCGAACTCCAGCGTTACCTCGAAGGAGCCGTCGATCCGATTATCCGTGCTCTCGACGCCCTTGGAGGCTCCAGCCAGTCGCAGGTTCTTCGCGACAGCGCCTTCCACATCGGTGACGGTGATCGCCAGGTTGCCCGCGCCCGTGGTGTCCTGCAGCAAGATGCCGTCGCCGGTCTCGTTGATCGATGCTTTGACCCCGAACCCCAGGTTGTTGATCTTGCGAATGACGTCGCCGATCGTCCGGTCACTTGAGGTGATGCTGACGTTGTGAGCAGCACCGGTCGAATCGGTAATGGAGAATGTACCAACACCGATTCCCTTGCCGGCACGGAGCGATGCGAGCGAAGTGGACTTGGCGATGAACGCGTGATGCAGCCGACCCGTGCCGATCGGTTCGCCGGCGCCGAACGTCCCCTCAAGGCCGAGCGCTGTCGCGGCGGCCCCGCTGATCACTGTCGCACCCGCCCCGCCGGTGGTATCGGTCACGACCAGACCCGTCCCGTTCTCGTCCAGGGAAACGCGGATCGCGCCGCCGGTGCCGGTTTCCAGTTCACGGACGAGGTCGGACACGGATCCGTCGGTGCTCAGCGACAACGCATGGACCGCACCGTCCGCCGTCTGAATGCTGATGGAACCGTCGCTCAAGCCCGCTCCGCCGAACAGGTTTCGCGTCAGAGTGGAGTTCAGGCCGGCCTGGACGCGGCGTCCTGTGATGCTGGCCGCCGTAACCGTCGTGGTCCCCGCGTCGGCATCCACGAACCCGAGGTCGACCGCCGCGCCGGAAACATCGGTCACGACCAGATCGCCGGCGCCGCCGGTATTGTCCACGAGTTCCAGACCGCTGCCGTCGCCGCGGACCTGCAGGGAAACAGCCCCGCCGGTGCGCTCCTCGATGCGAGCCTTCAGTCCGGCAATCGTCCCGACCCTGGCAGACTGGAACTCGCCGTCGGCGAACACGTCTCCAAGGAAGATGACATGCTGTGCGCCGGTGCGGTCGGTGATGAGGAAGTCCTGCGCACCGGAGCCGATCTGATGCGTGATCCGAACGCCGTTCCCATCGTTGAGCGAGGTCAGCGACGTCGCGTTGCCGATGCTGTGCACGGGCGCACCGGTCAGCGTCGACCCGCTTGCGCCGCTGGTGAAACCGAGGCCCCTGAGTACATCCCGCGCCGTCTCATTCCGAATGGTGAGCGCTCCGCCGGCATCGTCGCGGAGAACAAGCCCGTTGCCGTCAGCGGAGGCCGTCACCGCAATGCTGTCGCTGGAGTTGATGGCGTCGAGCACCTCTCCCACGGTCGCGACCCGCGACAGATCGATCGTTGCGCTCACACCCGTCGAATCCTGAATGACGATCTTGCCACGCGTGATCCCGTTGCCGCCGTTAAGGGCGGAGAGCGGTGTGTCGCGATCGACACGGCCTTCCACCGGCTCAAACGTGAACGCCGTGGCACCGACGGCCGTGGCATCCCGATCGGCGAAACCGCGCGACATGACCTGCTGCGTCGAAACCAGGCGATCGACGATGAACGAGAACGAGCCGAGGGCAGCGCCGGCGCTCGCCGTCCCGGTCAGCACGTCCTCATCGCTGCTGGTCGCACTGGCCGATTCGAAGATCTTGGACGTATTGAACGCCGCCGCGGCCTGCTTCAGGGCGTCGAGCCGCGTGTTGAGATCCAGATAGGCCGTCTGCTGCGTCTGCAGCTGCACCATGCGCTGTTGCGCAAGCATCCGCGGCCGCGATTCCAGCGACAGAAGCTGCTGAATCAGCCCGGCCGTATCAATTCCGCTGATCAGGCCAATGCTGGACGAAATCCCGCTCATGAGGACGCCTCGTGCTGCTCGTGCCGCCCGTCCTCCGCCGCGGCCGGCTGGCCGGACACGGCATCGTCCGGCCGACGCCTCATCATCGGCCGGTGCAGCCCACGCCGGCGAAGCTCCAGCACGTCCGCGGCCCACGCCGACAGTGTGCGACGGAAGTGGACCCTGACCTCCTCAATGGACCGATCTGGACGGTGTACGACGGGCATGTCCCATTCAGATCGGCCGCTTGCCATGGGGGGCTGTAATCGGGCCTGAGGCTTCTCCCCCCTCAACTGGGCGATACGGTCGCGAACGGCACATTTTCCGGACTCGCACCCTGCAGCCGCAATGCGGAGCAGCCGATCTAGCGGGGGTCGTGACAGGATCGCACACACCAGATCAGGGTGGATCGGCCATGGGCCGGCCGGCGGAGCCGGCCCGGCCAGGCACGGTGCAGCGCAGCCCCATGATCCGGGCAGCGCAGGTCGGCGCCGTGGGCGCGGGTCTCGGCGTCCTGGTCGCGGCGTGGGCTGCTGGGGCGAGCGGCCTCGGCGCCCTGCTCGGCATCTTTGTCGGAGCGTTCAGCGCAACGTTGGCGGCGGTCATGCTCTTCATCGAGCCTGCGCGCGCCATGCGGGACGAAATCCGTCTCCTGGAGAATCGCCTTGAGCGGCTGAGCCGACAGGAGCGTGATGCCTCTTTCGAGTTGCTTGATCTGCCGCGAGACCATGAACTGGCCGGCCTGGCCAGAACGATGAAGCGCATCTTTGAGGAACATCATCGATACAGGCTTGCTGCGGTGCGGAACCGCCGCGAAATGCAGAGCGAGGTGTCGCGCCAGACGCGTGCCGCAACCGCGCACCTGGAGCGCCGCGCTAATACGGATCCGCTCACCGGCCTCGGCAACCGGCGTGCGTTGGCCGAAGGGCTCGCCCGTCTCTTTGAGGAGGCCAAGTCAGCAGGCGACGAGCTGGCCGTCCTGGCCATCGACATGGACATGTTCAAGGAGCTGAACGACCGCGCCGGGCACGCCGCGGGAGACCGCGTCATTGAGGTCCTGGGCCAGGTGCTGCTGGCACAGTTCCGCCTGGGCGACCTCGCCGTCCGACTCGGCGGGGACGAGTTCATCGTGGCCCTGCCCGGAGCACACGAACCGGACGCCGTTCAGATTGCCAGGCGCGTGCAGGCGATGTTTGCAACGGCCCCAATGCCTGAGGCGAACGGCGCCGACCGACCCACCCTGAGCATCGGGGTCGCCTTCCTCCAGCGGGATCGGGCACGAAGCCCGGATGAACTGCTCCGGCTTGCAGATGCTGCCCTGTACGCCGCGAAACGAGCCGGGCGAAGCCAGATCTGTACGCGCCAAGCGCGAGCGGCGGCGTAGCGTACGATTCTGCTCATGGCTGAAGACACTCAAAGTCCAGAGCTTCGCGGGATCTTTGCCCGGCTTGTCCAGATGCTTCTGGCATTGACAGCCCTGAGTGCGCTTGCAGCGGCGGTGCTGGCCGCCATTGATGCGCAGTGGTTCACGCTCGGCTTTGAGGTGGTCGTGCTGCTTGCCGCGCTTCTGGGGATCTTTGCGGCGGGCGGCCGCCCCCCTTACGGCCAGCCGCTCGCTCTGGTGTGCGTCGCGGGCGCTGTGGCGGCGGCATCATTTCTGGAATCAGTCGGCGTGAACCGTTCGTTTCTTGGCATACTCGGCCGGCCGCTCGCGACCTTGCAGGCCTCCGCGGTGACGGTGCGCCTGGACGTGCTGCTGCTCTTCCGGCTCGCCGCGGCGGGCGCGCTCGGGGGTGTTTCCGGCGCGCTTCTGATTCGGCGTGAGCCGCGGTCGTCGCGGCGTCAGTTGCTCGTCGGGCTTGCGCTTGCCGCCGCGGCGGTCGGGATCCTGGCCGGCGCGTGGCTCGGTCGGTCGGCGATCGTCGGTCTGGCCGGTCCCATCAAGTGGGGGCTGGGCGTCGTCTGCTTCATCGTCGTCACGGCGCTCGTTGCCGCGGCGGGGCAGCACCTGATCCACGCCTTCAGCGCCAAGCGGACCTGACCCGGCCGCGAGCCACCAGCAAAACAGAAGCGGGCCGAAGGGGAACCTCCGGCCCGCAGCGTTCGGTTGTGAGAATCGCTGATCAGCCCTGGTTGTTCGGCCGCAGCAGCAGGGAGCGGCCGCGGTAACCATCCGGCGACGGGCCGATTTCGTAGACCGAGTCGCCCAGGTGCCGGATCAGCAGTTCGACCGGCGGGAGGCGCTCGATCCATGCCGGCGGCTTCATCGCCTCCATGAACTCCATGTGCTCGGCCATGTCGGGATCATTCATCTGCTCTTCCCAGAGTCGCTGCTGCTCGCCGAGCGCCCAGTAGGCGAACTCCATCGTCTGTCGCAGATCGCTGTAGCCGGCGACGATGGATTCGCGCCCGAGCGGACTCACCGCCCGCATGAAGCGATCTTCAGCGGCAAGACGCGGACCATCCGGGGCGGAGGCGAGACGCATCGCGTTCTCCACATCGGGCGTCGGGCCGATGAACAGGAAGCCGAACCCGACGCCGAAGGCCATCTGGCCATCCATGTCATAGAGCTGATTGCCCTGGAAGTCGCGCGCCTCGGTGCCGGTCTGGGCCATGATGGGTGACAGGGCATTGGTCAGCGCGACCGAATCCTTCACACGCACGGCAACGACGGTCCGCTCACTCTCGATCGAAAGCGGACGCTGGATGGTATTGGCAAAGTACACCTCGGGCCCGAGCGTGTTGAAGATCGGCTCGTACTGCCGCGCGATCTCGTCCATCCACGGACCGAACTGCGCCTGCATGTGCTCCGGCAGGCTTGCAACCATGTCGCGCACCAGCGGGAAGACCTCGTCAAAGCCGATCGCCGCGCGCGTCACGGACGCCGCATCCGGACCCGCGAAGGACGGCGGCTCGAAGCCGGCGACGGGCTCATCGACAAGCTTGAAGAGCCCCTTCTTCTCCGGCAGCACCATCGCCCAGGTCTGCTCGGCCATCGCAAGGTCCGTGTCGAATCGCTGCCCGATCGAGACCGACTGCACCGGCTTGACGCCGAGCAGGTCCGCCGCGTCCGTCCCCGGCGGGACGAAAAACATCAGCATGCCGCCGAACGTCTCGCCGATCACGCGGCGGATGTCCTCGCGGAAATAGATGGCGCCGAAGGCTTCGGGATTCTCCGGATGCTGGGCGAGTGACTTGATGTACATCGCGTCATCGGCGAGAGACTCATCTTCCACACCCTCGATGCGATCGATCGCCTGCTCAATCGCATTGAGTTCCGTCGCCAGCAGCAGCACGCCGTCGACGCCGGCCATGAAGACCTTGTCATAGTCGAAAGGCTCTTCTTCTTCGACGTCCCACTGCCACTCGTCCGGCTCCGGCTCTGCTTCCTCCTCTTCCTTCTCGAGAATCGTGATCGTCGTGATGGTGGCGCCGCCGTACTCATCTTCGTCGATCTCGATGTGGCCGCGCTCTTCCATGTCGTCGAGCATGGTCACGAGCGTCGTGTGGTTCTTTTCCAGCCCTTCGCCGAAGTCACCCATCACGATGATGTGCGCCTTGCGCGCATCAGGCATTCCTGCTTCCGCATCGGCATCGGGCCGGAAGATCAACGCCGCCCCGACCGCGCCGGTCGGCTCTTCGAAATCATCCCAGGAGATGTCCAGTTCTTCCATCCAGGTCTTGAATCGGCCCACGCCTTCGTCCGCGTCCGGGCTCTCGAAGAGCGACTCGATGAAGCGCTTGACATCGGGCTCGCGCCACAACGCCCCCAGGCCTGAGCGATCCATCGACGCCTTCATGCCCGGCCAGTTGTCGGCGACGATGATCGCCGCCGTATCCGGCGGGGCGATCCGTGCAAGCGTCTGGCGCTCGCCATCCTGTGCGGCCAGTGCGGATCCGCCCAGGCCCGGCAACCCCCCGGCGCAGCACAGCGCCGCGCCCACCAACAGTCCGGCCGCCGTGCGGCTCTCCATCAAGCGAGTCATTGGTCGGATCCCTTTCGTATCAGCTCCAAGTTTCCAGGCCCCCCGCTTCCGAGTTCGGTTAGCGCCCCGTTACTCCCCGGCTCCGGTCGCATCATCGAGCATCGGCGGCGGCCCGAACGCGGATCGCGCCGGCGGCTCGTGGTAGATGTACCCGGAGTTGGGGTTGTCCTTGTTGTACGCGAAGGCGTCGCGGTTGCGGATGAAATCCCGCACGTACCGGGCGGGGATCGCGAAGTTCAGCCCCTCGCCCATGGGAATCCCCATGTTCGTCACGCCGATCACTTCACCCTTGAGGTTGAAGAGCGGCCCGCCGGAGTTGCCGGGGTTGATCTGCGTGTCCGTCTGGATGTACGTCAGGCCCTCGAAGTTGCGCTGCGTCGTCGAGACCACGCCACGCGAGAGCGTCCGCTCGAGCCCCAGCGGTGAGCCGATCGCAAAGACATCCTGCCCGGCGCTGAGCTCTTCCATCCCCTGCAGGTAGACGGTCGGGAAGGGGTTGCCATCCGGGTCCGTCATCTTGATCAGCGCCAGGTCCAGGTGATGGTTGACCGCGATGATCTCGACGTCCTCGATGATCTTGAGCCGGAAGTCGATCTCACCCTGCTCGTACACCGTGCACTTGATCTTCGTCTCCCCCTGCACGACGTGCGCGTTGGTGATCGCGTACCCGTCCGGGTGGATGATGAACCCCGACCCCAGCCCGCTCGGCGTCGAGACCTTGATCACCGCGCCGCCGTGGATCCGCGCCAGTTCCTTCGGCGTGCGTTCGACCATCCCCGTGGCCGTGCGGTACAGCGCCTCGGCCTCGGTCGCCTCGGCGATCTGCTCCGCCGCGCGCTCGATCGCATCCACATCCGTGCGGGCCAGCTCCAGCACATCGTTGCCCAGGTCCAGCCAGATCGACTGGGCCGTCTCCTTGAGGATCGGCGCGATAATCGTCGTGCCGTCCATCAACGTCACCTTGTCGCGCCCCCTGCCGTCGTCCCCCCCCCGCCCCGCGTCCTCAGCCTGAGGCGCAGCGCCCTCCTGCGGGGCCGCTCGCACGGCCCCCACCAACGCCGGCAACCCTCCAAGGACCAGGACCGAGGCCACTCCCGTGACTGCAATGCTGCGTGGATTCATCCCTGGAGATCTCCCTTCATGGGGCGCCGGCGCCAGAGCCGCCGCCGCGGGGGGGCGCGGGGGGTCGGGGGGTGGGGAGGGGGGGGGGGGGGGGCGGGGGGGGGGGGGG
>CAYWRO010000098.1:0-11923 GCA_964460345.1 uncultured Phycisphaeraceae bacterium | reverse complement strand
GAACAACGCCAGAGGAAACGCCAGCAGCACGACCATGCACGGCGACAGGCCGAAGAGCTCCCCGAGCCCGCCCTCAAGCAGCGTCTGCCGCGGAGCACCGAAGCGAATCACGACATCAATCCCGATCAGCACGAGCGGCAGCAGCCCGATCGCAAACGCAACCCCCACCCACCCCGCCGCGCCCCACGGCCGGACGCGCAGCTCCGGCCGGCCGTACGTCCCGGGGACGGCCCGCCGGCCGCACTCCGGGCACATCAGCAGCCCGCCGGGCGACACCGGCAGATCCCCAATCGCGTACCCGCACCCCTCACAAAGCACTCGCTCGCGCGCTGGGGCAGGGTCTTCCGGCATGATCGACATCATAAGAGAAAGGAGGCCGCTGCTCCCGCCCCGGGGGGGCGGGGGGGGGGGGGCAGGGCCTCCTCAATCTCTTCCTCTGCGCGCTCTGCGTCTCTGCGTGAGACGCTTCTTCAAGCCGCCTCGGCCTGCGGCTCGATCCCGTTGGTGCGGAAGGCCGCGAGGATTTCCGCCGGCAGGTTGCCGAAGTTGACGGTCGCGCTCGTCGCGGTCTGCGAGCGGACGTCGTCGCGGGCGCCCCAGACGCGATAGATGATGACGTTGGTGTTCATCGGCACGGCCTCATCGGTCCACGTCTTGCTGCGCGTCGGCTTGATGAGAACATAAGGCCCGCCGTCGACGGAGCGCTCGATCTCGAAGGACGCGTTCTGCGCGACGCTGCCCTTGATCTTGAGCGTGATCGTGCCGGTCGCGTTCGGATCGGCGACGACGCTCGTGGGCGCGACGGGCGGCCCGGCGGGCGTCGGCGGTTTCGGCATGGGCAGGTCGGCTTTGGCGTAGACGACCGCGGGGTCGGTCGCCTCGGCGTAGCCGCGGATGGTCGACATCGCCGCGCCGCCGAGGGAGCGCACCAGCGCGGCCTTCGCGTTGAGCACATCGGTCGCCGTGCGCGCATTCTGCCGAAGCTGCTGCGTCGCCCCGCGCTGCAGGAGCGCGGCGTCGAGGGCTTCCTTGAGCGCGGTGAGCTCCGGCGCACCGAGGCCGATGCTGGCCTGGTTCATGTCCCAGGTCTCGATGTGATTGGCGTAAAAGTCCAGCATCTCATCACGCGGGCCAGGAATAACTTTGCTCATCGTCGTGTCTCCGTTCAATCAATCATGAGGGTCGAACGTCCCGACACCGCGTCGCGCGTCCGCGCCTCCGTGCAAGTGGCGACATCGGAGCATCGGTCCGCACGGCTTGAGCCCCGCATGCCAACAGACGCGAGAATTACGCTCCGCCCGCCGAAACCGGGCGGGGCACGCGCAAAAACCGCCGCGCGGTCTGGCAAAGGGCTGCGCGATGGATCACTGATCCGCGTCGAACGTCCGCATCGCGTTATCACCCCCACATCCGGCGATGAAATGCACGCTGAATCGCGCAATAACCGCACTCGGACCTGAGACAGCGCCGCGCTGTCGACGGTAAAAATGATTTTTACCGCGGTAAAAATGATTTTGACCGCAGTAAAAATGATTCTGACGACGGTCAAAATCATTCAGACGACGGTCAGAATGGCTGAGACGATGGTCAAAATGATTCAGACGATGGTCAGAACGACGCAGACGATGGTCAGAATGGATCAATCGACGGTCAGATTCACGCAGTCGACGGTCAGAATGAACGTGTCGAGCGACAGTGCTGCGCAGTCACGCCCATGACCCGGCAAGCGGGTGGCATGCCCACGCGGTACCCCGCGCGGGGCTGCTGGTGGCATGTCGGTGGGGCGCGAGGCGCGGGGCGCGTCGCGCTGCGACGGCAGGGGGAGTACCCCCTGCCCGACCCCGGGAGTCGTGCCGCCTGCGGCGGCGGATTCAGAGCCAGCGTGCGGAAGCACGCGGAAACGGCGCGCAATCGCCACGGGCGGATCCGCAACGGGTGGCATGCCCACGCGGTACTCCGCGCGGGCATGTGGGCGGTCGTTGATGAATGAGTCGCGCAAACGGGGGTGCGGGGGCGCAGCCCCTGCGCCGAAACGTAGAGCGTGACGATGCGCCTGATGCGTTGCGCCTTCACGGTGACGTTCGCTACGAGCGACGCGTCGCGATGGCAGGGGGAGTACCCCCTGCCCGACCCCAAGAGTGCGTGCCGCCTGCGGCGGCGGGCAGGAGAGCGTGCCACCGACCTGCCGCCGCCTTGCCCGTCCAACCATCACCAACCGCCCCGCGGCAGGTCGGTGCGATCGCGCGATCGGCGCCCAACCGACACTGACCTGCCGCACACGCTCAATCGTGAGGCGGACGATCAAGGACGCGGCAGGTTAGTGGCACGATCGATGCCACGCTCCCGCGATCCTGGTGTAACCCCGCCGGTCCCCGCCGGGAATGCCGCCCGTCGCCTCGCGGCGGCGGGGCGGCTCGGGCTCAGTTCTTGCCCGCGCAGCACGCGGGGACGTCCGAGACCGGAAGGGCCACCGTCTTGGCGGCTTCCGCCGGGCACTCGTCGGCGCAGATCAGGTCGCCGGTGATCGGGCAGATGATCTTGCCGGGGCAATCCTCGCGCTGGGCGTCGCGCGTGCCGGTCATGTACGCCGCGGCCGCGCCGGCTGTCACGATGCCTGTCGCTGCTGCTGTCATGATGAGTCTCCTTTTCATGTCAATGCTCCGTGTCCGGTGAAGGGGACGGAAGGGGACGATCCCCTTCCTCTTAAACAATCATCGGGCTTGAACCCGGGTGACGAGTCAAGCCCTCTTTGTATTTTTCTTGGTCGGCCCCGATGCGCTGACCGTGAGGCGCTCGACGACAGGGCAGCACGCGCCGTCGCCGGCGCGCGAGCACGCTTCCAGGGACGTCTTTATGACCTTCTCAAGCTGACGCAGTTCGGATTGGCGGCGGCGCACATCGGCCAATCGCATCGACAGCATGGCGCGCACACGCTCGCGCGGCGCGGACCGCTCCGACTGGAACTCCAGCAGCGCGGCGATGTCCTCCAGCGTGAATCCGGATGACTGCGCCAGCCGGATGAAGCGCAGCCGCTCGACCGCGGCGTCGCCGTAGAGGCGGTACCCCGCCCGGCTGCGGGAATCCGCGGGCAGCAGCCCCCGGCGCTCATAGAAGCGGACCGTGGAGGTCGCAACGTCGACGGCCGCGGCCAACTCTCCGATGCGAAAGGGCTCGCTCATGAAAGATCGTACGACCTTGCACCGGGTTCAACGTCAAGACCCCTGCTTTCGCGTGCTTCCGCACGCGGCTCTGACACTGTGCACTGTCCACTGTGCACTGTGCACTATCATGGCCCCGTGCCCCCCAACGTCATCGAGGACGCGATCTGCATCCGGCAATGGGATTTTTCGGAGACGAGCCAGACGGTGTCTCTGTTTACCCGCGGCCGCGGCGTGGTGCGCGGGTTGGCCAAGGGGTCGCGGCGGCCGAAGGCGCCGTACTCCGGCGGGATCGAGCTGCTGACGCGCGGGATGGCGGGGTTGATTGTGAAGGGGGAACGCGGCGGCGGGGGCGGCGGCGGGACGCGCGCGGCGGCGACCGAGGGCGCGGGGCTCACGCTCATTACCGAGTGGGACCTGACCGCGATGTACCCGGGGCTGCGGCGGCGGCTCGAGGCGTACAACGCGGGGCTGTACATGGCGGACCTCGTGCACCACATGGTCACGGACCACGACCCGCACGAAGCGCTCTTCGAGGCGATGGTGGGGGGGCTGGAGAGGATTGGAGGGGGTGGGGGTAGGTCGGCTCTCCGAGCCGACACGGCCGACACGGGTAGGTCGGCTCTCCGAGCCGACACGAACGGACAGAGGGATGACGTCGGCGCAGCATTGCTCGCCTTCCAATGGGCGGCGCTGGTGGAGACGGGGTACAAGCCGGAACTGGATGCGGATGTGCAGACGGGGGAGGCGCTTGGCGCCCCCCCCTCCCCAAACCGCGGCGTGATGCTCTTCAGTCCCTCGCTCGGCGGCGTGATCTCAGGTGGTGGAAGCGGGGGGGGCAAGGCCACGGCAGATCAGTCAGGAGAGCACGCCCTGCACGCGCACGCCTGGCGCGTCCGCGCCGAGACGATCGAACTGCTGCGCAAAGTCGCCGGCGCAAACGGCGGCACAGACGCGGCGCTCGCGAGCGCCCCGCCCGCAACAACCCTCCGCGCCAACCGCCTCCTCGCGGCGTACATCCGCCACACGCTGGGGCGCGAGCCGCGCTCGATGCCCGTGGTGTTCGGGGCGCGGCTGCCGAAGTAGCCATTTCCGCCAGGACCTGACGGCGCCTGGCATCCCACCTTGTTCTGCCGATATACTGGCCGCTGCTCGCGGGGTCAGGAGTGCCGCCATGATTGTGACCGGCAACCCGATGCAGCTGCGCATCCGCTGGTGGTTCAAGAGGAAACACACGTCAGCGTCGCCGCGGCCGCCGGCAGCGGGCCACCTTGCCGCATCGGTGGGTTCCGCCCTAGCCGTATTAGGCACGATGCTCCTTGCGGCGATCCTCGGCTGGATCGTCGGCGAGCCGCTGCTTGAAGCAGCCCGCGCGGGGCTGTGGACCGCGGCGCTCGGTCTCATCGTGCTGCTGGTTTGTCCGCAGCTTTGCCGCCTTCTGGCAATCCCCTATGCGATCGCGGCGGGCTTGGGAGTCGTGTACCTCAGCCATCTGGTGTCGGATGCCGACACTGTCTTCAACCTCTGGCCTGTCTGGGCGGTGATGACGGCGATCTTCGCCGCGATGTTTACGGCTCTCCATCACGTGACGCCTGCTCTCGCGCGCCTGCCCGCATTCATCCGCGTCACGATCTGGCCGGCGGTGGCGGGTGCTCTGGTCGCACCGGCGGCAACGCTGCTGCTCGCCTCCTCGCACCCGGTCGGACCCGTAACGCTGGAAGGCTTGCTCGATGTGGAGGTGTACTTCCTCGGCCTGCTCTACATCGGCTTGGTCGGCCTCAACACCGCGATCTGCTTCCGTGTCGTGCGAGCCTCGGCCGGCGGCCCCGCCTGGACCCGCTGGGGCGCTGGTGTCGCGCTGGCCGTGGGTGTGTGGTGGGTGACAGTCTCCATCATCGTGATCGTGCTGTCCATGCTGCTGATGTTCCTCAGCGGCGGGTTCCTCGGCGGCGACGGCTTGTTTGGCGACGCCGACGGTTCCGATGGTGGCGCGCTTGATGTGGACGCTGGCTTTGACCTCTGAGAGCCCTCCTCGCCGCCTACATCCGCCACACGCTGGGACGAGAGCCACGGTCCATGCCCGTGGTATTCGGAGCGCGGCTGCCGCGATAGAGAAGCGATAACGTCAGCCCCGAATCGGCCGCCGCGCTACATGGACCTCGTCACGAACACGGTATCATCCGTCCACTCGGAAAGAACCTGAATAAGTTCCGTCAGCCCACTTCGCAAATCCTTGTCGGCACGTCGGCGTTGGATGTCGATTGGGCCGAAATCATCCGTCTCCAGTTCGCGGAGTCCGCGAAGGTCGCGGTACTCCTTCGTGAGACATCCTGCCTCATCAACATTCATGATCGTCAGCACGCACGTGCCCAGGCGCGCCATGATCTGACAAGTTCGCCCCTGTACGTGGAAACCACCTTGGATGCCGCCTCCGGAGGAGAAGATTGGGTTACCTGCCGACACGGGTACCGTGCTCATCCGGAACGTGTATCGATACGGAACGTGATTCTCGGGGCTCGTCAACTCGTTCGCGATGTTCTGCAGCCAGGACACAAGCGAGGTCCGATCCACCTTGCCTGCATCGTGGCGGCTCGGAGCCAGCAAGAAGTCGATGGCCGCCTTGCAATGAGATTCATCGCGCATGATGCGCAAGATGTCCATCGACGTCGGCGACAATACAACCTCGTGTGCGCCGCTCGACGACTGCAGCGTGAATGTGGTCATCAGGACGAAGAGTACTGGCCAACGACCGAAATCGCAAGCCTACTAATCTTTGGTCTCAGGCAAGAGTCGCCCAACCGTCCGCGGCCGCAGCGGGAACTCCTCCAGCAGCTTGCGGATGTCCGCCACCGTCACCGCCTTGATGCGCTCCAACTCCTCTTCCAGCGTCGTGTATGTGCCGAGGTACGTCCACTGCCGCCCGAGCCGCTGCATGCGCCCGCCCGGGCGTTCGCCGGAGAGCGTGACGCCCGTGGCCGCGCGGGCGCGGATCTTTTCGAGGTCGTCTTCCGTGAGCGACGCCGAGAGGTTGTCGATCTCGCGCTCGACGATCTTCCAGATCTCGTCGAGGCGCTCGGGGTCGCACGAGACATACACGAAGTAATCCCCCGTGCCGTCGCGGGCGTCGAAGGCGGACTCGGCCTCTTCGGCCAGGCCGGTTTCGATCAGGGCCCAGTGCAGCCGGGCGTTCTCCGAGCCGCCGAGGACGTTGCTGAGGAGAGACGCGGCGTAGCGCCGGTCGTCGCCGATGCCGGGCGCCTGGGCGAGCATGAGGGCGTACGCCCGCGTGATCTTCGGGTCGCGGATCTCGAACTGCTTGTCTTCGAAGGTGGGCCGGTCCGGCACGCGCGTCGCGCCGGTGCGTTCCCACCCGCCGCACAGCGCCGCGACCTGCCCGGCGAAGACGTCGAAGTCGATCTTCCCCGCCGCGGCGACGACGGTGTTGTCCGCCGAGTAGCGGTTCTGGAAGTACTCACGCATCTGCGCGGCGGTCATCGCCGTGATCGTCTCATCCGTGCCGAGGACACGGTGGGAGAGCGGGTGGCGGCCGTAGTGCTCCTCCATCGCCTTCTCGTAAAGAACCCAGAAGGGGTTGTCGCGGTACATCGCGATCTCTTCGAGGATGACGCCCTTTTCGGTGGTGAAATCCTCCTCGCGAAGGGCGGGGCGGAGCATGTCGGCGATGATCTCATTGGCCGCGTCGAGCTTCTCGGGCAGGACCGAGGCGTAGAAGCAGGTCATCTCCGCGGAGGTGTAGGCGTTGTTGCGGGCGCCAATGCGGTCGAAGTCGCGATTGACGTCCTCGGCGGTGCGGCGAGCCGTCCCCTTGAACATCATGTGCTCGAGGAAGTGGCTGACGCCCATGAGCGGCGTGGCCTCGTCGCGAGCGCCCGTCTTGACGAAGTACCCGACCGCGGCGGAGTGGGCCTCGCTGTCGCACTCGGCGATGATGGTCAGCCCGTTATCGAGCGTGTGCTGCTTGAAGTCGATTGGCATGGGGGGAGGGTAGGGGGGGAGTTGAGAGTGGATAGTTGATAGTGGACAGTTGGGGGGGGCGGGGCGGCCAGATGTGGCCAGGGTCGCAGGGTGGGCTGGAGCACTGGCCAATATTTGCCTGTGTGGAGCCCCCTGATGCGGGGCCGACCTAGCGATTGCTGCCGCAGAGGTCCGCTGGCACGGTCTTCGCAAGAACCATCGGCGGAGACTCGATCGCGGCACTGTCAACTGTCCGCTGTCAACTCTCCACTGCCCCCGCCTCCTCTTCTCCGGTCGCCCCAGTGCGTCGGGGCGAACACCTCACAGAGCGCCCGGCTGATTTCGGCCGGGCGTTCCTTTGCGCAGATCGCACCGGAAACCGCCACGCCGCGGCAGCCGGCGGCGGCGAGCTGTGGGGCGTTGTCGGGCGTGATCCCGCTGATCGCCAGGTGCGGCACGCGGCGGGTCTGCGGATCGGCCAGGTAGTCGCGCACGAGCTGCACCCCCGCGAGCTGCGTCGCGGGTTTCGGCTTAGTGGTGGAGGGAAAGACCGGCCCCAGCCCGCAGTAATCCGCCCCCTGCCGCACCGCCGCGCGGGCGTGCTCCATCGTCGAGCACGAAACTCCAACCAGCAGCGATGAACCCGCCAGCCGTCGGACCGCGGCGATCGGAAGATCGCTCTGCCCGAGATGCACCCCATCCGCCCCCGCCAGGAGCGCGATGTCCGGTCGATCGTTGATGATGATCGCCGGCGGCGGCGTCGCGCTCGTGTTATGGGCAAGGTCGGCCAGCCGCCGCGCCCGCGCGAGCAACTCGCGGTCCGGCAGGTCCTTCTCCCGGAGCTGGACCGCCGCCAGATGCCCGCGAGCCGCCTCGATGAACGCCGCGGCGACCTCGTCCCACGGCCGCCGGCACAGGGACTCGGTCAGAAGCAGGCACACGCTCCACTGCGCCGCCCGCCCGCCGGAGAGGGCGGCGAAAAGCCGCTGCTCCACGTCGTACGCCGCGTAGCGAATGGCCTCAATCGCCGGCGCGACCCCCGGTTGCGTCCCGGGCAGTGGGGGGGAGGCGACCTTGGCGCACTCCTCGATCGCGCGGAGGGCCTCGGTGAGGCGCTTGGCGGCGGCCGCGGCGACCTCGCGGAGGTTCTCGCGGCGGGCTTCGGCCTCGGTCGAGACAGTCGTGCCAACGTCGCCCGGCGTGTCGCGCCAGGCGAGGAGGAGAGAAGGATCGCCGAGACGGTCGAGCGCGGCGCGAAGATCGTGCCGGAGTTGCTTCAGCCGCGCACAGAGCTCGTCGTCATTCAGATGAAACCGCGCCACATCCTCCATGACGCGCAGCGCTTCACGGGCGCGGTTGGCGTTGGCGTCGATGATGCGCGGGGTCGTCATGTGTCTCTCCACCCGCACACTCGATATCGCGGCGGGTGCCACTGCTCGCCGCTGCCTTGAGCGGCGCAGCAGTGCGGACGTCCGCTGATGTAGGACTTCGAATTGTTGCCCTGTTCCGGTCGCGTGATCGGGTGCGTGTCAATGCTCGCACCGCTGCGCCGCGGAGTACCGCGGCGAGCGGTGGCACCCAACGTGGAAAGACACGCCTTCACGTTCCACTCCGTTTGAGGTCAGGTTCAGGCGTCCGGTCGCGTGGGCGCTTCGGATTGCCTGCGGCGGAACTCGTCGAGGGATGCCGCGATGTTTTCGTCGGAGAGGGCCAGGATCGCCGCGGCCATGAGGCCGGCGTTGGCCGCCCCCGTTTTGCCGATCGCCAGCGTCCCCACCGGAATTCCCCGCGGCATCTGCGCGATCGAAAGCAGCGAATCCAGCCCATCCAGCGCCCACGCCTGCACAGGCACGCCGAGGACCGGCAGCCGCGTATGGGCCGCGCACACCCCCGGCAGCGCCGCGGCCCCCCCGGCCCCCGCGATGATCACCTTGATGCCGCGGTCGATCGCCGTCGTGCACCACTCTTCCACCAGCCGCGGTGCCCGGTGCGCGGAAGCGACGATCGCCTCCCACGGAACTCCCAGCGCATCGAGTGATTCCCCGGCCCGCTGCATGACCGGCCAGTCCGAAGCGCTGCCCATGATGATGCCGACAAGCGGCGTGCCCTGCGTCTTTCCCGTGGTCACATCCGGCATGTGAGGTGTCTCTCCCGAAAAGTGTGGATTGGAAGCGAAAAGCCTAGCCGCCCCGCCGCACAGGCCTCTGGCCTGTGTTCATCCCGTAGCACAGGCCTCTGGCCTGTGACAAAACCTCTCCTGCAACACAGCCCTCCGTGGCACAGGCCGCCGGCCTGTGGCATCACCCCGTCGCCTGCGGCGCCACCCCCGCCCCCGCGCTGCGCAGCCGCGGCGACCGCACAACCAGGAAGCACCCCGCCGCGAAAACCGCCAGCAGAATGAATCCCACCATGTACGACCCGGTCGCCTGGTGAATCACCCCCAGCACCAGCGGCGGAAAGAACCCTCCAAGCCCTCCGGCCGCCCCCACCAGCCCCGTTACGCTCCCGACCGTCGTCGGAAAGTACTCCGGCACGAGCTTGAACACTGCCCCGTTGCCGAGCCCGATCGCCGCGGCCATGCCCAGCGCGCCGACCGTAAACGTGACCATCGTCGGACACGCCATGAAGACCGCCATGATCGCCGTCAGAGGAAACACCCACAGCAGGATCGTCCGCCCGCCGATCCGGTCCGCCAGCGTTCCACCGACCGGCCGCATCAGCGTCGCCAGCACGACAAAGCCCGCCGTGCGCAGCCCCGCATCCCGCGGCGTCAGCCCGAACATGTCCGTCAGGAACATCGGCAGGTACATGCTCATCGCGACGAAGCCGCCGAACGTGAGAAAGTAGTACAGGCTGAGAATCCAGCTCATCCGCTCGCGCAGCGGCGTCAGCGTGTCGGCGAGCGACTTCGGCGCGCCCGGACGCGGCGGGTTTCGCGCCGCAATCGCAAACGCAATCAGCCACACGATCGTCAGCACGCCGAACGCCCAGAATCCCCACGCAAACCCCGCCGCCCCCGCAATAACCGGCGCGCCGAACGCCGCGAGCGACTGTCCGATCGTCCCCGCCCCGTACAGCCCGAGTGCCTTGCCCTGGCTGGCCGGCGGATACCAGCGGCTGACAAACGCCGCCCCAACCGAAAAACTCGCCAGCCCCATCCCAAGGAAGAACCCGCACGCGATAAGCTGCCAGTACGCCCCGATGAACCCCATCAACAGCGCAGGCGCTGCTGTCGCCGCCATCACCACCGTGAAGACCCAGCGCCCGCCGAAGCGGTCCGTAAGGATCCCCAGCGGAATGCGTCCAAGACTGCCGAGCAGCACCGGAACCGCAATCGCAATGCTGACCTGGATCGCGCTCAGGCCGAGCGACTCCCGAATCGTCGGCATCATCGCCGAGACCGACCCGAACACCGCAAAGCAGACGGCAAACGCGCCGGTGCCGAGGATGAGTTGAAGCGTCCGGCCGGATTCCGCCGCGCCCGGGGCGGGTGAAGTCACCGTGCTCATGTGGTTTCCAGCTTGTACAGGTAACGGAGCAGGCCGAGATTCAGCAGGAAGCAGACCAGGCTAGCAATCGCGCCCGGCCAGATGACCGCCTCATCGCCGCCCAGATACGCGTTCATGGTGGCGGTCAGCAGCCACAACTGCAAAATCACCAGGATCAGCACGATGGACAGAATCCCGTACACAATCGTGAGCTGCTGCTGGCGTGTGGCTCGTCGTCTCATACCGTCCTCAGTTCAACCCCGGAGGCATACACAGCGCCGTTCCTGAACTCAAGCAGAATCCGCGGCAAAGGCCGCCGCGGCGGACCCGCGATCGGCCGTCCGGTCGGCAGGTCGAAGTAGCCGTGGTGGCACGGACAGCGAAGAATGCCCTTCTCCACATCCGGCAAAACCGCGCACGCCAGGTGCGTGCACTTGTTGCCGAAGGCAACGAAGGTCTCCTCCCCCGTCCGGATGAGCAGGCACGGCTCGTGCTCAGCAGGGTAGTTGAAGTTGATCGCGCCGCCCACCGGAATCGCGCTCACATCCGCGATCTTCATCAGCGGCGGTTCGCCGCGCCGGCGCCGCCGCGCGTTCTGCACCCCGATCCAGAACTGCCCCACCACGAACGCAAAGCTCGTCAGGACGAGAAACTTCGTGAAATCTCGCCGCGCGACGTAATGATCCTCCGGCCAGTCGATCGGAAAGTCGCGCCGCCACTTCGGCTGCTCCTCAAACGGCCGCCCATCCGGCGTCGGAACGCGCGGCGCAACCTGCTCCAGCGGCCGACGGTCTGTATCGGTGCTCTGCATACTCATGCGCTACTCCGAAAGCACGTTGAGCGGAACGTTGCGCCCGATCGGGCCTCCGTCCATCGCCGACGTGACGTCGATGTACTCCGTGCGGCGCACGCTTCCACTCTGCTCGCGCGGCACCATCATCTTGACCTTCGTCGTGATCGTCTGCTCGCCGAACCGGAAGCGGTCGTGCGGCCGGGAACGCGGCCGCAACCGCTCGATCTCCTCGCGCGTTCCGAAGAAGAGCGCCTGGCTCGGGCAGACCGAAGCGCACATCGGCTTGAGCCCGACCGTCGCCCGGTCGTAGCACATGTCGCACTTCATCATCAGCTCAAACTCGGTCTTCATCTTCGGAATGCCGAAGGGGCACGCCAGCACGCAGTTGGAGCACGCGATGCACCGCGGCTTGCGCGCCGACTGCACCACACCGTCCGCCGTCCGCTTGATCGCATCCGCCGGGCACACCTCCGCGCACGTCGGCGAGTCGCAGTGCATGCAGATCACCG
>CAYWRO010000097.1:0-11927 GCA_964460345.1 uncultured Phycisphaeraceae bacterium | reverse complement strand
GGGGGGCGGGTGTGGGGTCCTCCGGGCAGAAGACGGAGGTGCGGTACTTGTCGCCGCGGGAGCGCAGCGGGCACGACATCTCGCTGGCGGTCGAGATTGAAGCGGGTGTTGCCATTGAGGAGATCGCGTGCCGCTCGCACGTGGTCGACATCGAGGGATGGACGCGCGAAGCCGCGGCGAGCGAATCGGAGTCGGCGTCCTTCGCCCGCGTGCGCCTGAGCGAAATGGATTCGATTCCGAATAAGGACTTCGTCCTGCGATGGAAGGTCGCGGGGGACGAGGTGAAGACGGCGCTGTTGACGCACACGGACGAGAGAGGCGGCTTCTTCACGCTCATGCTCGTTCCGCCCGCGGAGCTCGAATCGCTCCAGCGTCGCCCGCTGGAAATGGTGTTTGTGATCGACTGCTCCGGCAGCATGAGCGGAGAGCCGATCGCACAGGCGAAGGGGGCGGTGAAGCGGGCGCTGCAGCGACTGCGGCCGGGTGACTCCTTCCAGGTGATCCGCTTTTCACAGAGCGCTTCGCAGTTCGGGTCCGCCCCCGTTGAAGCGACGAAGGCGAACGTGCAGCGCGCCGTTCGCTGGGTGGACCAGCTTGACGGCGGCGGCGGGACGATGATGATCGAGGGGATTAAGGCCGCCTTGGACTTCCCGCACGATCCGGAGCGGCTGCGGTTCGTGACGTTCCTGACCGACGGTTACATCGGCAATGAGTCGCAAATTCTCGCCGCGGTGCATGAGAAACTCGGGCCGTCGCGGATCTTCTCCTTCGGCGTGGGGTCAAGCCCGAACCGGTATCTGATGGACCGGATGGCGAAGATGGGGCGCGGCGCGGTGGCGTACCTGGGACTGCATGACAGCGCGACGGATGTGATGGACGCCTTCATGGACCGCGTGAGCCACGCGGCGTTGACGGACATCGAGATCGATTGGGGTGGTCTGCGCGTGAGCGAGGTGTACCCCGGGGCGGGCGATGGGGCTGAGGGCGGGCGCGTGCCGGACCTTTTTGTCGGCCGGCCGGTGATTCTGTCGGGGCGATTTGAGCCGGCGTCGCTGGCGAGGGCTTCACAGGTGACGCTCCGCGGCAGGGCAGCGGGTGACGGTGGTGCGCGGTGGGTGGAGTGGCCGGTCGATGTGGATGCAGCGGGGACCGTGCGGTTCGCCGGAGCAAGCGGGCCGGATGGCGATGACGCCGTCGCGTTCTCGCCGCGGGTGCACGCGCTGCCGGCGGTGTGGGCGCGGCAGAAGATCGCTGATCTGGCGGACCGGTCGGTGTGGATGCCGGAAGCGCATTTGGAGGTTCCCGCGATGATCCGCGGCGTGGCGCTGGAGTACGGGCTGATGAGCGCGTTCACTGCCTTTGTGGCTGTGGACTCGCTGTCACGGACGGAAGGGGAGTATGGGACGACGGTGCACGTGCCTGTGCCGGTGCCGGAGGGGGTGCGGTATGAGACTACGGTGCCGGGAGGGTGAGTAGGGCAGAGTGCACAGTGCACAGTGCAGAGTGAAGAGTGAAAAGTGACGAGTGGTTCGGGGTGTGTGAACAGGTGGGTCGGCTTGGAGTGTTCCGTGCGATTGCTGGTGGTTGCAATTTTGGTGTTGGCCACGCTGGCAGGCTGTGCGGCGCGGGAGCCGTGGGAGAGGAAGTGGCCGGAGCCGGGATCACGCGCGTGGAACAGTGAACCGCCGTACTTGTGGTGTGGGTTGGAGCCAGCGGAGATGACGCGGCGGATTGTCGGTGCGTTTCCGTTGGGGTCGTCGCGGGCGGAGGTGGAGGCGAGGCTGCAGCATCTGCATCTCGACGAGTTCATTGTGGCAGAAGAGCCAGCGATGAACCTGACCAGCATCCATGTGACGACGGCGGGGATTGTTTGTCCGGCGAGACCCGCGGGCGAGGAGGATGTTGTACTGCACATCCCGAACTGGGCGAAATCAAACGCGGGCGCCATCGCGCGGTGGGCGGCCCGCCATGCAATCTATCCGTATCACATCTGGTTTCGGTTTGAGGGGAAGGTCTTGAGAGCTGTGGAGCTGCGCCAGCATCATCAAGGCGAGCTGTTTCGCGCATCGGCCGTGGCTGCGGTCGAGCACTGGCGGGAGGCGGCGCGCAAAGGCGTGGTTGTGTTCACGTACGGCGTGCCCGAGGATGATTGAGGTAGGGCGATGCGTGGGCAACGGATCACAGCTTCCGGATTGTCGTTACACGGCGGCATCATCGCACGCGAGGAATGGAATGCCGGTTATCCGGAGAGGGCGATCTAAACATCTTCTCAGTCACAGGCGGGACGCCTGTGCCACGGGGTCATGCTTCCGGCGTGAAGGTTGCTCCGTCCATGACATCGCAGGAGACGAACTCGCCTTCGTTGAAGTCGCGGGCGTGTTGTCCCGGTGCGGTCGGCCGCAGGCCGAGAGGCACGCCGGCGCTCACCCAGATGAGGTTGGCTTCCGGGTCGGTGGCGGTGACCCACCCCTGCACCCGCCGCGGGCGGCCCTCGACGGGTTCGACGTAGCGGCCGCCGCCGTTGGGGCGGTCGATCCGGCGGGCGTTGACCTCGATGCGGCCGATGATGCGCTTACCGACTTCGGCGGTGAAGCCCTCGGGGACGCGCAAGTGCAGGCGGTAGTTGGTGTTCGGCACGGTGAGGACCATGTAGCCGCTTTGCGTGGCCGTGGGCTGAATGATGTCGGCCAGCGTGCCGCGGGCCAGTCGGGGGTCGATTTTCGACGTGGGAGCTGGGTGAATCATGGAAGGCAAGTGTATTCGAGCCGAGACGGGGCGGTTCCGCCTGGCCTTGCGCGGTTGGGGGGCGGCGGCCGTGCGCTCCGGCATCGGGTGACCCGGTTCTGGCAGGGGTGTTCCTGCGTTTTCGGGGCGCTGCGTGGGGGGAATCGGGTTGTGGGCAGCGCGACATGCTGTACACTGGCCGATGCAATGGAGGGGGCGGGGGGCAGGGCTCAGGATGATGCGAGAGCAGGCAGGACGGCATGATCAGAGGTGGTAACGCAACGATCTTCGTGAGCGACATGGACCGGGCTGTGAGGTTCTACACCGAGACGCTCGGGTTCGGGCTCACCTATCGCTCGGGGGAGCACTGGGCCCAGATCGATGCCGGCGACGGCTTGCAGCTCGGGCTGCATGCCGCGGGCGAGGGTGTGCCGGCGCCGGGAACGGCCGGTTCTGTGCAGGTGGGGTTCAATGTCACGCAGCCGATCGAGCAGGTCGTTGAGGCGCTTGGCAGGCGGGGCGTGGCGTTTACCGGGCCGATCGCCGAAGCAACCGGTGTAAAGCTGGCCTTTTTCAATGACCCGGACGGCAATGCGCTGTACCTTTGCGAGGTTCAACAGGGCGCGTGATCTGCGCGCACAAGCGGAGGACTCCCGATGCACGGGCTTCAACGGACACTCATCGCCGCGGCGGGGGCCGTCAGTGTGCTGGCTTTGTGCGGCCCGGCTATTGCGCTGCCGCCGAACGTCTCGCGCCAGCAGGTGCTGGGGGGGCTGAACCAGCCGGTCACGGTTGACTTCATCCCGGGCGATGGGCGGATGCTGGTGCTCCACAAGCCGGGGCACATTTTGATTGCTGATCCAACGACACTGCCCGCGACAACATCGAACTATCTCGCATTGACGGACATTGACACGGGCGGTTTCGAGCGCGGCCTGATGGCGATTGCCTTCGACCCGGCGTTTGAGACGAACGGACACTTTTACCTGTACTACTCGCACGCCTCCTCCGGCCGCTTCCGCATCTCGCGGTTTACGCACAGTGGCGACCACGCCGACCCGGCCAGCGAAGTGTTCGTCTGGGAGAACAACACAAGCTGGGGGAGCCACTCGCACTACGGCGGCGGCATGGGCTTCGGGCCGGATGGCAAGCTGTACCTGACCATCGGCGACGACTTCGATCCGACCACCTCGCAGGATCTGTCCCTGGCCGACGGCAAGTTGATCCGCATCAACTCCGATGGCACCATTCCCGCCGACAACCCGTTCGTCGGGCAGCCGGGCGTGCTGCCGGAGATCTGGGCGTACGGCTTGCGGAACCCGTTCCGCGCGAAGTGGGACCTGCCGACCGGGCGGTTCATCATCGGCGAAGTCGGCGGGAACGACCAGGCGACCGCCTGGGAGGATGTCTGCATCGGCGTGGCCGGAGCGAACTACGGGTGGCCGGAGTGTGAGGGGTTCTGCGACAATCCCGAATACGAGGACCCGATCTTCACGTATCCGCACCTGGGGGTCGCGGCGTGCATGACGGGCGGAATGGTCTACCGCGGCTCGCAGTTCTCCAACGACTACTACGGCGCGTACTTCTACGCGGATTACTCGCGCGGCTGGGTGCGCTATCTCACGTTTGAAGAGGATGGCGTGACGGTTGCGTCGGACACCGAGTTCGACACGGGTGTGAACGCGATCGTCGACTTCCAGACGGGACCGGACGGGGCGATCTACTACGCGCGGCTCGGCCCGGGGCAGGTCTGGCGGTACGTGTACGACGACGGCAACCAGCCGCCGAGCATCACCGGCCTGGACGCGCAGGCGCCGGTGGCGACCGCGCCGGTGAGTGTGAACTTTTCCGCTGTGGTGAACGATCCGGAGATGGATCCGCTCGAATACACGTGGATTTTCGGCGATGGCGAGGAAGCAACCGGATCGTCGGCCAACGTGTCGCACACGTATGAGGCCAACGGCGTCTACACGGCGTACCTGCGCGTGACCGATCCGACGCACGTCGTGCTCAGTGAGCCGATCACCGTTCAGATCGGTCTGCCGCCGCAGGCGACGATCACGGCGCCCATTGACGGCGCGCTCTTCCGTGCGGGTGATCAGGTAACGTTCGCCGGTTTCGCCACCGATCCCGACGGCTCGCTCGGCCCGGAGAACTTTGCGTGGACGTCGCGATTCATTCACGCCGGCCACTCCCACGGGACGAGCACGCCGACGAGCGGAACGGGAGGCTCCTTCACCGTCCCGACGACCGGACACGAGTTCGCCTCCGACACGCACTACGAGATCATCCTTACGGTGACCGATGCGGACGGGTTGACGGACCAGCAGATCGTGCGCGTGTATCCGGAGACGGTGCACGTAACGGTTGAATCGACACCGCCCGGCGCGCGCATCCTCTGGGACGGCAATCCGCTCTCAACGCCGTTCACGCGCGAGACAGTAATCAACTTCCAGCACACCATCTCCGCGGCGACGCGCTTCTGCCTGAACGGCGGGGAGTATGCCTTCAGCACGTGGTCGGACGGCAGTGTTGGTGTGGAGCGCGCTCTGGTGGTTCCGGAGAGCGATGTGTCGCTCGCCGCCACGTTCGGCCCGACCGGGCAGGAGTGCGAACTGCCGGTCGAGGACGGCCTTGTCGCCTGGTACCGCAGCGATGTTGGAGTCTCGGTCGCCGGAGGCGTTGTCACCGGCTGGCAGGATCAGTCCGGGTACGGGAACGACATGGTCGGCGCCGGCCAGCCGCAACTCGTTGCCGGGGCCATCAACGGGTTCGCTTCGATTCGCCTGGACGGCATTGATGACCGCGTGGAGCGGGTCGCGCCGGATTCCCTGGCTCAACTGCCGGGCGGGAACGCGGACCGCACGATGTTCACGATCGTCAAGTACAACGGCGGCGGCTTCGGCGGCATTACCTACGGCAGCGCCGGGTGCAACGAGGTCTTCGGCCTGAGCGTTACGCCGGACGGCAAGCTCATGATTCACGGCTGGTGCGGTGAGAACGACTTCATTTCGGCCGCCCAAGGCACGAACGCCGGCTGGATGCTGAACGAGGTCGTGTACGACGACAACATCTTCCGGCACTACAAGGACGGCGCGCTCATCAACACCGGAACGCACAGCTTCGGCACGACACCGACGCGCCTCGTCCTCGGCGCTGAGATTGACACGACGCCGCACGTGGCCCTCGAGGTCGCCGAACTGCTCATCTATAACCGCGCCCTTTCCGACGCCGAACGCGTCTCGATGGAGGATTACCTCCACACCCGCTACTTCGTTGAGCCGTGCGTCTACGACCTGGACGGCAACCGGGATGTGGACGTTTTCGACCTGCTGCTGTTCCTGGATGACTGGTTTACGGGTTGCCCGTGAGCGCTGGCTCGGCCCTCAGGCGGGAGGCACAGGGCGGCCGTCCTCAGCAATGAGCGAGATCTGCGGCGATTGCGGCGTGACCACCACCGCGTGTGATGGCTCGATGCTTCGCCCGCGCTCCGGGCGCCGGTACCCGCCTTCCACCCCTCGCGGCGAGAGGGCCAACTGCCATACCTGGTACTTTCGGCTGCGGAACGCCCCCGCGCACAGCAGCAGGTAGTACCGCCACAGACGCCCGAATCGCTCCTCATACGTGTCGCGCAGCCGCGGCCAGGCGCGCTGGAAGTTCTCATGCCAACTGAGCAGCGTCCGGTCGTAGTGGATGCCGATGTTCTCAAGATCCTCGAGCACGAGCAGGCCGTCGAGGGCCCGTCCCACCTGCGCCAGCGACGGCACGACCATTCCTGGGAAGATGTGCTTGCGAACCCACAGCACTTCGCTGTCGCGCGTGTTCGGCCAGGATCGCTGCGTCGCGAAGAAGTGGATGAGGGCGAGCCCATCGGGCGAGAGCGTGTGCTGGACGACCTGCATGAACGCGCGATGGTTCCGGTGCCCGACATGCTCGAACATGCCGACGCTCACGATGCGGTCGAAACGGTCGGCGATGTCGCGATAGTCCTGCAGCCGGATGTCCACGGGCAGGCCGCGGCAGCGCTGACGCGCCAGTTCGGCCTGGTTCTCGCTGAGCGTCACGCCGACCACGTGACACCCGAAGCGTTCCGCGGCGAACTGGCAGAGACCTCCCCATCCGCAACCGATGTCCAGCAGCCGCAACCCGGGGGCGAGCATCAGCTTCCGGCAGATGGCCTCCAACTTGGCCTCCTGCGCCTCATCAAGGGAGCGGGCGCCTTCCCAGAGGGCGCAGGAGTAAACCATGCGGCGGTCGAGCATCGCCTCGAAGAGGTCGTTGCCGAGGTTGTAGTGCCGCCGCACGTCCCGCCGCGCTCGTGCGGGGGTCTGAAGGTTGACGATCCGCTCGCCCAGTCTGGACAGGGCCATGACCGGCCCCGGCCGCAGAGCCGCGGCCGCATCAGCCCGGAGGAGGCGGGAGAAAAGCTCATCGAGCGCGTCGCACTCCCACCAGCCGTCGACGTACGCGTCACCCAACCCGGTCAACCCGTTTCGGGCGAGCCGGAGCCAGAGCCGGTCATCAAGTATGTGGGGATCCCACGGGCGTGAGCCGTTGAGTTCGACGCCGGCGGACGCCAGCATCGAGGAGAGCCGCTGTTCGAGTGCGCCGGGCATGGGAGTGCTCCGGGGCTGAACAAGGCGGGAGAGGGTCGTGGGCTTGACCCTCTCCACATCGCCGCGGAGGGCGATGTCGCTGCGAATGGGCCTGGCAGGACTCGAACCTGCGACCTCACCCTTATCAGGGGTGCGCTCTAGCCAGCTGAGCTACAAGCCCGCTCGCCGCCGAATGGGCGGCCGGGACGGGGAGTATATCCGCCGCGCCGCCGCGGGTGAACTGTGGGGGGAGATTTGGGAGGCGAGGGATCGACTGATCGGGACCTCCCGGGAGGGACTGCCGGCGACGGACGCGTGATTATCGAACTGCTGAGCCTTCCTTTAGAACAAAGGGAAGATCGAGTGATTTGGGGTAGCTTTGCTCCTCTGACGCACTACCTTTGTGTATGGACCAATCACGACGGGCGTTCCTGCGGGCCGCGGCGGGGGTTGCGGCGGGGTTTGCTGGCCTTCAGCGGGTTGTGAGTGCGGCGGGCTCGGGTGGGCTTGGTCTGCCACTCGGATCGGTCGGGGCGGAGCCCTGGCGGGGGTATGGTGAGCTGGTCCGCGACCCCGAAGGTGTTTTCGACCTGCCGAGCGGGTTCAGCTACCGGGTGATCTCCAAGTGGGGGGAGCGGATGGACGACGGTCTGCTCGTCCCCGCCCAGCACGACGGCATGGCGGCGTTTGCCGGGCCGGGCGGGCTGACGATCCTCGTGCGGAACCACGAGGTGGAGATGCTTCAGGGGCGCTACGGGGCGTTCGGGTGGAATCGTGAGTTACAGCATCTCGTGCCGCGTGAAAAGCTTTACGACCCCGGGCACGGGCGGGCGCTGCAGGGGGGCACGACGACGCTGGTCTATGACACGAAGGCGCGGCGGCTGGAACGGCACTTTCTGAGCCTGGCCGCGACGGGGCGCAACTGTGCAGGGGGGCCGACGCCATGGAACTCGTGGTTGACGTGCGAGGAGTGGACGGTCCGCGCCGATGACAAGCGCTTCGAGCGCGATCACGGCTATGTCTTCGAGGTTCCGGCGCGCGCGGAGATCGGGCTGGCCGATCCGGTCCCGCTCAAGCAGATGGGACGGTTTAATCACGAGGCGGTCGCCGTGGACCCCGCTTCGGGCGTGGTCTACCAGACGGAGGATCGTGACGACGGCCTGATCTATCGCTATGTGCCGGTCGAACCGGGACAACTCGTGAAAGGGGGGCGTCTGCAGGCGCTGACGGTTGTGGATGCGCCGTCGATCGATACGCGCAACTGGAACGGGACCACCGTTCATCCGGGCGTTGCCCTCAGGACTGCGTGGATCGACATGGACAATGTGGAGGCGCCGGAGGACGATCTTCGCCATCGCGGATTCGCCGCGGGCGCCGCGCGTTTTGCGCGCGGCGAGGGGATGTGGTACGGCAACGGCTCGATCTACTTCGCGTGCACGACCGGCGGGGAGAAGAAGCTCGGCCAGATCTGGCGATACAAGCCGAGCCCCTATGAAGGGACGCCGCGTGAGAGCGAGCGCCCGGGTACGCTCGAACTGTTCGTCGAGCCGAACGATGGCACGCTCGTGGAGAACGCGGACAACCTCACGGTTGCGCCCTCCGGCGACCTGTTCGTCTGCGAAGATTCCGGCAACGAGGATCACCTGGTCGCGGTGACCCCGGAGGGCGAGCTCTCCCGGTTCGGCCGCAATCGCATCAACGACAGTGAGCTTGCGGGCGCAACGTTCAGCCCCAACGGGACGACGCTGTTCGTGAATATTCAGTCGGCGGGGCTGACGTTGGCGATTGCGGGTCCGTGGCGGTGGTTGAACGCGTGAGAGAGTCTCACGTGTGACGGGTTTGCCGCGGCGGCGGGCGCGTACTCCGGCGCGTCGGTGGGGCAGACCCGGTGACGGTCGGGACCGAATTGTCGGCGGCGGGACGGGTGCGGGTGCCTTCTGACGCGACCGCGGGCTGAGCCAGCAGGTCTTCCGGTCGTAAGTCTGCTTCGGCCAGGTCGAAGGGGCGTCCGCATTCCGGGCAGGTGATGACGCCGTTGACGATCGGCAGGCCGAGGAGCGAGTAGCGACATCCGTTACAGGCCGCACCCCGGAGCTGCTTGCCGATGATGTGGCGCAGCCAGCGGTCACGGATGAGCAGCCCGAGCAGGAAGAACATGCCGCATACAGAGGTCAGCGAGGTCGCCCACACGATCATGGTCGCGGTTTCGTCAGCGAACGTGTTTTCGAGCCCGAGGAGATGGCAGATTCCCCACGGCAGCCCGATCAGCAGCGGAACGGCAATTGCGATGCAGGGGATGCACAGCAGGCCCAGCAGCACCGATCCCACGCGATGATGCCGGCGCGCGGCCGCGGCGAACCGGGCGCACTCCGCATCCGAAAACCGGTCCAACTCCGGAAATGCGCGATACGGCTTGTGCAGGGGGAGGCGCATGCCGCTAGGTGAGAAGTTCGCGGAAGAGGTCCGCCGTCACGCTCGCGTCGCGAAGAATCGCCCGCAACGTTCCCGACTTCAGTTCCGCGTGGTCCGGGACGGTCACCGGCTTTCGATTCGGATCCGTTGGATGCCGCAATCTGAAGTGGCTGCCGCGCTGCCGCACTAACTCATAGCCAACCCGCTCGAGCGCCCGAACCGTCTCGCGGCCGGAGACGACAGGCAGCTTGCTCATCCGGCCACCCTCACGTTCGTCAGGATCGGACTGCCGGAATCCGGAACTGTCTCGCCGCGGGCCGCCATGTCTTCCAGCGTGAGTTCAATGGCTTCGGTGATGTTGGCGAGCGCCTCGTCAACCGAATCACCCTGGCTGTAACAACCCTGCAGGGATGGGCACTCGACGAAGTAACCGCCTTCGGGCTGCGGAGTCAGGACTACGGCGAATGTGCGCTCCACTTGCGGCTCCTTTACTGCATTCTATCAGCCGATCACCCTCTTCCCGCGACCTTGGCCCAGGTGTCCTTCAACGTCACCGTGCGGTTGAAGACAGGCTTGTCATCGGTTGAGTCCGGATCCAGGCAGAAGTATCCCTGGCGTTCGAACTGAAAGCGCTCGATGCCGTCGGACCAGTTGCCATCACCCGAGGGGTTCGGCATCGTCGGGTCGGCGTCGGCTGCGAGGGGGATCTGTTCCTTCTCGCTCCGACGCCAGTTGGGTTCGAGCATGCAGTCCTGAAGGGTGGTGAGCGACTCGGGGTTGAGGTCGTCAAGGAACTCGCCGGTGGCCTTGCCCGGCTCTTCCGTTTTGAAGAGCCGATCGAAAAGGCGGACTTCGGCAGGAACGGCGTGCTCGGCGCTGACCCAGTGGAGCGTTCCCTTCACCTTCCGCACTTTGCCGTCTGCGTCCGGCGGCGGGGAGTCTCCGCCGCGGGTTGCAGGGTCGTAGGTGCACTTGAGTTCGATGACCTCGCCGTCCGTGTTCTTCACTGCCTCGCGGCAGGTAATCCAGTAGCCATAGCGAAGACGGACCTCCGCGCCGGGAGCGAGTCGGAACCACTTGCGGGGAGCGTCTTCGAGGAAGTCGTCGCGCTCAATGTAGAGCGTCTTCGTGAAGGGGACCTGGCGCCGGCCGGCGCTTTCGTCCTCGGGGTTGTTCACCGCCTCCATCCACTCGGTGCGTCCTTCATCGCCGCCGTCCGCCCAGTTGGTGATGGTCACCTTGAGGGGGCGCAGGACGCACATGCGGCGCGGAGCACGGCGGTTGAGATCGTCGCGGACGGCGTTCTCCAAGCGCGTGACATCGATGAGGCTGTTGATTTTCGTGACGCCCACATCCTCCGCCAGGGCGCGGATCGACGCGGGCGTGTAACCGCGCCGGCGATGGCCGCTGATGGTCGGCATGCGCGGATCATCCCAGCCACGCACGTGGCCGTCATTGACCAGGACGTGGAAGCGCCGCTTCGACATCGTCGTGTAGGTCAGGTTCAGCCGGGCAAACTCGATCTGCTGCGGATGATGAATCCGCTTGCCCCACTTACCCGTTCCATCGTCCGTCCGCCCCTGGTTCACGGCGTTGATGAACCAGTCGTACAGGGGGCGGTGGTTCTCAAACTCCAGCGTGCAGATGGAGTGGGTGATGCCCTCGATGGAGTCCTCGAAGCCGTGGGCCCAGTCGTACATCGGATAGATGTGCCAGCGGTCTCCGGTGCGGTGGTGGCGCGCGTTGACGATCCGGTACATCACCGGGTCGCGCAGGTTGAAGTTGGGGCTGGCCATGTCGATCTTCGCGCGGAGGACGCGCGAGCCGTCCGGGAACTCACCGGCGGCCATGCGACGGAAGAGATCCAGGTTCTCTTCGACGGTCCGGTCTCGCCACGGTGAGGGCTTGCCGGGTTCGGTGAGCGTGCCGCGGGTCTCGCGGATCTGCTCAGCCGTCTGGTCGTCGACGTAGGCGAGGCCCTTGTGGATGAGCTCCTCGGCCCAGTCGTACATCTGCTGGAAGTAATCGCTGGCGAAGAGCACGCCGGCGGTCGGATCTGTCTCACTGGCGTTCGGCCAGCGAAATCCGAGCCAGCGGATGTCGTTGACGATTGAGTCGACGTACTCCTGCTCTTCCTTGGCGGACCCTGACTTTAACGGATTATTGAAAAACAGGTGCGCGGTCGAAGTACTTTGG
>CAYWRO010000096.1:0-12040 GCA_964460345.1 uncultured Phycisphaeraceae bacterium | reverse complement strand
ACAACCGCGGCGAACACCGCGTGGATCGATCGCGTAGCGGAGTCAGACACTGTCGTCCGGAGAGAGCGTGTATCCGATCGGCTATGAGTCGCGGCACGAACGCCGGAGGGGCCGAAGGATGAGGGGCCGGACGAACTGACAAAAAATAGCACGGCAAAAGGCCGCGTCAAATCCCGCCGCGGCCTAACCTCGATTCATGCGGGCCAGGATCAGGTATCGTGGCCGTGTTCAGGGCGTCGGGTTCCGCGCAACCGCCAGCGCCCTCTCGGCGAACTTTGACGTGACCGGCTGGGTGCGGAATGAGCACGACGGCAGCGTCCTGCTTGAGGCGCAGGGAGAGGCAAAGGAGGTTGAGGCCTTCCTGACCCGCCTTCAGCAGGCAATGGACCGCTACATTCACGCCGCGGATCGGGCCGACGTACCCGAGTCCGCGGATGAGAGCAACTTTCGGATCGCGCGCTGAAATTCACGGATGAGTACGACGCTGCTTCTTTTTGATGTGGATGGGACGCTGATTTCAACCAGTGGCGTTGGAATTCGGGCGATGGAGCTGGCTGGGCGGGATTTGTTCGGCAATCACTTCTCCATCGATGGCGTGGAGTTCGCCGGGCGGCTCGATCCGCTGATCATCGCCGATTTGCTGACGGCGCATGAAGTTGAGGTCTCGGAGAGCGCGATCCTGCGGTTTCGGGACGGGTACCGGGGGCACCTCGTGGCCCTGCTGCAGGAGCCTGGGCTCGCCGCGGCCCTGCCGGGGGTTCACGACCTGCTGAGGGCCCTCCACGGCCGTCAGGACGCCTGCGTGGGCCTGCTGACGGGAAACTACGAGCAGACCGGGTGCATCAAACTGGCGGCCTGCGGGATTGATGCCAGCCGCTTCGCGATCCGGGTGTGGGGGGATGAGTGCACGCGGCGGCCGCACAGCCGGGACGAACTCCCGGAGGTGGCGCTGCGGAAGTACGCCGCGGCGTGTGGGGGTTCGGTGGAACCGGGGCGGGTGTGGATCATCGGGGACACGCCGCACGATGTGAACTGCGCCCGTGCCAACGGGTGCAGGAGCCTGGGCGTGGCGACGGGAAGGTATGACCTTGCAGCGCTGCGTGAGGCGGGGGCGGACGTGGCCTGTGCTGATCTGAGCGATGTGGGCGCGACGCTCGGCGTCTTCGGATTGGCCGAGTGACGCTCGCATCGACGGGCCGCGGTTCGCAACCGTACACTTCGATAGCCCGAGGAGGGGCTCATGGCAGAGAGTTTTGCTGCATTCTGCAATGATTGGTACGTGAATCAGCGGCTTCGGCTGAAGATGGACCTGCCGAACCGCCGCGATACGGTGCTGTCGCTGTTTGACCGCATCCGGCGGGAGATTCCGTCGATGGACCGGTTCCGGCGGTACCCCAATGAATTGGCCCTGGAGTCGTCCTACACCGATGGCGGGCAGCAGTGGTTGGCGCTCCGCCGGACGAGCGTGCGTTCCGGAGTGGTTAATCCGGGAACCCTCCAGGAGGCGTACCGCCTGCACCGGCTGATTCTCGAGGTTGCGCCGTACTTCCTGGACATCAGCCCGATTGATGTTGACTACCTCGAGGTGCTGTTCGGGTTTGACCTGCTGGCGGGCGGGAATCACGATTCGATCGTGTACGAGGCCCTGGTTCGGGGGTCACCCATGGCCGCGCTGCTGCCCGACAACGGCCCGCGGATCACGGATTGTCAGCCGATGTTCGGCATGCAGGTCGGGCAGTTTGGCGGCGAACCGGTCGAGGCGGTTTTTGAGATCAAGACGCGATCGCGAGACCGCGGCGGGCGGCCGGGCTCCGGCGAGGGGGCCGAGGATCCGATCAGCGTGTACATGACCATGCGTCGCGTGGGGCCGATCGCCGATCTGAAGAACCTGCCGGCGATTTTCGATCACCTGACGCAGACGGGTGAGACGCTTCTGCAGGATCGCGTGATGCCGACGCTGATCGTGCCGATCCGCGAGGCGATCGTTTCGGGCCGGTTCGAGTAGCGAGATGCCCACATCAGGGGGTACGAACGAGGCGGCGCTTGAGGCGATTCTGTGGGTGGGGGTGTTGATCGCGCTGGCGTTGGCGCTCGGGATCGCGGTCATGGTGGTCCGCAAGCGGGTGTTCTCGGACGATCGGGAGCAGGCGGATGGCGCGGGGCTGGTGACGAGCCTGCGTGCGGCACGCGATCGCGGGGAGATCTCGCAGGAGGAGTATGAGCACACGCTGCAACGGATCAGGGGACGCCTGAAGGGGGAAGCACTGCCGCGGGCGCCGCAGCGGGAAAGACCGATGTCCAGCGAGGATGGCGAGTTGCGCGCGGCCCCCGGGTTTGATCTGGCGGGGGATCCGCTCCCGCCCGCGAAGGACTGATAACGCGCGCTGCGGATCTGGCGCGTGATACTGGCGCGAGTGGGCCGATCGTGACGCGCCCAGGCACGCGTGCAAGGGCGCAGAATGCAGACGAAGCGGCTCCGGGCCGATACACTGCATGACTGTCTTTTTGTGAACCACACACCACGCTCACGAGGCGCTGATGGCGAAGAACACCAGAGACGGCGGCGGCAATGCCCCGGGCGGCAACAGCGGATTTCGCGGCCGAAAAGTGACCACCTGCTCCTTTTGCGGCAAGACGAGCCGCGATGTGGGGCCGATGGTCGAGGGCCCCAACGATGTGTACGTCTGCGCGAACTGCGTGGAGTTGTGCCAGAACATTTTCAAGCAGGAGCGCCGACGGGTCAGTTCGCCGGGTGCGCTGTTTCGCGAGGTGCCGTCGCCACGACAGATCAAGGAGTTTCTTGATCAGTACGTGATCGGGCAGGACATCGCCAAGAAGGCGCTCTCCGTCGCCGTGCACAGCCACTACAAGCGGCTTCTGCACGTCGAGAAGAACGAGGGCGAGATTGAACTGGACAAGTCGAACATTCTGCTGCTGGGGCCGACCGGTTCCGGCAAGACGTTGCTGGCGCGGACGCTGGCGCGCATTCTGAACGTTCCCTTCGCGATCGGCGATGCGACGACGCTCACCGAGGCTGGCTACGTCGGCGAAGACGTCGAGAACCTGCTGCTCAAACTGCTCCAGGCGGCCGACTACGACGTCGAGGCGGCGCAGCGCGGCATCATTTACATCGACGAGATCGACAAGATCCGCAAGACCTCGAGCAACGTCTCCATCACGCGCGACGTCTCGGGCGAGGGCGTGCAGCAGTCGCTTCTGAAGATGCTCGAGGGCACCATTGCCAACGTGCCGCCGCAGGGCGGGCGCAAGCACCCCGAGCAGCAGTACATCCAGATCGACACGACACACATCCTGTTCATCTGCGGCGGCTCGTTCGTCGGGATCGAGGAGATCATCCGTCGCCGCGTCGGCAAGCGGCGCATCGGCTTTACCGATGAGGCGCTCGTCGATCACGATCCGGCGCACGAGAAGGCGGAGTTGCTCAAGCAGGTCACGCCGCAGGATGTGCACGATTTCGGCCTCATTCCGGAACTCATCGGCCGTCTGCCCGTCATCACGCCGTTGATGCCGCTGGACGTCGAGACGATGATGAACATCCTGACGGAGCCGAAGAACGCGCTGACGAAGCAGTATCAGCACCTGTTCTCCCTGGAGAACGCGAAGCTGAACTTCACCGATGAGGCGCTGCGTGCGGTTTCGCAGCGGGCGCTCTCCCGCGACACGGGCGCTCGCGCTTTGCGCGCGGTGCTCGAGGAAATCATGCTCGATCTGCTCTACGACCTGCCGGACGTGAAGCACGAGGGCGCGGAGTACGTGATCGACCTGGATCACGTGAACAAGCCGCGTCGTCTGCGCGACCTGCACGTGAAGCGCAAGGAATCGGCCTGACAAACGCGTCCCGCTCCGGTGCGGGGCGGAATTCCTGGCTAAGACAAAGGTCTGAGGCAAGCGCCCCAGACCTTTTCATTTGTCGGCGAAAGGATCGTTGCGAACGTTCAGTTCAGATCCGCCAGGATCCATCCGTGTTGCGCCCGCTGCGTGCTGGCGCACAGGTGGACGCGGATGTCTGTGTCGAGCAGCCTCCGGGCCTCGCGCGGCGAGTCGGTCAGCAGGTGGCGCTGGATGGGGAGCGTCTGATCACACGCGCCCGCGGCGGCCAGAAGCCGTCGATGATCGCTCGCCCACGCTGCGACCACGCTCAACGCTCGAACCGCCGCGTCAATCTGGCCGCTCTGGTTGCACTGCACCAGCAGGTGCAGCCCACCCGCCTCGTCTGTTGCCAGCAGGACGCCGGTTTCGTACGGGCATGCGGCGTCCAGGGGACGCAGGCCCAGGTCTTCCACTCGCGGCAGTTCGCCCGAAAGAAAGGCCTCAGGCTCCTCGCGAGTGAGCGTCGCGGCGGCTGGGGCTGGAGCGGCCGCCGCGGAGGGGGTCTGCTCGGCGTCAGCCGAGGCGGTTACCAACTCAGCAGGCGTGCGATTGACTGCCTGCGCGGGCGCCTCGCCCTCAGCGCCTTGATGGACGGCTCCGATGCGATCCAGCAGCAGCCGCTGGTCAAGGTTGATGCGTCCGTGATAGAGCTCCAGACCGCCCGCGCCCGCGCCGATGGCGCCGGGGCAGGTGATTGGGTGCACCTCGATCTCCAGGAACGCCTGGCACGCATCGCAGATGCGGTCGGCGGCCTGGCGGCATGCGGCGGGCGTTCCACCGAGCACGGCGATGCGAAGCGGCGGGAGCTCTCTGGAGTCGGTGACCAATTGCTTGATGGCGCGATAGGCGTCGACGGTGGCCGCTTCGTTGCACCCGGTCAAAAGCGTGATTTGTGAGATTCGCTGGTGATCGATCAACTCCGGTTCCCGGCCTGGATCCGTGCGGATGATCCAGTGCGGCGCAATTGCGGCCGTCCGCATGGCTCCGCTGAAGCCGTGAGACGGCGAGGCGGCGCCGGCGGGCGAGTTGAACAGTTCGAGCCAGGCGGTGCCGTCGGCGAGGCGCAGCGAGGCGACGGGCCCGGACGTCCGGCCCGCGAGGTGCCGGACGTAGTGAGAAGCCCAGGCAGCTGCCATGACGGGCAGGTGTCCGAGGAGCAGCAGTTCAACCGTGGCTCGCGGCGCCGCGGCATGGCCGTGGTTGGCATGGCGTGCGGCGGCTTGCGAAGTGGTCTCGCGCTGCCCCGCGGAGCCGAGCTCACCGAGGAACATGTCCGCGAGCGCGTCGTAGTCGGTCGGTTCGGGGCCGATCCGGCCGGCGATGCTGTCCTCATCTCCGGACGGAGGTGGCGGAAGTGAGTCGCGGCGACTGAGCGGGTAGGTGGCCATGAGAGAAGCTCCGCGTGATCAGATCAGTCCAGGGGAACGTGTGCTGTGCATCAGCCGATGCATCGGGCCGCTGTTCTTGGGGCGCCGGGGATGACCACGACACTGTTTGTGCCGCCAGTGCTGTTGGGCGCCATCATGGGGTTGTACGGATCGGTCATCCAGCGGCCGTCGACGATGAGCCGGTAGTGCAGCACGCCGGGGCCGGTGGGGAGGTGCAGTTCAAACGCATTGAGCGTTTCGTTGAGCGTCATCGGAGTCGCATGCGTTGACCAGTCGTTGAACTCGCCGGCGATGCAGACGCTCTTGCCGAGTGAAGCAGGTTGAAGGAACGTGACACCATCGGCCGTGCCGCGTGCCCCGTAGACGACGGGTCGTGTGCTCGCAGCGAGATGATCGTGCGCCGGCAGCGGAGCGAGCGGAGCTTCCGCAACTCCGGCGGACTCCTGCGACCGCTGGGTTGCCGCCATCTCCTGCAGCCTGCGCGCCCGTGCCGCCATTTCCGCCGCTCGTCCTCCGCTCTGCGGAGCGGTGGAGGCCTCCCCTGACGGCGGCGACGGGATTCGGTCGCCGATGCCGGGCACGATGTTGACCATGCCCAGGTCCTGCCCATCGTCACGCTCACCGGCCTGCGGCAACTGGAGCATCCAGTCAGCCAAAGCGCGGTAGTCCTCAGCGCCTGACGAATCGGGTGCGTACTCCACGATGGGCTGGCCGAACGAAGCGGCCTCACGCAGACGTTGATCGAAACGGATCACCATCGGGGCGACCCGGCCCGGAAAGCGGCGGCGAAGTTCTTCAAGCAGGTCGCGGGCCAGCGCGCTGTCCGGGTCGTGCATCGTCGGCAGCAGGCGGTAGTTCGGCATGGTCGTCGGACCAGCGCCGCCGCCGTGAAGGCGCTTGGCCAGGGAGCGGATGGTGCTGACCTGTCGGCTTGCGCCCTGCAGGCTGAAGAAGCCGGTCTCAACGGGGATGAGGATCTGATCTGCTGCGCACAGGGCGTTGAAGGTCAACAGGCCGATCGCGGGGGAGCAGTCGATGAGGCAAATGTCGTAGTCTGCATCGAAGGGCGCCAGCGCCTGTGCGAGGCACTGCTCGGGCTGCGGCTTGTTGGTCAGCCCGCCGCGGGAGGACTCCAGAGAGGCCAAGCGAACGCTGCTCGGCGCCAGGTCGAGGTGGCGGCTGACGCGCCACAGCAGGCGTGCCGGATCGACCGGCCGGGTGTCTGCCGCGAGCATGGCGTCGCCAATGTGTAGGTCGATGCGGTTTTCCGGGATCGCCAGACCGGCGGCGCAGTGTGACTGCGGGTCGGTGTCCACCAGAAGGGTCCGTCGTCCGGATCGTGCGAAGACTCCGGCGAGGTTGATGGCTGTGGTGGTCTTCCCGCAACCACCCTTCTGGTTGACGATCGCGATCCGTCGCACGCGTGTCCCTCAGCGGTGCCCATCCCTGGGCCGCCGCACCTGGCTGACGCAGGCCTTGTAAGACACTGGGGTTATCGGGTTCTGGTCGCCAAATGCTTGAAGCAGGGGGGCAAGAAAACTAGGGGATCCCCTTAAGCGTGGGGGGCAGGAGGCGCCGACAGAGAGTCGAGCGCGCGCAGCACGACCGATCGGTCGTTCAGGGCGACGATGGAGCAGCGTCCGGCACTTTCAGGAACGATGAAGCGGGTCAGCCCGCCGCGAGTCTTCTTGTCGTGCTCGATCCGGGCCAGCACGAGTTCCGGGTCCGGCGTGTTCGGCAGGTGCGTCGGCAGGTTGAATCGCTTTAGCAGGTCGGCGATGCGTCTCCGCAGTCCTTCGACGGGATGCTCGAGCAGTTCAGCAAGCCTGGCGGCGCAGAGGAGGCCGAGCGCGACCGCCTCGCCGTGGGCCAGCGAAGCGGGGCCGTCGGCGCTGGCCTCAAGGGGCAAGGACTCCAGCGCGTGACCGAACGTATGGCCGAGGTTGAGCAGGGCGCGTCCACCGTGGCCGGCCGCCTCGCGTTCATCGTCGGTCACGACGGCCGCCTTGACGGCGACATTCCGTGCGATGAGTTCGATCAGCGTGGAGTCCTTCCGGCTCAGAATTGCCTCCGCGTGCGTCTCCATCCAACTCAGCAGGTCAGGCTCGCCGAAGTCGGCCGAGAGCAAGCTGTGCTTGACACACTCGGCCAGCCCGCAGCTGAACTGCCGCGGCTCAAGCGTCTGCAGAAGGCCCACATCCGCCAGGACGACCGCCGGCTGGTGGAATGCGCCCAGCATGTTCTTGAGCAGCAGCGGCGGTCCCTCCTCGCGCTTGAGCGCCAGGTTCACCCCAGTCTTTCCGCCGACCGCGGCGTCGACCATCGCCAGCAGGGTCGTCGGACACTGCACGAACGGAACACCGCGTTGGTACGCCGCGGCGACGAAACCGGCGATATCACCGACGATCCCTCCTCCCAGGGCGATGATCGGATCACCACGCTCCAGGCCCGCGCCCGCGACCTGCTCGGCGAGCCGCGCCCAGGTGGCGACGCTTTTCGTTTCCTCACTGGGACGGACGGTCGCGATGTCGACGCGTGCGCCGGTGCGGGCAAGGGAGGCGTGGGCGACGTCCACGGTGGCCAGAGGCAGGCCGGCATCGACGATGAGGAACGCGCGGGCGGTCTGCCCGACTGCGGAGACCACCCTGTGTCCGAGTTCGTCGAGGCAGCCAAGGCCGATTTCCACCTCGTAGGAGCGGTCGGCAAGACTGACGGGGACAATCTGCGAAACCATTCGGAGCCCCTGGGGACGATCAGTCGATCGCCGCGTCCCCCAGCCCCGCCCGGTCGCGTGAGATTTCCTCTGGCCGGCGCCACTCGATGTGCGGTGCATCGCCCCAGAGCAGTTCGAGATCGTAATGTGCCCGCGTCTGGGGCTCGAAGATGTGCACCACGACATCAAGGCTGTCAAGGACAATCCAGGTCGCCTGCGGATCCTGGCTGCGGCGGAGGACGGGGGTCTCCATCTCTTCGGCGACATCGGCCACATCGTCGGCGGCGCTGGACATCTGCCGGTCGGATGTGCCCGAAGCGACAACCAGGTAGTCGCAGACCTGGCTCATCTCGCGCACATCGAGCACGACGATGTCTTCGCATCGATCATCGTGCAGCAGGCGCGCCGCTTCGACGGCAAATGTGCGCGTCAGGGCAGGGTCTGTCCGGCTGCGCGTCGGGAGCACGCGGTGGAGGTCCCGGCCGTTCATGTCATCATTTGAAGCCATTACAACTACGGTAGACGCGCCGGGCGGAGAGGTCAGGATCGGTGGTCTGCCACCTTCTCAATGAGCACGTCCTCGCCGCGCCGGGCCGCAATCACCGCTCGGGTGGCGGGCTGGCTGTCGGAAGGGGAGCCGGACTGATCGGGTTCCGCCGCCTGAAGTGTGTTCAGGATTCCCGCCTCGCCGTCCGCCTCCGGCGCGGGCCCCAGCAGGAGCCAGCCGCCGGGCGTAAGGACGCGCCACAGTTCCCGCAGCATCTGGTCGTTTTCGCCGGGGATCCATTGGAGCCAGACGACGCCGTCGAACGACTCATCGGTTTCGCCATCCAGCGAGGTCCGCTCGTGCAGTTCGAAGGCGATGTTCTGCACGGCGTACCGACGCTGAGCGAAGGTTACGCTTTCCTCATCGGCGTCGAGCGCCACCACCGCGCCGTACAGGCCGACCTGCTGCGCAAGCCACGCGCTGGTGTAGCCGGTGCCACACCCCACATCGAGCACGCGCATGCCCGGCCGAAGGCGGTCCCGCACCCCTTCATACCGCCCCAGCCGTACCGGTCCGGCCAGGTCGCCATAATGCCGCTGAAGCGTGGCGTGGATGATCTGCTTTGAACGGTCGCGAAAGGTGACGCGATACGCCTTCTGCCCGGGCCCGCGCTGCGAGAGGGCCCTTGCGAGCGGCATAGCGGTGAGTTCCTTGTAGTACACGCCGTCGATCTTGATCCCGCTGCGCAGATGCAGAAAGCGCCGCAGCATGGCCTTAAACCGATGCAGCCTCTTCAGGGCGGACCTTCCCGCCGGTGAGGTGGCCAGGCGGACTTTCTCCTCCGCGGCGTGTCCTTCATCCGGCCATGAGCGCGCAGTCGCCGTCACGATTGCTGTGGCTCCAGAAGATGCGAGAACAGGGGCGCGGTCTGTGCAAAGAGCGCTTCCGACGTCGCCGGTCGTCGCCCCTGCACGCGCACCCAGCGCGTCGGTGTGTTCTGGTCGGCGATTGTCAAGGCGTAGTCCGCGCCGGCGTGCATGGAGGCGACCAGGTCCGTATCGTTGCAATCGCGCGACAGGTGCAGGAGCATCACGTGCTCGCGAGGCTCGATCCGGTGGATCGCCATCAGCGCCTCTTCGTTGCTCAGGTGCCCCGCGCCGCCGGTAATTCGGCGCCTCAGGTATGCCGGCCGGCCGGAGGCGGCCTGCAGCCGGGGGCAGTAGTTGCTCTCCAGGGCGAGAACATCCACCCCGGCGAGGTGATCCACGAGCGACCGGGTCGCGCGGCCCACATCCGTTGCAAAGCCGAGCGAGGCTTCGCGGCCGTCGTGGAAGCGCATTTCGAATCGGAAGACCGCCGCGCCGCAATCATCGTGCGGCATCATCAGCACGTTCGCCTCGACCCCCGGGCGAAGGCGCAGCGAATCCGAGAAGACCTCAAGTCGGCCGTGTCGGAGGGCAGTGCGGGCCTGCGAAGCCTGGCGCGAGATCCGGTGCACGTGCCCCTGGTGCACCCACATGCGCGCGTGGCCGGGAAGCGCCCTGAGCCAGCCGCGCTGGAAATGGTCCTGGTCCAGGTGCGTCAGGACGACGTCGTCGACCTGGTCGCGGGAGAGGCCGAGTTCATCGAGTAGTTTGAAGGTCCGCCGCGGCGAGAGGCCGAGGTCAATCAGGCAGACCCGCCGGAGCGTTCCGGAGGAGAAAGCAACGACGGTGCAGTTGGCCGAGGATCCGCTGGCCAGCACACAAACTTCGCACCCGTGGGGCAGCATGCCCGCACCATCTTCCGTGACGCTCATCGCGAGCAATATAGCGGCGACGCGCCCCGCCCGTCACGCGCCGATGGCCGGTCGCGTGCCCAATCAGGCCCACAAGGCCGCCAGACGCGATCGCTCTTCGTCTCCTCCCGCCAGAGCGAGGGAAACCGCCAGGGCCTCGGCCATCTGCTCCGGCGTGATGTCCTCCAGGTCGTTGAGCCACCCCTTCGTTGCCGCGACGGCGGCCGGGGGCTTGGCGGCCAGGTCGGCGGCGATCTGCGCCGCGGCGGCCCGGGCCTCCGCCGGTGTCGGGAGGAGCTCGTGGACGAGCCCGATCCGAGCGGCCTGCACGCCATCGATGAGACGCGTATCCAGAAGGCGTGCGCGGGAGGGGCCGTCGCCGATGCGCCCGCGGAGCGTCGGCGCATTGACGGCCGGGCTGATCCCCAGCCGGATGACGGGGTACCCCAGTTTGCACGCTTCATCCGCCACGACCAGATCCGCGCCGGCCAGCAGGGCGCAGCCTCCGGCGACGGCAGCGCCGGTCGCGCAGAGCACAACCGGCAGCGGCGACTGGCGCAGGGCAGTGATCGCCTCCTTGAGTTCGCGCAGCAGGTCCGCCATCGCCGTGTCGTCCTTCAGGCAGAGCTTGAGATCGAAGCCCGCGCAGAAAACGTCTCCCGCACCGCTGAGCAGGATGCAGCGTGCCCTGCCGGCCACCTCGGCCGGGGCCGCGGCGATCTGGCGAAGCATCTCCGGCGTCATGGCGTTGCGCTTGGCGGGTCGGTTGAGCGTGACGTGCGCGACCGCTCCGACGATGTCAATCGTAATCACGGCTTCTCTCCCGCCGGGGCGCGCGATGATTCGAGAATCTGCCGCGCCACCGCCCCGGCCGTGGCCAGCGCAGGCTCGTCGACGGTTGAGGCGTACTGGGCCTCACGCACAGCGCGGACGAGGGTTTCCGTGCTGAGATTGCCCGGCGCACGAGCGCCCGGCTTTGAGGCGTACGGGCACCCGCCCAGACCACCCGCCGCGCCGTCGAAGGACCGCACGCCCAGGCCGAGGGCGGTGCGAACGCACTCGACGGCCGTGCCGCGGGTATTGTGCAGGTGCAATGTCAGCAGCGGGCGGCGTTCAACCGCCAGCAGAGCCACCTCTACCGCGCCGAGCAGGGCGATGATCGAGTCGGGCTCTGCCGCGCCAATGGTGTCACCCAGGTCGATCTCGTCTACGCCGACATCGAGCAGACGCAGCATGACATCGGTGACTTTCCCGGGCTCGATGCGGCCTTCAAAGGGACACTCGACGGCGCACGAGATGTACCCCCTCACCGGAAGGCCGCGCGCCTTGGCCGTGGCGACCACGGGGCGGAAGCGGTCGAGCGTCTCTCGAATGCTCGCGTTCGTGTTTTTCTGCGAGAAGGTCTCGCTGGCCGCGGTAAAGACGGCGATCTTGTCGAGCGGACACCCCTCGTCGATCGCGGCGGCGGCGGCGTCCATGCCGCGGACGTTGGGGATGAGCGCCGAGAAGACGGGCCGCTTTCGCTCGTCGGCTGCGGCCGCATCCGCCGGCGGGTCATCGCGCAGCATCCGCAGCAGTTCAACCCCATCGGCCAGTTGCGGGATCCACTTGGGGGAGACGAACGAGGTGACCTCGATCTCATCGACGTGGGCTGCGCACAGGGCACGCACGAGCCGCGCCTTGTCGGCCGTCGGGACCAGCCCCGGCTCATTCTGAAGGCCGTCCCGCGGCGAAACATCGGTGATGCGGACGAGCCGAGCTTCACGGGCCGTGCGGCGTCGTTG
>CAYWRO010000095.1:0-12119 GCA_964460345.1 uncultured Phycisphaeraceae bacterium | reverse complement strand
GGGGGCGGGGGGCGGGCGCGGGGGCCGGGGGGGGGGGGGGGGGGGGGGGGGGCGCCCCCCTCGATGGGGTCGGTGAAGGACGTCGTCGCGACGCTCAAGGGGTTCAACTGCTGGCCGGACGGCTCCGGGCCGGAGGGGCTGGGCAAGTCGCCGGGGATGGCGCTGGCGTACGGGCCGGGGTTGATCCTGGAGATCCCGATGATGGAAGGCGCAAGCGGCGAGGTCGCGCAGGTGCTGGCGACGATGACGGATGAGGAGTTTGCGTTCCCCGTGCTGATGAGGCTCTGCCGCGCCGCCGGGTGGACGATGATGGACCCGGAGAGCGGGCGCGTGTTCGGCTGAAAGGAATCGAGATGCCGCAGGAAACCAAGTCAGACGCCGGAGACCGGATCGCCGCCGAGCGGGCCACGCTGCAGGGGTGCGCCTTTGATCTGAGCGATGAGGCGGCCGCGATGGAGGTGCTGGAGAAGGCCTTCGACTACCGCGGCGATGTGACGCTCGGCCTCGCGGGCGGGGATGAGGTGATGGGGTACATCTTCGACCGCCGGCGCGGCGCGCGGCTCGCCGAGTCGTACGTGCGGCTGCTGACGCCGAAGGAGGAGACGCCGGTGAAGGTCGCCTACGCCGACATCCGCGCGGTGAGCTTCTCAGGGCGCGATGCAGCGCACGGCAAGTCCTTCGAGACGTGGGTGCGCAAGTACGTCGAGAAGAAGCTCGCGGGGGAATCGGCGGGGATCGAGGCGGAAGCGCTGGACTAACGAAGAACGCCGCCGCCGGCTGCGAAGTCATTCGCAGCGCAGCGGCGGCGTGGAAGCGGCGGGCGGGGCTTGAGAAGTCAGAAGAGCAGGCGCACGCCCACAACGACGGAGACTTCGCGCTCCGGGCGGTGGTCGAGGTCCTGCACGGCCGGGAGCTGCACGCTGGCTTCCAGCGCGAACTCGCGCGCCTCGTAGAGAATGCCGGGGGCGAGCAGGATCTCGTTGTCCCCGTTGGTCTCGTAGACGCCGTTGAGCTCGGCCACGATGTACCAGGAGCCCGCGGTGTCCGCCGCGTACTCCGCCGGCGAGAGGCGGTAGAGGTAGGCGGCGTCGTAACTGAGCGCATCGGCCAGCCCCGAGCGCGGGCGGAGCGGATCGGAATCGCCGCCGGTGGTGAAGTCCCAGTGCAGCGATGCGTTCCAGCCGTGGCGCTCGTGAATGTGCGTGTAAACCGCGCCGAGGATGGGGTTGAAGGATTCGGTCGAGAAGGGTGAGTCGAACGTCGGGATGCGCGCGCCGCCCATGACGCTGACGCGGGCGGTGCTCGTCGGCCCGTAGTCGTTCTGCCAGAGGCGGTACTTGAACATCAGGCGCAGGTCGTCGATCCCGAAGTCGCTCTCATCCCCCTCGCTGGAGTCGACGTCCTGGTAGATGAACGGCACCTCGAGCGTCGCAGAGAGATTCCCCGTGATCCCGTACGAGATCATGCTTTTGGAGACCCATTCGTCGACCTCGCGTTCGAGGTCCGTGGGGTCGTTGTCGTAGTGCGTGTAGCGAAGCTGCTGCCTGTAGGAGAAGACGCCCTTGCCCGGCTGCGTGGCCGCGCTGGTGTTGATCGCTTCCTGGGCGGCGGCGCTCGCTGCCGCGGCGAGCGCGGCGGCGACGGCCGCGACGATGGTGCGGGCGCCGCTCATGGCTGGGACTCCGCGCGCTGGGCGGCGAAGCGCTGGAAGGTGAAGCCGCTGTCTTTGACGGCCTTCTCAAGCTGCTCGTAGGTCGGGCGGTCCTTGCCGATGAGCATCACCTTCGCTTCACCCGTGCCGAGGTCGACGGAGACGTCCTGCACGCCGGGCAGCTTCGTCATGCTGCGCTCCAGGTTGGTCGCGCAGAAGGGGCAGCTCAGCCCCGTGACGTACATGCTGACCTGGTCCGCCTTGACCAGGCCGGTGGTGGCAGCGGGGGCGGGGGGGGCCGTGGCGGCGGTGGGCTCGGCGGCCGCCGCGACGACCGGCGCTGCGGGGGCGGGCGCGGGGTCAGAGGCGGTGCGCTGCGTTCCAGAGCATCCGACGAGGAGAAGCGATGAAATGGCGAGCGGCGCGAAGCCGCGGATCATGCGCGATGGCATGGGTGTTCCTTTCGAAGCCGGCGCGGGCGTAACCCGGCGCGAGCGGTTGTATGGACGTGATGGTGAATGGTGCTGTGCGTGGGCGGCGCAGCGGGCGCGCACTGCCCCTGGGGGGAGGCGCTAGGTCCGCCAGATGCACAGCCGCTCAAGCGCTGGAACCAGCGCTGCGATCCATCGACCCGCCTCGTAACGCAAGGCCGATCCATCGTCTGCATCAGGCCGGGCCAGGGCGGCCCGCGGATGCGATGGGGGAAGGCTCAGGTCCGGCGCTCTCGTCGGGGCCGGCGCGGGCTCCTGCGGTTTGGGCTGTGAATCAGACGGGCTGATGCAGCACTCGCAGGCGTCCGGTCCGCAACAGCAGCAGCACGCCGCGGCGGAGTCGCCGCAATCCCGCTGCGCTGCAAACGCCGCGCCCTGCCAGGCGAGCGGGTTGAAGACGAGCGCCAGGATGAGCAGCAGACGAGCCATTGCAGCAAACTATACCGACGCCATCGCGGCCCCCATCCCTCCCCCACGAACCCGTCTGGCCCCCTGGTTTATTTCCGCCGGCCGCCGGTCAGGTGCCCAGTCGTTCCAGGAGCGCCTCGCGCACCCGGCGGGCGTCTGCCGTCCCGCCACTCAGCTTCATGACCGCCCCGATCAGGCGGCCCAGGGCCTGGTGCCGCCCGGCCCGGACGTCAGCCGCCGCGGCCTCGTTGTCGCGGATCGCCTGGTCAACCCAGGCGTCGAGGGCTGCCTCGTCGCGGATGGTCAGCAGGCCCATCTGCTCGGCGACAACGCGGGGCTCGGCCTCTGCAAGGATGCCGCCGGCCCCCTTGCCCTCGCCGCAGAACATTCCGAAGAGCTCGTCCGCCCCCGCGGCCGAGAGGTCGCCCGCCTCGCGCAGCAGGGCGATGCCGGCGATCTGCGCGGGCTTAATCGGCAGATCGCTGACGAGTCCGCCCTGCTCGTTGGCCCGCTTGGCGCCCGATTGAAGGAGCAGATTCGCCACCGCCCGGGCCGCGCGCGGGGCCTCCAGCCCGCGGTCCATCGCCGCGGCGACGGCGTTCTCGTACAGGAAGCAGACATCGCGCTCGTCGGTGAGGGCGGCGGCATCTTTGACGGGCAGGCCGAGGTCGCGCGTGTAGCGCTGCTGGCGCGCCATGGGCAGTGCCGGCACGCGAGCCCGGATCTCCTCCAGCCAGCGCGCGCTGACGGTGATCGGGGGCAGGTCCGGGTCCGGGAAGTAGCGGTAGTCGTGAACGTCTTCCTTCTCACGCTGCGGTAGCGTGACCTGGCGCGTGTCAGACCAGCCGCGGGTGCGCTTCTGGCCGGGGCCCATCTCGCGGCGGTCCTCAAGCCAGCGGCGCGGCTGCTCGGCAAGCTCGTGCTCGATCGCGCCCTTGAGCGAGCGGAACGAGTTCAGGTTCTTCACTTCGACGATGGGCGTCTTGACGGTTCGCCCATCGGCGAGCGTCATCGAGCAGTTGATGTTGGGCTCAAAGCGCATGTGCCCCTTCTGCATGTCCCCCTCGCTGACCTGCAGGAAGCGGCAGATGTTGCGAAGCACCCGGGCGAAGAGGACGACCTGATCGGCGCTGGTGAAGTCGGGCGCGGTGACAATCTCCAACAGGGGCGTGCCCGCGCGGTTCAGGTCGAGCAGGGTGTCATCAATGCGGCCTCCTCCGGGGGCTTCGTGCAGGAGTTTGCCGGTGTCCTCTTCCAGGTGGGCGCGGATGATGCGGATCCGGCTCGCCGCGGCGGCGCCATCCGGCCTGCCTTGCTCGTCGGCTGCGGGAAGATCGACGGCCCCATCAAAGCAGAGCGGCAGTTCGTACTGGCTGATCTGGTACCCCTTGGGCAGATCGGGGTAGAAGTAGCTCTTGCGATCCCACCGGCTCTGCCGCGCGATGGAGCAGCCCAGCGCCAGGCCGACCATGATGGACATCTCGACCGCCGCTCGATTGATCACCGGCAATGCCCCGGGCAGGCCGAGCACGGTTGGATCGATCAGCGTGTTCGGCTCTGTGCCCTGGCCCGCCGCGTGGGCGGGGTTCAGCGAGCGCGAGAACATCTTCGTGCGGGTCGCAAGTTGCACGTGGATCTCGAGCCCGATGATCGGATCTACGCGGCGGATCTCGGCGGTGGCGGCGTCGGCGGGAGGCATCGGCGGATCGTATCGGTTCTCCAGCATCGCCATTTGGTATGGCCCGGCCGGTCGATTTCGATTAGACTCTTAGAATGGCGCATCTTTCAGCGTTCGTTCTGGCGGCCGCCGCGGCGGCTACTCAGGCCTTCGGGCAGGTTCTCCCCCCCGACGCGGTCGGCGCGGCGCCCGCCGCACCGGAAGGTTGGTACGGCAACGCATTGCAGGTACCGCCGGATGCGGAAGTGAACCCCGAATTGATCAGCGGCCCCTCTCTGACGGTGGCACCCAGGGGTGAAACGCAGCCCTGCCGCACGGTCTTTGGCTATCTCCCGTACTGGGAGAGCACCGACAACATCCGCTGGGATCACCTGACGCATCTGGCGGCCTTCAGCATCGGCGTCAATGCGGAGGGCCAGGTGACGGAGACGCGCGGCTGGCCGTGGACCAGCGTCGTCAACACTGCCCACGCGCACAACGTCAAGGTCGTCGTTGTCGTGACGCTGTTTGATCCCAACGCAGTACTTGCCCTCGTCTCCAACCCGGCGCGGCGTCAGACGTTCTACGCCAACATTTACCAGCAGGTCGTTGCCGGCAACGCCGACGGTGTGAACATTGATTTCGAAGGCGCGGCGACGAACGGCTGGGCCTCATACATGCCGGTTTTTCTCACGGAGATGCGCGACTACCTCGACGATCGCCGACCGGGGATGCACATCTCAATCGCCACGCCGCCGGTGAACTGGGGAAGCCGCTGGGACCTGCCCGCGGTCGCCGACGCCTGCGACGCCGTCTTTATCATGGGGTACAACTACTACGGCTCCTGGTCGACGACGAGCGGGCCGACCGCGCCGCTGACAGGCGGCAGCATCAATCTCACGAACACGATCGATACGCAGTACGCTGGGGTTGATCGCAGCAAGATCGTCCTGGGGCTGCCGTATTACGGCGACAAGTGGCAGACGGCATCACCCGCGGCGTATGCAACCGTCGTGGACTGGATGAACAGCCCGCGCGTGCGCGACGCCGGCATCGTGACGCAGGGGGGGACACAGTGGGACCCCAACTCTCAATCGCCGTGGTATCGCTGGGAGGAAGGCGGCCAATGGCATCAGGTCTGGCTCGATAACGCGGCGAGCATCAACCTGAAGTGGGACCTCGTTGAATCGCGCGGGCTGCAAGGGGGCGGCATGTGGGCCCTCGGTTACGACGGCAGCCTGTCCAACTACTGGGATGTCATCCACCAGCGATTCATCGAAAGCTGCGTCCCCGCATGCCCCGCCGATCGGACCGAGGACGAGGCTGTCGACGTCTTCGATCTGTTGGCCTATCTCGACGGATGGTTCGCATCGAACGCCGCGGCCGAGATGACGGGGGATGAGCCGGCGACGATCGACGTTTTCGACCTGCTGGCTTACCTCGATCTGTGGTTCGCCGGCTGCTGACCTCGCCCAAGCTTGATTGAGCGGCTCCGTCTACCCTGGTTCGGGGGTTTTGCACTGCGCTGTGAAACTCGGCAAGAACCGCGGCGCGCCGCGACATCAGTACCTGTGGCGCGCTGACCTGGCGCGCGTGAGCCAACGGCAATGACACTGCGCGAGAGAACGCCGCGGCGGCGGCGCACGGCTGTCTTACGCGCGAACTTGAGTAAGGGAGGCACACGATGCATGGACGACTTTGCGCGGCGGCCGCGGCGATGGCCCTGGCCGGCGGAACGGCGCTGGCGGAGACGCGAACCTTCTTCCTGAGCATGGACGGATTGCAGGAGGTCGGGGCCGCTGGAGGGGATGCGGACGGCTTTGCGCTCGGGACCATCACGTTGAACGATGTATCGGGCCAGATCTCCTGGAGTTTTCGTTATGGCAACATCGCCGCGCCGACCGCGATGCACATCCATGGACCGAATGCACCCTCCGGTGTGAACGCCGGTGTCTTCATCGGTCTTGGTGTGACAGGCGGTTCGGGTGTCCTCTCCGGTTCGTTCGTGCACGCGAACCTTGCGCAGATCAGCCAGATTCTCGCGGAGCCGTCGAACTTCTATGTGAACATCCACAACACGGAGTTTCAGCCCGGAGCGGTCCGGGGCCAGCTTTCAGACATTCAGAAGGGGAACATCACCGTTGCGCTCCAGGAGGTTGGCTCCGGGCTGGTTGCGCCTGTCGGGATGACGCACGCGGGCGACGGCTCCGGCCGGTTGTTCGTGCTTGAGCAGGCCGGCGCCATTCGCATCATCGATCGGGAGGGCAACCTGCTTCCAACGCCGTTCCTCGATCTGGCCGGTGAGGTCGTGGCGGTCAGTCCTGGCTTTGATGAGCGCGGCCTGCTCGGTCTGGCCTTTCACCCGGATTATGAGAGCAACGGGCGGTTCTTTGTGCGCTACAGCAGGGCTCGCGCCGGCGCGCCCGGAGAACCGTGCTTCGGAACGTCGCGTGGATGCCACGAAGAAGTGCTCGCCGAGTTCACCGTCTCGGCGGATCCGAACCTGGCGAACCCGACGGGCACGATCCTGTTCCGAGTCGATGAGCCGCAGTTCAACCACAACTCCGGCGGCGTTGCGTTCGGGCCGGATGGTTACCTGTACTTCACGCTCGGTGACGGCGGCGGCGCGCATGATGGCCTGACCGACATGCCGCCGAGTCACGGGCCCGACGGGAACGGACAGAACATCGAAACGGCGCTTGGGTCGATTCTGCGCATCGATGTCAACGGCGCGCCGGGCACGTACAGCGCTCCGGCCGACAACCCCTTTGTCGGCGGCCCGGGGCTCGACGAGATTTACGCCTACGGCATGCGGAATCCGTACCGATTCTCCTTTGATGATGGGCCCGGCGGAGACGGGCGCCTTTTCGTCGCCGATGTGGGCCAGGCGCTCTTTGAAGAGATCAACGTCGTCGTCAACGGCGGCAACTATGGCTGGGTTCTGCGCGAAGGGTTCCACTGCTTCGATCCGGCCGCACCTTCCATCCCGCCGCTCACCTGCGCCACGACCGGGCTGCACGGCGAGCCGCTGCTCGATCCCGTCGCGGCGTACACGCATGGTGATGGGCTGGCAGTCGTCGGCGGATACGTTTATCGAGGCTCGCGGTTTGATGGGCTGGTCGGCAAGTACGTTTTCGCCGATTGGTCCACGGGATTCGGCGCTCCTGACGGCCGGCTCTTCTGGCTTGACGCCGACGCCGCGGACTTGTCGGTCATTCGCGAGTTCCGGCTCGGGTCCGACGATGCGCCGCTGGGCCGGTATGTCCTGGGGATCGGCGAAGACGAGGAGGGCGAGATTTACGTCCTGACCAGCACCACCGGCGGTCCGACTTCGCCGGGCGGAGCGGTTGCGCGCATCGTGCACCCGTGCGGGTGCGAGGCCGACGGCGATGCGGCCCAGGTCGACGTGTTCGACCTGCTGGCGTACCTGGACGATTGGTTTGCCGGCTCGTTTTACGCCGACCGCGATGGGGCGTCCGGCGTGGATGTCTTCGATCTGCTGAGCTTCCTGGATTGCTGGTTCCCAGCCTCTGCCGGCGGAGCATGTCCGTAAACACGATCCGTTCACCGATCTTGGCGCGGGTCGCCTATGGCATCCGTGGCCCGCGCCAAGGTCGTTTGTCGTGAAATCCTGCATTCGCGCGGCCCTTCGTATCGTCCGGCCGCGCGGATGTTTCGTTCGAAGTGTGCGATCAGTCCTGTTGCGCCGCTCGAACCGCCCACCATCTCAACATCGCGCAGGCACCGCCGCCCCCGAGCAGTACGAGCGACCACCAAACCGCTTCGCGCGTGGTTGGAGGGTACTGCGACGAGTCGTATGGTGAATCGAACCAGGCGCTCCAGTGGTGGCCGGCCAGCAGGTCAATGAGGTTCTCGACGAACATCCAACTACCGAGTGTGAGCAGGCCGCCTGCCGGCACGGAGAACAGGAATCGCCACGCCAGCGCACGTCCCCGGCTGAGAGCGCCATCGACCGCAAAGATCCCAACGCCGGCACCGAAGGCAAACAGCGGAAGCGCCGGCTCGCGCGTCTGCATGGCCAGAATCGTCGTCTGCACGGCCGGCAGGAGCAGCCAGAGCAGCAAGCCGGTTCGTCCGGCGCGAATCGCCCGCTCGCGCAAGAGGTACCAGACGAGGGCCAGAGCCCAGGTCGCCACCGTCAGGCTCACCGCTTCGTCGAGGGTTGTGCTGACGCACGTAAGCGGGAGGGCGACCGCGACGATGATCAGCAGATCCGCGCCCTTGTCTGACAGGAACTCCCTTCGCGTGGGGGCGGCGAGCAGCTGCGCGGCTGTGAACGGCGTGCCACACTCCGGGCAGCGGCCGTCAGGCAGGCCGGACAGGTCATAGCGGCAGGTCGGACACGGTGGCAGGCTCGTCGACCAAATCTCTCGCGCGATCGGCGGTTCCGGCGGCGCCCCGTCCATGACAGGTCATACGCAGGCTGGATGTCACAGTTGCGATGGTGGGCCGGTGCGCTTCGCCTTTCGCCGTCGATAAGGTACTGTTGGTTCGAATGAAGGTCGTCGTGGCGATACTCAAGGCGTTGTTGATCGGAATGGCCGCGGGCGCAGTGGTCATGATTGCCATGCAACTCGATCTACCTTCACACCTGCTGCGGAGGGCGCGCGTTCTCGTGTACGGATTGTTGTTCTCGATGCCGATGCTGCAAGCCCGGTTCAGCCGCGCGTTCTTCGGCCCGACAACGCTTTCCGCGAGGCTGAGTCTTGCCGGAACGGGTGCGGTCGGCTGTTACCTCGGTGCAGTCGCCGCGCTTGGGCCGAGCGACCTGGTTCAAGGGGACCTCTGGATCTGGTCGTTGGTATGGGTGATTGCGGCGCTCGCCAGCGAGATGCTGTTGTATCTCTGGCAAGAGTTGGCCTGACACGTCAGGGCGCCCCGAACCATCCCGGGGCCAGCAGGAACAGCACCAGGGCGTAAAGCGTGTATCCGATCAGCAGCGCTGCGCCTTCCGGGCGACTGATGCGCGCCCCGGTCGCCATGATCGGCAACAGCGCCAGGCTCGCCAGGAGAAGCACCGGCGTGTCGAGCACGAGCACCTGCCTGCTAACTTCCTGTGGCTTGATGACGCATGTCAGGCCAAGGATGCCGGCAAGATTGAAGACGTTTGAGCCGAGCACATTGCCGACCGCGACGTCCGGCTGCTTGCGCAGCGCCGCCATGACACTGGTGACAAGCTCCGGAGCGCTCGTCCCCGCCGCGACGATCGTGAGCCCGATCACCAGGTCGCTCACGCCGAGCGAGCGCGCAATCGCACTCGCCGATTCAACGAAATAGTGCGCCGAGACCGCTAGCAGGGCGATGCCGCCCCCCGCCAGCGCGGCGTTCACCCACACGTTGGGCTTGCCGGGCTGTTCCGGGGGCTCGCCCGAGGGCAGGGGCGGAAGCTCGCCGGGCTGCAGGGTCTCCTCGTGGGCCGCGCGTCCGATTCGGTAGCCTCGGATGAGAAACCCGATGAGCCCCACGAAGAAGAGTGCGCCGAGAGGCCGGCCGATCACGCCGCCATTCAGGATGGCCAGCCACGGCAGGACCGCGACGGCGATCGTGACCCACACCTCCGTCTTGACAACCTGAAGTTGGACCCGGATTGGGTACACCAGGGCCGCTGCGCCGAGGATCACCGCGATGTTGAAGATGCTGGAGCCGACCACGTTGCCAACTGCAATATCGCCCGCGCCCCGCAGGGCTGCCGCGATCGAGGTGAACAGTTCCGGCGAGCTCGTACCGAACCCGACAATCGTCAGCCCGATGAAGAACGAGGAGACTCCCATCCGCTCAGCGAGGCGGACCGAACCGCGCACCAGGGCTTCGGCGCCGAGGGTCAGCGCGACAAGAGAGGCGATGAGAATCAATGCATGAATCACGTGGTCAATCCTGAGTCGGAGGAGATGGGCCAGACTGTACGGTGGCTGTGCGTAGCCGACCTCGGGGGCAGCGCTTCCCGTTTCCTCCTCGAGGTCGCGGGCGTAACGTCAAGATAGCGGACCGCGTATGCCAGGTACCATTGGTGCTGCGGTCAGGCGGCATGCGCCGCGCTTACGCAACTCCCAGCCGTCACTGAAAGGACAGATCACATGACACGCAAGGCTCTTCTTGCCCTCTGCGCCGGACTCCCCCTCGCTCTGACTTCCGCCACCGTCGCGTTGCCGCCCCTCATGGACCGCGTGCCGGAAGATGCCATGGTCACGGTGACGCTGCCAAGCATCCAGAGCCTCGACAAGGACCTCCAGGCGCTCACCGCCGCGGCGAAGCTCCCCGTTCCGGGGATGGCCAGCATCCAGCAACTCCTCGACATGCAGGGGCTCGGACAGGTCATCGACTCAACCAAGCCGGCGGCGGTGTTCATCCGCGGGTGGTCCGATGTTGAGGAGGAGCCCCCCTACGTCGCCCTTGTTCCGGTCAAGGACTTCCAGGGCTTTATGGAGATGCTCGGCTCCGAGGAGCAGGACGGCATCCACGCCATGCGTCCCGGCGGCGGCCCGAAGCTGTTTGCCCGCCAACTCGAGGATGGTTACGCCGTCTTCAGCCCGCTCCTTGAAAACGTGCAGAACTACGAAGGCCAGGGCGGCAACGCCGACGCCCACAAGGCCCTCCTCGGCCCCGCCGCGGAGAAGGTGGTTGATGACGCCAACGTCGCGGTGATCGTGAACGCGGAGAATACCCGCCAGCTTGTCGAGCAGTTCATGACCGTCATGCAGGAGCAGATGGCGATGAACATGGGCATGCCCGGCATGGAGATGCCGCAGTCGCCCGCCGCCGAGTGGCTCCGGGAGTCGGTCTCTCGCGATGCCCAGGTCTACGTCACCGGCCTGACGGCCGCCGCCCAGGGCGCGACCTTCGACGCCGTCGTCCGCTTCAAGCCCGATTCCTACATGGCCGGCGTCGTCTCCGAGGCCGGCAATGCCTCCACCTATCTCTCCCGCCTTCCGAAGCAGCAGTATCTCATCGCCTTCTCGGTCGATGCCGCGGCGGGCGACAAGATGAGGCAGTTCATCAAGGACTTCACCGCCAAGGCCCAGGAGGATCCCGCGGCCCAGATCGCCCCCAACATGCTCACGGGGCAGATCGAGCGGGTGTCGGGCTTTTCGTACATGATCGGCGCCCCCGTGGCGCTGATGGTGCCCGGCGGGCTGTTTGCCAACGCCGTGAGCTACACCGCCACCGATGACCCGGCCGGGTACATCGAAGGCTTCCAGGCCACTCTGACCGAGCTCAACGGCCAGACCGCCGAGGGCCTCACATACGCCACCCAGTGGCAGCCCGAGGCCACCACGGTCGGCGGGACCGCCGCGGCGGGGTGGACGCTCCAGATGACCGGCGACGGCACGAACCCGGCGGCGGCCCAGATCCAGATGCTCTTTGGCCCGGCGGGCCTGAACGGGTACATCGCCGCCGCCAACGGGGGGGTGGTGCAGACCTTCGCCAAGAACTCGATGGTTCTCCAGGCTGCGATGGAGGCCGCCAAGACCGGCCAGGGGCTCAGCACCGAACCGATGACCAAGCGGGTCGGCGAGGGCCTGCCCACCGGGCGGATCGTCGAGGGGTACCTTGGCACCCAGAGCATCTACCAGATGATCGCCCCCTTCATCGCCATGCAGACCGGGGTGCAGCCCCGCGTGCCGCCGGAGCTGCCTCCCGTGGGCTTTGGGGTGAGCGCGGGTGACGGAAACGCCCATGCCCGCCTATTCATCCCTGCCCCGGTCATCGAGGCGGGGGCGGCCGTGGGCATGTCCATGCAGCAGGGGCAACAAAACTTTGACCAGGAAGATGAAGACGACAGTGGACAGCCTGGTTTCTGAGGGTATAATGACCCCGTCAAACAAGCCCCCCCCCCCCGGGGGGGGGGGGGGGGGGGGGGGGGGGGGGGGGGGGGGGGTGGGGGGGGGGGGGG
>CAYWRO010000094.1:0-12280 GCA_964460345.1 uncultured Phycisphaeraceae bacterium | reverse complement strand
TCGGCCTCCGCATCTTCCAGGAGCCGAGCGGAGCGGATGTGACGTCGCTGCGGGGCGGGGTGCGGTTCGAGCCGGAGCTTGCCACCCGGAACGAGAACGGACATACCGCACGGACAGCGTCGGCCAGTGGATGAGGTGGTACTCAGCCGCGGCGCAGACGGATGCGCCCTGCCTCGGCAATGACGAGACTGCCGGGCAGCGATCGCATAACCTCGACGTTGTCGAGAACGGCTCCGAACACGTCAGCGATCAGCGACGCCGTCGCGGTATCCGGCAGGCACAGCACGATGATGCCTGCGTAATCCGCGGGTGGGTAGATGCGGATATCCGCAAAGCCCCAGTCGCGCGTCGTGATAACCAGGCCGTGCTCCCGCGCAAACGCAGCGATCTCGGCGTCACTGGCCGAAGCAAGCGATGTGTCACGGACGTGAATGCAGTCGTGCCCCCGGGTTGCGACCGCGCCGGCCGCAGCCCGGGGCATGTTGGCGTCAAGCAGAAAGCGCATGAAGTCCTACCCGGCCAGCGGGAAGTGTTGTTCGCTGTCGAGCAGGCGGGTCGCGTATCGCAGCGCTGCGCGAATGTCGTCGAGCGTCAGGTCATACTCGCGGGCGACGTCGTCCATCGACATGCCGCCGGCCAGTGAACCGACGACCGTCGCCACCGGGACGCGGGTGCCGCGGATCACGGGCTTGCCGTGGCAGCGTTTGGGGTCGAGTTCGATCCGCTCATCGGGCATCGATGAACTCTAGGACGCCGCCTGTGCGGGCGCGGAATCGCCTGCCGGATCCACCGCGCGCAGCGCCCGCCGCCATCGCACGCACGAATCGCACGAACCGCACCCCGGCCACCCCCCCTGCCCCTTCGACCCCCCGCCCTCGCGCTCGCAGACCCACGCGCCCGACTCGGCTGCAACGGGGCAGTCCATGTCGAGGGCCAGCTCCATCATCTGTACATCGGTGAAGTCCACATACGGCGTCTCGATCGCCACACCCTTCCCCGCGCTCCGCACGCCCTCTTCCCGCAGGCTCTCCGCCAGGTCGATCGATGCAAGCTGCCCCACCAGCAACGCCCGCTCGAAGACGCTCGCCAGGCGGTCGACCCCGCTCGCCCTGCCGGCTGGTCCTGCGCCCCGCGTCCCATCCCCCAGGTGCACCGGCCACACGATCCGCGACAGCCCCAGCCGCACGGCATCTTCCGCGGCGGCCAGCAGCAAGCGCGTCGCCGCCGCGCCGGTCACGACATCCTTGAGGAGCGCCTCACCCATCCCGCCCGCCACGTCGCGCTCGAAGGGTTCGACCGGCCGCTCGACAACCGACAGCAGCGAGCACAACTCGGCGTGGCGCTCCACGGCTTCCCGCCGCCTTTGGCGGGCGGGCATCGGCAGGGGCGCCAGCCAGGCGACCGGCCGCGGATCCTTCTCGCGCGTTCTCGCCGCGCTGACCGTCCTCTCCGCCGTGCGCAGCGCGGCCGCATCCATTTGCGCCCGCACAACGCCCTCGGCCCAGCACGCCAGCAGCCCCCCCACTCCTCCATCGGTGATGATCAGCGCGCGGTCGTGTGACATAGCCGGTCCGCATCGGCCGCCCGCCGCGATCGCCTGCACTTTTGGCGCGGCTTCGCCCTCACCGCCGCGGCGTACCATCCCACAGGAGCCTGCCGTGTCCATGCGCCCGATCGATCCCGGCGTCCGCATCGGCCATGTCCACCTCAAGGTGGCGGACCTGGAGCGCTCGCTCCAGTTCTACTGCGGCGTCCTCGGCTTCGAGCTCACGCAGCGCTACGGAGCGGGGGCGGCCTTCGTGGCCGCCGGCGGGTACCACCACCACATCGGCCTGAACATCTGGCAGAGCCGCGGCGGCGGCTCCCCACCGCCCGGATCCACCGGCCTGTACCACGTCGCCATCCTCTATCCGACTAGAGCCACGCTCGCCGACGCCCTGCTGCGCCTCCGCGAGGCAAAGATCCCCCTCGATGGCGCGAGCGACCACGGCGTCAGCGAAGCCCTCTACCTGCGCGATCCCGACGACAACGGCCTGGAACTCTACTGGGACCGCCCGATGGAGCAGTGGCCGCGGGATGCGGCGGGGAACGTCGCGATGACGACCGAGCCTCTGGACCTGAACGCGTTGCTGCGCGAGGCAGCCGTGTAGCATTCGTGCTCAACGTGCCCGATCGCCGGCCGGGCCGCGTTTCAGGTTGGCTTAACGAGGCACGCATCTTGATCTGGATTGAAACGACCGGACCATGCATGATCGTTCAGGCATCGCACGGCGGCGCCACATCGCTCGTGCGCCTCGGCCTGACGGACGACCCTTGGGCCGCCGCATCACAGGCCGTGCGAATGCTGCTCCCTCCAAAGCCGGACCCGGAGACCGAAGCCGCGCTGCGGCGGATGTCCCGTCCCGCGGCGACGATGCTGATCCGCCCCCTTGAAGAAGACGATCTCTCCGCCGTCCTCGACATCACCAACCACTACATCATCCACACCGCCATCAACTTCCACCTCGAGCCGATCACGCTCGAGGCGCTCCGGCAGGAGTGGCAGACCACGCGCGACCGCTACCCCTGGTTCGTCGCGATAGAGGACTCGCCACTGGCCACTATCGTCGGCTACGCCAAGGCGAGTGAGTGGAAATCGCGCCGCGCCTACGACCTGAGCGCGGAGGTCACGGTCTATATCTACCCCGACCATCACCGCCGCGGCGTCGGCCGCGAGCTTTACGAAGCCCTCTTCGCCGCCCTGTCCGCGCGCGGCATCGTCACGCTCCTGGCCGGCATCACGCTCCCCAACGAGCCCAGCGTCGGGCTTCACGAGGCCATGGGCTTCCGCTGCATCGGCGTCTTCGAGCGCATCGGCCGCAAGTTCGACAAGTGGCACGATGTCGGCTACTGGGTCAAGCACCTGGATGAGGCTTGAGCTTCGGGACTTGAGTATGGAGGGCGATGCATTGCGGGCGCCGTCACTCCAGTCTCCGGCCTGAAGCCTTCCCTCTCACCGCGCCCACAGGGCGAGGTTGATCATCGGCCAGGCGAAGCGCCAGTGCTTGTCCGGTTCCGCGGCGATGAGCGCCACAGCGCCGGCGTCGAAGTGCTCGCGGATGAAGCTGGACGACAGCAGCGCGCCGCCGTGGTCGGCGACCCACGACTCAAAGGGGAGGGGGAAGCTCGCTTTCGGCCGCAAGACCACCGGTTCGGGCAGGTCATGCGCGAAGGCCTCGCGGAGGGCGATCTTGGTTCGAGCGCCGGCCACGCGCGCATCGAGTGCGCACTCGTTTGTGAAATCAGGCGGCGGCGCGAACTTCGCGCTCATCGGCAGAGATTCGGCGAGCGCAGCGACGGCGCGATCGGCGAAGGGCGTTCTCCCCTCGACGCCCTCGAGCATCGTCGCGGTGTCGAGCCGTTGCAGCAGTCCGGCCAGGTTCACGCGGCGGTGAAAGCGCAAATGCGGCTCAAGCGAGCCCGTGGCACAGGCGTCCGGCCTGTGTTCATCCCCGCATCCGGCGCACACCGCGGCGAACGTCTCCGCGTACAACGCCTTCACGAAGGCGTCCTGCTCCGCCGCGCGCCAGAAGTCGGGCTTGTAGAGCGTCGCCTTGATCTCCGGCGGGACCCACGCCGCGGCGGAGAGTTGAAAGAGCCCGCGCGCGGCCGGATCCTCCCACGGCGACTCCGCGCGGCCGCGCTCAAAGGTCCAGGCGTCGATCATCGGCGGCGCGTACCCGCCGAAGAGTTCATCCGCGCCCTCGCCGGAGAGCGCCACGATGTGCCCGTTCGCGCGCAGCCGCCGCGCCACCTCGTTGATCGCGACCTCGTTGGGCGTACTCAGCGGCACGCCGAGCGCTGCGACCATCTGCGGCCAGCGCTCGCGGAACATCTCGCGCGAGACCGGCGCTTCGGTGTGCGCTGTGCCGAGCGATCCGGCGACGAGGCGGGCGAACTCGAAGTCCGCGGAGCGATCGCGGCCATCAATCGCGCCGGAGCAGTAGGTAGCGCACAGTGCAGAGTGCACAGTGCACAGTGTTGACGATGGTGCGCCCGCCGCGGGAGATGAGAACCGGCGGGCCAGGAGGGCGATGATGGATGAATCCAGCCCGCCGGAAAGAAGCGAGCAGACAGGCCGATCGGCGCGAAGGTGGGCGTGGACGCTTTCGCGAAGAGCGTCGGCGACGAGCGCTGCGTGCTGGGTGTGGTCAAGTGCTGCGTACTGAGTGCTGAGTGCTGAGGATGTGCAACCGGACGCCCACTCAGCACCCCCCCCTCCCCCAGGACCGTTCCCCCCTCCCCCGGCCAGCGCGCGCACGCGCGCCTGGTCAGTCAGGTCGACTTCGATCACTTCTCCCGGTCGCACGCACCGGATGTCCCGGTACATCGTGCGATCCCCCAGCGTTGTGCGGATGGTCGTGAGGTACGCGCTCACCATCGCCGCATCGGGCGCGCGGCTCACGTGCGGATGCTCGAGGATCGCCGTCGGTTCGCTCGCGAAGATGAACTCCGCGCCCCCGCCCGTCCCCCGCGCGATCGCGTAATACAGCGGCTTCATCCCGAAAGGATCGCGCGCCAGCAGCAGGCAATTCTTAACACGGTCATAACACGCGAAGGCGTACATGCCGCGGAGCTTCGCGACCCCATCCGCCCAGTCGCGCGCCAGCACGCGGAGCAATGTCTCCGTATCGCACGAAGACTCGAACCGATGCCCCTCGCGCTCCAGTCCCGCGCGCAGTTCACGGTCGTTGTACAACTCCCCGTTGTACACAAGCCAGAACCGCGCACGCTCGACCTCGCCTCCCCCCTCAGCACTCAGCACCCAGCACTCAGCACCCCCTCCCAAACCCATCGGCTGCCGACCCCCATCCGACACATCCACCACCGCCAGCCGCCGATGCGCCAGCACAACTCCCCCATCCCCCCTCCCCGCTGCGCTGCACCGAACCAGTCCCGCCCCATCCGGCCCCCGATGCGCGAGCCGGTCGCGCATGCGCTCCACCTGCGCATCGGAAACCGACACATCCCTCCCCCCCGCCGCCGCGATCCCGAGAATCCCGCACATACACAAGAATATCGGCTGCCGTCATGGTCCGCCGAGAAAGAGAGATCTATCCGCAGATTTCGCAGATTGCGCAGATTTGGAGAAGACGGGTTCGGGAGTGGATGCGTGCGGCTGAAGAGTTCTCACGCAGAGGCGCAGGGGCGCAGAGAATGGAAGACGGGTTCAGAGATCCCTCCCCCCCGCCGCCGCGATCCCGAGAATCCCGCACATACACAAGAATATCGGCTGCCGTCATGGTCCGCCGAGAAAGAGAGATCTATCCGCAGATTTCGCAGATTGCGCAGATTCAAAGAAGACGGGGGCGGGAGTGGATGCGTGCGACCGACGAGTTCTCACGCAGAGGCGCAGGGGCGCAGAGAATGGAAGACGGGTTCACAGGATGGACGTCCGATGCGCCCGTTCCACCTCAACACACGCCACCATTCCTCTCTTCTTCCTCTGCGTCTCTGCGCCTCTGCGTGAGATCTCTTCCCCTCCGTGTTCCTCCGTGTACCGCGGTGGTTCATTGCAGAAGCGCCCCTCTCCGAATCTGCGCAATCTGCGTAATCTGCGGATCACTCCCCTCAAGCAGCCGCCCGCGCGCCGGTCGGGATCGTCCCGCGTGTGAAGTACACCGTGGCCGAGTCGGACACGTAGCTTCGCTTGCGGCCGCGGATCGCCTGCACCGTGTACTCCGCGCTGAGGACCATGGGCGGGACCGTGTAATCCAGGATCGTCGTCGCGCCGACGGTGCCGATGTACTCGGCGGGTCCGGTCCTGTTCGTGCCGTTCGGCCCGAACGTGTGGCGCCACACGGTGTAGGTGGTGCCGTTCGCGACGCTGCCCTGCCAGGAGACGGCCACGACGCCGTTGTTGCGCGGCTGCGCGATGACGCCTGTGGGCACAGGCGGAGGCGGCAGGGCCGTGCGGCGGCGCGGCGGAGGGATCGCAGCGCGCACATAGACGCCCGGGTCGCGCTGCGCGGCCGCATACGCGCGGATGGTGTTGATCGCGGCCCCGCCGATGCGGCGCAGCTCGGCATCGCGCCGCGCAGCAATCTGAACCGCGCCCTTTGTGAGCCGCTGCAGCCGGCTCGCCTCGTTCTCCGCCTCCACAAGGGCCTCGTACGCGGCGGCAACGTCGGCGGCCTGCTGCGCATCAAGCCCAATTGAGGACGGATCATTGAGCCATCGGCCGATACAGAGCCTGAAGAAGGTCATCATCGCATCGCGTGCCTTCGGTACAAGCGCCATCGTGCACCTCCTCTTCGGATTCCTGCTGCTTCTTCGACCGAATGAAGCGTTTCCTGAAGCGCAGCAGGCCATTCGAAGCAAAAATATGTCGAATAAGTCCCAGAGGACCCATCCTCAAGCGCTCAGGAAGCGTCCTGAAGCCTTCAGGACGCCTCCCCATCCGCCAAGGATGCATCCCGGGCGGCAAAGTTCGCCTCCCGCCGCGCAGCGGACCGATCCTGCCGGCGCGAGGAAGCCTCCTGCACGCCCCGGGAGGCACGAAGGCGCGCCGAAACAACACAAACGGGAGGCCCGTGTACACTCACGGCGGCACGATGGACACACGCGCTCATCAAAACGACGCACACGCGCCCCGCATGAACCCATCCGCGCGCCGAAACGCCCGATCCGGCCGGTACATGTGGTGCGCGCGCCTGCGTCGCGGTGCATTGTGCCTGGTGATGGGGACGGTGACGACGGTCGCGCTGGCGTGGGCGCTGGCTGCGTCGAGCGACGGCCCGTACCCGTACTACAGCGTGCAGCCGACGCACGAATGGCCCGCGCCTGTGCCCGGCGACTGGCCGCCGGAAGCGCATGAAGTCGTCGCTGCCGAGGCGTTCGGGTTGACGTACACCGACGCCAGCAACGGGAGCATCCAAACCGGCGCACTGAGGTATCAGAATGCGCGGCACTTCGGCTGGCCGGCCCGTTCGATGGTAATCGTGCGGAATACGGCGTGGAATCGCGACGAAGACTTCCCCGGGCTGGACATCGGACTGCCCGCGCGTTGGCAGGACGGCATCTCGGTTTACGAGGAGATACGGATCCTCCCGACCGTGCCGATCCTGCACGGCTTCCTCATCGACACCCTCTTCTACGCGGGGTGCTGGTGGATCGTGCCCGTCGCGTTTCTCGAGTGGCGGCGATGGCGACGGCGGCGCCGTGGAGACCGCTGTGTGACCTGCGGCTATCTGTCGGGCGGGCTGCCCGTTTATAAGGGTGAGGTCATCTGCCCGGAATGCGGCGCGATCGATCGAGCGCGATGCCGAGAATCTGCGGAGTCATGAGCAGTGGATGAACGCCCTTCCAGCACGAAGCCGGATGCACGCCGAAGCGGCCGTTCGCGCCGGTGGCTGCGATGGCTCGCCGTCGGTGTGGCGGGGCTTCTTCTCGGCGCGGCGACGACCGTTGGCGTGGCGTGGCGGGATGCGGCCGAGCCGCCGCGGCTGGTGCTCGGACTCATTGACCCGGAGGTCAGCGCGATACAGACGCGCGATCATCTCTATATCTTCGCTGTCGACTATCAGTACATCCCTCGCGAAATCGTCCGAAAGGTGTGGATAGGCGTCTCAATGCGCACTTCGACGTCTCACCCGTGGGAGGCGACGCCGATGGATGAGTATCCGGAGCGGCTGCGCGAGGCGATCGATGCGGCCTTTGACAAGCCGCCCGGCTGGGCGGTCTTTCCAGAGCCGCCGGAAGAGCCGGCGATCCGTCGAACAACCCACACCGCCGCCGCGGGCCGCCCTTTTCTCGCCCTGCGCAGCTATACGACGACCACGTACGAGAACAATCAGCCCGCTCGCACGGAGTCGTTCGGGCAGATCAGGGTCGGAAACGACCGGGCCCTTCCCTATCTGCCGATCTTCCCCGGCTTCCTCTTCAGCTCGCTCCTCTATGCCGCCCCGTGGTGGCTGCTGCTGTTGACGCCGGGCGTGGTGAAGCGCTGGCGCCGCCGCCGGCGCGGGCGGTGCATTGAGTGTGGGTACGAGTTGGCAGGGCTGGCGGTCGCGGATGGCGCGCGAAGGTGCCCGGAGTGCGGCGCGATCGATCGGTCCACCGTGAACGCGTGAGCGCAGCAATCCGGAGCACCAACGGTGCGCGTCAGCCACAGCCCAGGGCGCAGCCCTGGGTCCACGCGCGGGGACCATGAGCCCCGCGCGCACGGCCGAGCCCTGAAGGGGCGGCCCAAGGCGCAGCGTGTGCGGGGGCGTGCGCTGTGATATCGATCCGCGACGTTGAGGCGCCCTTTCAGGGCTTGCACGGATCGAGGGAAGATGGCTTCATCGATGGCGCCCGTGACCCAGGGCGTTGCCCTGGGCTTTGGCTGAAGCGCACCTTTGGTGCGTGTGGATGGGCGCGTGGGGCGGTGCTCAGCGTCGTCGTGATCACACCCGGGCGCTGCGTGCCGCTTTCGTGAGCTTCCGCTCACGGCTCTGATCGGATCGCAGTGAATCAACAAACAGGCGACCACCTGACACCGCCGAGCGCCCCCACTCACCTCTTCACCTTTTCACCTGTCCACCTCTTCATCCAACTCCCGCGAGCTTCCGCTCACGGCTCTGATCAGATCGTCAGGCCGCGACAGGCCAACCGGCCGGCTGGAAGCCGGCGTTCCAGCGCGCACTCCCCACTATCCACTCTCCACTGTCCACTCTCAACTGCTCTACACCCAGACCTGCACGACCAAATGCGGTTCCTTCGTCTTGCCGGTCCATTCGCCGACGCTGGTCGTGACGAGCTTGACCTCGTAGTCGGGGTGCGTGTCGAGCCACTCGTTGACCTGTTCATCGAGGTAGTCGAGGGCGTCGGCGGCGAGTTTGCAGTGGAAGCTTTTGACGTGCGTGGCCCCGTTGCCGTTCTTGTTGGTCGGGCGGAGCCATTCCTTGTTGTGGTGGCCGCTCTCGCGCGCGTGGCCGAAGGCGCGGATCTTGGGCTTGAGTTCGACGCCGTCGGCATCCACGCCGCCGCCCTGCCCGCCGGCAGCGCGATCGGGGACGGCCGCGGGGGATGTGGACCCGCCGTTGGTGACTTTCGCCGCGCCGCCGGCCTCGCGCAACCCGCCGCCGTCGCCAGGCTGGAAAATCGGCGTCCCCCCCCCTCCGCCGAGACCACCGCCGCCTCCACTCAGACCGCCGCCGCCTCCACCGAAGCTCTCGGGGCTCAGGACGTCTCGCCGCTCGCGCATGATGTCTCCCTTCGTCAGGCCCTGCCGAGGGTCAAGGGGCAGCCAGAACGGCCGCCCGTGCGATCTGTCCAGTATGCCGGAAAGACGCGGGTTTCACAAGGAGAAAGTCCAGAGCCCAGCGGTGGCGGGGGCCGCCCGTGGCTCCGGATCGGGCCGTGCTGTCCCCTCATCTGGTGGGTGGTCGGCCCGTTGGCCGCGCCACAGGCGTTCTTCGAGGCCCGGGAAGCGGATACGGACTTCCAAAGACTCCCCGGTTTCGGTGACAATCTCGGCATCGCCAGCCGCGATCCGCCGCACCTCGCCGCGGCCGCCCGAAATGGGGCCCTCGTAGTCGAGGTAGAGCCGCCGGTGGTCGGCGATCCGCTCGGCGGTGAAGGAAGCCGGCGGGGCTATTGACAGGAGCGGGCACCCCGGCAGCCGAGCGCCGGGCGCGCCTTGCACAAGGGAGGGGGGGGGGATGCGGAATGTCAATAGTGGCGACCGGCCGTCTCGGTCGATGAGCCAGTCGAAATGAAAATCGTGGTCGCTCAAGCGATGTTCGAGCACAACCGTCGGCGGCATCGTGCCGATGGTACACTTAGCCCGCGCATGCCGCGGCGGAAGATGGAGATTTCACCGCGGAGCACGCGGAGAGCGCGGAGCGGTCTGCGTGATCGAAATGGCCGGGCGGCAGGCATCGGGAAGCATGTGTGGTGGAGTTGGACGAACGAACACGCGAAGGGCTTCGGAGGGCAACAACCGCTCCGCGCCCTTTGCGTGCGCCGCGGTGAATAATCCGCGAGCAGGGGTAGACCAGAAGGAAGGATCCTTATGCGACAGATGATGTGTGCAGCGCTGTTCTCTGCGGTGATTCTGCTCGGCGGATGCAACCAGGAACGGTCTCTCTACGCCGTGCGCATGAGCGGCAACGAAGCGCTCGCCGAGGGGGACACGCAGCGGGCCGTGACGGACTTCGCCGAATACGTCGCCCGCGCCCCGGAACGCCCCGAAGGACACCTCGGCTACGGCAAAGCGCTTCTGAAGGCGGGACGCGCCTCGGAAGCCGTCGAGCAACTCTGGATCGCCCGGGCCAACATGCTCACCAGCGATGAGGCGTACGAGTCGCTCGTCGAAGCGCTCTACCAGGACGGCCAGCACGAGCAGATGTACTCCGTGCTCCGCGAGCGCATCGTCGACGGCGGCGAGCCGGAAGATCACCTCCGCTTCGGCCGCTACGCGATGAAGATCGGCGACACCGACCAGGCCCTCCGCAGCTTCCGCACCGCGGCCCGGATCGACGCCGGTCGCACCGTCGAACCGCAACTCGCCCTGGCGGACCTGCACCGCACGATCGGCAACAACGAGGAAGCCCTCAAAAGGCTGCGGATGGCCTACTACATCGATCCGGACAGCAAGGTCGTCGCCCAGAAGATCCGCGCCATGGGAGAAATCCCCGGCCCGACCATCCGCCTGCGCCCGGAAGAAGCCCCGATCGAGACGGTCGGCGCCCCCACTGGCACGGAGGGCTGACCGCCCCTGTCCCCAATTCGCCGGTTTTCCGCGCCGAGCGGACGCGGATTCCCGCTTCAGGGGCACGATTTGACCCTGTGCGCCTCTCTTCTACACTTCATCCGGATGAACGGATGAAGCGATGAAGAAGTTCCCGCGCGCCAACGAGATCTCGCAGCGGCTCGCCCCCCTGGGCGAGAGCCTGCGCCTCCGGATCGTCCGCCTGCTGGAGAAGAGCGAGCTGTCCGTCGGCGAGGTCGCCAAGGTGGTGCAGCTTCCCCAGTCGACGGTGTCGAGGCACCTGAAGACGCTCGCCGAGGCCGGGTGGGTCTTCCGGCGTTCGGAGGGGACGGCGACCCTGTATCGCGTGACGGTCGACGATCTGGCCCCCGATGCGCGGGCATTGTGGGTGGCGATCCGCGAGCAGATCGGCGAATCGCCCGACCTGGAGGATGATCTCCGTCGTCTGCAGAGCGTGCTGGCCGAGCGCCGCAGCGACAGCCAGGCCTTCTTCGGCCGCGTGGCCGGAGAGTGGGACGCCGTGCGGGCGGAGCTCTTCGGGATCGACTTCACCCTTCACGGTCTCCTGTCGCTCATCCCGCGCCAGTGGACGGTCGCGGACCTGGGGTGCGGGACCGGCAACGCCGCGGAGCTGCTCTCGCCGGTGGTCAAGCGCGTCATCGCGGTGGACCAGTCGGAGCCGATGCTGGAGGCCGCGAGAAAACGCCTGACGGATGCGAAGAACGTGGAGTTCCGCATCGGCGAACTGGAAGCGATCCCGATCGACGACGGCGCGGTGGACCTGGCGGTCTGCGTGCTCGTGCTGCACCACCTGGAGTCGCCGGCGCAGGTGTGTGCGGAGATGCGGCGCATCCTTAAGCGCGGAGGCCGGGCCCTGGTGGTCGACATGCTCGAGCATGACCGCGACACTTATCGCCACACGATGGGACACCGCTGGCTCGGCTTCAGCGAGAAGACGGTGCGCGGCTTTTTCAAGGGGGCGGGGCTTGAAGACATTCAGTACAGGATCCTGCCGTGCGGCCCCGAGGCGCGCGGACCGGGACTGTTCGCGGCCTGCGGGACGGCGGGGACGTGACAGACGGCGCGCACGGGCGCGATGAACGACGAGAGGATCTCGCGCAGAGGCGCAGCGAACGTGGAGAGGCAATGAGACCGGTGACAAGGCGCCGAGGTGACCAGGTGTTAAGGGGAGCGGAATCCGCGCGCCCTCTGCATTTGCTCACCTCACGCCGGGACACCGGATCTTCCCGCTTCCACGTTCCCAGCGCCTCTGCGTGAGAATTGATTCGGATTCACGCATCGACAACGGAGACCCAAGTGACAGCAACGATCGAAACGAAAACCACCGCTCTTCCCTTCAAGGTCAAGGACCTTTCGCTCGCCGAGAGCGGTCGCAAGGAGATTCGCCTCGCCGAGCACGAGATGCCCGGGCTGATGGCCGTCCGCCGCGAGTATGGCGCCAAGCAGCCGCTCAAGGGGATCAAGGTCGCCGGCTCTCTGCACATGACCGTGCAGACCGCCGTGCTCATCGAGACGCTCGCCGAC
>CAYWRO010000093.1:0-12351 GCA_964460345.1 uncultured Phycisphaeraceae bacterium | reverse complement strand
TGCCGGTGTCAAACCGGAGGAAGGTGGGGATGACGTCAAGTCCTCATGGCCCTTATGTCCTGGGATGCAAACGTGCTACAATGGCGTGTACAATGCGACGCGAGGCCGCGAGGCGGAGCAAATCGCAAAAAGCACGCCCCAGTTCGGATTGCAGGCTGAAACCCGCCTGCATGAAGTTGGAATCGCTAGTAATCGGAGATCAGCGATGCTCCGGTGAATACGTTCCTGAGCCTTGTACACACCGCCCGTCAAGTCATGGAAGCCGGTAGTGCCCGAAGTCGCCACACCTCAGTGGTGCCCACGGCAAGATCGGTGACTGGGACTAAGTCGTAACAAGGTAGCCGTAGGAGAACCTGCGGCTGGATCACCTCCTTTCTAAGGGATTTCCTTAGACCTGCCCGTTCGGCGGAGCATGGCCACAACGGCCTCTAACCCCCGCCGACGGAGAGCGATCTCCAGCAGGTTACAGTCAACACACTCTCGTCCGAGCTCCTCCGGGAGTTCGGATAGCCGCGTGGCGACACGCGGCCAATGGACCTCGATTGCGCCTCACGATATAACGCAACGCCCATCCGGTACGCCGGGTGGGCGTTGTCGTTTTTGCGACTTGCTGCTCGCCTCCCCCCCACTCGCCCGCGGCCCGCTTGGCCCAAAACGACCACACCGGGCCCCAATCGCCAGTCAGGCCCGGTGTCGCCGATACCAAACACAGGACGCAATGATCAGATCTGGATTTCGGCCGTCCAAGCGTCTCTCTTTAGCCAGACAGCACAATTTTTCCTGCGAGCGTTGCCGGACACCGCGGCGCCCCCGCCCGCCCCAAAACGACCACACCGGGCCCCAATCGCCAGTCAGGCCCGGTGTCGCCGATCCCAAACACAAGATGCGATGATCAGATCTGGATTTCGGCCGTCCAGGCGTCTCTCTTTAGCCAAACAGCACAATCTACCTGCGAGCGTTGGTGGACGCCGCAGCCCCTCCACCCTCATCCGCCTGCCCCAAAACGACCACACCGGGCCCCAATCGCCAGTCAGGCCCGGTGTCGTCGGTACCAATTGTTCCAGAAGCTTCCATCGGCAGCTTCGGCGGCCGTCTTCACCCAGTCCGCACAATCTGTCCACGCTGCACGATCAGCAAAGCAGACGGGCGCGTGCTCGGCCTGGTTTTTCCCCCAGATCAGGAGACTTCCGGGCCCGACCTGGGTACATTTGCTCCTTTATTGAGACTCAGTCGCAACAGGAGCAATCAGATGGACCGCATCACTCGCACCCTTCCGGTCACCGTCGCCCTCGCCGCCCTCGCCGCCGCCGCTTCCGCCCAGATCGGCGGGCCCGCGCCGCTGGACTCCCGCACGGCCGGCCTGCTCATCGCCGACTCCTCCCTGGACACAATCTACTTCACCAAGGATCGCAACGGCGATGGCGATGCCCTCGACCCCGGCGAGCATCACGTCTTCTTCAACGACCTCAACAACTCCTTCATTCTCACCACCGGGCTCGTCGAGATGTTCCAGTCTCGGGACGGCTCGATCTACGTCGGTGACAGCGACGGCGACTACATCATCCGGCTCTTTGACGCCAACGGTGACAACGACGCCATGGATGAGGGCGAGTCGAGCGTGTTCTTCGAGTCAGGGGTCAACGGCTTCCTCCTGTCGACGCCCGTGGGCATCTGGGAGGACGACGAGGGCTACCTCTACGTCGTCAATGCAGGCGCCGGAGGAGTGTCTGACAGCGTTCTCCGTCTCAAAGATCTCAATGGCGACGGCGACGCCCACGATGAAGGCGAGGCCACCCTCTTCTTCGATACCCAGGGCCTTGTGCCGAGCTCCAGCGCGTTCGGCCTCGTGATCCTCAACGGCACGCTCTACATCTCGGACACACTGGGTGGAGACCCGGACGCGGTCATCCGAGCCGCCGACGAAGATGGCTCCGGCGAGATCACGTTCGACGAGTTCAACGTCTTCGTGGATGACGACAACACCCTGGGCGTCCAGATCGGCTTCCCGATCGGCACTGACGGAACCGCGATTTTCACCATGGAGAACTCCGGCAGCCAGGTCCAGAGCATCTGGCGGCTGGAGGATCTCAACGCGAGCAACACCATCGACCTGCCCAGCGAGGTCGTCGAGGTCTGGAACGAGCTGCAGGTCCCGGCCGGCGGCCCCGTCCTCAACAACGTCTTCGACATCGCCTTCGGCCCGGGCGGCCGGATCGCCGTGACCAGCAACGGTTCGGACATCCAGGACAACGTCTTCATGCTGATCGACAAGAGCGTCCCGGCCGACGGCGACTTCCTCGACGACGGTGAAACCACGCTCTGGGCGAGCGGCACCACTGGGGAAGACGGCTTCATCGACAACGCCCGGGCCGTCGAGTTCATCCGCTGCGCCTCGGACCTGGACAACAACGGCCTCGTTGACGTCTTCGACCTGCTGGCATTCCTCGACGACTGGTTCGGGGCCGCGGCGGACTGGAACGCTGACAGCACGACCGACGTCTTCGACCTGTTGGCGTTCCTTGACGCCTGGTTCAACGCCTGCGCCTAATCCGCGGGACGGCTTCGGTTCAATGGGCTCGCCGCGGGTCGGCTCGGCGCTGCCAATGCGCTGTCAGTCCCGCGGCGTGCACCCACCTCTAAGCGGGCATACCGCCCCCGTGGAAACCCTGAATTTCGCCAAATCGATCCAGATTGCGGCAGGATCTTCTTCGCATTTCCGTATAACTGACGGGCAGTTACCCGGCCGGCGCCGCGTCAAGAAGACGCTTGCCCGGCCGGGGAGCAAGGGAATCGGAGGCGGGGGCTGGAGCCAATAAACGTTCGCCGGACCGCAATCTCCGCTGAAGCCGGGTTCCAGCCCTCCTCCCTCCCCACTCTCCCCCACATCCCCAAGCTCCCCCCACCTCACGGCTGCATCCGTAGGATTGGTCGATGCCCCTGCGCCTGTACAACACCATCTCGCGTTCGGTCGAGCCATTCATTCCCGGCGACCCCGCCCAGGTCACGTTCTACTCCTGCGGGCCCACGGTCTACGACGACGCCCACATTGGCAACTTCCGGTCCTTTCTCGCCGCGGACGTGCTGCGGCGCTGGATCGAGTCGCCGCTGTGCGAAGTGACGGACGCCGCGGGCAAGGCCGTGCCGGGTCCGCGCCGGGTGGTCCACGTGATGAACATCACCGACGTCGGGCACATGACCGACGATGCGTCCCTCGACGGCGGCGGTGAGGACAAGATGCAGGCCGCCGCGCGTCGCCTGGCCGAGGCGAAGAAAAGCGGCAAGCTCCCGCCCGACGCCAAGATCGACCCGAACGATCCATACGCAATCGCGGACTTTTACGCCAATCGATTCATCGAAGATGCGCGCCGCCTGGGACTCAAACTCGTCGAGGAGGCCGAAAGCGACCCCTCGCTCATGCCGCGGCCGACGCAGCTCATCCCGGACATGATCGCGATGGTGCAGGCGCTCATCCGCGGCGGGCACGCCTACGCGGTCGGCGAGCGGGGCGCGCAGACCGTCTACTTCGATGTGCAGAGCTTTCCCGAGTACGGCCGTCTCAGCGGCAACACGCTCGAGCAGCTCCGCAGCGGCGCGGGCGGGCGCGTGGATGAAACAAACCAGGCCCAGAAGAAGCACCCGGCCGACTTCCTGCTCTGGAAGGCCGACCCATCCCACCTCATGAAGTGGGATTCACCCTGGGGCGCGGGGTACCCGGGGTGGCACCTGGAGTGCTCGGTGATGGCGCGTCGGCGCCTCGGCGACGAGATCGACCTGCACTCCGGCGGCGAGGACAACATCTTCCCGCACCACGAATGCGAGATCGCCCAGTCGTGCTCGGCGACGGGGCGGGAGCGGTTCGCGCGCATGTGGTTCCACCCGCGCTTCCTGCTCGTCGAAGGCGAGAAGATGTCCAAGAGCAAGGGCAACTTCTTCACGCCGCGGGATCTCTTCGAGAAGGGATGCGAGCCGGCGGCGCTGCGGCTGGAACTGATCAAGACGCACTACCGGTCGAATGCAAACTTCACGGAGCAGGGGCTGAAGGACTCGCAGCGCATCGTGGAACGGTGGCGGCGGTTCATGGACGAGGCGGAGAAAAGCGCCAGTGCCACAGGCGTCCCGCCCGTGGCAGACAGTCCGCGCGCCGCCGCCGCGCGCGAGGCATTCGCGGACGCCATGCACGATGACCTGAACATCGCCGGTGCGCTCGGTGCGATCAACAAGTGGGTCAACGACACGAACCAGCCGGGCCCCGCCGACGCCGAACTGATGCGCACCTTCGACGCCGTGCTCGGCGTGCTGGAGCGGGAGAGGCCCGCCGCGGCAGAGACCTCAATCGGGATCTTTGCGGACGGGCTGGCGCCCGACCCGGCGGTGATCGCCAAGTTAGAGGAGCGGCGCGCGGCGCGGGCGGCGAAGGACTACGCGCGTTCCGATGCGATTCGTGATGAGTTGGCGGCGATGGGGTACGCGATCAAGGATGTGGCGGGGGGGAAGGTGGAGGTGCGGCGGAGATGAACGAGACCTGCGAAAGAACAGAGGCGGATGCAGCCGTTCACAGAGAGAGTTGGGCGCGTGCGGCGCTGTCTGTCCTCGTGGAGTCGGTGCTTTTCGGCTTCCTCCCTCACATTGGCGCTGTTCTGCTCCTGGCAGGCGCGATTCTCGCTACGCGAAGCAAACTCGGCATCATCGTGCTGCTGCTCGGCGTACTTGCATTGTTTGGATTTGCGATGCGCGGAATGGCCTCATGGTCGGTTTGGAAACGCCCGCTGTCCTGGCCTGCGAAAGTTGCGCTGTGGCTTGCGTGCTTCGGGATACCGATCCTGATCGCCGCCGCCCTATGCGGTGTCACCGCATACGCGGTGTTTGTAGTGTGGCCATAGCCGTCACTCCCCCGCCTCCATCACCCGCTTCATCGCCTTCACCGTCGCCTCGCTGACGTGGTGCTCGATCCCCTCCGCATCGATTGCCGCCTGCCGGCTCGGCACGCCGATCGCCAGCAGAAACTTCAGGACGATCTCGTGGCGCTGGCGCGAGTGCTCGGCCAGGGCCCGCCCCGCTTCGGTCAGTTCCACCGGCTTGTACTTGTCCGTGCGGACAAGGCCTTCATCGTCCTGCAGGCGCTTCAGGATCCGGCTCACCGTGACGTGGCTGACGCCCATCATCGCGGCCAGGTCCTTCACGCGCGCCTCGCCGCGTTCGTCGATGATCTGGGCGATCGCCTCGACGTAATCTTCGGCCGTTTCGTCCTTGTGCGCAGCGCGCGTGCCGCGGAAGCGGTCGGCCTCATCGTGATGGGATCGCCTGGACACGGGAGCGATGCTAGCCGCCGCCCGTCAGTCGCCCGCGCACTTCGTCCAACTCCGCACCGCGGATGCGCACCGTCTTCTCCGGATTGCCGTGCCCGCGGAAGACCTCCACCGCCCCCGGCTTCACCCCCACCGCCGCGGCGATCAGGCGGCAGATCGCCTTGTTGGCCTTGCCTCCTTCGGGCGGGGCGCTCACGCGGACCTTCAGCCTCGCGGACTCCCCCTCGCCGAGCACACCGGCGACTTCATCGCGCTTCGCCCCCGGCACCGCCTTCACGGCGATCAGCACGTAGGGCCCGTCGGCGTCGCTCCCCTGGCTCAGCATCGACGACCGTAGGAGGGGTGAGCCGGAGAAACCCGCACCCGAAGGTGGCGTGGCGGGATCCATGGTTTACAGTTGGCTCTGCCTGCCCGCGTGCAGGCTGCGGGAGACCAGTTTGTCCGGATTGCGTTCGGCCACTTTCGTCATTGCCTTCGCCGCGGCCGCTTGTGCGCGGGCCGACCTGTCGCCGCGGCAGGTGTTGCTGGTGTACGACTCAGGAAGCGCGGATTCGCGGCTCGTCGCGGAGCACTACGCGGGCTCGGCCAATGTTCCGGGCGGGGCGGGGGGCGTTGCGGGGGCGCGGCCGGCGGTGCTGGTTCTGGACCTGGCCACCATCGGCGGCGGCGGCCTGGCGGCCTCGCCGACGATCACGCACGCCCAGTTCGTGGCCGAGTACCGCGACCCGATCCGCACCTATCTCGCGGAGTCTGGTCTCGCCGAGCAGGTGCGGGCAATCGTTCTGACCAAGGGAATCCCCCATCGCATCAGCGACACCGACAGCGCCGCGGTCGGCGACAACCCCGGCGCGGCGGGGACGGAGTTCACCAACCGGGATGCGACGTACGCATCGCTGGATTCCGAGCTCACGCTGCTCTGGCAGGACCTGATCGCGGGCGAGAACGGCAACGCGGCGGACTCGCACGCCGACGGCGTCATCATCAACCCGTACGCGCGCGGGGGCACGCCGGTCAATGGCTTCGCCTCCGCCTCGATCACGAGCACGAAGTCGTTCGGTGCGGCGACCGGGTTCACCACCGGGCAGGCGTGGCGAGCGCCGTCGTCGCTGCCGTCGCAGCGCCTCTCTCCCGGCGACATGTACCTTGTCTGCCGGCTGGACGGCCACACCGTGGCGGACGTCACCGCGATGATCGACCGGGCGCGGCAGCCAGTGGTGGACACCGACGTGGCCGTGCTCATCCTCGATGAATCCGCGCGCACGCCGGACCTCGATAACAACGGGCCGCCGATCACGAATACCGGCAACGACTACGAACAGGCGCGCGACGCCGCCCTCGCCGATGGGCGGTTTCCCGCTGCCAGCGTGCTGTACAACCGGCTGAGCGGTCCGGCCGGGTTCACGGTGGGGCCGCTGCTGAGTTTCGACGGCGAGGGGATTGTCGTCGCCGACCCCGTGCTGCTGCTGGCCCATGAGGGCGCTAACCACAACGGCGCCACGCCGGGGCAGGGAGCGGGTCCGGATCCCGATGCGCGGACGCTCTACGCCGCCTCCTTCAACTACGCCCCCGGCGCGATCTTCAACACGATCGAGTCCTTCAACGGGCGCGACTTCGGCGGGCTCGGCGTCGGCGGCACGCCGCAGGAGCAGGCGTCGGACTTCATCGCCGCGGGCGGCACCTTTGCGATCGGCATGGTCTACGAGCCCTTCGCCTTTGCGATCGCGGACAACGAGTTCCTCGTGCGCAACTTCATCCTCGGGCCGATGACGTGGGCGGAGGCGGCGTACACGGCGATCCCCGTGCTTTCGTGGCAGCACGTCGTCATCGGCGATCCGCTCGCCCGCCTCGTCCGCTCCAGCGACGATGCGAACGGCGATGGAGCGGTCGACGTCGAGGACCTGTACGCCTGGGAGCATGCCCCGACGGACCTCAACGGCGACGGCGTCGCGAACGCGGCGGACCGGGCCTTCATCGAGCACGCGGTCCGCGCGATCGATGCGGCGGGCATGGCCGCCCTGCGGCGCTGAGCGAGTTCTCCAGAAACCGGCAAAGCTTGCGCGTTCCATCCCCGTGTGGCCGCGTGCGCGTCTGATAACGCGTCAAGGAAGTTGTGGCGGAGCGTCGACAGCACGACAAAAACCGCGGTCGTGAAAGCAAAAACCGCGGTCGCGGGGACAAAAACCGCAGTCTCGAAAGCAAAAACCGCGGTCACGGAAACAAAAACCGCGGTCACGGAAACAAAAACCGCAGTCGCAGCAACAAAGACCGCAGTCGCGACGAGAGAAACCGCCGTCACGAAGACAAAAACCGCGGTCGCGAAAGCAGAGACTGCCTCCACGCAAAGCAAGGACCGCCTCCGCGCGCAGGGGGTGGCCGCCGTCGCCCCACTTCCCCGTTGCCTGCCCCACAACCAGGCGGCCCTGCGGATGGCCTCGACCACTTCCCTACCATTCCCGCCCATGCGCCCCGAGCCGTCGTCTGAGTCCAACGCCGCCCCAACGCCGCGCCCCGACGGGCGCCTGCCCCAGCGTCCGCCGCTGACCGTGTGGCGCTTCGTCACGCTCGAGCTCTGGCGGCTCCTGCTCATCACCGCGTGGGTCTTCGTCTCCGTCATCGCCTTCGCCGCCACCGTCAAGCCGCTGGCCGACGGCGAACTCGGGCCCGTCGACGCCCTCACCTTCATGATGCTGGCGATGCCGCCGATGCTCGCCTACGCCCTGCCCTTCGCCTCCGGCTTCGCCGCCACGCTCGCCTACCACCGCATGGCCCAGGACAACGAAGTCGTCGCCTGCCAGGCCGGCGGACTGAGCCACCGCAACATCCTCGCCCCCGCCCTCATCTCCGGCATCGTCCTGGCGATCGCCCTGTTCATCCTCTCCAACTCGATCATCCCGCGCTTCCTGCGCTCCATGGAAGAGCTCGTCACCGTCGACGCCACGCGCCTGCTGATGAACACCATCAACCGCGGCGAGCCGGTGCAGTTCAACGACACCATCATCCACGCCGACTACGTCTGGCCGGAAACACCGCCGAAAGACAGCCAGGCCTCGCACCTGCTCAACCTCAAGGGCCTGCTGGTCATCACCGTCGATGACAACGGCCGCGTCCGCAGCGAGATCTCCGCCCCGTGGGCGACGGCGTGGATCTTCCGCTCCCAGCCGAGCACGACCGAGTTGGCCGACGGCGAAGGGCGGGACGAGGGGCGGGGAGGGGGGGGCAGTGAGACGCTTGTTGCAATTGACCTGCGCAACTACTCGGCCAACGGCGCCGAACTCCGCGGCACGCAGGAGCGGGCCGTCTACTCGCTGCGCGTGCCCAACACCTTCTCCGACGATCCGAAGTTCCTCACCTGGCGCGAGCTCGACGCCCTGCGCGACCACCCGGCCCGCATGAACTGGGTCGATGAGCGCCGCCGCAACCTCGCCTCCCGCCTCGCCCAGCGCGCGGTGCTGGAGAAGCTCGCCGCCGAGTTCAACGAGACGGGCGCACTCCGCCTGGTCAGCGCCCGCGATGAGGATCTTGAAGCCTGGACCGTGCACGCCGCAGGGCTCGGCGACTTTGAGCCGGACCGCGGCCACCGCCTCATCCCGCCCGCGCACGCGGCGCAGGGGGCGGACCTGCCCTTCTTCATCGAGCGCATCACCTCCAACGGCGAACCGCAGACCTTCCGCGCCCGGCAGGTCTGGGTGGACGCCTCCCCCAGCCCCGAGACGCCCGGCCACCCGGTCAACATCACCGTGACGCTCAGCGAGTACATCGCCAACGTCGAGCCCTTCGACGGGGGTCAGTCCTCCGGCGCGCTCATCCGGCAGACGCACTTCGCGGGGCTCGTCCCGCACGCCGACCCCGCCCCGGAAGTTTTCTCCCTCAGCAGCCAGGCCCTGCTCGAGCAGGCCGACGACCGCGTCGCGGCCAACCCCGCCGACGACTTCATCGACGATGCCCGTGTCGAGCTCCGCCGCGTCGTCAACCGGCTGATGCGCGAGATCAGCAGCAAGCAGCAGGAGCGCCTGGCCAGCTCCGCCGCGTGTTTGGTGATGGTCCTGACCGGGGCCGTGATGGCGATGCGGCTCCGCGAGCGCACGCCGCTGACGGTCTACCTCTGGTCCTTCTTCCCGGCCCTGGCCGCGGTGCTGACGATCAGCGCCGGGCAGCAGACGATCCACGACTACGGCCTCATCGCGCTCCCCATCATGTGGGGAGGCGTCCTGGGGCTGGGGGCGTACACCTTCGTGGAGTTCCGCCGCCTGGCCCGGTATTAACCGCCGCGCCGGCCAGCCGGTTCCGGGGAGCCGCCGCGGCCCTCTCGGAGGGAGAACTCCGGCCCCAAATGCCCGGCCCCCGCGTGCGGAGGCGTTGAGCGGCCCGGCGGGGCATCGGCGGACCTCGCAAGGGGCCCTCCTACGATCCATACTCTCCCGGGGACTTGGGCGAATCGCGACGGAAGGGAATCCAGACAGCGTCCAAATAGAACAATGGTCTCCGAGGCACCCACCAGATCAACCGCGGGGAAGGGACAGCGCGGGCTCCGCTGGGCCGAGCGCAGCGCGCTCTTCGCCGAGCCGGATTACGCCGCCCTCCCCGACGCCGTCGCGCGTCGCCACCGGGCCGTCGGCCGCGGCGTGTGGGGGACGCCGCTGCCCTTGCTCCTGTTCGTCCTGCTCCTGGCGGCGGGGCGGATCGCGTGGCTCATCTTCGAGTGCCCCTACACGCTCGTCGAGGATGAGGCCCACTACTGGACGTGGTCGCGGCACCTGGATCTTTCCTATTACAGCAAGGGGCCGGGGATCGCGTGGGCGATCTGGGCGGCGACGCGCCTCTTCGGATCGACGGAGTGGGCCGTGCGCATCCCAGCCGTCCTGTCCTCGGCGATCGCGACCTTTGCCGTCGGGGCCCTGGTCGCCGACATCGCCCGCAACCGCCCGCCGAAGCCGGCGGCCCCCCTGCCCGAGGGCGTCAAGGCGCCGCGCGGCCGGTGGGCGTGGCGTCCGGGTTTGTACGCCGCGGCGTGCTTTGCCCTCGCGCCCATCAACCTTGCCCCGGCGATGCTCTCCACGATCGATGGGCCGTACATTGCCTGCTGGGCGCTGGCGTGCTGGGCGGCGTGGCGGGCCTTTGAACGTCGCTCGACCCTGGCCTGGTTTGTCCTCGGCCTGACCGTCGGCGTCGGCTTCCTTTTCAAGTACACGATCCTCCTTCTGCTGCCCGGCCTGCTCGTGTACGCGCTGGCCCGGCCCGGGATGCGCACGCGCCGGGCTTCGCTTGATCTGATGATGGGCGGCTTGATCGTCTTCCTGTTGACGATCCTGCCCGTGCTGATCTGGAACTGGCGCTACGACTGGCCGACGCTTCGTCACCTGCTCGGGCACCTTGGCCTGGCCGCGGGGGACATGCCGGTCTCGGCCAATCCCGAGCCTTTCTCGCTGCCGAAACAGCTTCTGTCCGTGCTGGAGTTCATCGGCACGCAGATCGCCATGGTCGGCCCGGGGCTGATCCTTGCGATCCCCGCCATTCTGTGGGCGAGCCGGACGCGGGGGGATGAGGACTACGACGCGGGCGCCGTCTTCCTCGTCAGTTGCGCGGGGCCCATCCTCCTCTTCTATGTCATCGTCGCCTTCTTCGCCGAGGCGGAGGGCAACTGGGCCATGGGTGGCTACGTGACGCTTCTGGCCCTGGCCGGGTGGTACGCCAGCGACGAGATTCCCCGCTATCGCGCCCTCGTGAAGAAGTGGCGACAGGAGGGGCGGCCCGATCGCCGCGGCCTGCTGCGTCGTCAACCGGAGACGTTCGGGCAGATCCTGTGGCACCTGGCGATCGGCTACGGCCTGGTCGCGGGGACCGCGATGCTGTTCCTTGAGCCGATCTCCCGGGCCGGCGGCATTGGGCCGGTGATCCCGATCGGCCGGCTCATGGGGGCGGACACGCTCGCCTCGCAGGTCGATATCCACGCGTCGGCCTTGTCGGCGGCGACGGGGAAGGAGCCGTTCATCGTCTCCAAGCATTACGGCGCGGCGTCGCAGCTGTGGTTCTACCTGCCGGGGCAGCCGACCGTCTACTGCGCCAGTTCCATCCTCGGCGGGAGGAAGACGCAGTTCGACTACTGGCCGGAGACGGACCTCGCGCGCGACGACCTGGTGGGCCGGCCCGCCGTGCTCCTGGGGGGGACGGCCGAAGAGTGGGGCCGGCTCTTTGAGCGCGTGGAGCTCGTCGGTCACCTCAAGGGGGATCGCAAGTCGGACCGCGAGGCGTGGCTCGGGTACGACTACCTCGGTCTGGAAGCGATGCGCCCCGCCGAGCCGGACAGCGACCCGGCGGGGATCCCGGAGCACCCGGCCCCTTCGCTGCCGCCCTTGGAATCGTTGCCGGAGATGGGTGTGTAGATGCACGAGCCGCCCGCGCTGACTGGCAGGCGGGGCGGGGGCCCGGCGCGGTGGTTGCTTCTTGCGCTCGTGCTGGCGGGGTTTGTCGCCGCCTTCTTTCTGGATGCTTCCGTCTACGAGGCGCTCTCGGCCAAGACGGATGAGGCCAAGCGCGAGCTCGAGGCCTCGAACGACTGGTACCGGCTCTTTCGCATCCAGGGCTTTTTCCCGACCTGGCTGTTCGTGGCCTTTGCGCTCTTCGGCGTGGACAGCGCTACGCGCCGCCCGCACACCCAGCCCCTGCGCCGGGGGACGCTGCTGATCGCGACCACGGCGGTCGCCGGGCTGGCGACGGAAATTTTGAAGCTCATCTTCCGCCGCGCCCGGCCCTCGGCGGAGGCGATCGGGGGCTTTTTCACGCGCGGCGAGGGCGTGCTGGACACCTCCAACCTCGCCTTTCCTTCCAGCCACGCGGCGGTCGCCTTCGCGGCCGCCTTCAGCCTCTCCTTCCTGCACCCGCGGGCGGCGCCAGTGCTCCTGCTGCTCGCCTCCTGCTGCGGGCTGACGCGCATCGCCGCGGGGGCCCATCACTTCTCCGACATCTACGGCGCGATGCTCCTCTCCTACGCTACCGCACGGCTCCTGTACGCCTGGGACGTCCGCAACAACGCAGCCCCCTACCACTA
>CAYWRO010000092.1:0-12700 GCA_964460345.1 uncultured Phycisphaeraceae bacterium | reverse complement strand
TCGAGCCCCTCCGCCGCGGGCCCTACGGCGGCGGCATGGGATACGTCTCCCTCGATGGCGACATGGACATCGCGCTGGCGCTCCGCACGATGGTCGTGCCCACCCGTGGCATCGCCTTTCCAGGCGATGCGAGCCGCTCGCCGCCCACTCTCGCGCCCGACATAGGCCAGACGCCTCCCCCACCGCCGCCCTGGACCTACCACATCCAGGCCGCCGGCGGCATCGTCCTCGATTCCCGCGCCGACGCCGAGTTCGACGAAACTGTCAACAAGGCAGCCGCGCTCGCACGCGCCATTGACATCGCCGAGGCCGCCTTCGTTACGGCGGAAGGCCAGGACAAGCAAACTCTCCACAACGAGAGCCCGCGGTAGAAGCACACCCACCTTTGCCACGCGTGCGCCTGGTGCCACTCGCCGGATCGTCCGCGCGACGGCTACGCTGCCGGGAGCACCTTTGCGGTGCCAGGGGAGGGCGTATGAAACCGCATCTCAAGCCGCTTGATCAGCAGACAGTCGTCATCACCGGCGCGTCCAGCGGGATCGGTCTGGCCACGGCCGAAATGGCCGCACGGCGCGGCGCCAGGGTCGTGCTCGCGGCGCGGAGCGAGCATGGGCTGGACGAGATCGTCCGCAAGCTTCAAAGCGTCGGGTGTGAGGCCGCCTCGGTTGTCTGCGACGTTTCCGACCGATCCCAGGTCGAGAAAGTCGCGCAGACCGCGATCGACCGCTTCGGCCGCATCGACACGTGGGTGAACAACGCAGGCGTCTCCATCTACGGGCGCCTCGATGAGGTGAGCGAGGCCGACGCCCGCCGCGTCTTCGAGACGAACTTCTGGGGCGTCTTCCACGGCTCGCTCGTCGCGCTCGCTCACCTGAAGAACGCCGGCGGCGGCGCGCTGATCAACGTCGGCAGCGAGGTCTCCGAGGCGTACCTGCCGCTGCAGGGCGTCTACACGGCCTCCAAGCACGCCGTCAAGGGCTTCACCGATGCGCTCCGCGTCGAGGTTGAGCAGGTCGACCAGGCGCCAATCTCCATCACCCTCATCCAGCCGGGCGCGACGGACACCCCGTTCCCCCAGCACGCGCGCAACTACATGGACCACGATCCGAAGCTTCCGCCGCCGACCATGGACCCGCGCCAGGTCGCCGAAGCCATCCTCGACGCCGCGGTGCACCCGATCCCGCACCGGAAGGTCGGGACAACGTCCAAGGTCAACACGACGGTCGCCAAGTTCGCACCGCGCGTGGGAGACCGGCTCTCTTCAAAGCAGGTCGAACGCCAGCAGCGCGACGAACCGCCGCGAGACAGGGAGGGCGCGCTTCACAGGCCCAGCGAAGCAACGGGCGTCGTGGCGCAGTTGCATGGGGCGCGATGATCCGCGGATTCATTTGCAGGTCGAGTTGCAGACTTTGATCCGCAGATTACGCAGATTTGCGCAGATTGAGGCAGGGAGAACTTGCGCGGCGGAACGCTTCTCGAACCCCCATCGGCATTCTTGCCCTTGGGCTCCTGAACGATGGTGATCTCACCATTCGCATTGCCCTCCCAGAGGCTCATTCCGAAATCTGCGCAATCTGCGCAATCTGCGGATCATTCAGCTTCTCCCCAAATCTGCGATAATCTGCGCAAATCTGCGGATCGTTCTCTTCACCCCAGCGAGCGGCGCCCGAAGTCCAGCCGCATCGCCTCCTTCGCGCGATACAGCGTCTCTTCCGCCACCTCGTTCGCCCGCTTCGTCCCCGCGCGCACGATGTCGATCACGGCGTCGTCTCCGCCGGGCCGTTCAAACTCCGCCCGCCGCGCCCGCATCGGTTCCAGCAGCTCGTTGATCGCGTCGATCACCGCCGCCTTCACGTGCCCGTCGCCGATGTTGTCCCCGCGGCGGTAACGATCCCGCATTTCCGCGACCGCCGCCTCATCCTTGATGAAGGCATCCGCATATTGGAACACCGGGTTGATGTCCGGATTGCCGGGCTCGTCCGGGTTGCGGCTCTGCCCGGGGTACATCGCGCCGATCTTCTTCTTCACCTGCTTGGGCGTGTCCGAAAGAAAGATCGCGTTCCCCAGCGACTTGCTCATCTTGTTCACGCCGTCCGTCCCCACCAGCCGCGCCACGCGCCCGACCTTCGCCGCGGGGATCGGGAAAAGGCCCCCCGCCTTGACGAAATCCGCGTCCTCCGTCTTCGGATCCACCCCGCAGTACATCACGTTGAACCGGCGCGCCACCTCGCGGCACATCTCGATGTGCGCCACCTGGTCTTCCCCCACCGGCACCAGCTCCGGACGGAACGCCAGGATGTCCGCGCACTGCCCGACGGCGTACATTGGGAAGCCGAAGGGGTAGGTATCCCCAAGCTCCTTGGTCTCGATCTCTGTCTTGAGCGTCGGATTCCGCATGACGCGGTTGAACGGGATGATCATCGCGAAAAACCACGTCAGCTCCGCGATCGCCGGCACCTCCGTCTGCAGGACGATCGTCGACCGCTCCGGGTCGATCCCGCATGCCAGCCAGTCCTTCACGATCTCCAGCGTGTCCGACCGGATCTCATCCGGCTTATCGGACCTCGTCGTGTAGGCGTGCATGTTCGCCAGCAGGAAATAGCAGTCGTACTCGTCCTGCAACTGCACCCGGTTCTCGACCGACCCCACCCAGTGCCCCAGGTGCAGGCGGCCGGTGGGTGTGTCGCCGGTGAGAATGCGCGGTCGGGTTGTGGAAGGCTGATCGGCCATGGGTGCCAAGTGTAGAGCCTCACCCACGCGGTGCAGGCGGCTCAAAAACTGACTTCTCGTGGCCACCGGGGAATCAAACAGGCTCCACAAAGCATCGTATAGAGAGCAGCCACCCGCATTCGGTCGCTGGCACGAGCGTTGCACTACACGAGCAACGCCGATTGTGCCGGGTGCGTGTCGGCCAGCAACCCAGCCCTCTTCTTCCCCCGTGGCCTTCGGGCCGCGGTGATCAGGAAACGCGATTCAGACCTGACACACACCTCACTGGACGCGTTTCACCACGGCGAGGCCGCTCAAGCAGCGGCCTCGCCTCTTTTTGGACCACCTCATCCGGGGAAGTGCTTCAAAAGAAATGGCCAGTATTTTCACAGGTGGCGAACCCACGCCGGCCGATACCGGTATAGAAAGCCGGACCAATCGCGCCGAGGGCAGCGGCGCATTTCAGGAGTGCAACCGCCTTCGACCACCGGGGGCGGTTGTTCGTTTTTTGGTTCAGCTCAACCCACGTTCGACCGGCGCGCCAGTTCGGCCCGCACCAGTTCCGTCGTCTGGCGCGTCGCCCGCGGCAGGTCGTCGTTGACCACAAAGTGCTCGTACGCTCGGCCCGCCCGAGCCTGCGCGATCTCGCGCTTGGCTTCCGCGAACCGTCGCTGGATGATCTCCTCCGGCTCGCGCTTGCGCGCCCGCAGACGAGCGAGCAGCGTGGCCTCGTCCGGCGGCAGGATGAAGATGCCGAATGCCTCCGGGATCTGCGACTTCACCCGCTCCGCGCCCACGACGTCAATCTCAAGGATCACCAGCCGCCCCTCGCTCAGCCGCTCCTCCACCCACCGCCGCGGCGTGCCGTACAGGCGACCGAAAACATCCGCCGTCTCGAGGAACTCCCCGGACTGCTCCATGCGGGCGAACTCGTCCGGCGTGACGAAGTGGTAATCGACGCCTTCGCGATCGGCAGGCGTCTTGGGGCGGGTGGTTGCCGACACGCTGAAGACCGCGCCGGGGATCGCCGCCTCCACGGCGCGCGTGATCGTCGTCTTCCCGACTCCCGAGGGACCGGAAATGATCAGCAGCAGGCCGCTGGAGGAGGGCCCGGGCGAGACTGGCGCATCGGCAGCCATAGGGCCACAGGGTAGGCCGCGGCGGCCGCCGCCAACCGGCGCTCGCGCCCCAACCCTGTCAACAGGCGCCCGCCGAGGCCGCGAACCAGCAGTCCAGGAACGCCAGCAGGTCGAACACATCCACGGACGGCGTGGCGTCACCGGTCATCTCCGCCGCGGCGGACCCCGTGAACCACTGGTCCAGATACGCCAGCAGGTCGAAGACGTCGACGCCCGAGGCGCAGTCGAAGTCGCAGACACACCCCCCGGCAGGCAGCGGCGCGGTCGCCACGATCGTGAGCGTCCCCTCCGCGAGCACGCCGAGGTCCGTCTCCTGCGAAAACGCCACCGAACCGGAGACCGTCACCGTTCCGGCGTCGCTGCTGACCATGGCCGTGAACGCCGCAGGCGCTGCGCCGAACTCGGCCAGGTCCACCGTCTGCGAGGGAATCACGCCGCCGATCAGGCCGCTGGAGACCAGGGTCATCGTCCCGCTCAGCGCGACCGGAACGGTCTGCGGTTCGACAAAGCTGAACTGCCCCCCGCTCACAACCGTCGGCCCTGTTGGCGCTCCCGGCGTGGCATACGCCGCCGCGGCGTTGCTCGAGTCCGCCGTGATCTGGCCGAAAAGCCCGTAGTCAAGCAGGAAGTGAAGCTGGGTAGCCAACGCCGCCTGCATGTCCGCGACCGAGACGATCGTGGGCGCGCCGGGGTCATTCAGGCAGAGCCGGATCGTGCCGGTGACCGCGGCCGAGTCCGTGTCCGAAGCGCTCTGGGCCGACATCGTGACGCTCAACTCAGACAGGGCAGGGTCAATCATGAACGTCACCGGCTCGCCCGCCGCGACAACAGCACACGAAGCCACGGCGAGCGACATCAGGCACACAGATCGACGCATCGGCACACTCCTCTCATCCCCCCCGGGGGAATAGACCACCCCGTCCGAACCCGCGGCAAGCCCCTCCCGACACCCCCTTCGCGGTACCAACCATACCACGAATCACTCTCCCCGCCCAGCGGGATTCGGCGCCTCGCGCCATGCGGGTGCATCGTTCTGATCGACTTCGGCCTCGGCGTTTGCCGAGATCGGCCGCCCCAGGGAACTCCCCAGGGACCTCGCACTGCTTACGAACGGGACCCGCTCTTGCAGGGGTACACTGCTGCGGAGGGTCTCATGCAGACCGACCTTCAGACACAGGTCACCCGGATCCTGCAGGAGTTCGACCAGCGCGAGGACGCCTCGGCCGAACTCCTCCCGCTGGTCTACGAGCAACTCAAGGCCATCGCCGCGGCACGCATGCGCGCCGAGCGCAGCGGCCACACGCTGCAGGCGACCGCTCTTGTTCACGAGGCGTACCTGAAGCTTGTCGGTGATCGCGAAGTCTCGTGGCAGAACCGCGCGCACTTTTTCGCCGCCGCGGCGGAGGCCATGCGCCGCATCCTGATCGACCACGCACGAAAGCGCAAGAGCGAGAAGCGGGGCGGCGGCATGGCGCGCGTCCCGATCACCGTGGTCGACCTCGCCACGGAGAACGATCCGGATCAGATCCTCGCGCTGGAGGAGGCTTTGGCGCAGCTCGAACATGAAGACCCGCGCGCGGCGCAGATCGTCAACCTCCGCTTCTTCGCCGGCCTGAGCGTTGAGGAGACGGTTGAGGCAACCGGCCTCTCCAAGCGCACCGTGATGCGCGAGTGGGCCTTTGCGCGCACGCGCCTCTTTGAACTCCTCGGCGACGACATGGCGGCGACTGACGGACATGGCGCATGACCAACGCCCACGAACGAGCCAAGGAGATCTTCCTTGATGCGCTCGACCTCGACGACGCTGAGCGCAGCCTGTTCGTCCGCCAGGCCTGCCAGGACAACGAAGACGTCCGTACGCGCGTGGAAGCGCTCCTGCGCGCACACCAGAACGCCGGACGATTCATGGATTCGCCCGACCAGGCCCAGACCGAGGCCGAGTCACGCATCGTTGTCGCCGGTGAGGCCGTCGGAGATCTGATCGGCCCGTATCGCCTCATTGAGAAGCTCGGCGCCGGCGGCTTCGGCGCCGTCTTTCTCGCCGAACAGGCCGAACCGGTCAAGCGCCAGGTCGCGATCAAGCTCATCAAGCCGGGGATGGACACCGCGCACGTCATCGCGCGCTTCGACCAGGAACGACAGGCGCTGGCGCGCATGGACCACCCGGGCATCGCCCGCGTCTACGACGCCGGAGCCACCGACCGCGGCCGTCCCTACTTCGTCATGGAGTACGTCCGCGGCGAGCCGATCACCACGTGGTGCGACCGCCGGCGCCTGCGCATCGCAGAACGGCTGGCGCTGTTCGTGCAGGTCTGCCACGCCGTTCAGCACGCGCACCAGAAGGGCGTCATCCACCGGGACATCAAGCCCGGCAACGTCCTCGTCGCCGACATCGACGGCACGGCGACCCCAAAGGTCATCGACTTCGGCATCGCCAAGGCGACCGGCGAACGGCTCGTCGAGCGCACCATCCACACGGCCGCGCACCAGATGATCGGCACCCCGGAGTACATGGCCCCCGAGCAGGCCGCCGGCGAGGAAGACATCGACACGCGCGCGGACGTCTATTCCCTCGGCGTGCTTCTTTACGAACTGCTCACCGGCCTGCCCCTCTATGACCGTGAGCGGCTGCGCAACGCCTCGGTCGCAGACCTGGAGCGCATGATCCGCCAGGAGGAGCCCCGCCGACCCTCGGCCCGCATCCAGTCGCTCAACGAGCGCGAGCTCGCACCCGTCGCCATCGGCCGCAACACGGGCCCGACGCGCCTCGTGCGCGAACTCACCGGCGACATCGACTGGATCGTGATGAAGGCCGTGGAGAAGGATCGCGAGCGGCGCTACGCCACCGCATTCGCCCTGGCCGCCGACATTCAGCGCCACCTCCGCAACGAACCCGTCGAGGCCGGGCCGCCGAGCGCGATGTACCGGCTCAGCCGGTTCGTCAAGCGCCGCCGGATGGAGGTCGCGGCGACGGGCGCGGTTGCCGCGGCGTTGGGTGCGCTGGTCGTCTTCAGCCTCCTCTTCGGCACGCGCGCCATCCGGGCCGAGCGCGCCGCACGCCTCGAGCTGGACAAGTACCAGGCGATCGTCGAGTTCAACGAGGGCCTGTTGGCCGGCATGGACCCCGCCATCGCGCGCGACGCCGACAAGACGCTCATCCGCCTCATCCTCGCCAACGCCGCCCAGCGCGTGGAGACGGACCTCAAGGAGACTCCCGCCGTCGAGGTCGCCGTGCGCAACACGATTGGTTATACCTACTTCTCCATCGGCGTGATGGACGCCGCGGAGGAGCAGTTCCGCACCGCCGCCACGCTGGCCGAACAGACGCTCCCCCCGCTGGACCCCCTGCGCCTCCGTTCAGAGGCGCAGCTTGCGCGGGTGCTCATCTACACCGGCCGCCTGGCCGACGCCGCGCCGCTCGTGCAGTCCGTCGTCGAGCGCAGCGAGCGCGCCTTCGGCCCGGACGATGAACGCACGATCGAAGCCCTCTCCGACCTGGCCGCGCTGCACGAGCGCAACAACCGCCCCGAAGAGGCCGAAGCGCTCAACCGCCGCGTCCTGGCCGCCCGCGTCACCCTGCTTGGAGAGTCGCACGAAAAGACCATCACCTCCATGAACAACCTGGCCAACGCCCTGGATGAACCGGAGGAAATGGCCGAAGCCATCACTCTGCTCGAACAAGTGCTGAAGTACCAGGAAAATCACAATGGTCTGGATCACCCGAAGACGCTTGCGACAGCCAACAATCTCGCGACCGCTTACCGCGACACGGGCCGTACCGATGAAGCGCGCAAGCTCTTCCTTGAAACGCTCGCCATCAAGAAGCGCATCCTGCCCCCCGGCCACCCAAGCGTCATCATCAGCATGGTGAACCTCAGCGACATGGAAGAGACGCTCGGCCGACTGGACGAGGCCGAGGCGCTGCTGCTTGAGGCCGTGACGCTCGCGCGCGAACACCTCGGCGAGAACGACTTCCATACCCTGGGCGCCTTGAACAATCTCGCATCGCTCTACATCGAGCAGGACCGCTTCGCCGAAGCCCTGCCGCTCGCGGAAACTTGCGCCCGTGCCATGGCCGATCGCCTCGGCCCCGAGCACCGCCACACGCTCGGCGCACTGGGCATGCAGGCGACCGCCCTCGTCCACCTCGGCCGCCTCGACGAAGCGCTCCCACTTGTTGAGACCCTCCCCGAACGCACCGCCGCCTCGCTGCAGAGCGACACGCACGATCGCGTCGGCTCCAGCCTCTATCTCCGCGGCAAAGTCCGCGCCGCAGCAGGCCGCCTGGAAGAAGCCGAGGCCGACCTCCGCCGCGCTCGCGAGATCACCGAAACAGCCGGCGTAAACGCCAGGCGCTTGCGCCACATCCGCAACGCCCTGGCCGACATCTGCGAGCGCACCAACCGCTTGGATGAAGCCGCCCAACACCGCGCCGCCGCCGCCAATGTCGACGCGACCAGCGCCTCCACCAAGTAGTCCGCGCGGCGCGCTTACAGACAGTCGCCACCCTCCACGCCCGCGAACCAACAGTCCAGGTACGCCAGCAGGTCGAACACATCGACGGGAGCGGAGCCGGTCAACTCAGCTCGGAGCGCACCGGCAAACCAACGGTCCAGGTAGACCAGCAGGTCGAGTGCGTTGACCGCACCATCGTGGTCCAGATCCGCGGCGAGGCCAACCGTCGCCCGCAGCAGCGCTGTGCGCCCATCTTCGAGCATCACCTCGAAGGCAATCTGGTCAGCGGCCCCGTACGAACGCGCCTGCCGCGAGCCGTCAGGGTTCCGTCCGCCGGCGAAGGAGATCTGGCGGACGACTCCGGGCACACCGTTCAACGTCATCTCCGCCCCGGTGCGCCCCAGGACCGCAGCGCCGCCATCGCGCGAGCGCACGATCAGCGCGGTCTGCGTGAACTGGCCAAGCGACGGGCCCCTGACGCCCGCAACAAAGACAGCACGGCCGGCCTCGGTCACCGTCGCATCAGTCAAATGCACGTACTCGGCGTCCGCCGCCACGGGCGCGGCATCGCCGGACCGGGCCACCTCCCAGGCAGCCTCATCCGCCGGGAAGCACCACAACCCCGGTCGCCGCGTGGAGCCATCATCCGCCTCGGCGATCGCGCCAATCACCACATCGCCATGCAGGTTCATCGCCGGCCCGCCCACGAAACGGCCGAAGACCTCACCCGCCGCGCCGCCCGGCACGGGTTCTCCCTGTTGCGCCACCGGCAGAACCGCGCCCTCCTGCAGCACCCACACTCCCTCCGACCCCTCTTCGCCCCGGACCCGCGCCCGAAAGAGGACGTCGCCCGCCGCGTTGACCGCGATCTGCCGCGATACATCTGCAAACACCACGGACGGCAGCGAGCCTGCCGGTTCATCGCCGAAGACAAGCAACAGATCCGCTTCGCCCGGCCGATCGAGCATCAGCGCCTGTGATGTAACCGCACCGGTAGAGGTCCGGAGCTCCTCTCGAAACACGACATGACCACCCGGGCCGATCACCGACGTGCTCGCCCGGCGCGGTTGGAACGTCACGCCATCAACGACGATGCTCCCGGAGAGTTCGTTCCAGCGCGAGAGCTGCTGGCCATCATCCGTATACCCGTCAAACGCAAGCACGCCGCTGTCGGACGCCGTCGGTTGAAGGATCCAGGGGACCTGCCGGTTGGCCGGATCGGGCAGAGGCGCGGGAGAGAGCGGCGGCGCGCTCTCCCCCGCGATCAACGCGGCGGCTGCGCCTGCCTGATCGACTCGGAAAAGCGTGAACAGCGGCGGCGGAAGATCCCGATACGCGGAAACGCCATCGTCCAGCGCACCCAGCGTCACCACGCGCCCCGCATCATCCAGCATCACCCGTGCGATCCCCGTCAGCGGCCGGCCATTGGCGCCCGGCGCTGCGTCCCCCGCGGCGACAACCTGCACCAGCCCGCCGGAACCGGCGACCCACACAGACTGATCCGTCACATCGGTCACCCCTTCCCCCGCAAGCCGCGCCCAGAAGGCGACCTGCCCGGAACGGTTCATCCACGCCGCGTCCATCTCCGCAAACGTGGCGCCCGCCACGCCGGGCGCCGCGTCGCCGGAAACCGCAATCGGCTCCAGCCGAACCGCCTCCTGCGCGGAAACCGGCAGCCCCGCGGCGAAGAGCACGCTCGCAAGGACCGCGGCCGCTGTACGTGTTCCCACGTTCCCGTTCATGCTGTCACTCCTCTTTCCGAGGGCCTCACTCGCCATAGGTTGCGAGCTTACCAGTCGGTGGTATCAATCTCCGAACCATTGAAGTCGCGCCCCTTCAGCCCGCCGCGCGTCCAGCGGTATTGGCCGGCAAGCCTGTCGATCGCAAAACCACTGGCCGTCGGCGGCTCCCACGCCGCCGGCGTGTATGCGACAAGAGACGGACCGCCCCCTCTGCCGCTCGAGCCGGGGCCGCCCACGTTCGGACTGTTCGGCCTGAAGCCCAGGTTGGATTGCCACGTCTGGCGCACGCTCACGGCCCCATCCGCGAACAGCATCGGCACGCGCGCCTCGCTGGACATGAAGTAGATATGTCGCGGCCCGAAGTGACGCTGGTATCGCTCAAACATCATCACCTTCTGCGACGGAGACGACACCTCGTGCAGGTAGCGGCTGCCGAATCCAGTCGTAACGCCCCACCAGCGGTCGTGCTCGAGGCCGTGTTGATCCGTGGTCAGCGCCGGTGCTCCATTCTCATCGGTCCACCGCGCATCCGCCTCCTGAAAGGCCGGAGCCAGCTCATACGAACTGCTGTACCCCCACCGGTGAAGCGATTCTGCCGGACTGTCCGGCCGCTGCGTCGGCGGCAGATTCACAATGTTCTCCGGATCACTCCGCCACAGCATGAGCAGCCTGTGCTCCGGCGCGACAATGAACTCCGACTGCAGCGGCATGTCCAGATGATCCAGCAGCGGCAGGTGCGCGTAGTTTGCGCCTGCGTGCCAGTCCTCCACGCGATCCATCGTCACGCCGCCGCGGCGACGCAGAATCTCCACCGCCTGGTCAGCCGCGGCCTGCATGCGCGTCGGCGCAACCCCAAACGGGCCCTCATGCCCCTGCTGCCAACTGAACCCCCAGAACCGGTCCTGGTGCGCCGCGGCGTACTCGATCGTCCCCGCCGCGAAGAGCTGCAGATTGCCCAGATTACGGTTCAGTGATCCCATCCGGCGCGATTCGCCCACCGCCGCGGCGAGCATCGCCCCCAACATGGCCACAACCGCCACACCCACTACGACTTCGACCAGCGTCATCCCACGAGCCGTCCGCATGATGTCCCTCCCGGGCATGATGCCCCTGGACCGGCGGCCGAGAACGGGCCGCCCCTCTCCGCCCCCACGAGCAGTACGGAGGGTCACCGGCACTCCTGCGCCCGATGAGAAAAAAAGCAAAGACGCCACGATCGCCCAGGCGCGGAGGCGCGGCGAACCCATCGCCGGTTCATGGCAGGTGTGCAATTGGATCAACACGAAACTCCACGCCGGAGAACCCGGCGTTGCAGGATCAGTAATCCTATGTTATAACTCAAAACCGGCCCCGGCGGCAAGTCGTTCTGACAAATGGCCGTTTTTCGCCCGTGCCCCTTCCGCCACACCAGGAGAAGCAGCGGATGAGCCAGACGAGCCCCCACGCCGCCGCCCGCGCGGTCACACTGCTGGAGACGGTCGTCCTCCTCACCGTCGCAGCGCTCCTGGCTGCCATGCTCTCCGCCGCAATCGCCGAATCGCGCCGCCACGCCTCCCTCACGCAGAACTTCGCAAACCTGCAGCAGTTCGCAGCCGGCACGACAACCTATGCCGCGGACTTTGAGGATCGCGTCTGGTCATTCACGGATGATCTCGCGGCCCCGATGCAGGGCGTTGAGATCATCCGCTCGCAGATTGACGGCCGCCCCGACCTGGCCCCGCTCTCAAACGTGTACTGGCCGTTTTACTCGCATCTGGTCCTTCTCAAACATCTGGACGCCCGTTTGCATGCGTCGTGGGTGGTGTCTCCGGAGGATGACATCCTGCAGGCCGCGCAGCGTGATCCGGATGGGTGGCCCTTTGACGAGACGAACCCGCGGACTGCTCTCAGTGAGTTGTTCGCGTACCGGAGTTCATACGAGCTGGGCACGGCGTTCACCGCACCGGACAGCCGCCTCCCCGATGGCCGCAACACAACGAACCAGCACGGGTTGCAGCACAATCGCTGGAATGCCCCCGGCACGACACTGGGCAATCGCTACCTTCACGAAGTAAGCTTCCCGTCGCAGAAGGCGATGGTCTACGAGCGCGAGCAGCGGCACTTCGGCCCGCGGCGCATCTTCTTTATGGACGACGAGGCGCGCATCCCCATTCTCTGTGGGGACGGCTCGGCCTCGACCCGCCGCACCGCCGACGCGAACGCCGGCTTCCGCCCGAACCAGCCCCGCCTGAGCGCACCGTCTTTAGTCACATACCAGCCCGAATCCTGGGAAGCGCCGACGCTCAACGGCAATGTCAGCCAGACAGTGAGCGGCCACTACCGCTGGACCCGCGGCGGCATCAAGGGCCGCGACTTCGACGCCACCGAGATCGACACGAGCGACTGGTAGGCGTGGGCAGTACAGAGTGAGAGGTAAGAAGATCCGGGTGGCATGCCCACGCGGTACTCCGCGAGGGCTGTGGGTTGTCATCGATGAGCAGATCCGGGAGTTGGGGGTGCGGGGGCGTAGCCCCTGCGTCGCAAAGAAGAGAGTACCGATGAACGTTCGCCGGACGACATTGCCTACAAACGAAGCGTCGCGATGTCAGGGGGAGTACACCCTGTAGCGCCCGGGGAGATGGTTGACGGGTGTTCGGCGACATAGTTTACACGTTG
>CAYWRO010000091.1:0-12719 GCA_964460345.1 uncultured Phycisphaeraceae bacterium | reverse complement strand
CGAGGATGGCTTGCAACCCCTCGGCCATGGACCACTGGTCCTCGCGGTCATCGGCCTGGACCTGGTGCGTCCGCTCAAGGCCGGGCGCGAGGATCTGGACCTCGATCAGGTCGCTGCCCTGCTTGCGGGTCATCCAGGCGTAGTGGCCCGGCTTCTCACCTTCAACGTCGATGCGTGTGAATCGCATGGTTCTGCTCCTCTACCGGCTGCGAACGATGGTCAACTGGAACTCGCGGCCGTCGGCCGTCTCGATGACGAGGCCCTTGTCGGTCGTCAGCACATCCGCCTCGTCGAACGTGCTGATGCGCTTGATGAACGCCACGTGGGCCGCCTGCTCGCTGGCGGGTTCGTCCGGGTCGCCGACCAGATCGATCATCTCGTCGAGCAGGTCCCGCAGGCCGTTCTGAATCTGTGCTTCCGTCATGGTTCAATCCGCTCCTTTCTCGGCGAGGGCGTGCCACTCGATCATGGCGTCCTCGTAGGTGAATCCCTCGGCCCACTGGCTCTTGCGCCCCGTGACCGCATCGACGCAGCCGCGTTCCTTCAGGAAGGCGAACGCGACGGCGACCTGGGTCCAGGGGACGGCGTCGCCCGCAGCGCGTCGGAGGTCTTCGAGCACGAACGGCTCGGTGGCCTCCTCGACGGCCCAGGCGACCGCCTCGTAGATGCGGCGCTCGCACCTGTGTTCGTACGAATCGCCGCGCGCCGGGGTCACGCGGCGGACGAGATGGTCGTGCTCGACGGCGAAGGTCTCGACCCGCTGCGGGCCGCGTGGCTCGTCGCAGGCGGCGACGGCGCTCTCCACCGCGTCCCACTCGTCGGCCGTGAGCATCTGGGCTTCACGGGCCTCGAGCAGCGTGCGGGCGGCGGCGAGGACGGCTTCAAGGTTGGCTCGGTCAACTCGATTCATCGCCGCCCTCCTTGGACTCGCCGAGCCGGTACGTGGTCCCGCACTCGAGGCAGGTCACGCTCACGCCTTCCTCGTCCCACATCAGCCGGTCGGGATGGCGCTCGCCGCACTTGGGGCAGCCGTCCTCCTCGGGGACGCGGTCATCGATCCGATGCAACGCGACCATCACTCGCCCCCTTCCGGGTTGGCGGCGAACAGGCCGCGGCCGGCCTTGATGAAGCGCGAGTCCTTGCGCTTCTTGGCGATGTCGCGGATGATGGCGGCGTTGAGCGTGGCCTCGGGCGTCTTGCCGCCGGGGCTGGACCAGAGGCCCTGCTCGGCCATCGCGGCGATGAGCGCCTTGCAGGTCATGGGCTCGGTGGCCTTGGCCAGGACCTGGGCCGCGGCGTCGAGGGCGCTGGTGCGCTTGGGCTTGGGGAACTTCGGATTCACGGCCTTGCTGAAGTCTGGCTTCGAGCGCCCGGCCTTCTTGCCCTTCGTCCCGTTCTCCGCCGCCTCGATGGCCGCCAGGTTGGCGTCCGCGACTTTGATCGCCTCCTTGCGGGCCTTCTCCGTCGCCTTGGTGGCGGGGTCGGTGGCCGCCGCGGCGGGCTTGCCCCGTCGTTGCCCCACGTTGGCCCGTGTGGCGTTCTTGGCCTCGGGGGCGGGCGTTGCCCCCTTGTCGGCGTCCTTCGCGGCAGGCGCCGCCGTGGCGCCCACTGCCGCCCGCAGGCGCTGCGACGTCTTGATGCGCACCTTCTTGCCCGTGGCCAGGTTCGTCGCGTCCCAGCCGCCGTGCGGCGACTCGGCGTCGATCCGCACCTCGACGACGTTGTTGCTCACCTTCGCGCGGTACGTCGCGCCAACCTTCACGTCTGCCTTCTTCATCGATGGCTCCTTTCGTGCCAGCCGCCGAGGCCCATCCCCGGCGAGCGAGCACATGAAGCCATGCGAGTCGTACAACAGCAAGGTGCTTCCGACAGGAATCGAGCAGAATCTGCGAATGCCGGGGAATCCCCCGGCGTCGCGCCGAACAGCATCAATGTGGGCAACCTGTGGGCAGGACGCCCGGGAGGGACAAAGCATGGAACAGCAACTCGAACTGACCGACGGCCTCACCGCCAAGCAGGAAGAGGCGATCATCGCGCTGATGAACGAGCCGAGCATCGGCAAGGCGGCACGCTCGGTCGGCATCGGCGAACGCACGCTGGTGCGCTGGCTGCGCGAGCCGGCCTTCAGCAAGGCGTACCGGCTCAGTCGTCGCGAGGCGTTCAGCCAAGCGATCGCGATGACGCAGCGCTACGCGCCGCTGGCGGTCGCAACGCTGGCCCGCATCATGGCTGACCAGAACGCCTCCACCACGGCCAAGGTCTCCGCCGCCAACGCCATCCTGCGCTTCGGCCGCGAGGGGATCGAACTGGACGACCTCGCCGCCCGCATCGAGGCCTTGGAAGCACACGCCCTCGTCAACTCGGGCGGGAGGTTCCTGTCATGAGCATCACGCACCGGCTGCGCCGTCTTGAGCGCGACCTCAGCGCGGTGTTCGCCTGCCCCGTGTGCGAGGGGCACGGCAGCCTCGACGTCGTCCTCATCGAACCCGGCGACCCCGAGCCGAAGGGGACCGGGTGTCCACGCTGCGGCAAGGTCAACGTCCTGATGATCCTGCGGGAGGCGGTGCCGCCCGAGAGCACGACCCCGAGCGGAGACACGGCATGCGTCTGACCACTCGGGTTCAGCGCCTGGAAGCCCGCAGCCGCGCCAGCCGCCCCGATCCACTCGCCTGGCGGGAGGTCCTCGACCATGCGACCCGCGCCCGCCTGCGGTCCCACGAGCGGGAAGCGGCCCGGTGGCTCGGCCGCCAACTCGGCTCGGCCCCCTCCGGCCCCGCCGCCGTCGCGGCGTGGGCACGCGACCGGCTCGCTGCTGCCCCGCCGGAGGTCCAGGCTCACCTGGGCCAGATCCGGGCCATCGCCGCCAGCAGGTGAGTATCGCTTTCGTTGGAAAGCGATACCGGCATGCGATCACGCACCTTGTCAAAACGACTTGCAACGGACGCCCGGCATCGGGTATGCTGCTGCGGGAATCCGAATCACAAGGGGCACGCGATGCTGCGCAGAGTGGCCAAGAAGCTTTCACTTGGAATCATGCGACGTGAGTTCGAGGATTACGTGCGGTTCCTGCGCAGCGGCTCCGACAATGAGATGGCTTGGCTCTTATTCTCCGCGTGCCGCATGCGACTCGTGCTGGAAGCGGCTGCAACGAAACTGGGTCCGTTCCCGCGTGATGAATTGAATGGCCACGTCCTGCTGGACAGCGAACACCGTGGCAACCTGTCCATCTATACGATGAAGCTGCTTCAGCTAGCGAGCCACCAATTTGGTAATCAGTCGAACGAGGGCGACATTGCCGCCGCCGGACTGAAGGCATGGATCTTCTCTATCCGCGCTCTACACGCGCCGCGTCTCCTCGCCTTGGGCCGTGAAGAATGGGGCGAGTTGCTGCGCGGCGCCGACCAACTGTCCCTTATTGCGAGAGAGTTTCAGGTTGAACTGGCACCTGACGATCCTTGGGTGCCCGCAATGCTCGTGCCACGCGCGGTCTGAGTCAACGCGACGCTACACCGCTGGCGCGTGCTCCGTTAATCAGACGATCTCTCGGGCGGAGCGGGCGCCTCGTCCTGGAGTTTCTGCTTCACCGCCTTCCGCGCCGGCAACTCGTCGCCGGGCAGACCGTCGAAGTCGGCCTCGCCGGAGGAGTGATGGACTACCGCCCCTTTCCCCGGCCTGGGGCCCAACTCCTTACCTTCGGCGCGACCGATGTCGTCGAGATCCAGCAGTTCGACTCTCACTCGACCTCCATGTCCCCAGGAGCGGACGCCTGCGACGAAGAACAACGACGCGAGCTTCAGCCGCTGACCCGGGCAGACCTGCTCGTCAGGCCTCGACGAACTTCAGGAGTTCCGCGTTGATCACGTCGGCGTGGGTGGTGCACATGCCGTGCGGGAACTTCTTGAACACCTTCAGCTCGCCATTCTTGAGGAGCTCCGCCGACAGCGGCGCGGAATCGGCAATTGGAACGATCTGATCGTCATCGCCGTGCAGCACCAGTGTGGGCACGTCAATGGCTTTCAGATCCTCGGTGAAGTCGGTTTCCGAAAAGGCTCTGATGCCGTCGTAGTGTGCCTTGGCGCCGCCCATCATCGCCTGACGCCACCAGTTCTGGATCACGCCTTGCGAGACCGTTGCACCGGGCCGGTTGTAGCCGTAGAAGGGGCCGCTCGCGAAATCGAGATAGAACTGCGCACGGTTGGCGGCCAGTTGCCGCCGCAATCCGTCGAACACCTCAATCGCCAGGCCGCCCGGATTGTCCGGGGTCTTCAGCATCAGCGGCGGCACCGCGCTGATCAGCACCAGTTTGGCCACACGACCCTTGCCGTGGCGCGCGACGTATCGGGTCGCCTCACCGCCGCCGGTCGAGTGGCCGAGGTGGATGGTATCGCGCAGGCCGAGGTGCTCGACCACTGCGGCGACATCGGCGGCATAGTGGTCCATGTCATGCCCGTCACTGACCTGGCTCGAACGACCGTGCCCGCGGCGGTCGAGGGCGATGACGCGATAACCCCTTTCGACGAAGTAGAGCAACTGAGCGTCCCAGTCGTCGGCGGACAAGGGCCAGCCGTGATGGAACACCAGCGTTCGCGCGTCCCAGGGCCCCCAGTCCTTGAAGTAGATCTCCGTGCCGTCCGTGCTCATGATCGTGGCCATGGCAACGTCTCCGCGTGCAACAAGTGCTTAGGAACCAGTTCGCGCGTCAACAGCGGCGGGAACAAACGCACCGGAGCCGGCCCGCCGGACCTCCTGCCCGCTCGGCACGACCTGCGCACGCAGCCAGTCCTCCAAGCGAGTCGAGGCAACGTGCGCATGAGTGCCAGGCGTGAGCGATCGGTTATCCAGCCGCACGCCGAAGTAGCGCGCATCTGCGTCGGTTGTCACCTGGCGTGGGTCGTTCGTCGCGGCGAAGAGCCGGCGGACCGCCTCGTCGAGTCCGAGCGCCTCGGGACCGGCGATCTCCACGACGCCGTTCTGCGGAGGCCCAACGGCGTGCGAAGCAAGTGCCGCCGCGACATCGTCGGCCGCCATCGGCTGGATCAGCGCAGGAGACAGCCGTACGACCTGTCCGTCGCTGCTCGCCTGCGCTATGCCGCCAAGGAACTCGAAGAACTGCGTGGCGCGGACGATCGTGTAGGGAATGCTCCCGGCCGCAATCAGCCCCTCCTGGGCCATCTTCGCGCGGAAATACCCGCTCTCCAGCAGGCGGTCCGTCCCCACAACCGAGAGCGCAACATGGTGCCGCACGCCCGCAGCTGCCTCCGCCGCAAGTAAATTCCGCGTCGAGGTCTCAAAAAAGTTGAGAACGGCAGCGTCCTCAAACGAGGGCGCGTTGGTGACATCAACCACTGTCCTTGCGCCCGCCATCGCGTCGGACAGCCCCTCACCAGTGAGCGTATTGACGCCGGAACTCGGCGACGCCGCCGTCACGTCTTGGTCAAGTTCTCGAAGTCTGTTTACCAGCCGCGATCCAATCAGGCCGCTCCCGCCGATCACCACGATTCTCATGGCCTTCTCCGGAAGAAGTTTCCGATCTCCTGCTGGAACGGCGATCGTAGCGATAGCGTCGATCGGCCCGGAATGGGAAAAGCTATGCCTTCTGCGGTTCCAGATTGTGGCCGATGCCAAGTTCGAGACGAGTTGCTCTCTGCTCTCCCCCGAGGTACTTCATCCCAGTATCGCTTTGGCTTCAAAGCGCTACTGAGATGTCCCCCAGGCGGGCCACCGCCCCTGACCCCCTCGGAGAGCCATGCAGAGCGACAACTATCGGACCCCGGTGAAAACCCTGGCGCTTCAGCGCCGGCCCGTGCCAGGGAAACCCCTAGCGCCCCGGACCCCTGCCTCCCGGCACGGCCGCGGCAGACGCCTGCCGCCGGAGATTCTCACCGATGACGAGATCCGCCGACTCATGACGGCCTGCGGCGGCGACAAGCCCGTGCCGGTCCGCAACCGGGCGCTGATCGCCCTGATGTACCGGGCCGGGCTGCGGGTCAGCGAGGCGCTGGATCTGTACCCCAAGGACGTGGACCTCGACGCCGGCGCCGTCCGCGTCCTCAACGGCAAGGGCGGGCGGGCGCGGACCGTGGGCCTTGATCCGGGGGCCGCGGCCGTCGTGCGGGACTGGTTGGCCGTACGGGCCACTGAAGGGATCGGCGAGGGGTTCCCCCTGCTGTGCACCTGGGACGGGGGCCGCGTCAGCGAGTCTTACGTCCGCGTACTGATGGCCCGCCTGCGCCGGAAGGCCAGGATCGCCAAGCGGGTGCACGCCCACGGCCTGCGGCACACCCACGCCGCGCAGCTCCGCGAGGAGGGCGTGGACATCGGGATCATCTCCAAGCAACTGGGGCACCGCTCGATCGCGACGACGGCACGCTACCTGGACCACATCGCGCCCTATCAGGTCATCAATGCGATGCAGCGCCGTCTGTGGCAGCCTGCGGTGGATGCGGCCAGTCACCCGACTGCAAGATCGGAAGGGTGATTGCAGCCCCCATCCCCCACTCCCGCAGGCCGAACCCGGGTACCGGGAAGAGATCGCCTGTCTCCCGCTGGTAGCGCGTCGCTGATTCAAAGAACGCCAGGCGGGCTGCCTCGGCTTGCTCCCGGCCGCCGACCTCGTCGGCCATGAGCTCCACGCCGATTGTGAGCGCTACCGAGCAAAGACCCGCATCAAGGTCCGCATCTCGTCGGGCCAACCCCGGCGCGAGACGCCGTGCCTCGGCGACGGCAGTCTCAAAGGCCGCCCGGTTCTCGGGGGCATGCGTCCACCTCCGCGGCCAGTCGTGGCGGTTCGCTGGTGCTGCATCTCGTGCCGTCCGGGCGGCTTCCAGAGTCTTCAAGCGACTGCTCAATCGCATCTTGGACCTCCATGTCTGATCCCCACCCCTCCCGCCCCCATCGGGGGATTGCACGAGGCACTGTGAATCTGTTATCTTGTCCGCTCGCGTGACCCGGTTGTGTACGCGCCGCTTCACCGCTCATGGGGACCGGTCGGGAAGGACAGGATGCTCCTTCCTGTATGTGCGGAACATACGCGGCGCGTGCCATGGAGTTGTCGCCCGCCGCCAAGCAAGTGGAGGCGTCACCATGGGTGGTGCGAACGGCGATGCGGCGGGCCGGGAACCTCTTCCGAAGATCCAAGGCGACTTGAAGGCGTGGATTCTGTGCCTGACCGGCGTGCGGCTGGAGATCCTTCTTGCACTTTCCGAGGGTCCTGCACCAGTCTGCGACCTGGTCGATCGGCTGGAGTTGGGCTACTCCAACATCAGTCACTCCCTGCGTCAGCTGCGCCGCCTCCGCTGCGTGACTTCACAACGCGACGGCGCAACCCGCGTCTACCGGCTCGCACCGGTCGTGAGCATCGACTCGAGCGGCTCGATGTGGACGATCGTCCTGTTCCTGCCAGGGGACCGGCGAGCCGAACTGACTTTGCCCAAAGCCGCCTGACGAATCCGCTGATCACTCATCGGCTCGCGCCAGTTCGCCCGCGAACGCCGGGTGCTCGGTAACGCCGCCGTCTGACCATCGGACAATGATGGTCATCAATCGGCCCTGCTCGTCGCTGATCCAGTCGGTGACCTCGCCCCGGATGGGCGGGTCGTCGTCAACACAGATCACCGGCAACCCGACCCGCATCTCTTCGAGGGTGAAGTCGCGGTCCGGGCCGCGGCTGTAGTCGATGATGGAGGCGAGCATCTCCACGCCGTCGAACTCTGCAGCCCGCAGTGCAGTCAGCGCATCGCGCCGGCTCAACTCGTCGAAGGGGACCAGGGCATCGTGAGTGCGGGTCACCTCGTTGTACTCCTCAGCCGGGGCCCAGCCCTCCCGGATCATCTTGCCGCACCAGGCGGCGTGGGCCTGACGAGCGATCTGCTCGATATCAACCTCGACTTGCATGCGCGACCCTCCACCAAATCCCCCCGAATCCGGCCCCCAGCCTGCGCGCATCATAGATCAGTCCGCCATGGCCTCATCCCAGGCAGCCTCAATGGCGGCGAGGTTGTTGGCTCCCTGCATGGCCGCTGCAACCGTGGCGTGCGCACCGAGTTGCGCCAGGAGCGCCTGTTGCTCAGGATCGGGCTCGCGCTCCAAGCGACGGCTGATGCGGTCGTTGGCCAGGGCGTTGCGCAGAGCGACCCACTCCGCATCGGAGCGCTCGACGGTCAAGTACTCCACAGGGAGGTGCCACCGCTGCCCATTGGCGCGGAGCGTCGCCAAGGTTGCGATCTGCTCGGCTTCGAGCCCTTCTGCGGCCGCCGCAAAGGCAGCGTCCAGTTGTGCGTCACGCTCAACCTCTGACTCAGCCAGACTGCTCTTTGCAGTTGCCAGATCCTGCACCTGCTGATCTGAGCCCTTGCCGGCCCGCACGATGCGCCGAAGCTGCGTGACCTCGTGCTGCTCGATGTTGCAGGCAGCCTCTGCCGCGTTGAGGGCAGGCATCGCTCTGCCGAGGTGCGTCCGCATCCTCGACACGATGCCGCTCACCTGTTGCGGGCTCACGCCCGCTGCCGCGAGGAACTCCGGCTTGAGCCCCACCCGATAAAGGGTGAGTTCCAGGTCGCTGCGCTCCACGCGCGCCACCGGCTGCATGGCCGGGCGCGGAAGCAGCAGGTATCCCATGGAGCCGAGGATTGTGATCCCAACGCAGGCGAGAATGACGCTGAGGATGCCGCCTCGTCGTGCGGCGGTCTTCTTGGAGTTGTCGGTCTTACGCGGCATTGGGAGTCTCCTGTTGCGGCTGCGCGGCCCGGATCTTTGATGGGCCGCTGCACCCTAAGTAGTGCCCCCCGAGCAGCCGTTGGCAAGCGCGGATCATTTGAAAAAAATATCAGCGCGGTGGACACGACCCGGTCAGTGTGGCAACGGTTGAGCATTGCAATCCAGTCGCGCCGGTGCGCGCGCTCAGTCCCGAAGGAGATACGCCATGACGGTGACCAGCAGTCGATCCACCCTCGCTCGCCTCGCCTGCAAGAGAGCACATGCGCTGCTGGCAGCAGGGATGGTGGCCGCGGCAGGCACTTCGACTGATGCGCAGATCCTCGTGCCGGACGACGCGACGCTTGAGACCGCGATTGCGCCGCACATCGTGACGGTGGCCCCACTCCAGGACCTCCATTTGCGGCCCGAGTTCCAAGGCATCCATCTGGACGGCTCTGTCCGCAAGAATCCGCCGAACCTCGATCTGGCTGGCAACCCCTTCGAGGCGAGTCGCCTCTCCGATCTTGGCGGGATCAACCTGGCGACAGGGACGTACGACCGTCGATTCGTAGACCTGTCCGGCGCCGGCTGGACACATGCTCGCGACTACAACGCACGCCAGCACGACGGCACCACCGATCACGACAGCAATGGACCGCAGGGCAAGAACTGGGTGCACACGAGTCAGCCGGAGTTAGCCGCGGCCATTGTCTCCGGCCAAGGCCGTTACGCACTCCACTGGGGTGCCGCCTACTACGTGTTCCGAGTGGATGGCGTGTTCTCGCCGGCCGTCAACGGCAGCAGCGCTGTACTGGAGTATGTCGCTCAGACATCTCCAACTCCTGACTATCTCATCCTCAGAACGCCACGCGGCGACAAAGTCTACTTCTTCAGCCCGTTCGACGCGGATGCTGGCGTTGGCATCGGCCAGTTCTGGAAGCACGAGTACCCTGACGGCTCCGTCGTATACGCGGGCGATCCGGATGATCCGGTCGATGCGATCGCCAATGGCTACTACGACGACACCGATCCCGACACCGAGGGCAAGATCAAGAGCGTCACCGATCTGGACGGCTTCGAGTTCGTCTACACGTACGACGACAGCACGGGACAACTGATCAGAGTCGATCGCGAGAACGCTTCGAATGTGGTCATCGACACGGTCCAGTACACCTACTACGCCGGCACCGGCAACTCGGCTGTTGATGGCAACCTGGAGTCGGTCACCCGCACCACAACCCTCAGCGATGGCGCCGAGACGCTGGTCCGCAAGTCGCATTACCGGTACAACACCAGCGGTCTGCTGGCGATGGTCGTGGACCCGGAAGGGTATCGGCGGGCCGACCTGATCGACGGCGTGTTCGATGACGACCCGCTCAACCACTCGACGATCAACGACACGACGCTGAAGCCGTATACGACGGCCCACTTCACGGAGTACTCGGACCGCAAGATCACCAAGGTCTACTTCAACGGCCAGTGCGGGTGCAGCGGCGGGGACAACGGCGAGATGGTCATCACGTACACGGACAACGGTTCCTTCGTGGATGCCGCCGGGTACACCCAGAACAGCCACAACTGGGAACGGCGGGCCGTGGTCGATCCCTCCTCGACGTTGGTCGATGCGCAGACGGTCTACTACTTCGATGATCTTGGCCAGACGCTCTCCACCGTGCGGCGCACGAACTTGAGCGGCACGCCCAACGATTGGGTGACCTTCGTCCGGCGGAACAGCGACAGCGCGGTTGACCTGATCGCCACACCGGAGGCGGTGGATACCTACAACCACACGAACGGCGAGATCACCCTCCATGCCGGCGCCGGGCTGGTGCACTCGATCACACGCACGACGGGGGCCGTTCCGCTCCGGGGCTTTGCGACCGCTACCGGGTGGCAGGTGGGAACCGGGTCGGCCACCCTGCTCACCGAGACGACCTACGACACCCGCGACCATGCGTTCTCCGTCAGCGCGATCCTCCGCCGGCCATACGTCCTCACCCGCAAGGTGTACCAGGATGTCGGCGTCGGGCACACGACAACCTACACACCGACCTTTACGGCCGGCGAGATGCTGCCGGACAAGATCGTCACGACGATGCCGATCGTTGATGATGCGAAGAACGGATCAGATTCTGCGATTTCCACCAGCACCTACTTCGATGACAACGGCCGTGTGCTCTTTACGGAGAGCGCCGACGGCACCATCAGTTACACCGAGTACGACGACGCCGGTCGGGTCACGCTTACTGTTCAGGATGCCGACGTTGACGATCCGAACTGGGATAGCAACTACGCCAATGTGGTCCCATCCGGGCTGACGGTCACGGGAAGTGACCCACTCCATCTGGAGACCGCCCGCTCGTACGACGAGCTCGGCCGCCTCCACCGGATCACCGAGCCCAACGGCCACGTCACCGAGTACCACCACACTCACCTGGCCGACCAGCGACCGGTCTCGATCGTCGTCCCCCTCGTGGACACCTCCGGCACGACCACTTACTACGGCCCCGCCTCGTACACCGTCAGCAACCAGGCGGGCGGAACCGAGCTCAGCGCCACCATCGCCATCACGTCCGGATCGACGACAACGGACATCGCCGACTGGATCAGCACAGTTCAGTCCATTGATTCCACCAGCGATGGCTACCAGGCGGTGGCTGCTGACGCGCTGAACACAAGCCCGGATTTCGCCAGCGAGGCTGCGATCACGCGTCTCAGTTCAACCATTCATGACGAGAGCGGCCAGCGCGTGGACGAGACCCGCACGTACTTCGAGATCCCGGGCTCTTGGCCGGGCAGTGACGGGACCCACTTCGATCGGACCGCGTTCGGATACGACGAACTCGGTCGGCGCCACCGGGTCAAGGATCAGACAGACACCATCCGGCGAACCGTCTTCGACGACCTTGATCGGCCCGTGGAGCAGTGGGTCGGCACCAACGACAACTCCTTCCCAGGCGGCGAGCCCTCCGGAACGGACAATATGGTCAAGATCTCCGAGACCGTCTACGACACCGGCGGGATCGGCAACGGCCATGTCACGAAGACCACCGCCTTCGTGCAGGACTCGACCGCTGACAAGCGCGAGACCACCTACGCCCACGATGTCCGCGGCCGCACGACTCTGGTGACTCGGCCCGTTCAGCCGAAGTACGCGGCCACCAGCTACAACAACCAGGGCGCCGTGCTCAAGACTGCCCAGTTCAAGGGGGCCACGCCGCCGACAGATCCGGATACGACGACCAACCGTGTCTCCTTGAGCGAGAACCGCTATGACGAGTGGGGGCGGGTCTACGAGAGCCGCACGTACGAGATCAATCAGAGCACCGGGGCCATCGTTCAATCGGGCAGCCCCCTGGACGACCACTACCTGGCCAACCTGACCTGGTACGACGAGGAGGGCCGCGTCGCCAAGACTGTCGGCCGCTACGTCGTCAAGAACGAGTACGACCGGCTCGGGCGCCTGACTGACAGGTATACGCTCGCCGATGACGAGGACAGCGGCGACTACGCCCAGGCACTCGCCATCCAGGCCGACGACATCGTCGTCGAGCAGCACAAGACCGTGTACGAGAACTCGACGGCCAGCGACGACCTCGGCCGCGTGCTCATGAGCGTCAGCTACGAGCGCCGCCACGATGCGACCTCGACCGGCAGGCTGGACACCAACGCCGACGATGACGACGAGACCATCACGATGGCCAACGCGGCCGATGCCTTTGTCCAGATCACAAGCTTCTGGTACGATGCGCTCGGGCGGAACATCGCAACCGCCGCCTACGGCACAAACGGGGGCTCCAACTTTACCTACTCCACCACCGTCCCCACCTACTCGTCGCTCACCGAGATGGTCTCGAAGACCACGTATCACCCGGATGGGTCGCTGAAGAGCACGATCCAGGTCGGCGACGGCGTGCTCGACGACGTCGTGACTACCTATGAGTACGACGATGGCGGGCGCCAGGTCACGGTCATCCAAAACAACGAAGCCGGCTCAACGGCCAGCCCCACGCGCGACAACGACC
>CAYWRO010000090.1:0-12744 GCA_964460345.1 uncultured Phycisphaeraceae bacterium | reverse complement strand
GCGGCCTGAGATGTCACACAAATAGCGCGGAGGCGCTGACAATGCGATTTGTACCCGATGCGAGGAGAGGGGGCGGTCTGGGGAGTGGGGGGGGCGTGGGCGGTGGATGAACGCATCCGCCGTCCGCATTTGAACCTGATCTTTTGTCACGAGGCCAAGCGCAAGGAGACCATCATGAAGACGCTGCACGAAACCACGCCTGCCGGGACGCCGACACTGCCGGGGGCCGCACGCGCCGGCGCTGTTGCGGGGGCGCGGAAGGCGGAGAAGCCGGAGGGCCGGATCGAGATCCGCCCGCCGGCGAAGTACCTGGCCGTGCTCGCCTACCGCCTCGACTGGCTGCACAAGCACCGCGACGACTGCGCGGACGACAAGACGCGGTGCTGGTATCTCAACCAGGAGATCAACGCGCTCTTCTGGATTCTCAATGAGTACGCGGCGCTGACGGAGACCGACGTCCGCGCCGTCCTGAAGCGCATCGGGGTCAAGGCGCTCCGCAAGCGCACGATGCGCGAGCGGAGAAAGGCCGGCGACAGCAAGGCCGAAGCCTTCGCCGCGGCGGCGGAACTCGAGCCGAAGCGCGAGGGAGGGGAGATCGACCTGACGCACTTCGATGCCTTCGCCGAAGCGCTGGCGCAGTGGAAAGAGGATCAACTGGCCCGGGCGCTCTACCAGGCGTGGACCGAGATGGACCCGCCCAAAGTGCGCGCGCTGGTGGATTCGACCATGATCAAGGCCGGTCACGCGGCGTAAGGCGATCGTTCAGTTGCCCGCGGGCGGCTGGCAGGGATGGCCGTCGAAGATCGACTCGCGGAAGTCGGCCACGGTGCGGCCGATGCCGGCGGTCTGGTCGATGTGGCTCTCGAGCATGCCGTGGATCGTCTCCAGCGCGCCGCTCGCAGCGCACGCGGAAGGGTCGCGCGCGACCTTGAGGATCTCGGAGCGCACGGCCCGCTCGACGACGCCGGACTCAAACGCGCGGCGGCTGTAAGCCATCGAGGAAAACGTCGCGTTCAGCGTCGTGAGGTCGATGCGGCCGGCGGGATTCGCTAGTTCAACGCTCCGCATCGCCTCGCTCGTGAAGTCGCGCGACAGGCCGTTGATGCTGATCGAGTGCATGGCGTCAAGCCGCGCAAGCTTCGGCGCATTCCCAGGCCCCCCGCCCCCCCCGCCGGTTCGATCGGGGATGAACTGGAGCGTGACGGCCCCCCCCGGCGACTCCGTCGCGATCGTCAGGACGCCCTCGACGAAGGCCATGCCCGTCATCTCGCCGAGGTCGGCGGGATTGATGCGGTCCGGGTTGGCCGTCGCGGCGGAGCCGGTGAAATCGCCGTTGTAACCCGAGTGAGCGTCGACGAGGTAGTTGATGCGCGGGTCGACCTCGAGGATGACGGCGTTGGCGAGCGTCGCGTTCTCGCGCGCGATGCCCGCCTCGACGCCCGCGATGAAGATCGTGCCGCGCTCGCTCGCCTCCGCGGCGGCGCCCTGCAGCTCGATGCCGGGGACCATCATCTTGGTGAGCGCCCCCGTGTCAACGTCGACGCGGTAGACGGCGTGATCGACGGTGTCATCGCCGACGGCGTAGACATCGCCGCCGAGACCGGCGAGCCCGCGCAGCTCCGGCAGCAGGCCCTCGAGATCGCGGCGGTCGAAGAGGACGGTGAACGCGCCAGCGGGCGCGCCTTCGTCGTCCAGATCGACGCCGCGGACGATCGTGCGGACCTGGCCATTCACGATCGTGGACTCCAGCCGCAGAAGCTGCGTCGCGCCGGTGACGGGATTGGTCCGCACGGCGAGCCCGCCGGCCGAACCGGGCATCGGGGCGCCCGTGCCGGCGACCGGTGCGACGGTCTGCACGAGCCCGCCGGGGAGAATCTGCTTGATCGCGGGGACGGCGTCGTCGATCAGGATCGGCCCGACCGCCTCATCCGGCTCCGGCTGCTCGCCATCATCGGGCTCGTTGGGCTCATCGGGGTTGCCGGGCTCATCGGGATCGGGCTCGCCGGGCAGATCGTCGGGATCGACGTCGTCGCGCTTCTGGTCCGGCTCCACCTGGTCCGGCTTCGGCTTGCTCGTGACGCCCGTGGTGATGAGGAAGACCTCGCCCTCGCCGGTCGAACGCGAGACGAGCTCCGCCTCGTCCGGCTCGCGCGAACGCGACTCGGGCACGTCGACCTCGGAGGCCGCCGCGGCGTTGGCCGCGGGGTCCGGCGTCGCCGCGCTGGTCGTCTGCTGCTGCGTGACGGTCGCGATGGAGCCGTCAGCGTACGTGAGGACGAAGGTGCCGGTGTTGGTCGCGGCCCCGTAAGCGGAAGTGCCGACGCCGCCGACGAACTCGACGCCGCCGGTCGTGCCGACGACGGCCAGCACGGCATCCGGCGTGCGGATCTTCACATCGTTGCTGAAGCCGTGGGAGTTGACGTCGAACTTGACGCGGCCGACGTCGAGCTCGGCGCGCGTGCGGGCGGTCTGCGACGAATCCATGAAGGCCTGGCTGAGCGTGACGGTCGTGAGGCGGTCGAGCGTGATGACCTGCGTCGCGCCGATGGAAAGCTCGACGGCCGAAGCGGGGCCCGTGCGGATCGACACGCCCTCGGCAAGCTGCGCACCGACGCGGGCCGCCTGCCACTGGGCGTTCTCGTTGAGCCGGTACTGGGCGCGGCCGGTGAGCTTGGAGATGAAGATCGCGACGGGCTTGACGGGGCCGGTGACGACGTCCCCCTGGTCGGGGATTTCACGCTGCACGCCCTGCGCGCCGGCGGGCGCGGGACAGGCCAGGGCGACGAGCAGGGCCAGGCACGCGAGCAGCCCCGGCGTAAAGCAACGGCTCAACGCGGCGGGCACACACAAAGGGTGAAGATTCATGGCGACGCTGGCTTCTTCGGGTGGGCGATCCCGAGCGGCTTAACGGTCCGTCAGGGAGAGTGTAGCATCGAATCCCTCAGGTGCAGGCAAACGCGATGCCGCGCCGTCTGCCTTCGCCGGCTCGGCGGCCGTCGTCGTCGCGGCGGGCGTCGCGAGGGGGGCCTTGTCCGCCCAGCGGGCGATCTCGGCCCGGTACGCCCGGGCCAGGGCGTGGTCGCGCGGATCGGCCTCGAGCGCGTCGACGGCGGCGAGCGAGGCGGCGAAGTCGGCACTGGCGAACTGTTCCGCCACCTGCCGCGAGGCCTCGGCCCGAGCGCGGTCGGCGTCCGTCGCGTCGGCGAGCGCGCACAGAGGCTCGTAGACCATCTCAGGTTCCGCGCGGCCGCGGAGGCGGAGCCGCCCGATGGGGCGCACGAGCACGCCGGCGCGGACCGCCGCGGCGGTGCGGGCGTCGATGAGCACGCTGGTCTGGAGCACGCGGTTGGCCTGCTCGAGGCGCGAGGCGAGGTTCACCGTGTCGCCGATGACGGTGTAGCCGGAGCGGACGGGCGGCGCGCCGAAGTCGCCGACCATCGCCTCGCCCGTCGCGATGCCGATGCGGAGGCGTAAGGCCATCGTGGGAGGGGGGGCGGCGGTTGCGTGAGAGGCAGCGGGGGCCGGGGGGAGGGGGGGGGCGCCGCGGAGCGCGCTGGAGATGTTCATGCTCTCCTGGGCCTGCTGCATCGCCAGCGCGGCCACGACGGCGCGCTGGGCGTGGTCCGGTGTCTCCACCGGCGCGCCCCAGAACGCCATGAGCCCGTCGCCGAGGTATTTATCCAGCGTCGCGCTGGAGGCGAGCAGCACATCCGTGCAGCGCGAGAGGCAATCGTTGAGCAGGTGCCCGGTGCGCTGCGGCCCGAGGCGCTCGGCGAGTGATGTGAAGTTCTCAAGATCCGCAAAGAGGATGGTGAGCGTGCGCTGCTCGGGCGCCATGGTGTTCATCGCGGGGTTGGCGACGAGGATGTCGACGACCTCCGGCGAGACGTAGCGCTTGAAGCGCTGCTCTGTGCGGCGGCGGGCGCGCTGCTCGACGAGCAGGCGGTAGAGCGTGACGCCCAGCCACGCAAGCGACGCCGCAAGCGCCGGCGGCGCCGGACTGACGGCCAGCAGTGCATCGTTCCAGAGGAACGCGCCTTGGAGCGTCACGGCCGCGCCGCACGCCAGCAGCGTCAGCAGCGGCGAGAGGACGACGCCCAGCCGCGCGGCCAGCAGCGTGCCGATCACGCCCATGGCGAGCGTGATCGCCGGGTCCATCCACGGCGGCGGATCGCGGCGCTGGTGTCCGGTGAGGAATGAGGAGGCGACCACCGCATGCACGACGACGCCCGGCGTGTGCGGGTGGATCGGTGTCGCCACGACGTCCACAGCCGCGCCGGTCTCCAGCCAGCCAATGAAGACGAGCCGGCCGGCGAGCAACTCGCGTGCTGCGGCGCGCCGTTGCGCGATCAGCGATCCGGCCGATGCAAGCTGGTCGGCGATGACCGGCAGGTCGTTCGCGAAGGCGAGCAGCCCCTGGTGAAAGAGCCGCTCCTGTTCATCGGCGGGCTCCACGCCGTCGAAGAGTTCGAGGTAATCGCGTGCGTCAGCGCTCAGGCGAGTCCACGCGGGCAGCAATGTCTGTAGTGCGGCGTCGAAATCGTCGGATCCGAGCGCGGTTTCCTGCAACGTGCTGAGCGACTGCTCCAGTGCAGGGTCGGTTTCGACGAGGTTGAATGGCTCCTGGCTTGCCGAGCGCATCATGCGCTCCGCCTCACGGATGTTTCGCCGCGCGTCGGCCTCGGCCAACGCTGGTTCGAGCAGCCAGCCGGCGGAGAGGATCGCCTCCTCCGGCAGCACCCGCTGCCAGTCGGACACAGCCCGCGGGTACGTGACCAGGTGCTGGTTGACACGTCCCGTCGCGCGATGGGCCAGCAGGGCCAGGTCGCCGGCCATTACCCCACCGGCAGAGTCAATCTGCACCTCGGCCGGGTTCACGCCTTCGTGCGCCAGTGCCGCGGCGAGCCCCAGCGTCGGCCAGAGCCGATCGCCCGTCCGCGACCAGATCGGGACCTCGCGCAGCACGGCGTCGGCATCGTGCGAACCCGTGATGTTCACATCCGCCAGCCCCGCTGCGGCGTTGATGAACGCCGGCTGCCGCGGCGGCAGCGGATGCCCTGTCGGGATCTCCAGTTGCGGCGGCAGCGGGGCGGTGGACCGACTCACGGCGTCGGCCAGCGCCTCGGCGACGCCTGCCTGCACGGCGTCCTCCGCAGGGCTCGCCGGGGCGATGTTCATGGCGAGCACGACATTGCCATGGGCCCGCATCGCATCGGCCAGCGTCTCATCGTCGTGCACCAGTTCAAGCGGCTCGTGCGTGCGTGGATGAACCGTCCAGCGCGGCTCCTGCGCAGACTCCAGCAGCACGTCCAGCGCGATCGTCTGCGCTCCGGCAAGCCGCAACTCATCGATGAGCTGCGCCAGCCGGATGCGATCCCACGGCCAGCGGCCGATCCGCTCAATCGCGTTCTCGTCGATTGCCACAATTGCGACGGGCCCTGTGGTAGAACTGGGCGTCTGTGCAGTACTGCCGGTCGTCGCGTCACCGCCGTCGGTCCTGGGCAGGCCCGTGGCGGCGTTGATCGATCGTCGCCCGCTCAGCCAATCCGATCGCGACCAAACGTCCTGGATCGGGTGATCCACCGCCGCAACCGGGTCGCGCACGCCAAGATGCGGCAGCGCATCGACGGCGAGGACGACCAGCGTAGCGGCCAGCCCGACAAGCCATCGCCCGCCGCGGCCCGGCGACCTGCGAAGCGGCGATCTCGGCGATCCCTGCTTCCCGGAAGAAGCGCGGCCGGCAGGGCGTTGGCGGTCAGAGGACGTCATGGCTCCGTTCCGCTGCGCTCAGCGAGCGTGAGTGGTTGCATGAACAGCATCTGGACCGAAGGGAATGCCGTTTCTCAGCATGTAATCCTGGGCCTTCGAGACGACACCGACAAACTCAAGACCGGTGATCGTCTGGTTGGCCGTGCCGCCGGCGATGATCCCCTCCCAGACGAGCTCGCGGTGGGCGTACCGGGCCGTCGGCCCCAGCACGCGCATCATCACGCCGCCCCTGATGCGGCAGATGACGGCCACCGCACGGGCGAGCGTGCCGCGCTGCAACGCCAGGTCCGGGTCCTCGTTGAAAGATTCGGCCACCCAGTTGCGCTCCTTCGCTAGATCAAGCCGTTCCTCCCAACTTCGGGACAGGTCCACGCCGTCGGCGAAGAGAATCAGCCCATGCAGCGCCTCATCGTTGGAGACCGCGGGCCGATCGGTGATGTGCCCCCAGAACGCCATTTCACTGTCGAGGGAGCCCGGCCGGGCGTTCACATCAAACGGCTCCGAAATGCGCGTGCGTGCACAGCCGGCCAGAGCAACTCCGGCGAGCACAACCAGCAGCACGAGCTTAACCGAACGCAGAGCGGTGGGCATTGCTTTGGTTCCAGTCGTCAGAGAGTCCGACACCTTCTAAAAGGAAAGTGTAAACCCTACCAGGAAGAAGTGCCGGGTGTCGTTATCCTGCAGCGTCGAGCCCGGGAAGAACACGCCGTACCGCAGGTTCACCGCCAGGTCGCTCGTGATGCGATAGTTCAGAAAGAGGTCGGTCTCGATGCCGAGATAGCCGTTCCCCAGGTCTGTCGGTTCATCGATCGGCGCATCATCGTCAAACTTGTTGAACAGCAGCACATCCGCACCAATCTGCAGATTGCGCACGGCGTTGATCGAACGAGCCGGAAACGTGCTCGCTCCCGCCCGCACCGTCACAATGTTGCTCAGGCTCGGGGCGAAGGACAGGCCGGTGTTGGCGAAGCCGAGCGAGTTGAAGGCCGTGTCGTCCGTTCCCGGCCGGTTGCCGCCGACCGTGTCCGTGGTCGCGAGCCGATCGGAGTCCCCCGTCGCAAACAACGCTTCCAACTCCAGCCGCGACTGGTTCTGGTCTCGAAAGAGGTACGTGAACTGCGCCCGCCCGGCGAACGCGCTGATATCCTCGAACTGCTGAAATCCAAAGAGCGGGTCCGTCTTGCTCTCGCCCGTCTCATAGACAAGTTCGCCCAGGTACAGCAGGTTCGCCCCGGCGCTGCCGCTCACGCCCGCGCCCAGGTAGGTCGCCGTGTAGTCGAACTGCACATCACCGCCGAGAGGAAGCCGCGGCGTCTTGTCCGTGTTGTAGTCCGGCATGTGCAGGGCGTAGCCGTAGAACGACGTATTCCGCGGCGTCGTGTACCGCACGAGTCCGCCGAAGAACCCGCGCAGCGTGTGCTTGTCAAAATCTTCGCGGCTCGCATCGAAGTCCACGACGCTCTCGTCCGGCGGCGTCACGCCGGCGAGCCCTTCAATCGTCCAGCGGTCTCCGATCTGCAGGGCGGGGCGCACGGCGTAGAGGTTCTCTGAGAGCGCCAGGCCGGCCCCCCAGTCGACAAACTGCCGCCCGATGCGCATGTTGAAGTTCAGGTTGGTCGGGTCTGTCCCGTCCGCCCCGCCGAGCGCACGCCGCAGGTCGAACTCGTACCAGTACCGGTCCAGAAATGGTTCCGACCACCTGTCCCCCTTTCCGTCGAAGCTGTCCCCCGGCGTGAAGTCGCGATAGCGGAAGCGCGCGCGGCCGAAGACCGTGTGCCCGCCGCCGTCCCCGCCGATCGAGGCGCGCCCGTAGAGCGTCGTTTCATACTGCATCAATCCGCGCGAGTTGTCGTCCGTGTCATTCAGCGTCAGGTAGTTGAACGTGAAGAAGCCGCCGTAATCAAGTTCAAGCGACTCGGAGAAGGTCAGGTCGGCCTCCGCGCGCAGGCGGTAGGTGGGGTCCGCCAGCCGCAGGGATCGTTCCAGCCGTCGCGACGTGTCCTGGGCCCGAACGGGCGCGAGCAGAAGACCGAACGCCGCCGCGGCGGCCACCCACTGAAAGGCAAGCGAGGCGGCGGGGCGGCGAACTGGCAGAGGTGGGTCGGATGCAGGATGAGAGCTGGCGCGGGGGCACCGTGCCGGCACGCCGGTGGGCTCGGGCATGCAGATCCTCCGCTGGTGCGGCGTGGGCTGCCGCGGCGGGCGAGGGGGACCGGATTTGTAGGGGGGGTGTCGGGGCTGGGCGACCCCGGATGTGGGCGGCTCCGCGGGGCGTCGAGTGGTGAATCGGAGATTCAGGTGAGGTTCTCATGCACGGTGCGGACCCCGGCCTGAAGGCGTCCAGGCCGGGTTTGGGCCTCGGCCGCACGGGCATTGCGCATCCGACCGCCCCCGTGAAAACCCTGGGTTTGCCGGAACTTACGTTGAAACGATTCAAGGTTGGTTGACATTCGGTTATCATCGCGGTTGCTCGTGATTCGTCGGTTGCCGGCCTCAGTCTTCTTGCTGATCGGGACTGGATGAGCACCAGGTCGAACAAGCGTGGCGTCCGCCGCCTTCTCAAGCGGATTCCGTTTCTCCACCCCGCGTACAAGTTTGCCCGTCTGGCCTTGACGGTCCCGCTGCGCGAATGGGTGGATCTGCCCCGGACGATTGCGGTTGCCCGGGTGCTTCCCCGGACGATGCTCAATCCCCGCTGCCTGTTCAACGCCTACGAGTTGGTCCGAGCGGTGAACCGGGAGGAGTGCGTCGGCGCGATTGTTGAATGCGGCGTGTGGCGGGGCGGGTGCGTGGGGCTCATGGGCCTGGCGCAGCGCCGTTGCGGCGGTCCGCTGCGCGAGCTGCACCTGTTCGACTCCTTCCAGGGGCTCCCGCAACCTTCGGAGCGCGATGACGATGTCTTCGACGACTTCGCGCGCGGAAACCCGACCATGTCGACGCGGCGGTCGGATGATGCGGAAGACCTGAAGTACACCGGGGCTTGCGTCGGCGACGGCCAGCCGGAAGTGGAACGCTTCCTTGTGAAGGACCTGGGGCTGCCGCGCGAACAACTCGAGTTTCACGTCGGCTGGTTCGAGCAGACCGTGCCCGTTGCCGCAAGGTACATCGGGCCGATCGCCATTCTTCGACTCGACGGCGACTGGTACTCCTCCACGAAGGTCTGCATCGACCACCTGTACGACCTCGTCACGCCCGGCGGGTACATCATCATCGACGACTTCGGCTTCTACAAGGGGTGCCGGGAGGCGATCTGCGAGTTCATGCTCGAGCGCGGCATCGACCAGGGGTGCCTGAAGGCGATCGACGGCCACGCGGTTTACTGGCAGAAGCCCCTGCATGCCGAGCGCCGCCCGTCCGCGCCGCTGCCCGCCGCCGCCGTTCCGGTTGACGCCATGCTGTCCGAGTCGTCGGCCGCGCTGGGCGCATCCGCGCCGCCGACGGAGGCCTGAGCAGCCCGTTACCATTCACGCGCCCCTCTTCCCTTTCGTGGGCCCGTGGCGGAACTGGCAGACGCGACGGACTTAAAATCCGTTGCCCCGGAAGGGGCGTGTGGGTTCGAGTCCCACCGGGCCCATTGCCAGCCGGCTCAACCGCGCGGCTTCTCGGCGAGATAAACAAACCGCGACAGCCGCTTCTCGCGGGCCAGTTTCGCGGTCGTGCTCAGGAACACCTGTTGCCCCTCGAATGTTGCATCGCCTTCGAGCTGCCGCAGGGCGGCGGCGCGTGAGGCTCTGGCCGCGTTCCAGCGGGCGGCGATCGCGGCCACGGCCTCCGTCTCGTCCAACATCGCGACCAAACTGAATCCAACTTCCTCGAGATGTCGTTCGTTCGCCCCGGGCGGCGTGAAGAGGAACGCGCCGATGGAGGATCGCTCCGCAAGTTCACGGCTGTCGACCGGGCCCGTGATCACCACGGGGTCTGTGAACAGCGCGCAACCGCCGGGGACAAGAAGCCGGAACCATTCGTTCAGGACAGCGGTGCGATCCTGCAGATGATTGATCGCATCGATGCAGAGGATCGCATCGAACGCTTCATCGGGCATCGTCAGTGAACGGGAGGCGTCGGCCACGAGGAACGTCGCCTGCTCCGCCAGGCCGTGCCTTTCCAAGCGCCGCCGGGCCTGCTCGATCGCCGCCTCGTGCGCATCGATCCCGACGATAGAGCACCCGGTCTGCCGCGCGATCCACGTGGCGATCCCGCCGGAACCACACGCCACATCCAGGCACCGCGATCCGGGGCGCAGGTTGAGCCGCGGCAGCCACCGCTCGAGGTCGCTTCGCATCACCCAGCTTGCCTGGCCGAGGTCTTCTCCCCAGGTTTCCTGACGGATTTCCTGCTGCAGCCGCTCGGCCATGTGCCCATAGCTGGCGTCGTAGAGACGCACACGTTCCGCCGCAGCGCCGCTGGAGTCGGCAGTCGTCACGCCACCAGTATACAGCAGGCTTGCGGGCCGTCACCGGGCCGACTCGGCGGCGGCCGCCTGGTCAAGTTCGGCCAGCATCTCTCGCAACGCTGCATTGAAGGCCTCCGGCCGTTCGAGCATGACGAAGTGGCCGCTGTGATCGATCAGCGTCACATCGAAGTTGTCGTTGTACTTGCGGTTTGTTTCGACGCGCGTCGTCGGCGTTGCGGCGTTGATGCACCGGATCGGCCCTTTGTAGGCTGCGAAGGCCTTCTTCGGGTCGAAGTCGGCGAACGCCCGCATGAGCGCGGCGGCGACGTTCGGATCCGTCTGCTTCGATCCATCGATGACCCACTGGATCAGGGCCGGGTCCGCCTCCGTGTTGGCCGCGAAGGAGGCGCGGATGAACTGATCGACAAAGCCGTCGAAGTCCGCCCGCATGCGCGCGGCGAGATTGTCCACGAGGTCGCGGCTGAAGACGAACTCCGCATCGTGCAGCGTGTCCACGCCGATGACGGCGACGACCTGCTCCGGCCTCTTCGCCGCGGCGAGGAGGGCGACGGGCCCGCCCATCGAGTGTCCGATCAGCACGACACGCTCGAGCCCCTCGGCATCGATCACGGCTTCGACATCGCCCGCGAGCGTCGGCAACGTCCACGTCTGCCGCGCGCCTTGGTCGCCCCCGGCGCCCCCCGAGTCCCCATGCCCGCCGAGATCGAGCGCGACGATGCGGTGGGTGTCGTCGAAGACGTCCACCTGCTCCTTCCAGTGCTCGCGATTGCACGTCCACCCGTGGATGAAGACGAGCGCCGGCCCTCCCGTCGGAGACGGAGCCCCGCGGACTTCGTAGACAAGCTCCACACCGTCCGGCGCGCGGGCCGTGCGGGTCTCGGGCCCGGCCGGTCCGGCCCGGTTTGTGGCACAGGCAACCAGGAACGGCGCGCTCAGGCACAGCAGCGCGGGAAGCAGCAGACGCATGGGGGGTCTCCATCATCCGTGCCCGGGCCGAACGGCCGGCGAGAGCGGGCAGCGTGACCATGCTAACCGCCCTGGCCTCCCGGCGTTGCCCCCGCGGAATGCCGCCGAGGTCGTTTCCGCCCAGTCAGGCCCCGCCCGCTTCCCCGAAACCGGTGCCCGAAGCCTCGGGACGCGTGTCCGGAGCCTCGGAACGCGTGCCCGGAGCCTCGGGACGCGTGCCCGGAGCCTCGGAACGCGTGCCCGAAGGCTCGGGACGCGTGCCCGGAGCCTCGGAACGCGTGCCCGGCGCCTCGGGACGCGTGTCCGGAGCCTCGGGACGCGTGTCCGGAGCCTCGGGACACGTGTCCGGAGCCTCGGGACACGTGTCCGGAGTCTCGGGACACGCGTTCGGCGCCGCGGGGCACGCGTTCGGCGCTGCCGGGCACCCATTCAGGGGGATGCCGGGCCTCACGCGCTCGCCGTTTCCGCCGCGTGTTCGCCCGCTATCGTCCCGACGCTCACGGGCGGTGAGCACCGGCGGGGGGGTAGGGCTCGTCACGGCGGCGAGCGGCCAGCGGCGCGGGGCCAAGAGAGGATGAGCGTGGCGTTTCCGGGCGATTTTGTGTGGGGCGCGGCGACTTCGGCCTACCAGATCGAGGGGGCGGCGGCTGTGGACGGCCGCGGCGACTCGGTGTGGGACATGGTTTGTCGGCGGCCGGGGTTCGTGCAGCGCGGCGAGACCGGGGCGGTTGCGTGCGATCACTATCGCCGGATGGAAGAGGACGTTGCGCTGATGGGGGAGCTGGGGTTGAAGGCGTACCGCTTCTCGGTGTCGTGGCCGCGCGTGCTCCCGGATGGGACAGTCGGCGGCGCGGAGGGCGGAGGGGTGAATGAGAAGGGGCTCGGGTTCTATGACCGGCTCGTCGATGCCCTCCTCGAGCGCGGGACCGAGCCGCTGGTGACGCTGTTTCACTGGGATTATCCGACGGCCCTCTTCAACCGCGGCGGATGGCTGAACCCGCAGAGCGTGGCGTGGTTTGCCGATTATGCGCGCATCGTTGTGGACCGTCTGTCGGACCGCGTGTCGACGTGGTTGACGCTGAACGAGCCGCAGTGCTTCATCGGGCTCGGACATGAGGTCGGCGCGCACGCGCCGGGGCTGCGATTGCCGCTCGATGAGGTGCTGCTCGCGGGACATCACGCGCTCATGGCCCACGGGCGGTGCGTGCAGGTGATCCGCGAGCGGGCGAAGAAGCCGGCGCGGGTGAGCTGGGCGCCGGTGGGGCTGGCGGATTTCCCCGACAATCCCGCCTCCGAGGCCGATGTGGAAGCAGCGCGGGCGAGCACGTTCGGAACCTCGCCGGGAGAGAGCGAGATGGGAGCGTGCCGCGTCTTCCTGGCCTCCTGGTGGATCGATCCGGTGGTGCTCGGGGCATATCCGGAGGCGCTGCTGCGCGAGTTCGGAGCAAGCGTGCCGCGGGTCGGGCCCGGGGAGATGGAGCTGATCTCAGAACCGATCGATCTGCTCGGGTTGAACTATTACTTCGGGCGGCGCGTGCGAGCGGCGGCGGGGCAGGCGGGCGGCCCGGTTCGCCCCGGGTCCACCGCTCGGCGGA
>CAYWRO010000089.1:0-12941 GCA_964460345.1 uncultured Phycisphaeraceae bacterium | reverse complement strand
GGGCACGGCCGCAGGGACGGGCACGGCCGCAGGGACGGGCACGGCCGCAGGGACGCGCGGCGGCGTCGGCGCACGCCGCGGCGAACCGCCGTCATTCAGCGGCCTGCGCTCAGCAGGTTGCCCGGGAGTCTCCCGCACGCCGGGCCGTGTCGGCTGCAAGCCATTCGCCCGATCCGCCCGCGGCAGCGGCGGCGGCGGGACAGGGGCCGGCCGCGCAACAGGCGGCCGCGCGACGGCCGGCTCAGCCCCGGCTGCGTCCAGTGCGCTGATCAACGATGCGCCGGGATCGGCCTGCGCCGGGGCCGGGGCCGCAGCCGCTGCCGAAAGCCCCAATCGCCCCTCGATCACGCCAAGCCGAGCCTCGATCTTCTCCAGCCGTTCGCGGACAGTCACCGGCGATTGCATGGCAGCTCCTTTAGTGAACGCTAACTAAGCGTACACTAACTTTCCGATCGGGTCAACCGCCCTCACGCTTCACAGCCCCCGGTTGTCAACCTTCCCGCACCGCCCGCGCCACTGACCGCCAAGTCCTATAACAACAACCACTTACGGACCGACGATCTGCTCAATCAACTCCCGGTGGTTCGCGCACCGCGGGCACTTGTGCTGCCCCCCGAGCTTCCCGCGCGACTCCATCCACCGGTGGATCGTCCCCGGCGCAAGCACCGTAATCGTCGGGGGCGCCATCCCCACATCCCCCGTCCGCTTCGTCGTGTAGTCCACGTTCTGCGCCTTGAGCGCCGCATCGAAAGCCGATGCGAACGCCCCCACCGCCGCGGCGGATGGCTCCGCGTCGAACTCCGCCGCCAGCTCCAGCCCTGCGCGTCGCCCATCGCCCGGATAGACCGGCGCGGCGGTGAACTCCCCCACCATCAGCCCCGTCTGCCTCGCCGCGGCGACCACCGCGTTCTCGATGTGCTCGACAATCAGGTTCTCGCCGAACGCGTTGATGAACAGCCGGTGCCGCCCCACGATCCGCAGTCGGCATGGCCCGCCGCCGTCCCGCAGCCCCGCGCGATCCCCACCCCACCCGGGCCGTCCATCAAGCCGATCCGGCGCGGTGTCGAACTCGACGACATCCCCGATCAGATATCGCCACAGCCCCGCGCACGTCGTCATCACCACCACGTACCGGACGCCCGGCTCCACCTCGTCGCACGTGAATGCCGGCGGGTCCACCTCTCCCCGCTGCACTGCTTCCAGCGGCACGAACTCGTAGAAGATCCCGATGTCCGCCAGCAGCCGCAGCCCCGCGTCGCCCTGCACGTCCTGAATCGCAATGAAACCTTCACTGGCCGGGTAGAGCTCCAGCCGCGCAGGAAAGTCATCTCCATCCGGCGACCCTGACCAGACCTGCCGAAGCCGCGCTTCGAAGGGGGAGTACTTCACGCCGCCATGGACAAACAGTCGCAGGTTCGGCCACACCTCGCGCAGCGACTCAAACGGGCCGCGCTCCCGCGCCAGTTCCAGCACCCGCTCCATCAGAACGAGCGACCAGGAGACCATGCCGTTGACCATCCGGACATCCTGGCGCAGGCACCGGCGCGCCATCGCCTCGATCTTGCTCGGCCAGTGGTCCATCAGCGCGACATCCGGCCCGGGCAGGTAGATCTCGCTCAACGGCCACCGGATCAGCGGCGCGACCAGGCCCGACAGGTCCCCCGTGCGCACGCCGTGCTCGTTGGCCACCACCTTTGTCGAGCCGCCCAGAAACAGCGCCTTGCCGCGGAGCAGGTCCGCCAGCGACACGCCGAAGCGCTCCGCATGCGCGAAGATGTCCAGGGCCGCCCGGTAGTTGCTCCGCAGCATCGCACTCGAGACCGGGATGTACTTGTCCCCGGCCGTCGTGCCGGAGGTCTGCGCGTAATCGCGCACCAGACCCGGCCAGAGCAGATCGCGCTCCCCCCCTTCGCGCATGCGCGCCAGCGGGTCGCGAAACGCTTCGTAGTCCCCCACCGGCACAACGCTCCGGTACGCCGCGACGATCTCACCATCATCGAGCATCGCCAGGCGTGCAAAGTCCCGCTCGCGCCCGAACCGCGTGTTCGCCGCCGTCCTCAGCAGTGTGCGCAACTGATCGCGCTGGAGCGAAGCCGTCCGTCGTCGCCAGTGATCCAGATCCCCCAGCAGCCGCCGTCGCGCCGCAACACGGGCCGACAAGCCCATCCCGATCAACGGCGTCCACCGCGGCTGTCGGTGGCTCACGAGAGGTCCTGCCGCGTTCACATCACCCTCGCCCGTTGCGACCGGCCGCGCTGTGGCTGTGGCCGTTGTGCGCGTGGCCGTTCGTGCCGGCGCTCGTCGGCACGGCCCCGTTGCCCGATCCGGTTCCGTTGCTGAGTTCATCGGCAAACTTCAGAAGCGACTCGGCGAACGCATCGGCGCACTCGACCATCGGCACGTGCCCGCAATCATCGAACCAGACGATGCGCGTGTCGGGAATCAACCGCTGAAACTGCTCGGCCGCTTCCGGTGGCGTAACGATGTCCTGCCGTCCCCAGATCAGCAGCACGGGCATCTGCATCTGAGGCATGCGCTCGCCGAGGTGATCCCGCCGCGCTGAGCGCGACAGCTTCACCATCGCGCGGGCGTTGCGACGATCGGACAGTTCGCGGTAAGCCCGCTCCAGATCCGCCTCGCGCATGTGCTCGCCGGGGTTGAAGAACAGTTCCCCGATCTTGCGCCGCAGCCACTCGCGGCTCGGCCGGATCTGCACATCGCTGACCATCGACTTCTCGATGAGCCCGCTCGCCCCCGCCAGCACAAGCCCGCGCGTCAACTGCGGGTGCCCCAGCGCAATCCGAACGGCGACATGGCCGCCGAAGGAGTTGCCCGCCAGCACGGCCGGCTCATCCATGTAGTCCGCAAGGAACCGCGCGGTCAGGCGCTCCACGCCCTGCACGCTGCAGTGCTCGCCGCGAAGTTGCAGCAGCGGCAACTCAAAGAGAATGCATCGCACCCGCCCGCAGACGCGCTCGACAACCTGCTCCCAGTGTTCGTTCAGCCCGACGAGCCCGTGCAGAAAGACAATGGGCAAACCCGACCCGATCTCGATCACCTGCGCGTAAAGGTCGCTGTCCGGCACAGGCCAGCGCGAACGCCTCACCTGCCGGTCTGTCTTCACGTTGATGACGGGACTCTGCGAAGCGGCTGTCAATGGCGTCTCCGGGCGATCGGAAGATAGTACCGCCTTACCGGGCAGGTGGCATTTTTGCTACCTCGTCCCGCCGTGCTCCATCTCGTTCGGGATTTGCCCTACCCGCTTCCCCCTCTCCTGCCTCTTTCGGCCCGTCCGCAACCCGACCATCCACCAGATGGACCACCCGGTCCGCCCTCGCGGCGACGGCCGCATCGTGGGTCACCATGACGATCGTCAGCCCCGTCGCCGCCCGGTGCTCGGCCACCGCGTCGAGGATCGCCGCCCCCGTCTTCTGATCCAGGTTCCCCGTCGGCTCGTCCGCCAGCAGGACCGGGGGGCTGTTGATCAGCGACCGTGCGATCGCCACCCGCTGCCGCTCGCCCCCCGACAACTCCCGCGGCCGGTGCCTGAGCCGTCCCCCCAGGCCAAAGTCGCTCAGCAGGCGCTCCGCACGCTCCGCCGCCCCCGACGATCGGAACGCCAGCCGCCCTCGCCCGATCATCGCGCCAACCGTGACATTCTGCACGACGTTCAGTTCCGGCAGCAGGTGGTAGAACTGAAACACGAAGCCCACCGCCGTGCGGCGATAGACGTCCAGTTCACGCGCACCGAAGCCGGTCACCTCCCGACCCTCGAAACTGATCGTCCCCCCGACGCCGCACGGCTCGCCGCACTCCGGACACTGCCCCTGCTTGACCCCGGCAAGCGAGTATCCGCACCGCGCACATTTCGCAACACTCTTTCGATCCAGCCGATCCAGCCCGCCCAGCAGATGCAGCAGCGTCGACTTGCCGCTCCCCGATGCCCCCAGCACCGCAACCCACTCCCCCTTCTCAACCTCAATGGAAGCCCCGCGCAGAACCGGCACGAACACCTTGCCGAGGCGGTAGGTCTTGAACAGGTTGTGCGCGGATAAGAACGGCATGTGATGAGCAATGGTCAATGGTCAATTGTCAATGAATGATGAACGTTCATGGCCGCACCATGCGTGATCGGGTCGTCTTGATGCTCGCCGCAAGCAGTTTGCACAGTTCACCTTATTCAAACCGCAGTGCTTTGACAGGGTCCATGTACGCTGCTCGCAGCGCTGGAATCAGCGCCCCCATCACGCTGAAGAAGAGTCCGCCTGCAAAAACCGTGACCGCCTTCCACGGCACCACGTCGTTCGGGATCTCGAAGAGGTAATAGATCTGCGGGTCCCAGATCGTCAGGCCGAAGATGCGCCCGAGCCAGTCGTGGATCGGGTTGATGTTCCACACAATCGCGTACGCGCACGCCATGCCGAGGATTGAACCGACTACGCCGATCACGAGCCCGTACCGCAGCCACAACCACGCCACGCCCGCCCGGCTCGCCCCGAGCGCCCGCAGAATGCCGATGTCGCGCGTCTTCTCGCTCACCATCGCCCAGAAAATCGCCAGGATCAGGAACGACACCACGAACGAGATGAAGATCAGAATCCCAAGCACCAGCGCCGTTTCTTTCTTCACGGCCGCAATGAACATCGCCTGCTGGCGCTCCCACGTCGAAATCGTCGTGGGATTGTCCATCTGCATGCCGCTGGGAACCTCGCCGGGGTGCGCCTGGGCAAACTCCCTGTAGATCGCCACGCAACGGTCGCGCAGCACTTCCGGCTCGATCCCGGCCTCGGCCTTCACGAGCACCGTCGTCACGCGCGCCGGCTCAACGCCCACCACCTGCGCCCCACCACCGCCATCACCGCGCTCATCGCTCGCCTCGTCCCCCTCATCGAATCCAGCGAAGGCGTCCTCGTCGGGATTCATCCGGACCCGGACCGCCTTGTCCATCTTGAGCATCTGTTGAAGCGACGAGAGCGGCAGGATGATCGTCTTGCTGTCGATCTCGAAGATCCCGCTGCGAAACTCGTTGGCCACCGGGAAGCGGCGCGACTCCATTTCAATGCCGCGGCCGCGCCGATCCGTCGGCAGGACACTGATGGTCACCTGCTGATCCACGATGAAGCCGGGAAACCACTCGATGTCGCCGGTGTCGGTCCGCCGGCCGGCATGTGAGGCCGGGTCGTACCACCCCTGCGGCTGGCGAAGCGAAAAACCGGACAACTCAATCCCGAGCACCGCGGCGTCGCGCCATTCGCCGGTCACCGGGTCCTGCTCCTGCAGGCGCAGGCCCTCGCGCAGGTACTGCTCCCAGCGGGCCCTGTCGTCGAACTCCGGTGCAACACGCCGGGGAACCTCGCCGCGGGCCTCGCCCAGGCGCGGGTCGGCGCGGATGTTGTCCTTGGGAAGGGGCTCGTCCAGCGGCCGCCACCAGAGCGCCTGCTCATACCCCGTCACGCGGGCGAACGACTCCGGCTGGATCCCCATGATCTGGACGCCCATGACGCGGTCGTCCGGCAGGGTCACGACGCCAAAAACCTCGATCACGGGGGTCGCGCCCGCGACCATCGGGTCGGCCTCAAGCCGCTCGGCCAGGTCCTCGTAGTGGGCGAAGCCGACGGTCGGCCACGTGATGATCACATCCCCAATCATCCCGCGGCCGGAGTTCAGGAGCATGACCAGGAAGCCGCCCATGATGGACCACACGATGAGCACGGTGGCCGTGCAGAGCAGGACCGCCGCAACCGCCAGCAGTGGCATCACCTTGCTTGTCAGGTATTTGCGGGTGAGCAGCGCCTGATACACGTGGGCTCCCGTCCGTAGGGCTGGAAGGATAGGAGGTGGCACGGCTCTCCGAGCCGTGAATGACAAGGCCACCTCGGTTTTTCACGGCTCGGAGAGCCGTGCCACCACCTACAGTTCACCCCCCCATGCTCCGGTTCAGGGATGTCCAACTCGAGTCCAATCTTCTACTTGCGCCGATCGCGGGATACTGCGATCTGGCGTTCCGGATCATCTGCCGCTCCTTCGGCGGGGTCGGACTCGCATGCACGGACCTGCTGAGCCCGCAGGGGCTGCTCCGCGGCACTGCCACCAGCCTGGACTTGGCCCGGACGCACGATCTCGACCAGCCCGTCGGGATGCAGCTCTACGGGGCGGATCCGGCGATCATGGCGGAGGGGGCCCGCTGGGCGGAGGACCACGGGGCCACCGTGATCGACATCAACATGGGCTGCCCCGTCGACAAGGTCTGTAAGAAGGATGGGGGCTCGAAGCTGCTGTGTGACCCGGACCGGGCCCTGCAAATCATGGAGGCCGTGGTCGGGGCAACCGGCCGGCCGGTGACCGCCAAACTGCGGCTGGGGTGGTTCGACGGGCAGCCGGTGGCCGAGTCGCTCGCCCCCCGGCTGGTGGATGCGGGGGCCGCGGCGATCACGATCCATGGCCGCACGACGGAACAGAAGTTCCGCGGCGAGGTGGACTTAGAGGGGATCCGCCGCGTGGTGGAGGCGGTGGGCGGCCGCGTGCCGGTCCTGGGCAACGGGGACGTCCGGGAGCCGGAAGACGTCCTGCGCATGATGGACTTGACGGGGTGCGACGGCGTGATGATCGGACGTGGCGCCCTGAGCACGCCGTGGCTGTTCCAGGCCGCCTGGGCGCTCCAGAAGGGCGAAATTTTCGTTCCGCCCTCGCTCGATGAAAGAATCGACCTGGTCAGGCGTTACTTCGATCTGATGGCCGAGTTTCGCAGCGAGCACTATGCCCTCTACCAGATCCGGCGGCGGATCTCCTGGTTTGCCAAGCGGCTGGGGCCCTGCAAGGCCCTGAAGGATGAGGTGCGGCTGGCGCCGGACGCCGCGGCGGTTTACCGGGCGCTGGACCGTTTTCGAGCTGAAACGGCTGCTTTGGCCGTGTCAGGGGCCGAATTCTCGGACCCTGCGGCATTGATGGCAGCCCATGACTGACGACCTGCGAACATCAGGCCGATCTAAAGCGTGAGTTGATTCTTGAATCTGAGGTTCTTCAAGTCTGGTTTGGTAATGAGAGGAGTCCCCATGAAGCTGCCCAAGCACCTGTTCACCGCCACCCTCAGCGCCGCCGCCATCCTGGCGATCGCCGGCGCCCCCGCCGCGCTGGCGCAGGAGAAGAAGACCGACGGTGCCGAAAAGGCCCTGCAGGTGGAGAAGAAGCAGTCTGAAGAGGCGCTGAAGAAGGAGCAGATGGAGCTCCGGAGCAAGCAGCTTTCTGAGAAGATGTCGCCGGAGGAGCAGAAGGCCCTTCAGGAGCGGCTGGAGCAGCGCCGCAAGGCCCAGGGCATGCAGGTGCACCAGCACCAGCCCACGCCGGCGGCCAACCCGATGGCCAAGGGGATCGACAACGACAACGGGCCGCTGGTGTTCGAGGAGTTCTCGCACGATTTCGGCACCATTCCCGACACCGACGAGGTGACGCACGTCTTCAAGTTCACGAACCGGTCTGACAAGACGTTGAAGATCACGGCCCGCGGCTCATGCGGCTGCACGGTGCCGACGCTTGCCAAGCAGGCGTACGAGCCGGGCGAGTCGGGGGAGATCGTCGCCAAGTTCAACCCGAAGCGGCGGAACGGCAACGAGACGAAGCAGATCACCGTCATGTTCCCGGATGAGCCGGACATGAAGAACATGCAGCTTCAGATCACGGCGAACGTGCAGGCGCTCGTGCTGGTGGACCCGCCGAAGGGGTTCCTGCGCGACGTTCGCACCGAGACCGGCGCTTCGACGACCTTCACGGTGACCGGCCGCAAGCCGGGCTTCCAGTTGACCGCCGTGCAGGGCCGGTCGTCCGACGTGGTCGCGGAGATCAGCGAGCCGCGCCAGGTCAACAAGGACGGCGTCACGATGACGGCGTATGACGTGACGCTGAAGATTCCGGCGGGCACCGCCGTCGGCAACCTGACGGACCAGTTGACGCTGGTGACCAACGACGAGCGCGCGGATGTGCAGCCGTACGTCTTCAGCGCCCAGGTGGTCGGCGACCTGCGTGCCCAGCCTGAGCACGTGTACGTGCGGACGTTCTCCCCGGACACGGCCTTCACCACCACGGCGCTGATCGACAGCCGCGACGGGAACGATTTCCACATCACGGGCATCGACATTGACGGCCGCAACGCCGACACATTGAACGTCGTGACGGACTTCGAGCCGCTGCCGAACGGGCAGAAGGGCTACAAGCTGACGCTCTCGGGCATCACGCCGAGCAACGCCGGCTCGTACGAGGGCGAGATTCTCGTCAAGACGGACCTGCCGAACGACGAGGTCATCCGCGTTCGCTTCATCACCACCGTTCGCAGGACACAGGCCAGTGCCGTCCGCTAAAGCGCTCATCATCCAGACGGCGGTGATCATCGGTCTTGGTGCTGCGGTAGGCCTGGGCGACCTGGTCTACCGCGGCGGCAAGGTCCAGTTGGGGCTTGCCGAGAACAAAGGCACGCTGCCGCCGCCGAGCGAAAGGCAAACCGCGCCGCCGGAACCGCTGGAACGTGATCCGGAGTCTGTGGACGCTACAACGTCCAGCGGCGGCGACGAGGGCGGCCCGGAGGCGTTGGATGTAACGCCGGTGATTCCGGCGGACACGCCGACGGCGCAGCCGCAGATGGCGTCGGGTCCGGCGTACGACTGCACCTCGATGGAGGGGCCGGCGCACTGGGATGCGAACCACATCACCGTGGCGCGGGCGTTTGACCTCTTCCAGAGCGGGCAGGGCGTGTTTGTCGATGCGCGCATCGAGCAGGATTACCTCGAGGGGCACATCCCGGGCGCGCACTTCCTGCCAGTGTCGGCGTTCGACGGGGACTACCCGGATCGCGTGAAGTTCCAGATGGATCCGAACGCGATCACGGTGGTGTACTGCTCGGGCGGTGACGACTGCGAGGCGGCGGAGGACGTTGCGATTTTCCTGCAGGGCGCCGGGTTCACCGCGCTTTACATCATTCACGATGGGATGCCCGGGTGGATTGCGTGCGGCAACCCCGTGGAATACGGCGAGGATCCCAATGCCTTTTGATGCAGAGGCGGCGCGGGCCGCGAAGGACGAGGCCAGGCCGCTGAGCTTCGGCGATGGGGTGATGGCCGGAGTGTCGCTGCTGGCGCGGTGGCAGCTCGGGGCGATTTTCCTGTGGGCCGCGTGGGCGAAGCTGAAGTGGGCGGGAGACCGGATCGAAGCCGGCCCGCAGACTTTCGCGCTGGCCATCAAGGCGTTCAAGCTGAGTTGGCTGCCGGATTCGCTGGTGAAGTTCTCGACGTTCGCGGTGCCGTGGACGGAAGCGATCTGCGGCGTGCTGTTGATCATCGGGCTGTTCACGCGGGCGGCGACGCTGGTGACCGGGCTGATGCTGGTGCTGTTCATCGGGCTGATCGCGGACGCGATGCGGCGCGGGCTGAATCTGGCGCACTGCGGGTGCTTCGGCGAGCAGGGGCTGATCTGCAAGAGCGGCGACCTGCCGTGCCACATCGTGGAGAACTGCTTCATGCTTGCGGCATGCGTGGTGATTCTGCTGACGCGCCGGCAGGTGCTGGCGGCGGATGGGCTGCTGCGTCGACGCTGAGATCGCCGCGAAGCGGGGCGTACAAAAAAGAATGGGCGCACCGGAGCCGTGAAACTCCAGTGCGCCCTTTTTTACGCGCTTGCTCTCTCATGAGAGGAACTCTTCAGATGTCGGCCATGCCCTGGCCACGGGAGCCGATCCTTTCGAGATCGACTTGGGAAACGTGCGGATCCGCTGCATGCTGTCCGGACTAACCGAGACAAAGAAAACAGGAAGGCCTTCCTACAATTGGGTGCGCGGTACGGGTTGGGCGCGCAGATGATTCCGTCTTGGGGCGGGCGGCCGACGGAAGTGACTGCGTGGAAAGGGGTTGGGGATTTTTGATTTTTTTTGTTTTTGGTGTGCGGAGTGTGCGCGCTTGCGCGCGCAGGATGTGCCGCGCGGAGGGATCAGGTTTGGAATTGAGGTGGTGCGTCACAGGCGGGATGCCTGTGCCTGGGGTGTACGTCACAGGCGGGACGCCTGTGCCACGGGGTAGGTCAGAGGCGGGATGGCTGTGACACGGCTGCCGGGCGGCCGTGGTTTGGCGGGCCGACGAACTGGCCGTTGCGGACCATGACCGTGCCGCGGAGGGTGACGGTTTCGGCGCGGCCGCGTGTTTCCCAGCCTTCGAAGGCGCTGTAGTCGTTGGCCATGTGGTGGGTTTTTGCGGAGATCGTGCCGCGGTGATCGGGGTCGTAGATGACCAGGTCGGCGTCTGCGCCGACGGCGATCGTGCCCTTTTTCGTGAGCCCGAAGAGGCGGGCGGGCTGGGTGCTGAGGGCGTCGACGAAGGTGTGAAGGTCGATGCGGCCCTCGTAGACGCCGCGGGTGAAGAGAAGGTCGACGCGGTGCTCGACGGAGGGGATGCCGTTGGGGATTTTTGTGAAGTCGCCGCCGCGGGCTGGGTGGCCGAGTTCCTTCTGGGCGATGTCGAAGGGGCAGTGGTCCGTGGCGACGGTGCTGATGGTGCGTGAGCGGAGGTGCGCCCAGAGCTTCTCCTGCTGGTGCGGGGCTCGGAGGGGAGGGGACATGACGTACCTGGCGCCTTCGAAGTCGTCGCGCTCGGCGCAGGAAGAGTCGAGCACGAGGTGAGGGAGGACGACTTCGATGTGGACGTCGACGCCGCGGTCGCGGCCGCGGCGGGCGGCCTGGACGGCCTCATCGCACGAGGTGTGGACGATGTAGACGCGTGCGCCGGTGAGTTCGGCGAAGGTCATGAGGTGATTGACGCCCTCGGCTTCGACCTGCACAGGGCGGGAGGGCTCGTGCCACTCGGGGCCGAGCCTGCCCGCGGCGAGGAGTTCGGCCTGGCGCTCGGCGATGATCGTGTCGTTTTCGCAGTGGGCGGTGACGGGGAGGCCGAGTTCGCGAGCGAGGCGGAGGGTGTGGTAAAGCTCGCGATCATCGACGCCGAAAGCGCCCTTGTAGGCGAGGAAGACCTTGAACGACGTGATGCCCTGATCGGCGATGGCGCGGAGTTGCGGCTCGACGGTGTCGTCGAAGCGGGTGACGCCCATGTGGAAGGCGTAGTCGCAGGGGGCGCCCTTTGGGTCGCTCTTTTCACGGCTCGGAGAGCCGTGCCACCCGGCCTTGCTGCGCCAGAGGTCAAACGCGGCGGCGGGCTCTTCACTGCGCGCGGGGCAGATCATCTCGATGAGCGTGGTGGTGCCGCCGAGGAGTGCGGCGCGGCCCGCGGTGGCCCAGGTGTCCTTTGCGAACGTGCCCATGAAGGGCATGTGGATGTGGACGTGCGGGTCGATGAAGCCGGGGAAGATGTACTTGCCCGCGGCGTCAATCACGTCGAGGCCGGGGGTGTTGAGCGTGCGCGGGTCGATGGCCGGCTCGATGCGCGTGATGGAGTCATCGGCGCAGTAGATGTCCGCGCGGTAGTCGTCCGTCGCGGTGATGATGCGGCCGTTCTTGATGAGCAGGGGCATGGGTAGAGTGGATCGCGGGCTGAGGCTGGAAATCGAATCAAGCGTCGAGCGGGCTAGCCGCGGGCGACGAGGCCTTCGGACTGCTCGACGAAGCGGTCGCCGCGCCAGTCGGTGTCTTCGGTGACGGTATCGCCGGCGGCGGCTTCGCGGCGGGCGCGGGCGGCGGCCTGGCGGGCGACGAGGTCGGCGTGGGTGGTGAAGTAGGCGAGGGAGCGGCCGCGGAAGTCCTCGATTGTTTCGAAGCCGTGCTCGTCCATGAAGGCTTCAAGGCCGCGGGTGAGCTCGTGGATGAGCTTGTAGCCGTGAATCATGACGCCGGTGCAGACCTGGACGGTGTTTGCGCCGAGGAGGAGGTACTGGGCGGCGTCTTCGCCGGTCTCGATGCCGCCGATGCCGCTGAGTGAACGGCTGGAGAGTTGGGAGGGCTGGTGATGCCGGCCGTTGCCGTTCCGGCTCGCGCTTGTGCGCGCGGGGGCCGGGGGAGGGGACGGGAACTCCGCGGCCATCATCCGCGCGCACTCCATGACCATGCGGAGGGCGATGGGCCGGATCGCGCCGGCGGAGTAGCCGCCGGGAATGGATCGGCCTTCGACGGTGGGCTCGGGGCGGAGGGTCTTGAGGTTGATTCCCATGACGGCGAGGATGGTGTTGATCGCGCTGATGCCGGAGCAGCCGGCGCGGAGAGAGGCGCGGGCGGGCTCTTCGATGTGCGTGATGTTCGGCGTCATCTTCGCCCAGACGGGCAGGTCGGTGGCGCTGCGGACCCAGGCGCAGATCTCTTCGAGCAGCGCCGGATCCTGGCCCATGGCGGAGCCCATCTTGCGCTCGGGGAGACCGTGCGGGCAGGAGAAGTTCAGCTCGAAGCCGTCGACGCCCGCGGCCTGGCAGCGCTGGACGATCTCGACCCAGCGATCTTCGCGGCACTCTTCCATGATCGACGCGATGAGGACGCGATCGGGGTAGTCGCTCTTGAGGCGGCGGAACTCGTCTTCCCAGACCTCGATGGGGCGATCGCTGATGAGCTCGATGTTCTCCCAGCCGACGATCTTGCGGCCGACGCGCGCGCGGGCGTAGCGCGGGGCGACGTTGATGATCTTGTCGGCCTCGAGGCAGACGGTCTTGGCGATGACGGCGCCCCAGCCTTCGTCGAAGGCGCGGGCGATGACGTTCGCGTTCGTCCCGGGGGGGCCGGAGGCGATGATGAACGGGTTGGGCAGCTTCAGTCCGTCGACTGTGACGCTCAGATCCGCCATGAAGGTGGGTCTCCGTGGTTGGGGTCGGTTTCCTGTAAGATAAGGTACGGGAGGGGCTGGGCTAGAGGAGGGAAGGGCTTCCGCCGCTGGTGGCGGTGCGGCCGGCTGTCTGCGGGCCGGGGGGCGGGTGGCCGCGGCGGGCGGGGCGCTCCTGCTTTGATGCAACTCGGGCTGGCCGGGGTGCCTGCG
>CAYWRO010000088.1:0-12950 GCA_964460345.1 uncultured Phycisphaeraceae bacterium | reverse complement strand
GCCCGCCCCCGTGCGCCAGGCAAAGACGTGTGCAAACCCTTCCAGCCGCTTGCTCTCGTCCAGCTTGTCCCAGGCCCCCGAATCAATGTTCGCCCCGATCCCCTCCACGTACACGACCCGCTTCACCCCCACAAGCCGCTCGGTCTCCAGGCCGATGTCGTCGATGTGATCGTTCCACCCGGGATGCTTTCCAAAAGCCCCGACGTGAATCTCACGTTCGGAACTGCTCGATTTTCTGCCAAACAGGTTTCGCAGCATCGTCGCCATCACGAGTAAGCCAGCTCTTCGAGCAGCACCAAACCCCCTTCTTCCTTCAGCCTGTGCAAATCTGCGGAAGGACTTCTCCCTATCACTACTTCACCCAGTCATCAAGCTCCGGCACGCCGCCCTCGAGCACCACCTTCACCCAGAAGCTCCACACGACCGCCTCGTCCTTCTCGTCCGCAAACCGCACCTCCACCTCCCACGTCTTTCCATCGGCGGACCGCGTCCCCTCGTACTTGTCGATCAGGTACAGCGGCGACCACGGCGTCGGAATCTCGACCGTCCGGGCCGTCCCATCCGGCAGCAGCAGGTCCAGCCTGCACGTCTCGCCGGGGTACTTCACCTCCGCCAGGAAGACTTCCGTCGCACCGCGCACGCGAACCGGCGTGCCGGCCTGCCGGCCCTGCACCAGTCGCGCATCGGGCCAGATGTCCGCCGCCATGCGATTCGCCCGCCGCGACGGCTCCTTGCCGAGGTAATGGATCTCAGCCGTAAACGGCGTATGCCGGTCAGCGCTCAGACCGCGCGCCACCGCCGCCACCTTCTCGATCCACGCCCGGTCATCGCCCAGGTTTCCGCGCCCCTGGATCTTCCCGACCAGGTCCAGGTGCCGCTGCGGCAGGATCCGCACCGCCGCCCCGCGCTCATCACCCCCCGCGCCGATCGCCGCGACCGAGTCCAGCAGCTTGCGCGCATCAGCAACCTGCTCGCCCGTCATCGCCGTCTTACCTTCCCGATACCGCTCCAGAGGGAAACTGACATTCTGCTTCAGGCTCAGGATGCTCGTCACGTCCGCCTGCGCACTCGCCGTTGCCAGCGTCTGCATGGCAGCCAGCGTCCAGTTCGCCCAGAACTGCTGCACGAAGTCCGCCGGCTCATACACGATCATGTCCGCAATGTCGGTGGCCGATCCCATCCGCTGTTCAAAGGTGCGCCGGGCCACCGGCACCTCGTCACCAAGCTCCCACCATTTGTTGGCCAGTTCCTCAAAGCGATCCGCGGTCAGCGACTCGCGCGCTTTGCGCACCTGCGCGCTCAGGGCCGCGTACTCCGCCTGCTCCATCCATCCGTAGTCGCTGATCACCCCCAGCGCCTCTTCAATCCGGTCCACGATCCCCTTTAACGGCGTCGAGAACGACCCGCGCAGGATGTGCTTGCGCAGCTCGCCCGTGAAGGCCGGCCATGAGTTCACCGGCATGGGCGCAAGCTCCTGGTCGATGATCTCCTTGGTCCAGTACGTCACGAACGCATCGGCGTACTGATCCGCCGCCCCGCGCAGCGGCTCATACAACGGCCGCAGCGCCGCGGCGTTGAGCGTCTGCGTTCCATCGCCGCCCAGCGCACGACCGATCGCCGCGCAGTCGCCCAGCACCGCGCGGGCCGCCGCCGGGTGATAGCGCCGATCAAGATCCGGCTTCTGCTCCGGCGTTACCGCCGTCATCGGCACCGCCGGCCGCGCGAACGCCAGCCCCTTCTCCGTGCTGTAGGCCGCCACCTTGTCCCCGAGCGTCGCCGCGCTCGTCGGCGCGCCGCGCAGGAATGCGCCCACCATCTCCGCCCGGCCCAGTCGCGCCGCGGCTCCCAGCAGCGTCTTTGAGGCATCCATCGCCGCCGACCGCAGACGCTCCGCATCCGCATCCGCCGGGGCGCGCAGCCGCCCATCGACAAACTCCGTCGCCCCGCGCACAGAGTCATCCAGACGCGACAAACGCCCGGACAGCTCTCCCCACGCGGGGGCCCCGCCCTCCTGCTCCGCCCCGGAGAGCACCTGGTTCACACGCTCGTACATCTCGAACCGCGCGGCAAACGCAGGATCCGTCGGCGCGCCGATGTGCACCGAGTCCATCGTCCTGATCCGCCCCACCACCGCCGCATCCGGCTCCGCCGCGGCACGGTCCCGGCTCCCCTTCACCACGGTAAAAACCGCCGCCAGCGCATCAACCCGGGCGCCGTTCGCGTCCGTCCGGCGAATCTTCCTGCCCTTGAGCAGCCCGTCCAGAAGCTCGCCCGCGCCCGCGGCCGCTTCACCCTCCGGCGCCGCCGGCGCTACGACCGTCAACAACGCGTTGTGCAACTCGTTCAGCCGATCAACCGCCGTCGTCCGCTCCGCGTTGAACGCCGCGGCGAGCGAACGCCCCTTCATCGCCTCCCAGTCGGCCCCGATTGCCGTGCGGATCTCCGAGAGTTCGGTAAACCGCTGGCGCCACGCCGAAATCGCCGCCGCGGGGTCCGCCGCGACCATCCCCGAGACCTCCTGCAGGTGCTGCTCGGCCCGGGCAAACCGGTCCAGTCCCTCCAGCACGTTCTTGACGCGCCCATAGTCCCCCAGCGCCTTGGTGTCCCCCTCCACAAATGTCGCAAACGCCCGGGCTGCTTCCTCCATCCCCTCCAGTTGCCAGCCCTTCATGCTCAGCGGCATCGCCCGGTCGCCGGTGTACAGGCCGCCATCGCCGTCGATCGCCGCCTGCAGCAGCGCCACGTGCTTCCGCGCCCGCCCGAGTTGCTCCGCATCATGCTTCAGGACATACGCCAGCAGCGGCTCCACTTGGACGGCGCTGCCCGCCGATGCGTCCACGGCGGCCACCTCCAGGCGCAGGAGTTCCGCAAACGCTGCCGTCGCTTCCAGCGACCAGTCGCCGCTGGCAGCATCCTTCTTCAGACGCTCCTGCGCGGCGCTCACCAGCGGACGCAGTACGCTTGCCTCGTAAATCGCACGCGCGGCATCCACGCGCTCGTTGTTCAGAATGTCGCCCCAGTCCCCCATGAACCACTTCGCCGGCAGGAAGATCAGCGGCACGCCGATGTCTTCACGCGCCGCCGCAACCAGCGGCTCCGTAAACGTCACCGGCGTCTGATCCGCCTCTTCCACGCCCGGCGCATCGGCCAGGGTCTCAATCTTCCAGTCGCCCGTGTACCGATGGTGCTCATCCGTCGGGAACTCCTTGTCCACGATCGGCCAGGCCGTCGCGGTGTCCGCCCGCACAACGCCCGGCTCATCCACGTACGCCGCCTTCACCGCGTCCCAGAACTCCTGCGGCTTGCCGATCCGCGACGACAGCGAGTTCACGCCGAGCCACGTGAACAGCCCCAGCACGATGATTCCCGCCGCGGCCGTTCCGTAGAGCAGGTTGCGCTGGCGCGTCTGCTGCCCCTTGGTGCTCGAGGCGTGCGTCACCAGGCCGCGCTCCTTGAACACTTTGGTCATGAACAGGTCGCGCAGGAAGAACGCGCGGTCGCGCTCCCACACCCGCCCCTCCGGCAGCGCTTCGACGCTGATCCCCATCGCCTCGGCAAGATCGGCGTCCAGGGCGGCGCCTTCGCGCATGGCGCTCGTGAAGTAGATGCCGCGCAGGAACAGCGGCTTGGCCGACCACTCCCCGGCCACGAAGATCATCTCCAGGTAGCGGCGCAGGCGCGGCGCGATCTTCACAAGCGCGTCCGGCAGCGCGTACAGCGCATCGACCTCGTTGATCCGCTTCCCGTTGACCGGATCCTCCGTGTGGCACGGATCCAGCAGCAGCCCGAGCCGGCGACGGCGAAGGCGCTGCTGCACGGTCTTGAGGTGCTGCTCCACCTGCTCCGGTCGGAAAGGCTCATCCAACTCCGCCGGGTTCGACCAGCCCAGGATCTGGTGCTGAAGCTGCGGATCGTGAATCTGGTCGAAGAACTCGCGGAACCCGTTGATCAGGTCGCACTTGGTCACAACCACGAACACCGGAAAGCGCACGCCGAGAATCCGCTGGATCGAGTCAAGCTGCTCGGCGATTCGCCCGCCCTTGCGCTCCAGCGCATCGGCCGTATCGCGGATGAGCGAGTCGGCCGGGATCACCAGCAGCATGCCGTTGATCGGGCAGTTCGGCCGGTTCTTTTTCAGGAGCTTCAAAAACTCCTGCCACTCGCTCGTGGTTCCCGGCTCCACCTCTTCGAACATGAGGCGTCCCGCGGTGTCGAGAATCACCGCGTGGTTCGTGAACCACCAGTTCATGTTCAGCGTGCCGCCCGCCCCCTGAAGTTGGTCCTGCAGGCCCGGCGGAAAGCCGACGTTGCAGTGCCGGATCGCCTCGGTCTTACCCGAGCCCGGCTCTCCCACCAGCACGTACCACGGCAGCGAGTAAAGGTTCTTGCCCGCCGAGCGGAACTTCTCCACGCCGGTCTCGAAGTTCTTGCGCAGGTCGTCCAGCCGCGCACGCCGCGCCGGCTCCGTCACGCCCTGCGGCGCCATGGACGAGTTGCCCGCCAGGTCTCGCTCCATCGGCGCGGCGCGCTTCTTGCGCCGCCACTTCAATAGCGAGCGATACCCCACCAGCAAGCCGCTCAGCGCCGCAACGCCGATGAACACCACCCACAGCACCGAACTGGGCAGCAGAAACACCGCCGCCGCCAGCCCCCCGGTCACGACCGCCAACCCGACCTTCATCGGCATCGGCATCGAAGCAAACGTGTTCAACATCGACTGCATCGCTCACAATCCTCTCGCGGCCGAAACCGCACGCGCCCTCAGGCAGTCCGCCGCGGATGAACGTCCGATCGGTCAATCGCGTTCATCCGACTCCTTTGGTTACTCTCCGCCCGCCGCCGCCGGCATCAACGGGCTTCCCGCCCGATACAAACTCTTGACGGTCTCCCCCATCTGCCCGCGCTTGTGCATGTACAGCGCGAAGTTCGCCGCGAAGACGATGACCAGCAGCCCCGTCAGCGCGATCCCCAGCCCCACCAGCTTCGTCCCGGGCGGCTCCGTGAGATCCGCCGTGTTCACATGCTCGTAGCTCTCCGGGCAGATCTTCGCGGTCTCGTCCATGTCGATCATCGGGCGAATCCGCGCCGAGATCTCCATCATCTTCTTCCGCAGCGCCTCCGGCTGGCCCGTAAACCAGCCGGTAAACCCGAGCCCGAGCGCCGTGTAGTACACGCTCAGCCGCTCCGTCGCGGCCTCTCCCGGCTCGGCGAGCGTCTCATCGAGCATGTCGAAGAACTTCTCTTCCCCCGCCAGTTCGTTCCGCTCGTGCGCCAGGTCCTCCCACTGGTTCGCCCACGACAGCCCGCTCTCGTGGATCATGAAGTCCACGAAGAACAGCAGCACCAGCTCGATCTTGTCGAACTGGCTCGACATCCCCGGCTGCGTGGCCGCCTTCCCCTTCGCCTCAGAAAGAAGCTGCCGGATCTCCCCCGCCACCTGCGCCTGCTCCGGACTCACCCCCTTGCGCGCAGAGCGGCTCAGCCGGCACACATACTGAAACAACGGCTCTGTCAGTTCAAGCAACGTCATCGCAGACCTCAATCAAAATAGCAAATAGCAAATTCCTAAATGGCAAATTTGCAGCAGCGATCGATTCGGCAACATTTGCTATTTGGCAATTTGCCATTTGCTATTTGCCTCACCCGTGCGCCGTCATGAACAGCGTCACTTCGTAGTCCGAATCCTCCACCCCCAGCCACCGCAGCCCCATCTCCCGCTCTTCCAGAATTTTCGACCACATCCGCTCGCTGTCCGCCCGCATCAGCCTGAAGTAGCTCAGCCCCGCCATCGACGGCAGTTCCAGCGGCGGATGCCGCTCTTCGGCCAGCTTGATCCCGAAGATGTTCCGCATGATCATGCTCTTGGCCATCAGTTTGAACTCGCTGGAGTTCTCCACCAGCTTCGCCACCGCGCGCGGGTCCTCCTTGCTCTTCACGCCGAGGAAGTACTCGCTCGCGCCCGACACGTGCTCGTCGGTCAGCCGCGCCGTGAGAATCTCCCCCTCCTTCGTAAACGGCAGCTTCATGAACTTGGCCGTCACCGCCCCCTTCAGCAGCGCCCGGATGCTCCGGATCAACTCGCGGAACGCCGGCCCCTGGTTCATGTGGTCGTAGGCAGGCGCCTCGAAGGGATCGCGGTCCGGCTGCAGCGCCGCAAGCTCGCCCAGCAGCTCCCGCAACTGGCAATAGACCACCCACGGCGCCGCATTCGGCGCGCCCAGCAGCGTCGGCAAGCTCCCCGCAAACCGGTTCAGCGTCCGCAGACGCAGCATCTGCTCGAACTGCACCCCGCGCATCATGTCCACCGCAAACCCCCCGCGCGTCATCTGGATCACCAGCTCCTTCCGGCTGGCCTCCACCTGATTCACCAGGTCGCGCAGCATCTCCCGCATCGCCGGCGAACCCCCCACCGTCATGCACGGCGGAATGAACGCCGGATCCTGCCGCGGCATCCCCACATCCTCCCCCGTCCCCTGCCCGATCCGCAGCAGCGGAATCGTCTCGATGTCCGTGTGATCATCCTCCGGCAGCAGCAGCCGCGCGTTCACCCGCCGCACCAGAACCGCCTGCGGGTTCCCCCCCGTGTTCTCATCCGGCCGCGTCACCTCATCAACGCGAAAGATCCGCTTCTCACGCCAATCCTGCCCCCCGGTGTTCCCGTTCCGCTCGATCGCGTTTCCGCGCGTCGCGTACCACAGCGGCACCCCGAGCTCCACCACAAACGGCTCACTCGACGCCTCAAACCGCTTGCGGATGTCCAGCGGCGGCACATCCGTCGTGTCCGGGAAGTCCACTTCCACCCCGCTCGGCATCACCACGCGCAACCGGTCGAACCGGACGAGCATGTTCTCCAGCGCATCGGCGCTCAAGCGCGCCTCGATCACCCCCATCGGATACGCCCACGACAGCTTGCGCGCCGCCGCAACCTCTTCCATCAGCCCGCGCTGCATCGACTGCAGGTGATGCGGCTGAAGAAACAACCCCTCATGCCAGTGAACCAGCCCGCTCTTCGTCATGCTTCATCCAAATCGCAAATGGCAAATGGCCAAATGGCAAATCGAATCAAACCGCCTGCCCGAAACTCCGCCTTCATTTGCCATTTGGCACTTTGCCATTTGGCATTTTCCCTATCTCCCGATCCCCTTCATCAGCGACTCCGCATACCCCGCGATCGCCGCCAGCAGCTCCCCCTCGATCGCAATCGCATCCACCGGACCCGCCAACTCCACATACTTGCGCCAGCAGCGCACCTCCTGGCTCACCAGCAGACCCCCGCCCGCCATCTTCGCCATCGCCTCGATCTCCGACGGCGAGAACTTCTCAACGTGCTTCTGCGCGAACGTCCGGCCCGCCTGGCTCACCGACGAAATCAACGCCGCGGTCAACTGACGCAACCGCTCGACATCCTGCTTCACCTGCGTCCCCGCGACTTCGCCGTCCCCAGCCACATACCGCTTCAGCGTCCCCTTCACGGGCTGACCGCGCTTGATGTCAGACCGCGGCGACAGTGTCTTCCACGTGTTCCACACCACCTGGTCGAGGCTTGAGGCCAGTTCCGTCAGCACGACCGCCGCCTTTGCCAGCCGCGCCGGATCCACCGCCTCCCCATCCGTCAGGCCCAACACCTTCTTCAGGGGCGCCAGCGCCTCCTCCGGCAGCCCGCCGACCGGCGGCTCCGACACCAGCCCGGCGCGCTTCAGATGCTGCTCGACGGCGCGCTTCTGCTCCGCCGTCATCGAACCCGCAAGCCCGGCAAGCCGCTCGGCCAGGAACGACGGGTCCGATAACTCGCGCTCATCCATCGCACTGCGCGCACTCTCGCCCGCACCCTCCGCCGGCGCCGCCGCCCCCGCCTGCACCATCTCCCACGCCGGAAACTCCTCGCGCAACGCCGCCAGAAACGCCTCGCGGTCCTCCAGCCCCACCTCGCTCAGCGCACGCCGGACCTCCTCGGCGAGCATCTCCCGACGCGTCTCCGCTGATTCATCCGCAAAGTCCGCCTGCACCAGCCGAAGACGGTTCGCCACCCCCGCCACGCGTCTGGCAAATTCACTGCTCACTCTGTTCACATGCGCTTCCCGGGTCCTGCATTTTCACCAGCTTCACCACCGCATCCGCCCGAACCCGCCCAGTATACGGACACACATCCCGCCGCAAAAGCCCGCTCCCCCCACCTTTTCACGCCCTTTCCACTCGCCCCGCCGACCCGGCGCTCCGCCAGGTTTCTTCTCCCGATAACCGCCCGCCGCTTCGACCTGCGCCCGATCCTCCGGTTGCGCCGACCCGCAGCCCCCGAAATCGGCGATTGTCCCTCCACCGCACCACTCCTCCCTCCGATCCCACTAGCAGCCCCTTCACCAATGCGCAAGCTACCCGTGCGAGGGGCAACGACGAGTCGCAATTTTGTTTGAAGGAGCTCCCATGCACGTTCGCCGCATCACTCTCTCCGCCTTCGCCGCCTGCACCCTCGCCGCCACCGTCGGCTGCTCTTCCACAAATCGCGCCCCCGCACAGACATACGTCCTCACGAACGACCAGACCGCCTCAATGGTCGCCACGGATGACATCGGCGCGGCCATCTTCGCCCCGACCGCCCTCGCAGGCAACTTCCGCCCCTACGCCGGCCGCCTTGACGGCCCCGCCCAGGCCGCGTTCATGACACAGGTCAACGAGAGCACCATCGCCGGCGTCCGCACCGAGTAATCGGGAGGCCTGCCGTCGCTGGACCAGCCCGGGCCGAGACAGCCGAACGCTTATCGGCTCTCAACCGTCAAGAACCGCCTGTCCCCCAGCACACCCGCAATCTTGTCACCAAGGGTCGCGCGCCCTGTCCCGCGCGCCGGGAACACCAACCGGACGCCCACATCCGCATACCCGGCGGTGGCCGCCGCGTACGCATCCGCCGGCGCAAACACCCCATCCACCGCCAGTTCCGGCGCGCTCAACGCCGAAGCCCCCACCACGCGCAGTTCGCCCGCCCGGGCCGGCTCCCAATTGCCGGTCCCATCCACCAAAAACGTCTCCGCCCCGGCCAGGTCCACGGCCTCGACCGCCGCGGCGTCCTCAAACACCCATTCCGCGACATTCCCCACCAATCCCTCCACAAACACCGCCGGAGGGCTCCCCGCCGTCGCGTCCGCCACCGGGCGGAACCACAGCATCCCATCGTCAACCCCCGGCCACGCCGTCGCGCTCGCCCCCTCACCGACGCGCACCCCTGAAGCCCGGAACGCCGCGGCGTCCGGGTAGTTCACGCCCGTCGTCTGCGAGATGAATCCGCGCACATGCGCCTGCTGGCGCGTCCAGGTCGCATCGCGCAGGTTGGCCCCGATCGTCGTCCCGCCGCCGCCGACCTCCCGCAGCGCGGCCAGCCACTCCGCAGACGTCGGAAGCCGGCACCCCACGGCCTTCGCCGCGTACACGGCCGCCGAGGCCGGGACATACTGCATCGGCATCGACTCATCCGGCCCCCCCTGGCTCTCGGCGATGCGCCGCCGGTTGCCCGCATCCCCCAGCCCCGCCGGATACGCCGGCGTCGACTGATAAATCGGGCTGCTCTGCAGCCAGAACGTGTTCCGGCCCAGCCGCCCGCCCGCCAGACGCCACACCCGCGGCCCGTTCCAGTACTCCTGCGCCTCTTCCGGAACGCCCAGGAGCCGACTCGCCGTCCCCGCGGTCATCACATCGATCGCCGCGAACTGTCCCAGAGACAGCTCCGTTTTCATGATGTAGAACGGCTCGATCGCGGCGGCCTCGGCGCCCTGACCGACATTCCCCTCCACGCGCACAAACTCGAGGCGCATCCCGCTCCCAGCGTGCGTGAAGACCACGCCATTATTCCCCTGCTCGACGCCCGCCCACCCCTCCAGCGCCCCGGGGCCGAGTGTCGTGGGGTCGATCCGCGGCGGGGCGACCTCCTGTCCACTCAACACCCCGCGCACACCGGCCAGGATGTCGCTGATCGGCGCCTGCTCCAGCACGCCGCGGCTCAGGGACGGCGATGCCGAATCAATTGACGCGACAAACGCCTCCGCCACCCCGCGCGCCCTTTCGTCGTCATCGCCGGCCGCTTCCAGCCCCTGCGTCAGTGCAAGCACCTGCGCATCGACGTAAAGCTGCTCACCGAGTGCGGCCGGGCTCAACTCCACGCCGAACCGCGGCCGCGCCTCCAGTGCCCCCACGAGCACCGCCTCATTCGCCGCCTGCTGGGCAAACGCCCGCCAGCGATCGCGCCGCGCCTGCGCAAACTCCGCCTCCAGTTCCTCCCGTCGAGCCTGCGAAACCTTCTCGACGTCGTCCAGCGCCAGCTTCAATCGCTCGGCGAGTGCCAGTTCGCCCGTCAGTTCCTCCACCGTCTCCGCCGGAAACTCGCCCAGCCGCCTGTACGCCGCAATCGCTCGCTCCTGCCGGCCCTGCTGCGCTCCCTGGATCTCCGCGCTCAGCGCCGCACGTCCCGTCATCTCCGCAACGCGCTGCAGCCCCGCGACCCGCTCCGACAACGGCGACGGTCCCCCTTCGCCGAATGAATCAACAAACACTTCCTGCCCCGCCCACCGCTCAAACAGCGCACCCGGGCTCTCATCCCCGCCCTCGGCGAGCCCATACCCCAGGTTCAGCCGGTTTGAAGCTGCGCGAAGGTCAGTCACCATCGCCACCGCGCTGTCCACCCACGCCCCGACCGCCTCGCGCACCTCTTCCGCGGCGGCTTCATACGCCGGATCCCCCGCCACGGGCAGCCCGCCATCCGCCCCGCGCAGGCTTGCAAGCGCCGCCTCGATCGCGCGCTCGCGCTTGCCGCGCAGCGCCTCATCCACGCGCTGCACCATCCCCACCCGCTCCAGGCCTTCCGGCAGCGAGCCGCCCGCCTCCGCAATCTGCTTCAGCGACGCTTCCAGCCCCTCGGCCTCGATCCGTAAGTCCGCGCTGGCCAGGCCCGAATCCGGCGTGAACTTCGCCAGCAACGCCCCCTTGCCCGCCTGCCAGGCCGCGTTCACCGCCGGCGATGCGCTGATCGCCTCGCGCTGCGCGATCGCCGAACGCACCTCCTCAAATGTGGCCTGCTTATCCAGGCGAATGCGCTGCAGCACGTCCGACAGCGCCAGCCGTGCCTGCTCCATCGAGCGGTTCGCCTCCGCCATCCGACCCTTGATCGTGTCCGCGGTGCCGCGCGTCCAGCGCAACTCGTTGACGTGAATCTCTTGCGCGTGATCACGCGCCGCCGCCAGGAGCCTTGCCGCCTCCTGCACACGCGCCGCGTGCCGCTCAGCGCGACCCGAAAGGTCCGCCGCCGCGTCGACCGCCGCCCACTCGCCATCCTCCTCGCTCACGGGCACGCCCAGTTCGCGCCCGATCTCCTGCAACAGGTCGTGCGCATCATCTTCATGCGCAGCGATCTGCCACTCTCGACGCGGATCGGCGCCCTGCGGCAGCTTCGCCTCGGGGCTGCTCGCCGCGTGCAGCCATTGATCAAACTGCTCCTTCCCCACGACGCCCCCCGAGGCGAGCCGCCCATACAACTCATTCGTCTGCATGAACGTGTCGTGGTCGAACTCCGCCCAGTCCCGCTCCACAAAGCCGCGCAGCGACGCCGCGAGACGCTCCACTTCCGCCAGACGCTCCTCATTCACCAGCACAGCGCCGCTCTCGGTGGCACGGCTCTCGGTGGCACGGCTCTCCGAGCCGTGATCCTGCCCCGCAGCCGCATCCTCCCGGCCCACCCACGCCGCGCTCGCCTCCAGGAAACGATCCAGCACCGGATCGCCCTTGCTCTCAATGACCGCCGCGCTCGCCTCGATGGCTCCCCATCGCGCCTGCAGCGCGCGCACCCGCGCCGCCATCGACAGCGCCTCGTCGATCGCGGCGCTCATCCCCGCATCGCGCTCGCGACGAAGTCCCTCCAGCACTGCGCGCACCTGCGCCGCAGCGCCAGTCCAGCCGAACGCCTCACTTTCCCAAGCCGTCGCCGCTTCCTCCAGCGCCGCCAGCGTCGGCCAACTTTCCGTCAGCGTCGACTCGATCGAACGCATCGTCTCAAGCGCCAACCGCACCCGGCTCGGGCCGCTCCCGGTCGTCACCTTCTCAGGAGGCGCGCCGCCCGCCGCCCACGACTGATACGACGCCTGTGAAACGCCTGCGATCTCCTTCGGATCAATCTTCGACTCCGAAATCCGCGCCATCACCCCCGCCAGCGTCTCATCCGCCCTCCACGCCGCGGCACGCGGCCCCTCCAGGCGCGCCAGATCGCGCTCCAGCGCGCCGAACCACCGGAGATATCCCTCGTTGAGCGCCTGCCACGCCGCGGGATCAAACTGCTCGCCGTCGACGATCCCGCTCTCACCGCCGCTGCCCCGCCCTGACGCCAGAACCGCCAGTGTCACGCCACCCCCAAGGATCAACACCCCCGCCGCGGCCCCCGCAATCAACACGCCCTTGTTCCCCCCTTTCACCGTCAACCCATCGATCTCGGCGATCAGCGCTTCGAGCGTCGGTCGCTCGTCGGCCTTCGGGCTCAGCAGCCGGTTCGCCAGATCCAGCCACTTCGCACCCGACCTGCCCAGCCGCGACCACTCCGGCGATGCGGCGATCGGCCAGGCGCTGCGCTCGGTGAATGCCTGGTGCAGCACGAGCCGGTGAATCAGGTCTCCCACCGCGCGCAGATCGCGCGCCTGGGCTCCTTCACCATCCGCCGTCGGCGCGGGATCCGTTAGCGCCACGCGCGCCAGACCGAGGTCAGACGCCGCGTCGATCAGTACGTTCGTCGGCTTCAGGTTCCCGTGCCCGCGCCCCAGCTTCTCCTGAATCTCTCCCAGCCCCTTGGCCACGCTCCCGACGATGCGCTGCAACCCCCGCCCATCCACGCGCAGACGCCCCGTCACCAGCCGCTCCGCCGACCGGCTGAACAGGTCCGTCACGTACGCCGCGCTCGTCGGCGGATCTTCTTCGATGATCGA
>CAYWRO010000087.1:0-13204 GCA_964460345.1 uncultured Phycisphaeraceae bacterium | reverse complement strand
GGGGGGGCGGCCCGCGGGCCGCCGCGGCCCCGGCGCTCGCGCAAGGAGGCAGGCAGGCGATGACGGCTTTTGCGACAACTGCGTCCGAAACCACCCTCGTGACCTCCCCGACTCCGGGAGAGCTCTCGCCGATCGAGGCGGCCATCATGGATGGCTGCAACGACCTGCACGAGGCGATCGGCCTGGGGCTGACGGATCGGGTCGCCGGGCTGCGGGCCCAGCTCGAGGCCCTCCTGCAGCGCTACGAGGAGACCGACGGCGAGGACCATCCCAACCCGCGCTGGGCGGTCCCGAACCAGCGGGCGTTGGTTTTGAGCGCGGCGGGCGAAGTTGAAGCCGCGATCGAGTACGAACTCATCGCGATCGAGCACGCCGACACGCCGCGGCGGCTGGAGATCTCGCTGGGCAACCTCTGCGACCGGTGCATCCGCGCCGGGCGCTACCAGGAGGCCGTCGAGTTCTTTTTCCGCGCGGTCGAGGTCGCGCCGGATCGCCTGCCGATCCTGCTGACCGGCGCGCAGGCGCTCTATCTGGCCGGTTTCAAGGACGACGCCAACAGGATTTTCGAAGCGCTGGAAGCCGAGCCGCTCTCGCCGACCGGCGAACTGGCCGCGTACCTGGACTTCGAAGCGCGACTGGCGGAGATGGCCCGCGACTTACCCGCACTCGCCCGGCTCTTTGCCCGGTGGGAGGAAGGGCAGGAGGTGCGCCATGCCTGACAGCACCAGCAGCAACAAGCCCTGCTTCACACCCGAGCAGCACGAAGAGTTCTGGACGCTTTACGCCGAGCGCATCCAACCGGCGGTCGAGCGGGCCACCCGCTCCGCTTCGCGGCGGCTCACCGGCAACGGCATGAACCCCGACGACATGGCCGCGTGGATCGACGATCGCATCTGGGCGCTGCAGCGCAGCGGCCGCTGGCCGTTCTTTCACGATTCACCGGAGCCCGCGGGCGCGATCGAGCGGCTCGAGGCGAGCGTCGCCACGCTCGTGCGCTGGGCGTACCTGGCCCTGTCGCGCAAGCACTGGCGGCGGCGCTCCGCCGAGACGCGCTACCTCGCCGGCCTGAGCCGCAGCGAGCGCCTTTCGATGGTCTCTTCATCCAGCGCGCCGCTGGAGCGGCAGGAAGCGTTACGCGACCTGGTCGCCCAGATCCGCGACAAGGTTTCGGCCCGGGCCCGGGCTCGCCTGGCGGCCTCGTGGCCGGAAGAGGGTGAACGCCACCGCATCGCCCTCGCGCTCGACGCCGCCGAGGCGGACGATGAAGCCCTGATCGAGAACGTCGCCGCCGGCAAGGTCGCGCAGAACACCGTCGACCAGATGAGGTCCCGCAGCCGCAAGGAGATTCGTGTCGTGCTGGAGTCCGCGATGCGTAAGGCCATGCTCGTTGCAGTTGTCGCCGCCACCGCCATCCTCTTCACCGCCGCACCGGCTCCGGCCGGCGAACAGACCGGCGGCGGACGCGGCGGGGCGGGTTACGTCGTGCCCGGCGATGCCCCGGATCTGGTACTGGCCCGCGGCGGCGAACAGACCGGCGGCGGCCGCGCCGGCTGAGCCCCGCTTGCCGCAATCGTCCGTTGGCGGTTACACTCCCCGGCGTTTTCGCATGGGAGGAGTGACCGGCGTTGCAGGATCTTGTCAGTCGACCCAACCGCGCGCCTGATGGCTGCGCCGTTCAGACGGCCCCGCGGCCGCGAGCGGCCCGCGCGCGACCTGCCGGCCGCGGGCGTCCTTTATGATTGTCGCGATGGCGGGACCGGCCAATCCGGCGCTGCTCGCCGGGCTGCTCTTCGGTGTGCTGCTCGCGGCGGCGGTGGCGGGGGGGATGCTCGCTCATGCGATCCGCGTGCCGCGTGTCGTCGGATACCTGGTCGCCGGGGCGGCGTGCCACGTGCTCTTTCGCAACCTGGGCGCGGAGGCGTCCTTCCTGGCCGAGGCCAAGGCGCCGCTCGCGGCGGTCAAATCGCTCGCGCTCGGGCTCATCCTCTTTGCGATCGGCGGCGTCTTTGAGATCCGGCATCTCAAGCCGATGTGGGGGCGGTACTGGCGGATCTCGCTCGTTGAGGCTTCGTTGACGGCAGCGCTCGTGCTCGTCGGCGTGCTGGCGATGGGCTTCGTGGGGCTGGACTGGCCGGCGACGCACATCGCCGCGATGGCCGTGCTGCTGGCGATCGCCGCGATGGAGACCGCGCCCGCCGCCACGCTCTTCGTGCTGCGCGAGTACGAGGCCAAGGGGCCCGTGACGGACGCCATCCTCGCGCTGATGGGGCTGAACAACATCTTCGTCATCGTCGCGTTCTCCACAGGCTTCCTGCTGCTCGGCGGGGTAGGGTGGCTGGGAGAAGATGGACTGGCCGGTTCACAAGCGCTGCTCGGCCTTCTGGCGAAACTGCCGGGCAGCTTCGTCATTGGGGTGGCGGCGGGGGTGATCCTCGCGATCCTGCACGCGCGGTTCCAGGCGCCGGAGACGGTGCTCGCCCTGCTGGCGATGCTTCTCGTGTTGGCCGGCGCGGAGCGGTTTCTCCTGCAGCGCTTCGGCGTTGCGCACGACTTCCTGCTTTCGGCCCTGTGCATGGGCGCCGTCTTCACGAATGCAGCGACCGATCCCGAGCGATTGAGCGCTGCGGCCCGAGCGGTCGGGCTGCCCTTCCTCGTGGGGTTCTTCGCCCTCGGCGGCTTTTCCCTGCAGGTGGGAGACCTGCCGAAGCTCGGGCTTGTCGGTGTCGCCTACATCGTCTGCCGCGGGACGGGGAAGGTCGTGGGCGCGATGATCGGGGTACGCTGGGCAAAGGCCGCGCCGGACATTCCGCAGTACCTCGGCGTCGGGATGGTCTGCCAGGCGTCGCTGGCGGTCGGGCTGGCGGCGCTCGTGCCGGAGCGTTGGGGGGCGCGCGGCGAGACGTTCGCCACGGTTCTACTCGGGGCCGTCGTCGTCTTCGAGATCGCCGGGGCCGTGCTGACGCGCCTCGTCGTCATCCATGCCGGCGAGGTGAAGGCGGCCACGCTCCTGCGGCGCACGGCCAGCAGCGGCGGCGAAGGGCGCGGGCCCGTCGGGAGCGTGCTGGCGTCGCTGGCCCGCTCGGTCGGTCTCTCGCGGACGAAGCGCATCGCGGCCAGGGGAGAGGGCGGCGTGCTGATGGCGCGGCACGTCATGCGCACCAACATCCGCGCGATCCCCGCCTCCTCCAACTTCGACGAGGTGCTCCACCTGGTCGAACAGTCGCGCTTCAACCACTTTCCCGTGGTCGATGAGGACGGCCGCCTGATCGGCGTCATTCACTTCTCCGTCATCGGCGAGATTCTCTACGATCCGGACCTGGTTGACCTCGTCACGGCCGCCGACCTGGCGACGGCGGATACGCGCTGCGTCCCTGCCGACATGCCGCTGGATGAACTCAACGACCAGCTTCGGACGTGGAACCTGGCGTCGGTTCCCGTCGTGGATGCAGGGCCATCGACGAAGGTCATGGGAATCGTCGAGCAGCGCGATGTGCTGCGCGCCCTGCACCAGCAGAAGCGCAACGAGAAGTGAGTTGCGCCTCACGCATGGACGATCATCGCCGCGCCGCTGCGGCGCGCATCGGCCGCCGCCTCGGCAGGCCAGGCAGCGGCGTTGACACCGCCGAAGTAGACGCTCCGCCGCTCCCATCGGTTGACCTCGAAGCGGGCCCGCAGGGCCGCCTCGACGTCGGCGCTCAAGCCCGGTTCCATCTGCAAACGGCCATCCTCCCAGTGGATTCTCGCCCGGTCGACGGCTTCGCCGAGAGACAGGCGTGAATGGAGTACTCCGGAGATCACCTGCGCGAGCGCACTGCGGATGCGCTTACTGCCGCCGCTGCCGAGCGCAAGCATGCAACCACCCTCGCCCGGCCGGAGCACGATCGTCGGCGCCATCATCGAGGCCATCCGCACGCCGGGCTCAAAGTCCCACGCACCGGTCTCGATCAGGTCTTCCTCCCCGAGCATGTTGTTGAGCATGATGCCCGTCCCCGGAACGATGTAGCCGCAGCCTTCACCGTTGGAGCACGTCATCGAGGCAACGTTCATGTCGCGATCGACCACGCTGATGTGCGTCGTGCCGCGGGTGGCTTGGAGAGTGCGATCACGCGATTCGATTGATTCCTCTGTGCCGAGCGTGCCGTCATCCGACAGCCCTCGGGCGCGGACGGCGTCCGCCTCATTCATCGCTGCCGCGAGCGCGACCATGCAGCGTGCTTCGTCGCGCTCATCGCTGCGCAACGCTGCTGCCATGAGGTCGAGCGTCAGCCGCACCATCCGTCCTCCGACGCTCGGCGCGGGGTTGGTCAGCACGGTCGCCGCAGTTCCGCCACAGTTGAAAGCAAGCGGGTCGCGCTCGATGGGCGCGTACTCCGCCAGGTCGCGTTGGGTCATCAGGCCGCCCCGGGCTTCCATGTCAGCCGCGATCCGCGCCGCCAGATCGCCGTGATAGAAGCGCTCCGCCGTCGTCGGCAGGCCCGCGATGAAGGCGGCCAGATCCTCGTTGCGGTAGAGGTCGCCAATGGCGAGCTTGCGACCGGAGGGCGCGTACAGCGCGCGTGCCGCGTCGGTGCGCGTGAGGATCGATGGAAGCAGCTCGACCAAGTGGCCCTGCGCGTCATTGACCACCACACCTTCGCGCGCGAGCCTTACGGCAGGCGCCGTCACCCGGTCCAGTTCCAGCCGTCCGAGCTTCTCATGCGCGGCCAGCAGACCGGCAAGCGTTCCCGGCGTCGCCGCCGCGGCGAGTCCCGCGTGGAAGATTTGGTCCTGCCCGCCAAACCGGACGGTCACAGGAGCAAAGTCGAGGTTCGCCTTGCTGGCAGTGGGAGACATCTCGCCCGCCGGCCCACTCCCCAGACCCGGGGTATTCACGAAGAAGTCGAAGAGAGTGGCCCGGCCGGACGCCGGGCGGGCCAGCAGAAAGCCGCCCCCGCCGAGGCTCGTCAGCACGCTTTCCGCCACGGTCGCCGCGAATCCACCTGCGACCGCCGCGTCGAAGGCGTTGCCGCCGGCCCGGAGGACCTCCGCCGCCGCGGCGGTGGTGGCCGGGTGCCCGCTGGAGACGACGCCGAGAGGGGCTGTCATGACACGGATCGTTGGGGGCCCCCCGATTCCGGGCCACAGGAAGGCAGATCCGTAGATTTTTGCCCCGAACGTTGAGGCCGGCTGGATATATGCCGATAAAGGTATATAATCGAGCATGGCCCGAACCGCCACAACCACCGACGCTTTCAACGCGATTGCCGAAGAGCGGCGGCGGGACATTCTGGAGTTTCTGGCGGGGGAGGATGGGGGCGAGCGGCCGGTGAACGACATCGTGCAGGCGCTGGGCCTGGCCCAGCCGCAGGTTTCCAAGCACCTGCGTGTTTTGCGGGAGGTCGAACTCGTGAACGTGCGGGGATCGGGGCGGCATCGCTTGTACAGCGTGAACGGGGAGCGGCTCAAGCCCGTCCATGAATGGACGAAGCTGTTCGAGCGGTTCTGGGACAATCAACTCAAGCGCATCAAGGAGCGGGCGGAACGAGAGGCCGATGCGGCGCAGCGTGCGCCCGGGCGGTCCGCTCGCAGCAAAGCACCATCTGACAACCAGGAGTCATGACCATGCCGACGACACAGACCGAGCAGGAAGTCCGCACGCTGAACGTCACACGCGAGATCGAGATCGCCGCGCCCGTCGAGATCGCCTTCGAAGCGGTTCTGGAAGAGCTTGGGCCGGGAAGCCAGATGCCCGACGGCACGCCCTTTCCGATGAAGCTCGAGGCTGCGCCGGGCGGACGCTGGTACCGCGACCTCGGCAAGGGTGTCGGCCACCTGTGGGGGCACGTGCAGGTCATCAAGCCGCCGGCGCTGCTGGAACTGTCCGGCCCGATGTTCATGTCTTTTCCCGCGACGAACTTCGTCCAGTACCGCCTCACGAAGGAGGGGAACGGCACGCGTCTGAAGCTGACCCACCAGGCGATGGGTCTGATCCCCGACGAGGTGATGGAAGGCGTGCAGGAAGGGTGGCAGCACGGCCTGAATCGCGTGCGCGAGATTGCGGAAGAGAAGGCCCGGCGGCGCTGACGCTTACTCTCCGGCCGCCTCAGCAGACCTCGAACGAAAGGCAACGCTCATGACACACGCAACCGAACCGGCGACGCCGCTTGCGACCCCCGAGCACGCGCGAATCCTGTGCGACCAGACGATCTCCACGATGACGCTCATGCGCTGGCTGACGATGAAGGTCATCGAGCACCTGACGTCGGCGCAGTGGATGCACCAGGTCGCTCCCGGCGCCAACCACATCATGTTCAACATCGGGCACATTGCGCTGGTCGATGCGAACTTTCTCGCCGCGGCGGGCGCGACGTCGCGCGCTGTCCCTTCGTCCTACCAGGCCCTCTTCAACGCCGGCTGTCAGCCGAGCGACAGCGCGGCGGACTACCCCGACCCCGCGGAGGTCGTCGACGTCCTTCAGCGCGTGCGCGAGGAGTTGGCGGCGCACCTCAAGGCGCTTCCGGATGAGCGCCTCCTCGGGCCCGCGGGAGACCCGCGGCTCGCGGACATCTGCCCGACAATCGCGCACATGCCCTCCTTCATCGCGTCGCACGAGATGAGCCACACGGGCCAGATCCTCTTGATCCGCCGGGCCCTGGGACTGCCGGGGGTGCTGGGGATGTGATCCGACGAGCCCGAGTCGTCGAGCGAGAACGCCTCCGCCGCGAGCGCGGAAGTCCATTGCCGCAAGCGCCGAGGTACGAGAATGAGAAAGCTCATCGCCATCACGCACCTCTCGCTCGACGGTGTCATGCAGTCGCCCGGCGGCCCGCAGGAGGATCCCGCCGGCGGCTTCACGCACGGCGGGTGGATCCGGCCCTTCGGGGATGAAGCGCTGCACGGGGCGCTGATGGAGCTCATCTCAAGCGACTTCGACCTGCTCCTCGGCCGGCGCACGTACGAGATCTTCGCGGCGTACTGGCCCCATGCCGATGACAGTGTCATCAAAAGGGCCTTCAACAAGGCGACGAAGTACGTCGTGACGAACAGCCTCGACAGGTTCGACTGGGTGAACACGCAGGCGATCGGCGGTCCGGAGCGCGGCGGGGAGAGTGGCGCGGCGAGGGGAGGGGGAAAGCGGGACGCCGCTGCCGACGTCCGGCGGCTGAAGGAAACCGACGGACCCGACCTGCACATCTGGGGCAGCGGCGAGTTGCTTGCGACGCTTGTCGCCGCGGACCTGGTTGACGAGTTTCGCCTCTGGGTGTACCCGCTGATCCTCGGCAAGGGGAAGCGGCTCTTTCGCGAAGGCGTGCCGCGCTGCCTGACGCTGACCGAGTCGCAGCGCACGCCGAGGGGGATCCTCCTGAACACCTACCGCCTGGCCGGCCCTCTCCCGGGCCGGCCGCCTCCATCTTTGGATCCGTCCGAAGCCGAACTGACGCGACGCAGGAAGCTGGCCGCTGAAGCCCGCGGCTGATCCACCTGGAACAGTTTACAGAGGGACACAACCACCATGACGATGCAGGATCTATCGCACCCGACCGCCTCGCGCGAAGAATGGCTCAAGGCCCGTCTCGACCTGCTCGAGGCGGAGAAGGAACTCACGCGACAGAGCGATGCACTGGCCCAGCGGCGGCAGGCGCTGCCGTGGGTGCGCCTCGACAAGGCCTACAGCTTTGAGACCGACGAAGGGCCGGCCTCGCTGGCGGATCTTTTTCGCGGGCGCTCGCAGTTGCTCGTCTATCACTTCATGTTCGGGCCGGATTACAAGGCGGGGTGCCCGAGCTGCTCGGCGATCGCCGACGGCTTCAACGGGATCGCGACGCACCTGGCCAACCACGACGTCATGCTCTGGGCGGTCTCGCGCGCCCCGCTGGCGAAGCTGCAGACGTACAAGCAGCGGATGGGGTGGACCTTCCCGTGGGCCTCCTCCTTCGGCAGCGACTTCAACTTCGACTTCGGCGCGGCGCTCACCGAGCAGCAGCAGCGCGCCGGGGGCGTCGAGTACAACTACCGTCCGCTGCCCCCGCAGCCGGCCGCGGAGCGCTCGCCAGGCAAGCCGACCAGCGGGGCCGCCCTCTTCGCCGAGATGGCCGGCACCGATGCGGACACCTTCACGCGCGAGCTGCCGGGATTGAGCGCCTTCGCGCTGCAGGACGGCTTGGTCCACCACACGTATTCGGCCTATTCCCGCGGCCTGGACAACCTGTGGAGCATGTTCCAGTGGCTCGACCGGGCCCCGCTCGGCCGCAACGAGAACGGGGGGATCTGGTGGCGGCGGCACGATGAATACGACAACCGCTGAAGGAAATACGATGGATTCCGCTGTGCTCTCGGCGGTTCCTCCATAGGACATAGGGGACCCACAGGACCTATTGAAAATAAAGCGCACGAACAGGGCGCCCAGCACAGGAGCAATCCCATGGCAAACTCGCAGACGATCACCTCCAACCGCATCAGCCCCTGCCTGTGGTTTGACGGCAACGGCGAAGAGGCGGCGAACTTCTACTGCGGGATTTTTCCGAACTCGAAGATCACGCGCATCGTCCGCTACACCGAGGCGGGCCGCGAGCACCACAAGCGCGAGCCGGGGAGCGTGCTGGCGGTCAACTTCGAACTCGACGGCCAGCTCTTCATGGCCTTGAATGGCGGGCCGAACTTCAAGTTCAACGAGGCGATCTCCCTGCAGGTCGCCTGCCAGACGCAGGAAGAGATCGACCACTACTGGCAGCGCCTCGGCGAAGGGGGCGATCCCAAGGCGCAGCAATGCGGCTGGCTGAAGGACAAGTTCGGCGTCTCGTGGCAGGTGTATCCCGAGCGGCTGCTGGAGATGCACGTCGACCCCGACCGGGCCAAGGCGGAGCGGGCCATGGCGGCGATGATGTCGATGAAGAAGTTTGATCTGGCGGCGCTGGAGCGGGCGTTCGCGGGGTGAGGGCCTCGCGTGGCTCGAGGGAGAAGAAATTTCACGCAGAGGCGCAGAGAGCGCAGAGAGGGGGGAGGGGGATGGTTTTTGGAGGATGGATGTTGGAGGGAGGCCCGTGCGCGTTGCCTGGCCCCCCATCTTCTTCTCTGCCTCTGCGATCTCTGCGCCTCTGCGTGAGACTCTTTACTCCAGCTTCGGCCGATCCCGCAGGTCGGCCTGTGCGCTCTGTGACGGGTGGTGCGGCGTTCCTTTCGCGAAGAGAGTGCTGCGCGCGCTTCGAAGGAGAAGAATTTTCACGCAGAGGCGCAGAGAGCGCAGAGAGGGAGAGGGGGATGGGTTTTGGAGGATGGATGCTGGAAGAAGGCCCGTGCGCGTTGCCTGGCCGCCCATCTTCTTCTCTGTCCCTGCGCTCTCTGCGCCTCTGCGTGAGACTCCTTGCCACGGCTTTGGAAGCTCCCCCGGGTCGGTCTGTGCGCTCTGTGACGGGTAGTGGGGCGTTCATTTCTAGAAGGGAAACGTCCGCTTCTAGAAGGGAAGCGTTCATTTCTAGAAGGGAAGCGTTCATTTCTAGAAGGGAACCGTCCATTTCTAGAAGAGAAGCGTCCATTTCTAGAAGAGAACCGTCCACTTCTAGAAGGGAACCGTCCACTTCTAGAAGGGAACCGTCCACTTCTAGAAGAGGACCGGGGACTTCGCGAAGGGGAGGGTCCATTTCGCGAAGCGGGGACTTCCCTTCGAGAAATGGAGCGTCCGCTTCTAGAAGGGGGCAGTTCTTTTCTAGAAGGGGGCAGTTCTTTTCTAGAAGGGGGCAGTTCCTTTCTAGAAGGGGGGCGTTCATTTGTGGAAGGGAAGCGTCGATTTGAAGAAGCCGGGGGTTCTCTAAACGAAGCGGGGGATTCTCCAGACGAAGCGGCGCGTTTTTCAGACGAAGCGGGAGGGCCTTTAGACCAAGCGGAGCACTCAAGCGTGCAGGAACGTCCGCCTCCGCTGGAACCCGGCGTTCCCATGGGGCATCGGATAGAGTCTGCGGGGCGCACCTGTCCACCTCCACCTCTCCAGGAAACCATCCATGAACGCGAGATTCCACGACCTGACCACCTCGACGGGGCTGCTCATCCTGCGCCTCGGCTTCGGCGTCTACCTGGCGACGCACGGCTGGGGGAAGGTGCAGATGATCCTCGACGGCAAGTTCGCCGACTTTCCCGGCCAGCTCGGCATGAGCAACGGCGTCAGCCTCGTGCTCGCGGCGGGGGCGGAGTTCGTCTGCTCGCTGCTGGTCGCCGTCGGCCTGGCGACGCGCTTCGCGGCGATCCCGGTCGTCGTCACGATGATCGTCGCGGCGTTCATCGTGCACCAGAACGATCCGTGGACCATGGGCGGGGGCGCGAGCAAGGAGCCGGCCCTCCTCTACATGATCGCGTTTCTGACGCTGGTGTTCACCGGCCCTGGGCGCTTCTCTCTCGACGCCGTGCTGCTGCCGAAGCTCAAGGCGCGGCGCTCGGCGTCGAAGGCCGCCTGAGCCCGCGTCCGCGATTGTCAAGCGTCCTTTCTCCCCCGTGCCGCGTGCACTTTTAAGGAGCGTTCATGCCCCGCTACATCGACGGTTTCCTCCTGCCTGTCCCCAAGAAGAACCTCGACGCCTACCGCCGCATGGCCCGCGCGGCGGGCAAGGTCTGGATCGAGCACGGCGCGTTGCAGTTCATCGAGAGCGTCGGCGACGATGTCAACCCGAAGTTCGGCCTCCCTTTTCCGAAGCTGGCCGAAACCAAGCGCGGCGAAGTCGTCGTCTTTTCCTTCATCGTCTTCAAGTCAAAGGCGCACCGCGATCGCGTCAACAAGAAGGTCATGGCCGATGAGCGGATCACCAAGTCGATGGAGGGCAAGACGCCCCCCTTCGACGTGAGCCGCATGTCGTACGGCGGCTTCGAGGCGCTCGTCGACCTGTAAGGACGCACGGCCGGGAGAGACGCCGTGCGCCTCTCCGGCCGCGCCATTTGCCTTCGCAAGTTCGGCCGCGCTGCAGTGCGGCGTTGGGCGCTCAATGGTGGTGCACCGGGCGCGGTCCGCCGCGGCCGTGCTCGAGCCGGTCGGCGCGGTCGCCCGTGAGCCCCGGCGCCGTGTGGGTGAAGAGCGACAGGCCGATCTCCAGCAGGCCGACGATCAGGTGCGGCGCCCACACCAGGTCGTTGTACCCGAAGAGCCACGGCGAGACGGCCAGGAGGAGGCCGCCAAGGGCGTCGAGCCACAGGTGCGTGGACATCGGGATCACGCGCGAGACGCCGAGCTCGTAGTCGGTCAGGAGGCTGTAGACGATCACGCCGACGCCGAGGATCACCGGGATCCACGTCTCCGCCCCGCCCGCGGCGAAGCCGAGCAGCCACGGCGCGACGATCAGCAGAGCGCCGACGAGGTAATCGAGGTAACCGTGTACGCGGGTGGGGATGAAACGCATGGTTCGTCCTTTCCTTGTGCGGCAGTCGCGGGTGCAAGCCTCAATCATGCTTGCCCCGCCGCGCCCGCGCGTCCGTGGGAAGGTTCGCCCCAACGTGCCGGAGCCTGCCGCCCGCGTCAGCGTTGGCGTGCCGCCTCTGCGCGGGCGAGCAGCAGTGCCCGTTCGCGCGCGTTGCGCGTCAGGCTCGCCGCCCGCTGAAACTCCGCCCGGGCCTCGTCGAACCGCCCCAGCTTCAGGAGCAGATCGCCGCGGACGCTCGGCAGCAGGTGATACGCCTGCAACGCCGGCTCAGATGTGAGCGCATCGATCATCGCGAGCCCGGCTTGCGGCCCGAAGGCCATGGCCGTCGCCACCGCCCGGTTCAACTCCACAATCGGGGACGGCATGACCGCCGCCAACTCGGCATACAGCCTGGTGATCCGCACCCAGTCTGTCGCGGCGGCGGTCCTCGCCCGCGCGTGGCAGGCGGCGATCGCCGCCTGCAGGGTGTACGGGCCATTGCTCGCCCCGCGCGACCGCGCGAGCCTTTCGGCGCGGGCGAGGGCCGCCAGACCGCGGTGGATCAGCAGGTGGTCCCACAGGGCGCGGTTCTGCTCCGGGAGCAGGATCGGCTCACCGGCCGGCCCGACCCGCGCCCGCGAGCGCGACGCCTGGATCTCCATGAGCGCGACCAGCCCGTGCGCTTCCGGCTCGGCCGGCGCGAGCGCCGCCACGATGCGCCCGAGGCGCAGGGCGTCTTCGCACAATCCCGGGCGCATCCAGTCGTCCCCCGCGGTGGCGGTGTACCCCTCGTTGAAGATGAGATACACGACCTCGAGCACGGCGGGGAGGCGGCCAGTGAGTTCCCTGCCGCGCGGGGCCTCGAACTCGACCTCGTTGTCACGAAGCGTCTTTTTGGCGCGCACGATCCGCTGTGAGATCGTCGCGGGCGTCGTAAGGAAGGCCCGGGCGATTTCCTCCACCGTCAGTCCGCCCAGCAGCCGGAGCGTCAGGGCGAGGCGGGCCTCCTTGGACAGCGCCGGGTGGCACGTCATGAAGATCAGCCGCAACAGATCGTCGCCGATCTCATCGTCGAGTGCTTCGTCGACGACGAGCGTCGCATCGTGCGCAGCCGAAGCGCGTTCGCGCCCGATCTCGTCGCGCGTGCGCTCGACGAGCTTCCGGCGCCGCACGGAATCAATCGCGCGACGCTTCGCCGTGGTCATCAGCCACGCCCCCGGGTTATCCGGAACGCCCGCTTCCGGCCATGTCTCCAGCGCGGCGACAAGCGCATCGTGGGCCAGTTCCTCCGCGGCCCCCACATCGCGCACGATCCGGGTCAGCGCCGCGACCAACCGCGGCGATTCAATTCTCCAGACGGCGTCGATGGTGCGATGGACCTCGGTGGCCGGCATGCAAGCCAAGCGTAGCCCGGCCCGCCCGCCCGGTGAGAGACGTTGCTCGCTCACGAGGTGACCGCGGCGGCCCGGCTACAACGCGGTGCGCACCTCGCTGCGGAGCTTCGCCGAGACCGCCGACAGCCAGATCCACGCCAGCAGCACCGCCAGGGTGAAGGCGATGTTCAGCGCTGCGCTGCCGCCGCCGGAGGCGATCCCCGCGAAGCCGGCGAAGAACAGCACGCCCGTCGCCGCCGAGAACGCCGCCCACCCGCGCTCGCCGAGGCCCGCGAACCGGCGCGTGAAGACGAAGCACGCCGCGATCAGCGCGAAGAAGCCGATCCCGCCGAAGACGAAGTGCATCGCCCCCCCCTCCCCGCCGCTCGCCCCCGCCCCTTCCACGCGCGGCGGGAAGTCCGGCGCCGCCGCGGGCACGAAGATCCCTGCGCCGACCAGCCCGAGGCCGTAGAC
>CAYWRO010000086.1:0-13722 GCA_964460345.1 uncultured Phycisphaeraceae bacterium | reverse complement strand
ACCCGACAAGGAACTTCGCTACCTTAGGACCGTCATAGTTACGGCCGCTATTCACCGGTGCTTAGGTCGCGAGCTTCGCCTTGCGGCTAACCCGCTTCCGTGACATTCCGGCATTGAGCAAGCGTCACTCTGTATACTTCCTGTTACCCAGTTTGCACAGAGCTGTGTTTTTGATAAACAGTTCCCAGAGCCTATTCTCTGCGCCCTGCCGATTTAATAAACGGCGAGGGCCCCCTTCTTGCGAACGTACGGGGTCAATTTGCCTAGTTCCTTCACGACCGTTCTCTCGAGCGCCTTAGGCTAATCGCCACGCCTACCTGTGTCAGTTTTAGTACGGGTCCCGCTTTGCCCACGCAGCTTTTCCAGGGATCCGCTTCGCCGGCAACGGCCACAAGGGCCTGGGCACTACCAGTCGCCCAGCCGACCACGCGAATCCGCACTGCGCTTTGATCTCCGCGGGAGCGCAGGAATGTTAACCTGCTGTCCATCGACTACGCCCTTCGGCCTCGTCTTAGGTCCCGGCTGACCCTGGGCGGATTTACCTTCCCCAGGAAACCTTAGGCTTTCGGCGAGAGGGATTCTCACCCTCTTTATCGTTACTCAAGCCGACATATGCACTTCCTGACGCTCCACGACCGGTTGCCCGACCGCTTCACCGCTGACAGGAACGCTCTCCTACCACGTCTTGCGACGTCCGCAGCTTCGGCTCAATGCTTATTCCCGATCATTATCGGCGCCAGACTCCTCGACCAGTGAGCTATTACGCACTCTTTAAATGATGGCTGCTTCTAAGCCAACATCCTGGCTGTCACGGCAGTCTGACTTCCTTTCGAACTCAGCATTGATTGGGGACCTTAGCTGGCGATCTGGATTATTCTCCTTTTGACTACGGATATTGTCACTCGCAGTCTATCTCCCGGGCCTTGGGCATCGGTATTCGGAGTTTGGTTGAACGGGGTAGCCGGTAAGGCCCCACCGCTCATCCAGTAGCTCTACCCCCGATGCTTGCCGCCCGAGGCTAACCCTAAAGTTATTTCGGAGAGAACGAGCTATCTCCCAGTTTGATTAGACTTTCACTCCTCCCCACAGCTCATCCCATATCTTTTCAACGATAACGGGTTCGGGCTTCCATGAGGTCTTACCCTCACTTCACCCTGGCCATGGGTAGATCACACGGGTTTCGCGTCTAGCCCATACGACTCAGCGCCCTTATCAGACTCGCTTTCGCTCCGCCTCCGGCCCGATAGGCCTTAGGCTCGCCGTATAGACTAACTCGCCGGCTCATTATGCAAAAAGCACGCCGTCACCCCTTACAGGGCTCCGACCGCTTGTAAGCGAACGGTTTCAGGTACTCTTTCACTCCCCTCGTCGGGGTACTTGTCATCATTCAGTCACCTTACTGATTCACTATCGGTCGTCGAGGAGTACTTAGACTTGGAGGGTGGACCCCCCATGTTCAGTCCGGGTTCCACGAGCCCGAACCTACTCGAGGTCTCACCAGCTTCCCGTTACAGGGCTTTCACCTTCTCAGGCCGCGCATTCCAACGCGTTCATCGTTCCGCTGGCTTATCCGCTTTCGCTCGCCGCTACTCACGGAGTCGCTGTTGCTTTCCTTTCCTCCGGGTACTTAGATGTTTCAGTTCCCCGGGTTCGCTTCACGCACCTATGCATTCAGTACGTGATGACCCATACGGGCCGGGTTTCCCCATTCGGAAATCTCAGGATCACAGTCCGGTTGCCGACTCCCCTGAGCTTATCGCAGGCTCCCACGTCCTTCATCGCCTCTCGACGCCAAGACATCCACCGTTCGCCCTTTGTGGCTTGATCACACCAACCCGACGTCGCCTCGCGGCTCCCTCGAGCTGGACGCAATCGTCCACTCCAGTAACAGTTTTCGCCTCTTGCGCTTCAACAAAATCAGTTCGCTCCGCCCTCACAGATTCACTCCCCGAAACCGGAAAACCGGCCGCGGGTAACGTCTGATCGGCACGGAACACAGCGCCAATCCGTCTCCGATTGTCAATGAGGTTCGTTCGGGGCCGCCCATCCGGGCGGGTCGAACACCCCGCTGCCTCAGCCGCGGGGCGTGTTCCTCAGATCTCTCTGAGGGCGTCGGGGATCATAGACAGCACCTCGCGGCGGTCAAGCGCCGCGAGGCTGTAAATTCCGCAAATCAGCCACCACCAGGGCTCTTCGGGCTCAGAGGGCTCCGCGGCGGCATCTGCCCGGGACCCTCCGGCGGGGGCATCCGGTCCGGCGCCGGGGCCGCCGGCGCGACCTCCTTCGGCTGCAGGGCCTCGCGGCCGCGACGGGCCGAGCTCTGCAGGACCATGAAAATGTCCCGCCGCGTCTCCGCCTGGGGGTCCCGGTCGACGATCGATCCGGTCTCCTCACGCAGGTAGGCAACCTTTTCACCCGTCGAGTGCATCGCCGGCCCCACGTCCAGCAGGACCACGTCACGCCTGACCTGGATCGGCTCATACTCCACATCCGGTCCCGCCGGCACTTCCTCGATTTGGGCCGGCCCACCAGGCAGCATGTGGCCCCCTCCATGCCCGCGCTCTCCGCCCGGCTGGCCCCCGATGCCAGGCTGAACCTCAACCGCGGCGAGCACATCCCCCAACATCGGGGATTGCACCGTCGTCGCCAGCGCGTCGCCGGGCTCCATACGAGCCGTCCCCTCGCGCCAGTACCCCCAGCGGAAGACGTAGACGGACGCGATGGCCCGCGCCCCCGCCGTCAAGCCGCCCTCCTGGGCGCTGGTGATGAAGTAGTACGCCTCGTCATGCACGTGGACCGGGTCGGTCCATTCTGACGCCTCGCCGGCCAGCAGCGGCGACGCCGCGAGCGACTTCTGCTCGCTCGTCAGCCCGGCATCGTGGCCAAAGAAGGGGTTCGTCACCCAGACGCGCAGCTTGTACCGGTAGGTCGCGCCGCGCTCCACCTGCACATCGTGCGCCCAGATCCGGATCTCGTCCGATTCGAGCAGCGGCGGATCGGCCTCCGCCTCGGTCGGCATGGCCGGCTGACCTGCCATGGCGTCGACCTGCTCCACCCCCGGAATGTTCTTCGCCCCCATCTGGAGCAGGCGGTCGATGATCGCCTGCTCGCGGCTGCGCAACGACTCGAGCTGCCGCTCGAGCGCCTGCCGCTGACGCTCGTTCTGCTCCTGCTGGCGCTGCGAATCGTCCTGTCGGCCCCCACCGGTTGGCGTACCACGACCACCGCCGCCATGACCCCCACCCTCGCCGCGGCCACCCCCGCCACCGAGTTCCGCCAGCCGCTTCTCGAGATTGGCCATCTGGTTGCGCACGCCTTCCAACTCGCGCCGGGCCCGCTTCTCGTCAGGGTTCTCCACCGCCACGCCCGCCAAGGGATCCACCTCGCTCGGAGGCGCCCAGTCATCCCCGTACACGATCGCATAGAAGTGCGGCCGGCGAATCTCCGTCGCAAACTGCGACGCTTGGTCAGCCCACTGCCGCATCTGATCGCCGGTCATGAACTCCTGGCCGGCCTCCGCCATCTCGGTCCGCAGTTCAAGTCGGCCGGGCATGTTCGCGACGGGCTCTTCCTCTCCCCACGAGCCGTCCGCGGCCAGCTTCTGCCGGATCAGTTCCACGTCAAACAGCGCCATGTCCGGCCCGTTCCACCACACGCCGGGCAACGGCTGGATCGGCCCCTCAGGCCCATCCGGATCGAGCTGCAGCAGGTTCAGGAAGTCAGCAACCGACCACGTGCTCTCCACGCTCACGGCCACCAGGTCCGGGCGGCCGGGCTCGGCGACCAGATTGGCCAGGCCCTCGTTCAGTTCGATCTCCTGCGGGTGAATGGTCGCCGCGGTCTGCGCGGCCATGGGCTTGCTCGGCGCGGGCGGCGTGATCTCTGCGAACCGAATCCCCTGGCTGTCGCCGGGAGCGATGAGCCCGCCCTCGACCGGAATCCCCGCCGTGCCAAACCCGATGGCCAACGTCGGCGAAGGAGAAACAGTCGTCGTCGAGAAGTCACCGGCATCGGCCAGCAGGCCCAGCGGCATGTCCGCCGCGGGAAGCGAGTCGACCGACCCGGGGCCTTCAATCTGCCCCTTCACGCGAACCGCGCGCCGCTCGAGCTCGCCGTAAGCCTCAGTCAGCACGTACGGCTTGCCGCTGAGTTGAACGGTCGGCTTCGGGCCGGCGAACTGCCAGACCACAACGCCGACCAGGGCCGCGCCCGCGAGCCCCACCACGATCTTCTCGCAGTGCGCTTCCAGCGGATTGATGCCTTTGACTCCCATCGCCGTTCTCCTTCCCACACCCCGCTCGAAAGGCTCGCTATTAAGATCGCCCGACCCGCGCGCTTTCTCACCAAATCAACCCGGACCGAAATCGTCATCGCCGCCTGAGGGACGCGGCGACGGCGCCATCGGTGGCGCAGCGGCCGGAGCCGGCGCCGGGATGCCGCGGTTCTCACGAACCTGCGCGGGCATGAGCGGCTTCGTCCACTCGCGGAACCACAGCGTCTCAATCCGCAGGGAGACGCTCACAACCGGGTCGCGCCCGTAATAGAACCCGGCGTTCAGATGTTCCGCGGGGTTGATGGTCGCCAGGTCCATATCGACGACCGTCATGAAGTTCGTCTGCGCGATCGCGTCGAGGAACATCGGGAGGCGCTCCGAGGAAACGATCGCCTGCACGTTCACGTAGCGAACGTCGTAATGCTTGTTCTGCGACCCGGCAGCGCTCGTCCGCCCCGTCACGGACACGCCGTAATCGCGCGGGGCGATCTCCGGCCCGGCTTCCGCCGCGGCCGCCGCGGCAGGATCGCCGCCGGTCGCGTACGGGTCAGCCCCTCCGGCGCCATAAGGATCGCTGCCGTAGGGATCGGGCCCGCCATAGCCGCCGTACGGATCGCTTCCGTAAGGATCAAGCGGTGCGCTGCCACCGGCCTCGGCGTCGCGATCCTCTACGAGCACACTGACCAGACGCTTGACGACCGCGCCCGGCACGCCGCGATCACCCGAACGCGCTTCATTGGCCTTCGCGACGGCCCTGACGATGTCCTGGTGAATCCAGTACCGCACCTGCCAGTCCCAGCACTGCACGAGCGTGGGGCTGACCTTCGGCAACTCAGGGAGGTTGAAGACACTCACATCGGCGTAGACGGTCGAATCGGAGGCGCGCTGGCTGTACATCCCCAGCCGCATGTTCTGCATCGCTTCCGTCAACTCCGCCTGCTCTTCGGCGCTGAGCTCGTTGCCGGCGCGGTTCTCCACGATGCGCATGACCTGGTTGTTGTAGTAGTTCTGCAGTTCCGTCATCACCGCGGCCGGGTCGGGCGGCATGCGCGCTCCGATCTCCTCCAGCAGTTGACGATGCGCCCGCACGATGTAAGCCTCGGCGAACTGCGCCGGAAGCACGCGTTCATCGGCCACGCTCGGCTTCGGGAAGAGCCCCTCGATGAGCAGTTCGTGTCCGTTCTTGTTGTGATCCCTCGCCCGCTCCCACACGCCGCCGGTCTCACGCTGCAGACGCTCGCGCAGCTCGCCGAACCGCTGGTTGTGCAATGCGTGCGGTGTCAGTGACGTGGTAACCAGCGCTGCGCCCGGGCTTGTCGGGTCCGGAACGGTGTAGTCGATCCGATCTCGCCCCAGCGCCTGGTTGTCCGCTTCCACTTCCTTGCTGACGCGCTGCTGCAGCCCCTTGCTCATGCGCGAGCCGATCAGTGGACCGGCCACCAGGGCCGCCACCAGCACCACGCACGACAGGATGATCAGCCAGTTCGCCTTGGCCCAGCTCGTCACTTTCTGCATGTTCATGACTGCGTCTCCGCCGGCTGATCCTCAATGATCACCGCATCCCACGTGATCGTGAATGTCGAAACCGTCTCACCCGGCTCGCCCTCGCCCGGCATCTCCGGCAGCGGCGCCAGCGACGTCAACTCCGTCGGCGCGGCCGGCGCCTGCCCACCACCCGTCGGCACGCCCGGCCGCTGCCCCGGCCGCGGAGGCGGCGGAGCGTGCCCATGTCCACCACTTCCCGGTGTCGCCAATCCGGGCGACTGGCGCGGGCTGGTGGGTGTTCCGCGCTCGCCCCACTGCGACCGCGGCGACGTGCCGCCCGCAGGCGTCGGCATCGCCTCTTCGCCGGGCATCGGCACCTTGTGGGTAACCGGCAGATCCCAGTCGACGTTCTCGATCCGGTACGGCACGCCCTCGCGCTCCCCGTTGGCGTACAGCCAGGCCTGGATCGTGTCCCGCACGAACGGCGTCGCGTCGCCGCGGGTGGTCGACACCTCAAGCGTGACCTGGATCGTGCGCTGCGAGCCGGCGGCGCCGGTGTCCTCGCCGGGCACGCCCGGCTGAGCGTACGGGTCGTAGAGGTCCGACTGACCCGCCGGCGGGATGTACTCCGTCAGCAACTGCTTGAACTGAAAGCCCTTGCCTTCGTCCTTGTCCGCCGCGCCCTTCAGGATCTGCCCGACGTCATTGGCGATGTGGGCGTACAACTCGCGGTCGTCCAGCACCAGCAGCGCGTTGGCCGCCCGGTAATCAGGCGTGAACTTCGACTCAACTTCCGTCCACTCGCTGCGCGTGGTGTTCAGCAGCCGCTTGGCGTCCTCAATCACGCGTGCAGGCGGGTTCGCCTTGAGCTGCGTGTCGATCAGCAGCGGCTGAATCAGGCTCGCGCCGCCCGCCGCCAGCGCAAGACCCGCAGCCGCGACGAACCACTTCGTCTTCTTCTGCCACATCGCCTCGCGGACGACCGGCTTGGGGATCAGGTTGGCGTCGATCGTCGGCAGCCCCAGGCCCTGCAGGGCGAGGCCGTACGCCGTCGCCATGTTCAGCGACGCGGCGCCAAATCCCGCCGCGGCGGGCCCGTCGATATTCAGACGCTTGAAGCGCTCCAGCCGGACGACTTCCATCTGGAGCTGCTGCCCCAGGTACTTCCGCAGTCCCGGCAGGTTGAAGGTCGACCCGAAGACGACCATGCGCGTCAGGTTCGCCTCGCGGTGCAGCGACTGGTAATACCCGATCGAGCGCTGCACATCCTGGGCCAGATCGCCGAAGACAGGCCGCATCGCCTGGAAGACGTGCCGCGCGTGCTTGCTCTGCTCGGCCTCGCGCTTGAGCTTCTCCGCCTTCGGATAGCTCAGCTTGAATGTATTGACCAGCGCTTCGGTGAAGTTGTGCCCGCCGATCTGGAAGGTGCGGATCCACACGCGACCCGCCTCGGCGATGATCAGGTCCGTGCTCGTGGTCCCCACATCCACAATCACCGTGCCCGGCGTGTTCTCGGTGAACTGCAGGTCCCACGCCATCGCGTTGTAGACCGCAACCGGACCGATCGTCAGGAACTCCGGCGTGATTCCCACATCCGCCCACAGCGCCATGCGCTCCATCACGCGCTGACGCGTCACCGCGAAGATGCCGACCTCGACATCCGGCGAATCCGGAGACTGAAACGTCTGGTAGTCCCATTCGACATCGTCGATCGGAAACGGAATCTGCTGCACCGCCTCGAACTTGACGATGTCCGGGATCTTCTTCGGCTCCACCGGCGGCAGCTTGGCAAACCGGGCAAACGCGGAGTGCCCCGGCACGCTCACCGCAATGGGCGCGCCCGACAGGTCATACTGGCTCACCAGCGTGCCCAGCGCAAGGCGCGTCGCTTCCTGCTGGTCCAGTTCCGGCGTCGAAAGCACCCGCTTGTGCGGAATCACCGCGTATTCCAGAACATTCAGGTTCTCACCATCCCGTTCCAGCTTCAGCGCCTTGACGGCTCCCGCCCCGAGTTCGATCCCCCAACAGACTGGTCCAGCCATCTCGAATCCTCTCTAGCAGAGTCCGCCGGCCCGGGCCTCAACGACCCGCCTTCAACCCCGCGCCCCACCCGGCCGCGCCCTCCCGATGGCGTTCCGCGGCCGACCACACACCACAGGCTTGCCCCGCCCGCACCCCCGGCGTCGTCGTCCCGATACGGCCATGGCCCGCAGGCTGTTCCGGCCACACCAACGGGCCAAGCATAGCGGAAACCGGGGGGGAGAGGCCCGCCCTTGGGCCGCCATCCCCGCCTCCCCTCGGCTCAGAACCGCCCCGGGAGCGGGCTCGCTACCACATCACCAGCGCGGCACTGGAGACCATCGCTGTCCCCTGCTGATCCATCGCCGCTCCGTAGTTCAGCAGTTCCACCTGCTTCGGCTCCACCGTCAGCAGCGTCGCCACCAGGTTCCCGGTCGAGCACCAGCGGGTCGGGTTCTGCTGCCAGGCCATCGCCGCGACGAGCTCCCGCGGCTGATTCTGCGCCACATAATTCAGCAGTTCGCGATCCTGCTGAATCACCCGGTTTCGAGCCTCAACCCCCGGCCCTTCATCCCCACCCAGCGGCTCCGAATCCCCGAAACTGGGGCCAACGTGGCTCAAATCGGCCGACGAAACCACCAGGGTCGGCCCGGGCAGCCCCGCGATCACCTCTTTGAGGGCCTGGACGAACGGCTCAAGGCCGATCCCCTCGCCGTCGTACGACTCGCCGTTGTTGACGGCCGGGTCGTGCACCAGCGCGCCGAAGACCTTCGGGCAGCTCCCATCCTCAGCCGATCCGAAAATGTGCTGAATCCACGGGATCTGCAGCTCGATGGAGTGCTCGCGCTCGTGATCGAACCGGTGCTCGAAGAGCCGGTCCCCAAGCCGCTGCCGCAGCCCCTGCTCCACGTCCGTATCCAGGGCGCACTCTCCCAGCGGCGTGCGGTACCCCTTGTTGCACCCGACCACCCCCGTCCCCAGCCCGAAGTGGTTGGTTCCCAGGATGATCACTCGCTCAGGCCGGTCGCACACCCGCATGCGCCCATAAATGGATGCGTAGTTCATCCAGCCGCGCCAGTAGTCCAGGTGCGGCGCCACGATCCCCGGGGGCAGGTCGTCAAAGCTGGGCTTCTCGACCTTCTCGAGCGTCTGGGCGATCCACTTGTCAAATGCCTCCCGCATCCGGCGGGGACCCTCGGCGGCCTTCTGCTCGTCCGTCGCATCCTTCCCGAGCGCCTGCATGACAAGGGCGTCCGCGAAATCCGCCGTCCCCGAGGGCGGCAGGACATCCGAAGCGTCAAACTGCTCGCGCATCTCCTTGAGGAGCGCCTCGTACGCAGGCCCTTCAATCAGGGCGGCGTCGTCAAGTTGGGCAACGAGCTGCTCCAGAATCGGCCGCGTCAACCCCCGGCCGACCTCGGCCACGATCTGATCGATGTCCCGGGACCCATCCAGCAGCGGCAGCAGCATCTGCGCGGCGGGCATCGTCAGCACCATCTTCGAGGAGATCTGCCGACGATCCGCCAGCCCGAGCATCGTCACCGGCTTGCCGTCCTGCCCCTGAACCTGCGCCGGGAACGCCCGAATCGGGCGGAGCCGCGGCTTCTGCTGATGCGGCGCGGAGGGGTCAAACCGGGCCTGGTGACCGGCTGAAGAAGAGGAAGGATCCGGTAAATTCGGGGGGGTTTCAGACATGGGGCGGATGGTAGCCGACCCGACCAGAACGCTCCGCCCCCTCCCCACCGCTTAAGCGAAGCGGCCAGGCCGGATCGCTTCCTCAATGTCGCCGGCAGCCAGCACTTGCAAACCTCCCGGCACCCCGGCCTATACTCGCAGTCTCATTTTCAGCGAGGAACGAACGATGCTCGACCAGTTCAAGCCGGGCCAGACGATCCGGTGCACCGTCACGGCCAACCCCGGCTGCGAGAACCGCCGCCAGACCATCGCCCGCCTCATGCGGCGCGACCCCGACATCAAGAGGGGGCTCCGCAAGGCCCAGGCGCACCGCGGCCGCACCACCCGCTCCTACATCCGCGGCGGCCGCGAGTGGTTCGTCCGGCCCAAGGCCAGCCGTCTGGCCCACGCCGAGCCGGGCAACTCCTGGACCATGCCGTTCACGCCGGAGATTGTGCCGGACCTGCAGAACGTCGCTGCGTTCGTCAAGGTCGAAGGCGCCTGATCTCGCGCCGCCAGGGGCGGCTGCGCTTCAGACGCTGCAGGAGGGAGGCGCCCTCATGCGCAAATACACGCTTACCGCGCTGCTCATCCTCGCCGCTGCGCTGGTTGTTGCGTGCAATCGCCAGGAGCCATCATCCCCCGCGGATGATCCGCTCGCGACGCTCGTCGCTCGGTACGGCGAGCCAATGAAGACCTACCAGGTTCGCGGCCAGGTCGAGACCCTGCCGGATCCGAACCGCGCCGGCACCGACTTCCGCGTGAAGCACGAAGCGATCGATGACTTTGTCGATCAGCACGGCAACGTCACCGGCATGCACTCCATGTCAATGCCGTTTACTCTTGCCGAGGGCGTGGAACTGCCCGATGGACTCGAGCCCGGTGACAAGGTGCTCATTCATTGCGCGCAGTGGATCGAGCCGGACTTCCGCTTCTTCGCGTACAAGGTCGAGCAGCTTCCGGACGACACGGAGCTGACCTATCGGCGTGCGAATCCGCCGGCCGATGCGGACGGCGAAGGCGAGCCTGCCGAGCCTGAGATCGAATCAGGCGAAGACGCCGCTTCGCCTGACTAACAGGCGCGGCACGAACCGTCCAACCGGCCACCCCTGCAAGAGAAAACCCAGCGCCAAGCACAAAGGCCTAGCGCCGGGTCTCGTGGGGGTCACGTTGAAAGCCGCCCTCCCGGCTCTTCCCGGGCAGCGTGCCGGCGGTCATGGTGATACGGCCTGCTGCGGGCAAAGTTGCAGCGGGAAAATCAAGAATCCAACCAGAATTTCATTACTGGGGACTTCCCGAGGCCTTCAGACCCAGGCGCTCCATGACCTGCTGCAGGTCCGACCACACCTTCTGACGGTTCTCGGGCGTGTACGACCGCAGCAGGAACGCCGGGTGATACGTCGGCATGACCGGCTTGACCAGCCCATCACAACGGAACTCGGCCCAGTGGCCGCGCAGCCGGCCCATGGCATCCATGGAGCCAAGGACCAGCCGGGTGGCCGGCAGCCCGAGCGTGACGATCACTTCCGGATCGATGATGCGCACCTGCTCAAAGAGGTACGGCGCGCATCGTGCCGCTTCGTCCGCCGTCGGCGTGGCGTTGTTCGGCGGGCGCGTCTTCAAGACGTTCGTGATGTACACCTCATCACGTCGGAGCCCCATCGCACCGATCATCTTGTCGAGCAACTGCCCGGCGCGACCCACGAACGGCCGGCCGGTCCGATCCTCGTCCGCCCCAGGCGCTTCTCCGATGAACATCAGCCGCGCGCAGCAATCGCCCTCACCGAACACGATGTTGGTGTGCGCGGTCACAAAGTGCTGGTGCGGCGCTTCCCGTTCGTAGCGCTCGCGAAGTTCTTCCAGCAGTTTCGTCGCCCGAGCGCGCCGGTCCGGATCGTTTGCCGGAACGGAAACAATCGCCGACGCAGCGGGCGCTGCTTCCGACGACTGCATCGCGGCAGGGGCCGGCGTCGACGCAACCTGCGTCTCACCTGCTGCCAATGCTTCGCTCTCTGCCGCCTCTCCCCCCCCACCATCCGCCGACAACGACGCCCGCCCCAGCGGCACGTACTCCACGCCGAACCAGGCCGAGGCTCGCGCATCCTGGCCGACAATCCGCCTCAGGTGATCCACTGCCGCATCTTCCATGCCGCAGGGTATGAGCCCGGCCCGCCCCCGTCCGGCTTGCCGTGTCAACAGGTCAGTCCGCCGGCGGCACGACGCTCTCAACCGCATCCGATGCATCCGCCTCGACGTCGTCCTCCTCGAAAGGCAACCCCGTGCCTTCGAAGGCGTCCTCCCGCTCGTCGCCGCGCTCCTGACGGCTGCCCTCCTCGACGCTCCCCGACCCCGACGGCTCAGGAATCCGCGGCGCACGCGAAGTCAGCAGCGGCGGAACCACCGCGCCCACCGTCAGGCCCACGACCAGCCCCACCAGCAGCCCCGGCAGGAAGCCCTTGACAAACACGGAGTTGCGCCCGTTCGCGCCCGCCGACCCTTGATTGTCCGACTGTGTTCCGTCTGCCACGGCTGCTCCTTCCCTGAAGCGCATGCCCCCGCTACTTCGTTCGGCACAATCGCCCTTGATCTTTCATCGGCCGGCGCGCATCCGGTGCATCCATCGGGCGTAAGCCATGACCCCATGGAGCATCTCACGCTTCCCCGGCCGCCCGCGCCCGAACGCGGTCTGCATGCGCCACCCCCAGTATGGCCCACTGAAGCGGAACCGCATCAGGGCAAACAGCCGCAGCATCTGCCACAGCCCGCCGATCGTCTCTCGCAGCCAAGTCAAACCTTCACTCCGCCGCGGCTGCGTGCACGCTCCGGTACCACGCGCACGTCTGTTCCATCCCCTCTTCGAGGGAAACCAGCGGCTCGTACCCGAGCAGGTCGCGTGCGGCCGTGATGTCCGCCAGCGAGTCGCGGACATCCCCCGCCCGGGCGGGTCGATGCTCCGGCGTCAACGGCCCCTTCCGGCCCGCCTTCCCATTGCTGTGCGGGTCGGGCTCCGTCTCTTCGGCGTTCCCCGCAACCTCCGCCCCGCACTTGGCGGCCATCGTCGCGGCGAGTTCCAGCAGGTTGATGCTGCGCCCCGTGCCGATGTTCACGACCTGGCCGAACAGGTGGCGCTCGCTCGCGCCGGCGAGCAGGTTCGCGTACACCGCATTGGTGACGAAGGTGAAGTCGCGCGTCTGGAGCCCATCCCCATAGATGATGGGCCGCTCGCCGGAAAGCAGCTTCTTCGCGAAAATCGCGATCACCGCCGCGTACGGCGAATCGGCCGGCTGGCGCGGGCCGAAAATGTTGAAGTAACGCAGCGAGACCGTGGAGAGCCCGTAGCTGCGCGCCCACGCGAGCATCACGTGCTCCCCGGCCAGCTTGCTCCCGGCATAGGGCGAAATCGGCGCGGGCAGATCCGTTTCGCGCTTGGGCAGGCGCTGCGACTCGCCGTACGCCGACGAGGAGGCCGAGTAGATCACCCGCCCCACCTTCGCCTTCACCGCCGCCTGCGCCACGCGAACGGTGCCCGCGGCGTTCACCGCGTACGACCGCTCCGGGTCGGCGATCGACTGCGGCACGCTGGAGACCGCCGCCAGGTGAAAGACCCGCCAGCACCCATCCACGGCGTCGGCCAGCGCCGCCGGCTCGAGGATCGAACCGTGCACGAAGCGCAGCCGCGTCGGGTCCAGTTCCACCAGCTCAGCGATGTGCTCGGTCGTTGAGCTTGACAGGTCGTCGATGACGGTGACCGTCGCGCCAAGGCTGAGCAGGGCATCGACAAGGTGCCCGCCGATGAACCCGGCGCCGCCTGTCACACAGATGCGGCGTCCGTCATACACGGCGCGCAGCTTTTCCACCACGTTCGCAGGCCACCTCAGCACGGGCGGATTGTATCACCACTCCCACCGGCCACGAGCGACGAGGTTGCGTAGCCGGGTTGGAAATCCGGCCCGAGCCCCCGCGGCCGCCCGGGGCGAGGCCGCCCGCGGCCCCTACTGGGCCTCGACCGGCAGCGTCTCGACGATGTTCCGCACGACGCCGTCGGCCGACAATCCCTCCGCCTCGGCCTCAAAGTTCAGGATGATGCGGTGTCGCAGCGCGGGCAGGGCAACCTCGCGGACGTCGTGCACGCCCACGGCCGCGCGGCCGTCGAGCATGGCCCGGCACTTGGCGCCGAGCACCAGCGCCTGGGCCGCGCGCGGGGAAGCGCCGAAGCGCACGTACTTGTTCACCATCGGCGTGGCAAACTCCCCCCCCTCCCCGAGCCCCCC
>CAYWRO010000085.1:0-14709 GCA_964460345.1 uncultured Phycisphaeraceae bacterium | reverse complement strand
CTTCGGCCTGTCGCCGTGCATGGTCGTGCTGCTGGCGTTTCCTCTGGCGTTGTTCGTCGGCAGACGGTGGCAACGATCGGGCGCGGCGTGGCCCGGCGGCCTCGTCGGCCTCATCCTCGCGGCGGCGATCGGGACGAGCGTGGTGATCTGGGTGGGGTTTGTGCTGCTGAGCGTTCCGTGGCGGACGGGGATTTAGCGTGATGCGCCCCGCGTGCACCTTTGCGGCGCAGCGTGGAAGCTGCACGGAGGCACGTAGGCACCGAGGCACGAAGGGCGTGTGTCGCTTAGACTTGCCCGTGTCTCCACACGAGTCTCCGCCGCCCAGCGACTTCCGATACCGCTTCAGCGCGGCCCTGGACATCAACCGCTACCCGGGCGCGGCGGAGGAGATCACCAGGATGCTTGGCTTCGAGCCGAGCGAGGTGCATTATCTTGAGGGCCCGGCCGCGGAGACATCGCGCATCCGAAGCCGCTGGACGTTCTCGGCAACGGGTGAGTTCAGCACGGCAGAGATGAACGCCCGCTCATACGTCCCGCTGGTGGACGAACTGGTCGAGAAGCTGGCTGCTCGGAGCAAGGCTCTTGCCGCGCTGGCCGCCGCGGCCGAAATCACGCTCGTCCTCACGCTCAAGAGCGACTCGCCGAACAACAACCTCCGCCTGTCGCGAGACACGCTCAGGAGCATCGCCGAACTCGGGCTGCCCGTCGTGTTCTGCTCCTACCACTGATCGAAACCCATCTATCGGATTCCTGCGCGCCTGCGTGAGATCCCCCTCCCCGCCTATCCTCCCGCCCGTATGCATTTCACGCTCATCGACCGCATCCTCGAACGCACCGAGAACTCGCTCACCGCGATCAAGCAGGTCTCGATGGCCGAGGAGTACCTGCAGGATCACTTCCCCGGCTTCGAGGTGCTGCCCGGCGTCATGATGATCGAGGCGCTGGTGCAGGCGGGGCGGGAGCTGGTTCGGGAGCGAGCGTGCGCGCGGGGGTGGGACGGGGGGCGGCTCGTTCTTGGCTCCGTCCGCGCCCTCAAGTACGGCGCCTTCGTCCGGCCCGGCCACGCTCTAAAGGTCACGGTCACGCTCCTCAAGGAGACCGAAGAGGGCTTCGAGTTGAAGGGAGAGGGGGTTGTTGACAGGGACAACGGGGAGACGACGGCGGTTTCGGGGCGGTTGCTGCTGCGGGCGGTTCGGCTCGGAAAGAGAATAGAGAATAGAGAATAGAGAAAGGAGAACAACGGTGCTCCGCGGCGTGGGGCGGGCGGCTGGGCGTCGCCTGTGTGGCACATCACCCGCCGTTCTCTCTTCTCTGTTCTCTCTTCTCTATTCTCTATTCTCTGTTCACTATTCTCTCCGCCGGGCTACCATACCGGCCCCGTACGGGAGGAGAATCCCCGTCCCGTCATGCCCGCCCCCCCCCGCCCGCCCCTCCCCCCGCCCGCCCCGCCCGGGAGTCCCGCGTGGGCAGGCCACCCGGGACATGCCACTCGAGTTTGCAGGAACGATCATGACGCGTGATGAAATCTTCGACAAGGTCAAGGAAGTGCTGATGGACGCCCTCGCGGTGGACGAGGACGAGGTCACGCCGGAGGCCTCCCTGCGGAAGGACCTGGGGGCCGAGTCGATCGACTTCCTCGACATCGTCTTCAAGCTCGAGCAGGAGTTCGGCTTCAAGGTCCAGCAGGGAGAAATGTTCCCCGAGAACGTCACGCAGGACCCCTCGTACGTCCAGGGGGGCAAGATCACGCCCGAAGGCCTCGCCGCGCTCAAGCAGCGCCTCCCGCACATGGACCTCTCCGAGTTTGAGCAGGACCCGCAGGTGGACAAGGTCGCGGACTACTTCACGGTGGATACCGTCGTGCGGTTTGTCGAGAACAAGCTGAAGACGGCAGTGGACAGTTGATGGTTGACAGTGGACAGTGATTCGCTGTCCGCGTCCGATTCGTTCACCGCCGATCTGCCCTCCGCTCCCGTCCCGGTGCACTGTCCACTCTCCACTGTCAACTGTAAACTGCCATGCGCTGGATGTGGATTGATCGCGTGCTTGAACTGGCTCCCCGCGAGCGGATGGTTGCGATCAAGAACGTCTCGCTCGCCGAAGAGCACCTGCACGATCACTTCGCGGCGGATGAAGCCGCGGGGCTCGCCGCTCTGCCGATCATGCCCGCCTCGCTCATCATCGAGGGCATGGCCCAGACCGCGGGCATCCTCGTCGGCCACGCGCAGGGGTTCAAGGAAAAGGTCATCCTGGCGAAGATCCAGCGCGCTGAACTCACGCGCGAAGCGGGGCCCGGCATGACGCTCCGCTATACGGCGACCATCGAGCGCATGGACGCCGCGGGGGCTTCGACCAAGGGCATCGTCGAGCTGCTCGACCACGCCGCGGCGGATGCGGGGGCGCGGGGGGGGTGGGAGCAGATCGGCACGATCGACCTGATCTTCAGCCACCTCGACCAGAACATGGGCGGCGCGGGCAGGACGGGCGAGGCCTTCCCCGAGCACAACTTCGTCTTCGGCGAAACCTTTAAGACGCTGCTGCGCACCAGCGGCGTGGCGGTCCCTCCGTAGCTGGAGCGCCCTTGTGGCGGGGCGACAGGGGACGGCCTGCAATCGAACAATCGCAGAAGTACCGGGCCGGCGCGCAACTTCGGCGCCCTGAGGCCTTGGGCCCGGCCTTTTTCTCCCGCCAGCCTTGCATTTTCGACCGATTCAGGCGATGCTGAACGCCGATTCGTCCCGACCTCCCGGCCCCTCCGGCCATGGGAGGCTGTCTTCCTTTTCGGAGACCAGGCAGATGCTGCAGCACCTCCGCATTTCGGCGGCCGTCGCGACCCTCGCCGCGGCCCCCCTCTCGCTTGCCGACGTCCACGAGATTCCTCTAAACCTGAACTTCAACGGAATCGTTCACATGAATGAGGCGCACGCCCCGGATGCGCCCAACGGCTTCCGGTCGATCTCGGACCGCGGGCTGAACTTCGTTGAGGGCGTCCCGGAGGGCCTGCAGTTCTCCGGCATGCCGGACTCCACGCTGACGTACTTCCTCGTGAACGAGTCCTCGGCGCTCGACATCGTCCACCTCGGCAACCGCAACGCGGTCGACAACGGCAACCATGTCTTCGACGGCGAGGCCGACGGCGACAACCGCGGCGTGCAGCCCGCGTGGCTGGTGAACGTCGACCAAACCGGGCCGCAGACGACCACGCTGCCGACGCCGCTGGTCCTCACCAGCGCCGCCCAGGTCGGATTCCTCTTTCAGACGAGCAACGGCGGAGCGGACATTGACGTCACGCTCCACTTCGCCGACGAAACCGCGGTTACCGTGAGAGTCACCGCGCCGGACTGGTACCAGGCCGCCTCCCCCCCACCGCCGGAAGCCGGCAGCGGTTTGGCGTGGCAGGCGACGATGGGGACGTTCCCCGGCACGGCCAACAGGGATCTCGGCGAGCCGGGTCCGGACCTGAACGTCGTCGAAGCGGTCGTCAGCGGCGACAGCCTTGTCGGCGACCTGGGGTTCGACGTCAGCGGACGCACGCTCACGGCCGTGACATTCTCCAATGCGTCGTGCCACGAGAGCCCGTGCAGCACGGCGTTCTTCGCACTCAGCGTTGAGGACGGCGCGGGGGCCACCACGCCGTGCTCGGTCGACCTGAACAGCGACGGGGTCGTCGATGTGTTCGACTTGCTGGCCTATCTCGACGGATGGTTTGCCGGCTGCCCCTGAGTTCCTCTACCCCCATGCGCGCCGGCGCGTGCGCCGGAAGCTGGACCGCTTCGTCTCGCGGAGTTCAACATGCGCCAGCCTGACTTCGTACCTCTGCACACGGTCGCCGGCCTCGTGCTGCTCGCGGCGGCAATGCCGGCCGCCGCGGATGTGATCGAGCTGCCTCTGGCTTACAACTTCAACGGCATGGTGCATGCGGGCGAGGCCGATGCGCCGGACGATCCGGACGGCTTCCGCGCCATTTCCGACCGGGCGCTGAACCTGACCGCCGGCGTTCCCGCCGCGATTCGGAACAGCGGCGCGGGATCGGGCCTGACGTACCTGATCGTCGATGAGGCGGGCGAACTCGACATCGTTCACCTGGGCGATCGCGACGAAGTCGACGGCGGGACATGGGACTGGGACAGCTTCCCCGACGGCGACAACGTGGGCATTCAACCGAACTGGCTGCCCGAAACGGACCAGACGGGGCCGCAGGTGACAATGATCGATCCCCCGATCACCCTCGGGCCGGGCGCGGAGATCGGGCTGCTGTACAACTACAGCAACGGCGGGGGCACCTTTGACGTCACGCTCGGCTTCGTCGACGACGCGAGCGTCACGGTGACGGTGCACGCGCCGGACTGGTTCGGCGTCCTCTCGCCGACCGATCCCGGCGACGGGGTTCGCTACCAAGCCCGGCGTGCAGTCGTCCCCGGAACCGGCGCCACCGACCGCGGCCTGCCCGACAACGACCTCAACGTGGTCGAGGCCGTGATCGATGCGCCCTCGCTCGTTGCGGATCTTGGCTTCAACATCGACGGTCGACAGCTCAACTCGATCAGCTTCTCGAACGCTTCAAGCAGCGCCGGCGGGATCGCGATCTACGCGGCGAGCGTTCTCACGGGCACGATCGTGGTCGGCAACGAGCCGCCCTTGGCGCCCACCATTACAGAGCCGCAGACGGACAACCAGATTCTGAACGCCGCGGACGTTCACATGGAAGCCAGCGGCTTTTCGGATCCTGACGGCGACGGCCATTTCTGCTCGAACTGGGAGATCTGGACGGTGGACGGAATGGGAGCGCTCGTGGAGCGCGTCTGGTCCGCTGCGTGCGTCACGGGCCTGGAGAAGGTGCACATCCATCTGGGCGATGGAGCGTTCGAGGGATCGCTGACGGGCGCGACGCAACTGTTGCCCGAGACGGATCACATGCTGCGCGTCCGCTTCCGCGACGACAGCGGCGATCCGATCAGCGGCTGGAGCGAGTTTTCGCAGCGTCCCTTCACCACGGGGCCGGAAGACGAGATCTTCGCGATGCTCCTGGACGATGTGATCGCCGTCCCGGGACCGACGTGGACCGTGGCCGGCACGGGTGATGCGGTCAGCCTGCCTGACGCTTCGCCGAACGAGCCGTTTCTGCAGATCGAGTCGCCTGCCGGCGATCTTCTCGCGCGGTTTGATCACAGCGGGATTACGAATCCGCCCGCACTTTTGCAGCACGTGGCCGTTCGCATCCGCGTGAGCGCCGGCAGCGCCGCCTCGCTCGAGCTTGGCCCCACCAACCTCGTCTTTACCGACGATGAGGGCCTGGAACGCTTCGCCTATCTGCCGGCGATCTCTCTTTCCGCGGGCCAGGAGGCGCTCTTTTGGGTGAGCACCGCCGGGGCGACGTACTTCGCGTCGCAGGGCCAGATGGAGCCGGACTTTTCCTCCATCGCGCGTGACGTCGACGTCCCCTGGCAGGTCGAAGCGGGCTTCGTCATCGAGCGCGTCGCGACGGGGTTTCAGCTTCCCGTCAACATTGCGTTCGTTCCGAACCCCGGCACGCACGCGCATGACCCGGTCTTCTACGTCACGGAGCTTTACGGCACGATCAAGGTTTATCTCAACGACGGCCACGTGCAGGATTACGCGACCGGCCTGATCAACTTCAATCCCACCGGGGCCTTCCCCGGCTCCGGCGAGCAGGGCCTTTCGGGCATTGTCGTCGACCCCGACAACGGCGATGTGTACGCGGCGCTGCTCCACGATCACGGCGGCCCGCACTATCCCCGCGTGGTCCGCTTCACGAGCCTCGACGGCGGCGTCACCGCGGCCACGCAGACCACGATCCTCGACATGATCGGTGAGACCCAGGGCCAGAGCCACCAGATCTCCAACCTTTCCTTCGGGCCGGACGGCCTTCTGTACGTTCACATGGGCGACGGTTTCGACGCCTCGACAGGGCAGAACCTCAACTCCTTCCGCGGCAAGATTCTCCGCATGAACAAGGACGGCACGCCCGCGGCGGGCAATCCGTTCCTGGATCTCTCCGACGGCATCAGCTCGCACGATTACATCTACGCCTCCGGCTTTCGCAATCCCTTCGGTGGCGCGTGGCGCGAGCAGGGCGCAGGCGGCGGGCACTACATCGTGGAGAACGGCCCCAGCGTCGATCGCATGACGCGCCTGGTCGCGGGACGGAACTACCTCTGGGACGGCTCCAACAACTCCATGCGCAACTTCGCGCTGCACAACTGGGAGCCCTCCACCGCGCCGGTGAACTGCGTCTTCATTCAGCCGTCAACCTTCAACGGCAGTACGTTTCCACCGGAAAAGCAGCACCGCCTCTTCATCGCCGAATCCGGTCCCACGTACGCCACCGGCCCGCAGGATCTTGGCAAGCGCATCACGGAGTGGAACCTCGCTCCCGATGGGACGGTCATCGGCGGCCCGACGACGCTGGCGGAGTACATCGGCGCGGGCAAGGCCACGTGCGTGGCGCTGGCCGCGGGACCGGACGGGTTGTACTTCAGCGACTTCTACAAGGACCGCAACTACGCCTCGCCGATCGATCGCGGGGCGAGCATCTGGCGGATCCGTCCGGAAGCGCCGGCGTGCGCGCCGGACCGCGACGGCGACATGGACGTCGACGTCTTCGATCTGCTGGACTTTCTGGACGATTGGTTTGCCGGCTGCGATTGATGGGCGCGGCTGGTGAAGCCGTTCGCCACACAGCGCACGGACATGCCCGCACGGAGTACCGTGTGGGCATGCCACCCGGCCCTGCCCGCCGCGCGGGCGCAGGCATGCTCAAGCGAATGCGAGCATGCCCCCCCACTTCTGTTATGCTGCGCCCGCCGGCAGGTCGTCTAGCACGCGCTTGAACTCGTCCCACTCCATCGCCGGCCACACCTCGGCCTGCCCATGCCCGACCGACCGGACGATGGACGCAGCCTTCATCGCGGTCTCCATGTCCGGCGCATCGAAGATGTCGATGTAGTCTGACTTGTTGAGCCGCACGTAGTTTGCCTTCCACTTCACCTCTGGACAGGCGCGGCGGATTTGCTCCACCGTGCGCCGCTCCAGTTCCTTGAGCTTCTGCGGCTCGCCCGCATCTTCGCGGGACATCTGCGTCAGCATGATGAACGTGCTCATGGGCTCCCCTTCGCGCGGTCCATGGCTTGCCATCAGCGAAGCAAGTCCTCGGCTGCGCACCCGTACTTCATCCTTTGCGTGCGGCGACCGCGATGGGGCGGCGTACGCAATTATCGGGGCGTGCAGCGACCGAAACGGCAACGAAAGCGACCGCTATCGCAGCCCGCTCCGCATCCGTGCCACCGCCTCTTCAAGCGTCTCCCGCCGCTTGCAGAACGCAAACCGCACGAAACGGCTGTCAATGGCGCGATTTTCGTAGAAGACGCTCGGCGGGATCGCCGCCACCCCGACCTCTGCCGTCAGGTGTCGGCAGAACGCAACATCATCCTCAAAGCCGAAAGGCGTGTGGTCCGCCATGATGAAGTACGTCCCGGCGGGCCGAATCGTCCGGAAGCCGAGTTCAGTGAGCGCATCGTCCAGGTAGTCGCGCGCGGCGTGGTACTGTTCGACCAACTCACCCACGTACGACTCTCCCTCACCTCCGGGCAGCATCGCCGCCGCGGCGCCGTGCTGCAGCGGGGTCGCCACGGCGAATGTGATGAACTGATGCGCCGCCCGCAGCGCCGCCGTCAGCGGCGCGGGGCCGATCCCCCAGCCCACCTTCCAACCCGTCATGCTGAACGTCTTGCCCGTGCTCGAGAGCGTGAGGGTGCGCTCCGCCATTCCCGGGAGCGCGGCCAGCGAGAGGTGCGGCTGCCCTGGTTCGTACACGAGGCGCTCGTAGACCTCGTCCGTGATCGCGATGACGTCATGCTCGATGCACAGCCGCGCGATCAACTCGAGTTCGGCGCGCGAGAAGACCTTCCCCGTTGGGTTGTGTGGCGTGTTGACCAGGATCGCGCGTGTTCGCTCTGAAAAGGCCGCGCGCAGCTCCGACTCGTCGAAGGAGAACGTCCCCGCCCCTTCGTTCGCCTCAAAATCCGGGCGCAATGCGACGAACTTCGCCGTCGCGCCGGCCATTGCCACGCACGCGCGATACGAGTCGTAATACGGCTGAAAGAGCACGACCTCATCGCCGGGGTTCACCAGGCCGAGGAAGGCCGACGCCAGCGCCTCAGTGCACCCGGCCGTGACCGTCACGTTCGCGGTCGGGTCGATCTGCATGCCGGTCCGTGCGTGCCACGCCGCCGCGATCGCCTCGTTCAGCGCCGGCTCTCCCATCGGCCGCGCGTACTGGTTGCGCCCGGCCGCCATGGCCTTCGCGGCCGCCTTCTTCATGAACTCCGGCCCGTCGAAGTCGGGGAACCCCTGTGACAGATTCACCGCGCCGTGCTCGTTGGCCAGGCGGGTCATCTCGGCGAAGATCGTCGTGCCGAAGGGCGCGAGGCGAGCGGCGGTCTGAATCGGTCGGGACGCGGCGGCCGGAGGGGTCGTCATGCCACCAGCGTAGCCCGTCGCCGCTCAGGCAAAGACGTCGATCGTCATTCCGCTCGGGACTGGCCGGTGCACTTCGTATCGCACGGTCACCTCGTGCCGTACGGCCTCGACCGGCGGCGGGGAAGGGAAGACGTCGCCAAGTGCCGGCACTCCGGCCTGGTCGGCCCGACCGCCCGCTGGCGCCGCAGGCCCATCCGCCTCGGCAGCCCTATTCGGGCCAGCGAACTCCGGCCGGCACGGACGCCGCGGATCGCTCAGGACGAAGTGCGGCCGCTCCCGGTTCTGCTTCTCGAGGTAGGCGCTGAACCGGACCGGCCCGTCGGCGTCCCCCTCCCGACAGAACACATCGCGGGCCTGACAGCGGGCGTCGAGCCGGTGGCGGCCGAACGCCTCCGATCCGGACGCCTCGTCGGATAGCCGCGCGACAGCCTGCCGCGGCGGGAAGGCGGCAGCGGCCGGAGGTGAGCTCGGAAGGGAGGGGACGCGCACGCCTGACTGCGGGCGAACGGCACGCCGGGGCGCGAGCGTCCGATAAATGCGGCGGCCGGGGCGCGGTGCGGCCCGATCGTCAGGAGGCGGCGGGGCCGCCTGTGCGGGTTGTTGCGTTCCGGCAACAGGTTGCGTGGGGCGGAGGCAACGTTGGGGGACAGGTCGTCACCTCGGGCTTTCCCTAGGCCAGCGAGACCCGGCCGAAAATTGGGGAGTTCCGCGCGTTGCCCGCCCGTTTTTGTGGTACACTGGACGTTCCAAGGTGTGTGCCCGGCGTTCGTCCGGGAGGTCTAGTTCGATTAATTCCTGGTAGGTGCCGACGCGCGTGAAACTGTGTGGGTTGCTCGCCGCGCCGGCAGAGTTGGAAGAAGAGGAACCTTTAACATGAGAAGTGACAACGTCTTGCGCGCTTTTGCGCGCGGGTGTACGGCGGTTGCGCTGCTGGCGGTGGCCGGGACGGCCAACGCCCAGATTAACGAGGACTGGAGCAGCGGGACGGAGAACGGTTGGACCGCGAGCAACCTGAACTTCACAGGCAACAACTGGACGTTCGACGGCTTTCTCGGGGAGTGGTTCGCCGCGGACGTGCCTGAGGCCGAGGCGCAGTACCTGACGAGCCCCTCCTTCACCCTGGGTAGCGAACTCGGGCTTGAGGTTGAGCACTGGTTCGACATGGAGGACAACTTCGACGGCACGGCCGCATTCGACGGCGGTGTGGTGGAAGTCAGTGTCAACGGCGGAGCGTTCACGCACCTCCCGGCCTCAGCCATTCTGACTGGGGACACTTACCTTGGCCCGGTTTCGGCCTGCTGCCAAAATCCGCTCGCCGGCCTCGACGCATTCTCAGGTCCAAGCAGCGCCGGCGCCGGCTTCTTCGTGACTTCCACATTCGACCTTTCCGGCTTCGCCTCGACCGGCGATATGGTGCAAGTCCGTTTCGTGCTCGGGACGGATTCATCAGTTGGCGCCAATGGATGGGCGATCACCCGCGTGACTTCCGTCGTGGCGATGGTCCCCACCGGCGCCTGCTGCATGGTGGATGGGACGTGCGCCGATGCTATGACTGAGGCGGGATGCGATAGTGCGGGCGGCATCTTCAACGAAGGGCTGACGTGCCTCGACGTGTTCTGCCAGGATCTGACAGGTCAATGCTGCTTCCTTGACGGAACCTGCATTGAGACGACGGAAGAGGACTGCACCGCGCAGGGTGGTGCTTTCGGCGGACTTGGCACGGATTGCTCGCTCGTCTGCGAGGACCTGGCGCCCGCCAACAATGACTGCTCGACGGCGCTGCCGATCGCCTGCGGCGGTTCGGCGACGGGGAGCACCGTGTTCGCTACGCCTGAGACCCTGGGCGATTGCGTTACGGGTGACGGCACCGGCGGCGCCGTCTGGTACTCGTTCATGGGGAACGGCGACTTCGTGACGGCGACGACCTGCAACCCCGGCACGAACTTCGATACGAGGCTCCGCGTTTTTGAGGGTGTTTGCGGCGGCCTCGTATGCGTGACGGGCAACGATGACGGGAGCCCGACGGGCGGGACCGATCCGGCTTGCTTCAGCACGGGAGGTACCGCCAACCGCGCCTCGACGGTCAACTTCAGCACCGAGCCGGGTGTGACCTACTACATCCTGGTGCACGGGTTCAGCTCCGCCACCGGCGACTTTGAGTTGACAGTCTCGTGTGCATCCGGCGCCGCGAATGACCTCTGCGAGAACGCAGAGATCGTCACTATTGACAGCCCGGTTTCCGGAAGCACACAGTTTGCCTCCGGAACGGATGTCGCCTCCTGCGGCGCTGACGAGCATGACGTCTGGTACGCCTTCCTGCCCTCGCCCAGCACCAGCTACATGGTGTCCACGACCGGCGCAACGACGAATCTTTCGATCGCCGTTTTCAACGAGAACTGCCCCGACCTCGGCGGCACGGAACTCGCTTGCGGCGACCCCAGCGGTAATGACGGCATTACCATTTTCACGAGCGATGCGATCGGCTCGGCCGTGTTCATCCGGGTGGCGACTGACGAAACGTCGAGCGGCTCGCCTTTCAACCTTACGGTCACGGAGGCGCCCGCGGGATTTGTGTGCGAGGACCCCATCACGATCACGTCCCTGCCCTACACGGACGCCAACAACAACGTGCTCGCCGGAGACGACGGCCCTCCAGGGTCCTGCAACTCTGCCAGCGCGATGACCCTTTCTAACTCCATGTGGTACACCTTCACCCCCAGCCACACGATGGATGTCGAGATCGATCTGGACCCGCTGAACTTCGACGGCCTCACCGCTCTGTTCGAAGGCGCCTGCAACTCGCTTGTCGAAGTTGCATGCGCTGACGAGCCGGAGCCGCACTCCATCATTGCGACACTGACCGGTGGCCAGACCTACTTCCTTGCCGTCGGCGATTGGCTCTCTCCTGGAGGTGGCGACTACTTGCTCAACATCACCGAACTGACCGGCGCGTGCATCGGCACGGACGGCCAGTGCCGTCAGATGACCTCCCCGAATTGTGCAGCGAGCGGCGGTTCGTTCGTGGGCGGCGACTGCGCCACTGGCGCCTGCTGCCTTGGCGGTGACTGCGTGACCACGACCGGCGGTGACTGCGTTGACCAGGGCGGTTCATACCAGGGCGACGGCATTGCCTGTTTCCCCGGGTCGTCTCCCAACACGGCCATTCCGGACAACAGCCCGGCCGGGTTCTCAGATTCCATCACTTTGTCGGACTCTGAAGTCATTACCACCATCGAAGTCGACGTGGACATGACCCACACCTGGATGGGTGACGTCATTCTGACGCTCCAGGGCCCGAACGGAGTGGCCATCGATCTGGTCAATCGCGCGGGTGTGGTCGGTGGTGTCTGCTGTGGACACCAGGGCACGCTGGACGGCGTGTACCGGTTTACCGACTCGGCGCTTGAAACCTTTGACACCGCCGGAGTCGGCCTGGTGGATGGACAGTTGCTTGCGCCTGGTGAGTATCTGCCCGCGACGGTTGAGGGCGCTGTTACCAGCCTGACCAGCGCCTTCGCCGGTGCAGATGCCGCCGGCAACTGGACGCTGACCGTCAGCGACAACGCCGGACTCGACACCGGAACGCTCCGCAGCTGGCAACTCTACATCAACGGCGGCATCGGTGGCGCCTGCGATGCAGCGCCCACCTGCGCCTGCGAGACGGACGGCAACGATGCCCAGGTCGACGTCTTCGACCTGCTGGCCTACCTCGACAACTGGTTCGCCAACAACGCCGCCGCCGACATTGACGGCACCCCCGGCGTTGACGTCTTCGACCTGCTGGCCTTCCTGGACTGCTGGTTCCCGGCCTCCGCCGGCAACCCCTGCTGATCCGGGGCAAGCCAGGGCCGCGTAAGTGCGGCTTTCTCCAGCCCTCAAGGGGCCCGCGTCCTCGCGACGCGGGCCCTTTGCTTTTTTGCAGGTTTCGCTGCGGCGCTATACCGGAGGTGACTGCCGGGGGAACCCCGCCTCCCCCACTGCGAACCGTACAGACGCAACAGAGCACGCCAGCCCGCCCGCAGCGCTCCGCCTTGCGGCGAACGGATCTGGTGTCACAATTGCCTCGGGTCTGGATTGGGTGGCCGTCGCTCGCCCGCGAGCGGGCGGCCTCGCGTGAAAGGATGACGATGGACACTGCTCGCCACGGACGGACACTGGCCGCTCTCGCCACCGCCGCGATCGGACTGGCCACCGGCCTCGCCGCGGCACAGGACAGCCGCCTCAGCGAGCGCGACGTGAACCTTGCCGAACTCACGCAGCTTCGCACCACTACGAGGGGAGAGCCCGCCAGCTCGCTTCCTGGAAACGGGCCAGCTCCCCGCGGCCCCGGGTGCGGGCAGGTTTCTACCCATACCAACGCGAGTTTTACGGGCGGCACCTATTCGGTTCAGGCGGGCATCGTCGAGGGGGAGATGCTGGCCGTCTCCTACACCATCCCGGCCGAGGCCTTCCCGATCAGGATCGACGCAATCGAGTTCATCTGGGCGACCAGCGGCGCGACGGTGCCGACCACGACCCAGTATTCGCTGCACGTCTGGGACGGCCTGCCCACGGGGAACATGCTCGTGGAGCCGTCGCCGTTCTTCTCCAGCGATCAACCGGGCGATCTGCCGCCGATCGTGCTGCCTCCCGGCACATCGGGCGTCAACGTGCAGGTCTCAATCGACCCCGGTGATCCGGACCAGCTCTACATCCTGAACAACAGTGGGACGAACACCTTTTCCGTCGGCGTGCGCGTTGAGGAACTTCACAATCAGGCCGGCTGCACCTCCGGCAGCACGAGCAGCAACGCGTTTCCCGTGACGGATCAGACCGCGGCCCTCGATCCGTGCAGCACGAACTACTCCCAGGTGCAGTCCCTGACGCAGAACTGGCTGTATGCGATCAACTGCGGAGGCCTTGCCTGTCCCGCAGGCTGGGCCCGCTTCCAGGACATGATTCAGTGCTGTCGGCCGCACGGTGACTGGGTGATCCGCGTCACCTGGTCCAGCATCGACTGCCAGCCCGGCGTGGGGGCGTGCTGCGGTCGCGACGGATCCTGCTTCCTTGGCCTGCAGTCGGACTGCATCGCGGTCGGCGGCATGTTCCAGGGTGAAGGCAGCACCTGCAGCACGGTCGATTGCCCGCAGCCCGACTTCGGCGCCTGCTGCCTGCCGGAAGGTTTCTGCTTTGAAGACTTCGACTACTCCTGCGCGGACCTCGGCGGCGCTTTCCAGGGCGCCGGCACGACCTGCGACACCACGAACTGCGCCGAGCCGGAGCAGGCATGCTGCTTCGCGAACACCGGGTCGTGTCAGAACGCCACGGCCTCGGTGTGTGAGTTTCTCGGCGGCGTGCCGCAGGGGTTCGGCACGAGTTGCGCCACGTTTGTGTGCTTCCCGACCGGCGCCTGCTGCCTGCCGAACGGAACGTGCCAGGACGGCATGAGCCCGGAGGAGTGCACCGCCGCCGGCGGGACGTTCCAGGGGAACGACACGGTGTGCTCCGGTGTGACCTGCCCGCAGCCGCAGGGCGCCTGCTGCCTGCCGAATGGAAACTGCATGGCCGTGACCCAGAGCCTGTGTACCGCCGCGGCGGGGTCGTGGCTCGGGTTCGGCTCGGATTGTGACGACTGCAACGGGGCGACCTGCGTCTGTGAGTTCGACGGCAACGACGCCCAGATCGACGTCTTTGACCTGTTGGCGTACCTGGACGACTGGTTCGCCTCGACCGCCGCGGCGGACATCGACGGCGTGACGGGTGTGGATGTCTTTGACCTGCTCGCGTTCCTGGATTGCTGGTTCCCGGGCTCGGCCGGCCAACCGTGCCCATAACTTGCTTCAAACAAGCAACTTACGCACAATTCGAAGACGGGCAGTGTCCACGGACTTGGCTTGTACCGGCTTTAGCGGACACCACAGTCTGTTTTTCAAGTCCTGGCGCAGTTTTCCGCTGGATCGTGCCGCGGTTCGGTGTACACTGGCCAGACGGCGATGACGTCTCTGGGTACCGTTGTCGCTGACCGTAATCGGGATGGGCCGTTCTGGCTCGAGGTGTCTGGGTTCTGGTGAGGCCCTCCGGCGACCCGCCGCGGCCGCACGTGAAGAAGGAAGAAGGGAAGTCCATGCTTTCACGCAGATGGATGGCGTCGGCTTTTGTACTTGCAAGCTGCGGGCTCGCGTGCGCGGGGCCGCTCGAGGCGCCGGACAAGTCTCGTTGGATCGGGCCCGA
>CAYWRO010000084.1:0-14796 GCA_964460345.1 uncultured Phycisphaeraceae bacterium | reverse complement strand
CGCGGGGGGCGCGGGGGGGGCTGGGAGGGCGGAACGGCGCTTCAGCGTTCGGCGGACGCCCACCGCGCCCGCGATCACAAGCGCGCCGGTGAGGATGAAGTTCGCCACCTGCACCCATCCCATCGCGCCGAGCGTCAGCAGGCTGAGCGCGTGCCGCGCCGGGTCGAACCCGTCGCGCAGCAGCGCCTGCAGCGCGCCGACCACGATGTAGAACGGCCCCGCCGCGACACCGCAGGCCAGCAGCAGCCGCGTGGTGTGCGCCGCAGCGCCGGCATCGGCCGCCGCCGCGGACGAAGTCTCTGTCCTGTCCATGTCTTCTCCAGTTCTGCCGCGCAGAATCCGCCCGGGCGGCTCGTTTTACGTTCCCGGCTGTCCCGCCCGTGCCTGCATCTGCTCAAACCCCTCGGCCGCGCGCTGCACATCTTCCGGGAAGTCTTCCATCTGCTGCACCTGCCGGACCTCGATCATCTCGTTGTCGCCCATGGGCGCACGCTTCGCCCACTCGATCGCCTCTTCGCGCGACTTCACATCGATCATCCAGTACCCGCCGAGCACCTCCTTGGCCTCGGGGAAGGGGCCGTCGGTCACCGTGGGCGTTCCCCCCTTGAAGGACACCCGCGCCCCCATGGAGGGGGGCGTCAGCCCGTCCAAAGCCAGCAGCACGCCCGCCTTCTGGAGTTGCTCGTTGTACTTCATCATCCGCGCCACCTCCTCGGCCGCGGGCGCGGCGTCGGGCGCGGCGGTCTCGTATCCCCTGGGAATGACAAGCAGCATGAATCGCATCGGTGGTCTCCTTTCAAGTTCCCGCCCCGGCACTAAAAGGGGTTCTTATCCACGCGACGAATGGCAGGGCGTGCTTTCGACGGCGATCTGAGATTTTTTCTGGTCCGCCGCCGGCCGGGAGCGTGCCGGCCGCCATCGAACGCGCGATGTCGCCCACCGTCACGGTTCCCTCGGGCAGGCTGCGCTCGAATAGTCGGATGAAGCCAAGCGCCGCGAGCCCGCCGATCACAGCAACGAAGAGCCCCAAAATAAGCCCTGTACTCACGCCCCCGCCCGCCGCGATAACCGTTGCCGCGACCACCGCGGCGCTCAGAAGGCCGAGGATCGCGACAACGGCCGCGATGCGCCAGGCCCAAGCCGACGCCTGCAGCCGTGGAGCGTGCCCGGCCCGCTCCTGGAAGCGGCGCCAGGCGCCGCGCCACCGCCGGCCCAGCGCCTCATCCAGGCGCGCACCTGGCCGGAAGCGCTTCCGATCCACACCGCTGCATTCCACGAGCCCTCTTCGAAGGTCGTAGAAGGCGCGGGCCGTCGCGCACACGCCGATCTCCGCCTGCGGCAACCTCGCCACCACGAGCGCCGCCAGATCCGCCACGGTCCGCACCTGCTGGCACTCGGCCTCGGGGAGGTGGACCTTGAAGCGGTCCTCGACCTCCATCACCAGTTCCATGCCGTCCAGTCCCATGGGCGGATCGTATGGAGGCGCTGCGGGGCTACGCGGGCTTCACGCCGTCTTTACGATGCGTTCCCCAGAGGGCTGCGCCGATGATGGCGCCGAGCAGAAGAGCTGTTGCGCCACCACCGATCGCCACCTTCGGCCCCAGCCACTCGAGTCCGCACAGGATGTACCCCGACACGATCCGCACGGGGCGGCCCGCCAGCGCGGGGGCGGGGCTGACAACGTCGACAACAACGGTGTAGTCGCCCACGGGCATCGGCCGGTCGTTCACGAGCGTGACGCCCGCGTCGTCGACCGCGGTGAGCGGGGATGGAAACGCACCGGCGAGCCACTCGGCCCCGTCGCCGGCAGCGCGATGGTCCTCGACTGCAATCGTCAGCACGAGCCCCTGCAGCAGGGTCGCCGCATCTTCGCCGTCGCGGAGCTCCGGCTCCAGGCGGATGTACTGGCGGCACGTAAACCCGGCGATCTGCGTGAGCGCAGCGCGGTGCTCGCCCGCTGCGCCGACGTCGATGCGCAGGTCGAGGAGCTGCGCCGCTTCAGCTTCGCGGCACTCGGCGCGCAGGCGGAAGCCGGTCCACAGGAAGATGCCGCCGAAGACAATCAGGGCTGCGCCGATCAGGCCGAGGCTCAGGCGCAGCGTCGTGCGGAGCGTCCCGCCGCGCGGTGGTGTCGCGTGGTGCGCGGGCCCGGCTTTTCCGTCGAGATCGCGCATGGTCACGAGGGCCTTGCCGGCCTGGCAACGTGCTGATCGATCAGGATCGGATTGCCGTCCGGGTCGATGACCACCAGCGAGGCCGGGCCGGTGGTGGATTCATCCGCTTCGGACGCGAGTTCGAGGCCGTCGGCCTTGAGCCGCTGCTGGATCTCCCGCACATCGTCGAAATCGGCCAGGGTGTTGGCGGCGCTGTCCCAGCCGGGGTTGAAGGTCAGCATATTCTTCTCGAACATCCCCTGGAAGAGGCCGATGGTGGTGGGTGGGCTCGTCGGGGTCGTCGGGGTGTTCTGAAGGATGAGCCAGTTCTGCGCCTGGTCTCCGCCCATGACCTTGAAGCCGAGCTTCTCGTAGAACGCGCGCGAGGCGGCGATGTCCTTGACCGCGAGGCTGACCGAAAAGTTGCCGAGTCTCATGCGCCGTCCTCCTGGGTTGAACGCGTTGCAGAAATCATGGCGAGGGTGATGATCAAAGGAACGCGATATCGTCCGGATCATCGATCATGGGAACGCCAAGCGACCGTGCGAGAGCGTCATGCGTCAAGGGGCCCTTCCGCGCTCGTGTGATCGGGCCGTAGCAGACAACGTCGTCGGCGTCAACGATCTGGAAGCGCGGGCCGGCGAACGCCTCTTCCTCGAGCAGCGCCTTCAGCTCTTCGATGTCGGGCGACTCGTGATTCGTGTTCAGATAGAGATTGGATTCGGGGTGGAAGATCTGGATTCTGAACATGGTCGCTCTCCGATGCTCACCGGCCGTCACAGTTTCTCCCCCGGCAGGGCGCTCGCCTGCTTCACCCATTTCGTGACCTGGGCCTCATCGATCTTCGCGCCTTCGGCGTCCGTCCACCCCTCGTGAATGTCGAGGTAGCGCACCTCCGGGTGCTTCGATTGTCCCGGCGGCACAGGGTTCAGAGAGGTGCCGCGGAAGAACGTGACCTTCACGTACCTCGTGAAGCAGTGATACGAGAGGAACCACGTCGCGGGCTGATCGGCCGCGCCGTAGAAGGGGGAGTTCCACTTCACGGCCTTGCGGACGCCGCGGGACTTCGGGACCGCCTTGACGATCAGCGCATCCAGGCGGCGCGCGACGTCCTGCTTCCAGCCGGGGATCGCGTCGATGTAGCTGCGCACGGGTTCATCGCCGTCGCCCTTGGGGATCTGCGGGTTGTCGCCGGAGAGGAGGCGCGGCGTCCGTGAGCGCTGCGTGCCGGGCGCGGAGCGCGGGGCCTTGTTCGTGTTGTTCTGCGCCACGGCCGCGCGAACGAGTTTCTTGAGCGCCGCCTCGTTGAGCTTCTCCCCCTCGCGGATGTCAATCGCTCGCCTGACGTTCCCATCGAGACTCGCATTGAAAAGCCCCGACGGGTCCGCGAGCGCGGCCCCGCGTGCAAAGGTCAGCTTCACCTTGTCCTTGTACGTCTCACCCGTGCAGATAATCCCTCCGGACGGGTGGGACCAGGTTGGAACGCCCGCGGGGTTCGACGGCTTCTTCCACTTGCGCTCTTCGACGATTGCCTTGTCGGTCGCCATGATGATCCGGCGAACGTGCTCCAGCGTCGCGGCTCGCCAGTCGTTCGAATCGGCGCTGCGCGCGGCGGCCTTCTTCGCGGTCGTCGGCGTCTTCGCTTTCGTCTTCTTCGCGGCGGAAGTTGTGTCCAGGCGCTCGAGCTTCCCCTTCCGCTTCACGATGTTCTTGTAGTCCCACTGGATCTGGGCCGCCTTCTTCAGCCACCGCTTGAGATCCTTCTCGACGATGTCGTCCATCGAGGTGTACCGAGCCTCGGCGGCCTTAAAACGCCCCTCGGGCGCGAGGCCGGGCTCATCGAACGACTGGCCGCTCCAGAACAGCAGCCGGATGCACCCGTCCTTCCCGCCTCCGCCCCCTCCCCGCCCCTTCAGCTTGCTGTACCCGACAATCGGATTGCCGTCGAGGAACCACACCGGGTGGGCGTGCCAGATCTTGCTCTCCGAGCCGGGCAGGTTCTGATCGATGACCTTGGCCAGCGCGTTACAGAGGCGCGTGTCGGGGGCCGCCTGGGCGGCGTTGTACGCCTTGATGTCCGTAGGGATCGGCATTGTTGCTTGCTGCTTTGGGTGGGAAGTGGTTGCGTTGGCTGGTGATGGCCGGCGCCTGCGTCAGGAGACGGACAGTGCGAGTCGCTGCCCTCACAGGTCGGCGGCGCTCAGGCCTGCCCACTCCAGGGCCTCACGCTCGTCGGCGAACGTGCGAAACTGAACGGCCTTGCCGTTGCGGAAGGTGTAGGCGTCGGCAATGCGCCCGATGCGCCACTCCGTCTCGTGCTTGAGTCGCACGCGCACCTGGGCGAGCACGATGACCCGCTCGCCCAGCTCGGACGGCGGGGCGACGATAAACCGCAGCGGCTCGCAACTGCCTTCGGCCCACGTTCCGCGCCCCTTTTCGACATGCGCCCTCACCGCTTCGAGCCCGCGATACGTCCCGCCCTGCGGGAAGTCGGACGGCTCGATTCGCTCGATCTCCGCGTCGAACGCGGCGATGAATCCCGCAACATCGTTCCGGTTGAGCGCGGCGTATGCGGCCCGGAGTGATTCTTCGTGGGCAGAGGACGGCGGTTCGTTCACGTTGTGCTCCCGCGGGCTTCAATGGCCGTTGGCGGCATCATACAGGAACGCGACGCATCGGGAGAACTCAACCGACAAAAAAGAGCGCCCGCAGGTCAAATGACCTGCGGGATCGCCCAATCGGGGTGACAGGATTTGAACCTGCGACCTTTTGACCCCCAGTCAAACGCGCTACCAAGCTGCGCTACACCCCGGGATGGCCAAGCATAGGGCCGGGGCCCTCCCGCTTCCAATCTGGCGGGTACCCTGCCCCATGCCTTCATCCGAACAGGACGCCTGGGCCGCCGCCCCAATCGTTGACGCCTACCTTGCCGACCGCCTTGCGCTCGCGGACCCCGCCTTGGACGCCGCGCTGGCGGCGAGCGCTGCGGCTGGCCTCCCGGAGATCGCCGTCTCGCCCGCGTACGGGCGGCTGCTCCACATCCTCGCCCGCTCCGTCGGGTCTCGCCGCATCCTCGAGATCGGCACGCTCGGCGGCTACAGCGCGATCTGGCTCGCGCGGGCGCTGCCGGCGGCCCCTGAGGGGCGGCTCATCACGCTGGAGGCCGAGGCGAAGCACGCCGAGGTCGCCCGATCCAACCTCGCGCGGGCCGGCCTGGCGGATCGTGTGGAGATCCGCCTCGGCCCCGCCCTCCAGACCCTGCCGAAGCTCGCCGCGGAGGAGCCGAGCCCCGGCCCCTTCGACCTCGTCTTCATCGATGCGGACAAGGAGAACATCCCGGCGTACTTCGACTGGGCCGTGCGCCTCTCCCGGCCCGGCTCCCTCATCATCATCGACAACGTCGTCCGCCGGGGGCAGATCGTCAATGCCGCCAGCGACGACGCGAGCGTCCGCGGCGTGCGCCGCTTCCTTGATGCCATCGCCTCGGACAACCGCGTGACGGTCACTGTGATCCAGACCGTCGGCGCGAAGAACTACGATGGATTCGCGCTCGCGATCGTGCTGTAGGCGCGCGAACGGCGCCGCATACCCTTGTCGCGCATGACCACACCGCCCTCCGCTCAACCCGCCCTTCTCATCCGCAACGGCCGCATCATCGACCCGGCCTCCGGCACGGACACCGTCGCCGACGTCGCCATCTCAAACGGCCGCATCGCCGACATCGGCCGCAACCTTTCGGCGCTTCCCGCCGCGGAGACGATCGATGCGAACGGCTGCATCGTCGCCCCCGGCCTGATCGACCCGCACGTCCATCTCCGCGAGCCCGGCGGTGAGGAGGCCGAGACCATCGCCACCGGAACCGCCGCGGCCGTCGCGGGCGGCTTCACCACCGTCTGCTGCATGCCCAACACACAGCCAGCCCTCGACGATGACTCCATGATCGAGTTCATCTTCAAGCAGGCGGAGCTGACCGGAGCGTGCCGCGTCTTTCCGGTCGGCGCCGTCAGTGTCGGCCGGCATGGTGACGAGCTGGCCGAGATCCGCCTGATGCGCCGCGCCGGGGCGGTCGGCTTCTCCGACGACGGCGATGTGGTCGCCTCGGCGGGCCTCATGGCCAAGGCCCTCGCCTACATCAAGCCGACCGGCCTCGCGCTCATGCAGCACTGCCAGGAGCCGACGCTCACCGCCGGCGCGAGCATGCACGCGGGGCAGGTCTCGGCGCGGCTGGGGCTCGGCGGGTGGCCGCGGGTTGCGGAAGAGATCATCATCGAGCGCGATGTGCGCCTGAATCGCGGCGTGGGGTGCCGCTACCACGTGCAGCATCTGAGCTGCGCCGGCAGCGTGGAGATCATCCGCCGCGCGCGGGCCGAACGACAGCCCGTCAGCGCAGAGGCGTCGCCGCACCACCTGCTGCTGACGGATGCGTGCGTCGAGACGGGACCGGCGGGCAGTGGAGGGGGGGTGGAGGGGGTGGGGGGGCCGGCCTACTGGACCAACGCCAAGATGAACCCGCCTTTGCGCGAGGCCTCCGACATCGCCGCGCTCAAGCAGGGCGTCGCGGACGGCACGATCACCATCCTCGCGACCGATCACGCCCCGCACACCGCCGAGCGCAAGGCCCTGGAGTTCGAGGCCGCCCCCTTCGGCATCATCGGCCTGGAGACCGCGCTGGCGCTCTACATCCGCGCCCTCATCGACGACAACGTAATCGACTGGCCGCGGCTGATCGCCATGATGACCATCGAGCCCGCGCGGCTCTGCGGCCTCGACAAGTCTCACGGCCTCGGCGCGCTCACAAAGGGCGGCCCCGCCGACGTCACGATCATCGATCCGGGCCTGGAATGGACCGTCACCGAGGCGGAACTCGCCGGGCGCAGCCGCAACACGCCCTTCATGGGCTGGACGCTGCGCGGCAGGGCCGTGGCGACGATGGTGGGGGGGCATCTTCGCATGCAGCGTCTTGGCCATCGCGCTGCGGCCGGCGCGTAGGCCCGACTTCGCCGAGCGCCTCGGCGGGCGGTTCGCCCGGTTCGCTCTTGCGCTTCAGGAACGGCGTCGCGAGCATCCCCCGCAGCGTCGCGTGGTCGCGTTCGAGGAAGCCATCGAGCCCGAAGCGGATCGTCCGCGGATCCTCGCGCAGCCGGAAGGTGCCGAAGAGCCGGTCCCACACGCTCAGCACCGCCGAGAAGTTCGAATCCGTCTCCCTGTGCCAGCGCGAATGGTGCACCCAGTGCATTCGCGGCGTCACGATCACCGCCCGGAGCAGGGCGTCCAGCCGCGCCGGAAGGCGGATGTTGGCGTGGTGGAACATTGCCACCGGCGTCAGCACGAGGTTGTATACGAACACCTGCGGCATCGTGATACCCGCGAGCACCGCCAGGACCATGAGCATCCCCGATTGAATCACCACCTCCACCGTGTGGAAGCGTAGCGAACTCGTGACATCCACCTCTTCATCGTGATGGTGCACTTGGTGCAGCCTCCACAGCGGCGGCGCGTAGTGCGCGAGCACGTGAAAACCATACTGAAACAAGTCGAGCAGGAGCAGAGCCGCAACCCATGCCACGACCACCGCAAACCCTGGTGACACTGGCAGTTCGTCGACCCAATGCAGCGCTCCGAATCCCTTCCCATCGCCCCACAGCCGCGACCACTCTGACGCCGCCCAAAGCCCGCCCACCAGCAGCACCGCCACGCTGGCATTAATCAAGCCCAGCGCGACATTCCGCCACCCGTGGCCCAGCCCGGCTTGCCTCGGCGTGTCGCCTCCACGCGGGTAGAAAAACATCGGCGCCACGACCTCCCCCAGGCGAAGCAACAGCAGCCCTCCCGCCGCCACAACAGCAGTCACCCAATCATCCACAACTGAGGGTAGGGCCGCGAATAGAGAATAGAGAATAGAGAATAGAGAAGAGAGAACAGAGAAGAGAGAACAGAGAAGAGAGAGCAGCAGCGCCCCTTGCTGCCCCGGGCCCGCAAGCAGGCACTGGCCGCATTCTCTATTCTCTTTTCTCTCTTCTCTGTTCTCTTCCCCCGCGCCCCCAGACCACTCCCGCTCCGAGCACCGCCCCGGTCATGTTGCACACCAGGTCCCACCCGGTGTTGACATACCCGCCGACGCCGTGATCCTTCACGTTCATCGCGATTGCGAACTCGATGACCTCGTTGATCGCCCCGAGCCCCATCCCCATCAGCGCTGCGCCGAACGCCAGCCCGAGCGTCAGCCTCGGCGTGTTCACTTCGCCGTGTGCGCCGCCCCCCGCGCCCCCCGCGCTCCCCGCGTGCTCCATCCCCCGCCGCATCGCCCGCCCCACCGTCCACATCAAGACCTCCGCGCACGCCAGCGTCGCGGCGAAGAAGCCGAAGGTGTGGACCACCTGGTCGTAGCGCGGCAGCCAGTCCGACACGCGCAGCGCGTACAGCACGTTCTTGTTTCCATCCGTCACCGACTCCGGGATCCGCACCGTCCCGCCGGCCATGTGCAGCAGCCCCCAGGCGGCCAACGCCCACAGCGTGATCCACGAGAACCGCACCCGCGCATCCAGCAGCAGCACCAGCGCGATGTTCACCCACATCGCCAGCCCGTAGAAGAAGAACTCCGTGTTGCCCTGTCTCAGCGCAAGCGCGCCAAGCCCGACGGTGTAGAGAACGACAAAACCGCTCAGCCACGGATGAACCCGGATGCGTTCGAGAAGCAGCATGCAGGCTGCATCGGCCCATTGTCGGCGACATGATGAGTGGTGCCTGCCCACATCAGGGGGGCTGCGCCTCTTTGGCCATCACATCCGCGGGCGGGCCCGGTCAAGAATCGCTCCGCCCCTACGATCGCGCCCTTCCATGGCCCCACCTCCCAGCCAGCCGCGGCGAATCCTGATCATCCGCCCCAGCGCCCTGGGGGACGTCTGCCGTACCGTTCCCGTGCTCGCCACCCTGCGGCGGGCGTGGCCGGCCGCGACGATTGACTGGCTCGTGCAGGATTCCTTCGCCGACGCGATCGTCTATCACCCGGACCTGTCGAACGTCATCCCCTTTCCGCGGCGGCGCTTCGACGATTTCTGGAAGCCCGGCGTGGCGGTCCAGATCGCCCGCTGGCTGCGCTCCCTGAATAAGGCGGGGTATGACATGGTCCTCGACTGCCAGGGACTCGCCCGCAGCGGCGTGTTCACGCTGGCTACGGGAGCGCGGCGGCGGATCGGTTACGCCCAGGCGGCCGAGGCTGGGTGGCTGGGCGTCAACGAGCGCATCGGCGCGCCGCGCACGCTGCACACGGTAGACCGGATGCTCATGCTGGCCGAGGCGGCGATCGCCGGCGTGCCGGGAGCGCAGGTGGTGCGTGACATGCGCCTCTACGCGCCGCCAGCGAACATGGAGAAGGTCGAGGCCGATCCGCTGCTGGCCGACCCGTACGCCGTCATCGCGCCGACCTCGCGCTGGCCGGCCAAGCGCTGGCCCGCCGAGCGCTTCGCCCAACTCGCCCCGCGACTCCTCGAAGGGGAAGACGCCTTGCCCTGCGCCGTTAGCCCCGGTTCGGACGCCCCGCCCCGCCACAACCCGGCCCGCATCGTCCTGGTCGGCGCAGCCGGCGAACGCGACCAATGCGCTCCGCTCCTGGAACTCGCCCAGCGCGACGACAGGATCGTTGACCGCATCGGCGCCACCACCGTCGGCGGCCTCATGGCCCTCATCGCCCGCTCCAGCCTCGTCATCGCCAACGACTCCGCCGCGCTCCACATGGCCGTCGGCTTCGACCGCCCTCTCGTGGCCCTCTACGGTCCCACGCGCGTCGACCTCGTCGGTCCCTACCAGCGGCAAGCAAGCGTCATCCAGCACCTCCGCCCCGGCGACACGCTCGACCATAAGCACCCGACGGCAGGGCTGGAACTGATGAAACGGATTACGGTCGATGAAGTTCTGACGAAGGCGTGCGAAGCAGTTGAGGCATCGCGAACGGTTATTCCTGACTGTCCACGATGAACTCCCCGATTGCCAGTGCCCCTGTCGCCGCCGGCGACGGCGCATTGAGCACGTGCACCATTCGTCCCCCCAGCGTGCGCTGGATCTCAAAGTCTTCGAGCAGGTTGCCATCCCGGCCGATCGCCTGGGCGCGGACGCCGGAGCCCGCGCGTTCAAGGTGCTCGGCGCGGATGCCCGGGACCAGCCGCTGGAGCGCCATGACGAACAGGCGTTTGCTGGTACTGCGCACCATTTCGGCGATCCCCGTCGGCCAGTGGCGCTCGGCCATCGCCCAGAACGGCCGTGAGCGGAGCGCTTCCCATAGGTCCCGCTTGTCGACATCCCGCCAGGTGTAGCCCTCGCGCGCCAAGGCCAGCACTGCGTTCGGCCCGCACTCAACGCCTCCGCCGATCATCCGCGTGAAGTGCACGCCCAGAAAGGGCAGCGCCGGGTCCGGCACGGGATAAATCAGGTTGCGGCACAGGTGCCGCGCGGGGTCCTTCAGCTTGTAGTATTCGCCGCGGAAGGGCACGATCTGCAGGCTCGTCGCGACCCCTGCCATCCGGGCGATCCGGTCGCTGTGCAGCCCGGCGCAGTTGACGGCCGCCGCGGCCCGCCATGTCGTTGCGCCGCCGCCATCGGTCTCCAGCGTGACCATGTCAGAGCGGTCCGATGCGTCCTGGACGGCCGAGCCCGTGATGATCTGACCTCCAGCCTCGCGGATGCACCTGGCCAGGGCCGCGCAGACGGCCGAGAAATCCGTGATTCCGGCCTCGTGAACGTGGAGCGCGGCCAGGCCCGTCGCGTGCGGCTCAATCTGTTTGAGCCGTTCCGGGCGGAGCATCTCGCACCTGATGCCCTGGGCCCGCCCACGCTCGAAGAGCCGGTTCAGCATCGGCAGTTCGCGTCCGCGCGTCGCCACGATCACCTTGCCGCAGACCTCAATCGCCACGCCTTGCTCGCGGCAGAACGCCTCCAGCAGCGCCCGCCCGCGCAGGCACATGGCCGACTTCACCGAGCCCGGCTTGTAGTAGATCCCCGAATGCAGCACGCCGGAGTTGTGCCCGCTCTGGTGCCGGCCGACCGCCGGCTCCTTTTCGAGCACGACGACGGAGCGACCCGGGTGCTTCTGCAGGTACGCCCAGGCCGTCCCCAGCCCGACGATGCCGCCGCCAATGACGACAAGGTCGATCAGATCAATTTTCGCGGGAGCGGTCTTGAACTCCACCGCCGCACCCGCCGCCGCCGCTGCGGTGGCCGTCCGCGGCTGCGAACCCGTCGTTGTTGGTGCAAAGCTCGTCACGCTGTGAAGCTTTCAAGTGCCCGGGCGGATGGACAGATCGGAAGGCCCCCAAGGCTCGCGTTTCCGCCGCGCCCCGGACGAACGCGGCGGCGGCACAACTCCATTCTGCGCTGCGGGGAACCTGTGCCACGTCGCATCGGTGCCCATATCGCCCCGGACGTGCCGATCGCTCTTGCGGTAGACTCGGCCCCGACATGACTGATCCCACGGCATTCTCCGCCGATTACAAGCCGACGGCCGACGCTGCTCCGCTTGAGGACCCCTCTCTGGCAACCGAGGCTGCGCCGCAGGATCCGGAGCTTCGCCGCCGGTGGAAGCTTGAACTTGGCGTTGTCCTCTGCCTGGCCGTGTTGCCGGACATCTGGAACGCGCTCAGCATGCGATTGTGGTCGGTGAGTCGGCCCAGCGAAGGCGAGGTCGATCTGTACGGATGGAACTCGGCCGTACCCTGGTTCGCAACCCTCATCGGGCGCAGCGTCTCCATCGTGCCGGTCATCCTTTATCTGATCTGGCGCAGCGGGGAGGGGTGGACCGCCTTCGGTTTCAAGCGGCCGCGCTGGTTCGACCTGCCCGCCGGCGCCGGCCTCTTCCTCCTTCACTACGTGGCGTGGTATGCGCTGTGGACGCTCATCTGGCTGGTCGGTCTCGATGGACCGCTGGAAACTGTCGGGCAGGATGGCGACTGGACGCAGGCCGCCGCGCAGATCCGGGGCGCCGACTTCCTCATCATCTTTCTTGGTGCGTTCTGCAACGCCGTCGGGGAAGAAGTGGCGCTGTACGGTTTTCTGTTTCCGCGGATTCGCCAGATCTTCGGGCTGCCCGCGGCGATGATTGCGGTGCCGATTCTCTTCACCTCGTACCACATTTACTACGACCCGGTCAGTCTCACCTGGATTCTGGCTTTCGGCTGCACGCACTGCCTCATGTACGCCGCCACGCGCCGCCTCTGGCCGCTCATCGTCTCGCACATCATCGGCGACCTGCTCTGGCTCGTGCAGGGGTGAAGGCGCGGGGCAAACCGGAAGTGAACGGCCGAAACGCCCCGTGCGTATTCTCCCTCAATGCCAGAACGCCCCAAGAACCTTGCCGAGCTGCGCGCCAGCGGGTGGCAGTCCCGCCCGGTCAAGGAGGAGATGCGCGACAACCTCATCGCGATGCTTCGTGATGGGGAGGATCTCTTTCCCGGCATCATCGGCTACGACGACACGGTCATCCCCGAGGTCGTCAACGCGATCCTCGCCGGGCACGACATGCTCTTTCTCGGTGAGAAGGGGCAGGCCAAGAGCCGCATTATGCGGATGCTGACGCGTTTCCTTGATGCGGAGATCCCGTACCTGGACATCCCGGGTTCGCCCGTTCACGAAGACCCGCAGCGCCCGATCACGATCGCGGGCAGGAACGCGGTGGCGACGCTGCCCGCCGAGGAGGTGAAGATCGCGTGGTGGCCCCGGGAGCAGCGCTACGCCGAGCGGCTCGCTCCCGGCACGAAGTTCGCCGACATCATCGGCGAGATTGACCCGGCCAAGCTCGCCGCCGGAACGAGCATGGGCGCGGAGGAGGCCCTGCACTTCGGGCTCATTCCGCGCCTGCACCGCGGCATCTTCGCGATGAACGAACTGCCGGACCTTGACGACCTCGTGCAGGTCGGCCTCTTCAACATCCTCGAAGAGCGCGACGTCCAGATCCGCGGCTTCCCCGTCAGCTTCGACATCGACGTGGTCGTCCTTTTCAGCGCGAATCCGACGACGTACAACCGCTCCGGCAAGGTGATTCCGCAGCTCAAGGACCGCATCGGTTCGACCATCCAGACGCACTACCCGCGCGAGCGCGACGTCGGCATTGACATCATGGAACGCGAAGCGGGCGTCGACCTGGGTGGCGAGTTCCCGGTGCTCGTGCCGCGGTTCATGAAGGAGATCGTTGAGCAGATGTCGATCGTGGCGCGCAGGAGCAAGTACGTCGACCACCAGTCCGGCGTCTCGGCGCGCTTTTCGATCTCCAACTACCGCGCGATGATCGCCAGCGCCCGCCAGCGCGGCATCCGCCTCGGCGAGAAGCCGGCCGTGCCGCGGATCAGCGACCTGGCGCACACGCGGGCGAGCAGCATCGGCAAGCTCGAACTTGACATGATGGGCACGCACCAGATGAGCGAGAAGCAGGTGATCGACGCGATCCAGGCGGAGGCGATCCGCGATGTCTTTGCCGAGTACGTCGACCGGCACGGGCTCAGCGAGATCGCCGAGATCTTTGGGCAGGGCGTCAAGATTGAAGTGGGGGACATGCTTCCCTCAAGCCACTACGCCGAGCGTCTCAAGCGCGTGCCGCCGGCGTGGGACAAGGCCTTTGAGGTCAACGCCGCGGACGACCTGGGCGTGCGCGCTTCGTGCGTGGAGTTCGTGCTCGCCGGTCTGTGGGCCGACGACATGATCAGCCGGTCCGAGCGCCACGGCCGGATCGAGTACGAGACGTAGCAAATGGCAAATGGCAAATAGCAAATAGCAAATAGCAAATAGCAAATAGCCAGTTGCCAAATGCCTAATGCCTAATGCCTAATGCCATTTGCCATTTGCCATTTGTCCCTCTCTCACCCCCAGCCCGGCCAGAAGCGGTCCGCCAGCCACATCACCGCCCACGACACGGCGATGATCAGCAGCGGCAGGTACATCGGCCACAGGCAGATCCGCAGCGCGATGCGCAGGCCGATGTGCTTCGGGTCGGCCGACGCCGCGGTCGCGCCGGCGGCGCGGGCCAGTCTCCGCCAGCGCCACGCCCAGAGCGGCACCGTCGCGATCGCGCCGAGACAGGCCAGGATCACGGTTGTGCGGAACCGAAAGCCGTCGTAATCGTCGAACCAGCGATCGCCGAGGCCGAAGATGTCCAGCGCCGACCACGCGATCGCTTCGATGGCCAGCGCGCCGAGGACGGGCACGACCCACGGCAGTTGCAGCCAGCAGAGGTTGATCATCCACAGCCGCCGAATAAGCCGGTGCTGCGCCGCCCCACGACTTTGCGAGCCGGTGAACCACGCGATCGCCACGAGCAGCGCGGGGATGAGAAAGAGGAGGGGCCAGCCATATCCAAGCAGACCGATGAGCACCAGCACCGTCAGGCGCCACCACGGGGTGAACTTCGTCAGGGCCAGGAAGACCTGGCGCCGGAGTTGGAAGCGCCGGTCATCGGCCGTGATCGCGCCGCCGCACTCGGGGCACGTGGCGACCCCGGGCAGACCGGTCAGGTCGTAGTTGCAGTGGGGGCAGTGGAAACGCTCGGTGGCTGCATCGGGCGTGCAGTCTGTCGCGCCGTCCGCCGGCCCTTTGGCGGCGATGATTTCCTCCGCCGTGGCTGACGGTGAGGGTCGTTGCGCCGGCCTCGTCGTACTTGCCGTCC
>CAYWRO010000083.1:0-14826 GCA_964460345.1 uncultured Phycisphaeraceae bacterium | reverse complement strand
AGCCGCACGGCGATGAGCCGCACCACGATCACGGCCGCCCCCCCGCCGCCGCTCCCCTTGCCCGAGCGCCGCCGCCCCCCCCCTCCAATCCCCCCGCCCCCGTACCGCGCCGTCCGCAGCCCGATCCGCCAGAACGCATCGCACGCGAACACGATCAGCCCCACCATCGTCGCCATCAGCATCGCAAAGCGAATGTCGTAGTGCCGGATGTGCGCGACTTCGTGCGCCATCACCCCCTGCAGTTCATCGCGCGTCAGCTTCTTGCGCAGCCCTGTCGTAATCGCCACCGCCGCGTGCGCCGGATCCCGCCCCGTCGCAAACGCATTCAGCGCCGTCTCCTCGATCAGGTACACCGCCGGCATCGGCAGTCCCGCCGCCAGGCGCACCTCGTCCACGACGTTGAAGAGCTCCGGATCGTCCTCCTTCTGGATCTGCCGCGCCCCGCTCATGCGCAGAATCGCCGAAGCCCCCCCGAACCACGACCACGCCGCGCCCATGGAAGCGAAAAGGAGCGCCGCAACCGCCCCGATGATGATCGACGGCAGCAACTCCCGCAGCACCTCCCCGCGCGGCACCCCCCCTCCCCTGCCCCCGTAATACGCGCTCAACCCCGCCGCAATCGCCGCGCCCACCACCATCGTCAGCACGATCATCCCGACAATCAGCAGCACGCTCTCGCGCTTGTTGCGCCGGATCAGGTCCACATAGGTAATCGTCGCCGGATACGCCGAGATCCCCTCCCGCAACGTCCGGCGCTGCGCATCAAGATCAGCCGAGCGCACCCGCCCCGGCCCCCCGGGAGGCGCGGCAGCAGGCGCCCGCCCCGTCCGCGTCGAACGGAGGGGCGCTGGCCCAGGTGCATTCTCGTCGGAATGAGACGTTGACTCTTGCATGAGGCGCTGCTGTGCGCTTACCCCAAAGCGCCCCCCTCCGACGTACATGGTTTCATGATACAGGTTCTTCGGAACGGGAGGTCGTCATGTCCAGGTGACTGCCCTGCTTGGACGGCCGCAGTGCCGTTGGCACTAGCCGCCCCGTCGATGCACGATGTCAAGAACCTCCGTCGCCAGATAGGTGCGCGGGTGGGACTCGCGAATGACCGTCAGGAGACCGGCCTCCGCAAGGCGTTCGAGATCCGCTCGCGCGGTATTCACCGACCCGACCCCAAGAACTCCCCTCGCGCCAGAGACATTGATGATCGGCGTAGCGAGCAGGTGATCGAGCAGCGCGCCGATGCGCACCGACATCCCCAGTGAGCGCACCGACTCGTTCCACCGCGCGTGCAGCTTGAGCAGCGCCTTGCACCGCGCGATCGTCGAACGGCTCTGCTCGATCGTCGCACGCATGCACAGCCGCACCCACCCGTCCCAGTCGCCCCGAGCGCTGACGTCGAAGAGCGCGCCGAAATAGGCGTCGCGGTTCCGCTCCAGGAACTCGCTGACCAACAGCCAGGGGCGCTCCAGCTCGCACCAGCGCGCGATCATCAGCGACAGCAGCAACCGCCCCACCCGCCCGTTCCCATCGCGAAAGGGGTGAATCGTCTCAAACTGGTAGTGCACCAGGAACGCTCGCACCAACGGCGGAAACTGGTCGCGTGGATCCTGCATGTACGCCTGCAGCGCCTCCATGCACTCCAGCACCAGGTGCCCCGGCGGCGGAATGAAGCGCGCATCGACCCCGATCTGCACGTGACCGCGCCGGAACTCGCCGGGCGACTTCTCCTGGCCGCGAACACCCTCCAGAAGCTGCTGATGCAGCGCCCGGATGAGGAAGTTCGAAAACCCCCGCTCGGCCGCCATCTCTTCGCCATGGCGGAGAGCGCGGTCGTAGTTGTGCACCTCGCGCTTCCGCTCCGCGCCGGGAGTGTCCGCATCGCCCGAATCCAGTTCGAACAGAAGCAGTTCCTCCGCGCTGGCGTACGTCCCCTCCAGACTGCTGCTTCGCAGCGATTCCTCGCGCTGCAGCGGCCGCAGCAGAATCCCCGGGTTCGTCAGCACCCCCGAAGACGTGATGCCCCTGAGTTCCCCCACCGCCGCGAGCGCCTCGGCATAGAGCCCCAACGCTTCTCGCGGCAACTCGAAGCGAGCCGGAAGCGGATCCGGAACAAAGGCGGACCGCCCGCCTTCCGTCGGAACGAGCCGCCCCGGGATCTGGCTGGCGAATTTCGTCAGGTCCATGTTCGACGAATGCTAAGCTGTGCCGGTTAGTTTGTCAAATAGACGCAAAATTTGACAATTAAGCGCTCGGTTTGTCAATCCTCTGCCAAACCCGGCGAGGCTTCGTCAGAAGATGGCCATTATCTGACAACCGCCCGGCGGAAGAACTGTCTGGGTCGGGTCCCAAAGGGGGTCGAGCACGAACTTTGTCGATTGACCGGCTGGTCAGCCCTTCACGAGGACGATGCCGATTCACGAGAACGAAACCTTTGGCGCCTCCCGCACCGTCGGTTCGGTCACCTCGAAATACTCCCGCCGCGTGAAGTTGAACATTCCGGCGATGATGTTCGACGGGAACGCCTGCCGCGCGTTCTCGTACCGCGCCACGCAGTCGTTGTAGTGCTGGCGCGCGAAGCCGATCTTGTTCTCGGTGCTCGTCAGTTCTTCCTGAAGCTGGCCGAAGTTCTGGTTGGCCTTCAGGTCCGGGTACGCCTCCGCCACCGCAAAAAGCCGCCCGAGTGCCGCGGTGAGCATCCCTTCCGCCTCGCCGCGGGCCGCGGGGTTCGACTTGCTCGCATCCACGGCCCGCGTCCGCGCGGCGATCACCGCCTCCAGCGTGTCGCGCTCGTGGCCGGCGTATCCCTTCACCGTCTCCACCAGGTTCGGGATGAGGTCATACCGCCGCTTGAGCTGCACATCGATCTGAGCCCACCCGTTGTCGCAATCGATCCGCTTGCGCACCAGGCCGTTGTAGAGCGAAACAATGAGAATGATCAGAAACAGAATGACGACGCCGACGACGATCGCCAGGATCAAGCTCGTTCCAATCGCGGCGAGAGTGCCTGTCATGCTGATTCACCTCCGCTGAAAGCGCCGGGCAAAGAAAGAGAAACCGTCTGGCGCGCGGGCCTCCGCATCATACCGAAACACCGCCGGCCGCTTGGGCCACCGGCCCGGGCGCCACGCGCTCACGCACACGCCGCGGCGGCAATCGGGGTAGCATCGGCGTAATCCGCCCGGGATAGTTTGGGAAAACCGCGGGGGCGATTCGCTGGAGCGCAGCATGAGCAAGCAAGCAGAGGGTGTCGGACTGACCCCTGTTCTGGTGGAAGACTTCATCGAAGACCTGGTCTGGCCCAAGCTGCTGCGCGCCCCGGGCCTCGCCCTCGCGCCGCAACGTCTTGCCATTGCCTTCTTTACGATCATCGCCCTGGCCCTCCTGCTCAGTGCCGCCGACAGCCTCAGCCTCCTCGGCGCAGACACCGAAAGCGGGGAGAAGACCAGCTTCCTCCAGACCTACACCGGCCAGATGAACGCCGTCGCCACCGGCCTCGTCAGCGGCGAAGCAAGCGAGACCGGCGCCGCCCTCTATCAACTCTTCGTCGGCATGCCCCTCGCGCTCCTCACGGAGCACCCGCTCATCACGCTCCTGCTCATCCCCCTCGCCCTCCTCGTCAAGACCCTCGGCGGCGGCGCCATCGCACGCTCCGCGGCGATCGACTACGGCCTCGGCGAATCTCGCTCCTGGCCGCGGATCCTCGGGTTCGCCGCGGGCCGGTGGCTCTCCCTCATCGGCGCTGTCGTCGGCCCGCTGGCGATCGTGTGGCTCACCGCGCTCGGCCTCGCCGTGGCGGGCTGGATCTTCTTTAACCTTCCCGTGCTGAACGTCATCGGCGGCGCGCTCTACGGCCTCTTCCTGCTCGCTTCGCTCGTCGCCGCCGTCGTCATGATCGCCTACGCCCTCGGCGCGATCATGCTCATCCCCGCCGTCATGGTCGAAGGCACCGACGGCTTCGACGCCGTCAGCCGCGTGTATGAGTTCGTCTTCAACCGCCCCGTGCGACTCGTGCTCTACTTGCTGCTCGTCCTCATCCAGGGCGTCATCGCCCTCTTCGTCGCCTCGCTGCTCGCCGGGCTCGTCCTGCTCGTGACCCGCGCCGCCGCCGGCGTCTGGGTCGGCCCCCGCGGCGAGGCCATGATGGAAGGCCTGGCCGCCGAAGACGCCGGCGCAACCTGGCAGACCGGCGCCTGGTTCGTCCGCCTCTGGATCGCCATCCCCCTCGCGCTCGTCGCCGCCTACCTCTTCAGCTACATCCTCTGCGCCGGCACCATGCTCTACCTCGCCCTCCGCCGCATCAACGACGGCCAGGACATGCGAGAAGTCTGGGTCCCCGGCATGGTCGAAGGCACGATGGCCGAGGCGCTCGCCGCCAAGACGGAGTGATTCACCGCGGAGTGCGCGGAGAGCGCGGAGCGGTGTGTGGAATCCGGCCGCCCTGTCCGTCGGTGGAGGCGAGAGATGCTGGAACACGAAGCACTGACAGAACAGATCATCGGGGCCGCCATCGAGGTTCACCGCGAAACCGGACCGGGGTTGCTCGAGAGTGCGTACGAGGCGTGCCTCGTGCACGAGTTGACGACGCGCGGGTTGGCCGTTGTGCGGCAGCAGCCCCTCCTGATCCGGTACAAGGGAGTAGAGGTTGATTGCGCCTACCGCATGGACCTGGTTGTGGAAGGAACTGTGCTTGTGGAGTTGAAGGCCGTGACCAAGCTCGACCCGATCCACGAGGCGCAACTGCTGACATACATGAAACTGGCTGAACTGCCGGTAGGCTTGTTGATCAACTTCAATGTGAAGCTGCTCACGAACGGCGTCAAGCGCTTTGCACGGACCCGACAGGTGTGAGTGCAAGCGCTCCAGAGTCGCTCACTCACTGCGACGACACCAGAGCATCCGGACTGCGAAAGATGCTCCGCGCTCTCCGCGTGCTCCGCGGTGAATTTTCTCTTCATCCCCGTGCCGCCCGCGGCTCGTGCACTTCGTCCGTGTACGGCGACCGGTCGATGTCCTCCATCCCGAAATCCCGCGGATTGAGGTTAAACAGCTCCATCGCCGTCCCCGCCAGCAGCCGCTGCTTCGTCCGGTACGTCAGGTCGTACATTGAATCGATCATCGCCCCCGGCCGCGCTTCTCCCAGCGGGAAGGGATAGTCCGACCCCAGCGCAATCCGGCGTTCATCCATCATGCTGATCAGGTATCGCAGCGCATTGCGCGAGTGGGTCAGCGAGTCCACGTAGAACCGCGCCGGCTTGTCGTAATCCGCCAGGTACCACCACGGGTTGTGCTCGCAGTCCGTCGCCACCAGGTCCGGCCGGCACTTGTATCCGTGCTCGATCCGGCCGATCGTGTACGGGAACGAACCGCCCCCGTGCGCGAAGCACACGCGCAGGTTCGGCAGCCGGTCAAAGACGCCCCCGAAGATCATCGAGCACACCGCCCGCGCGGTTTCGGCGGGCATGCCAACAAGCCACGGCAGCCAGTACTTGCCCATCTGCTCTTCGCCCATCATGTCCCACGGATGAACGAAGACGCCGACGTTGAGTTTTTCGCACAGCTCAAAGATCGGGAAGAGCGCCGGCTCCGACAGGTTCCAGTCCTTGCTCCGCGGCTGCTCCACGTGGCTGCCGATCTCGATCCCCACCATCCCAAGCTCGTTCACGCACCGCTCCAGCTCGCGCAGCGCCAGGTCCGGGCTCTGCATCGGCAGCGTGCCGAGCCCGACGAACCGCCGCGGGTGCGCCCGGCACACCTCCGCGATGTGATCGTTGAGATACCGCGCCAGCTCCAGCGTGTGCTCCGGCTTGGCCCAGTAGCTGAACATCACCGGCACCGTCGACAGCACCTGCACATCGACGCCCGTGTCGTCCATTTCGCTCAGCCGCACCGTGTGATCGAAACAGTTCGGCTTGATCGTCCGGAAGTTGTCCCCCTTGGCGCCGCCGATCAACAGCTTCGCGCCGCAACACGCCCCCGCCGGCGCACTCCCATTCTCATCCGACGGCGCTCCCGTGATCGGATCAAAGTGAATGAAGCGCCCGTACCCGTACTTTTCGTGCAGATCCGGCCACCCCGGCGGCAGGATGTGCGTGTGAACGTCGATCTTGTACATGAGCGACTATAGGGAACGCCGCCCTTCGCTTATGGACCGCCAACTTCCAGCCGCTCATCGCGACAAGTCGCGGCTCTGAGCGTTGCGATCTACAGCACCTGGAGGCGCGCGTATTCGAGGACGAGGGTTTTGACGCCGACGTCGCGGAACTTGACCTTGGCTCGGGCTGAGGCGCCGGCGGTGACGGTGATCACTTCGCCGAGGCCGAACTGGGGGTGGCGGACCTTTGCGCCGGCCTGGATGCCGCCGATGGAGCGGGGGCGCGATGCGGGTTGAGCGCTGCTGTAGGTTCGGCTGCCGCGAGCTTCCGCCGCCGCATTCCCCCACCCTCGCGAGTCGGATCGGCGGCGCGGGGCGTCGTCGAACTCGTCGCGATACCCGTCATCGCCCCAGGCGAGTGGGTCGGCCTGATCGCTGATCTTCACGTGCTGGGCGGGGAGTTCGGAAAGGAAGCGGCTGGGGATGGTGCGTTCGCTGACGCCGCGGATGGTGCGGTAGCGGGCGCAGGAGAGGTGGAGGTGGGTCATGGCGCGGGTGATGCCGACGAAGCAGAGTCGGCGCTCTTCTTCGAGTTCATCTTCGCTCATTTCGGCGCGGAAGTGCGGGAGGGAGCCCTCTTCAAGGCCGATCATCGCCGCGGCGGGGAACTCGAGGCCCTTGGCGGCGTGGAGGGTCATGAGCGTGACGGCGCCCTGCGTTGGGTCGACGGTGTCGGCGTCGGCGACGAGGGCGACGCGTTCGAGGTAGGAGCGGAGGATGGCCAGGAGGGGCGGCATGTCGGGATCGCGCACGCGGCCGGCGTCGTCGGGCGTGATCGGTTCGTTGGCCGGGTCGTTGGCCGGGTCGTACTCGTTCTCGAAATCCGCGGCGGAGGACACGAGTTCGTTCAGGTTGTCGAGGCGTTCTTCATCGGACTCGTTGCCGGTCTTGTGAGCGAGGTCGCGGTACATCTGTTCGAGGCCGCTCTCGCGGATGACGCGCTCGACGAGGTCGCTGAGGGAGGCGGGGACGTCTGCGCCCATGAAGGAGCCCGCGCCGGTCCATGTGTCGACCATCTCGACAAAGCGCTGGATGCTGGCGGCAGCGCGGGAGGAGACGCCGTCGATCTGGTCGCCGGCCGCGACGGCGCGGAGGGCGTCGAAAAGGGGAACTCCCGCCTGAAGCGCGGCGGTCTCGACCTGGCGGAGAGAGGCGGCTCCGATGCCGCGGGTCGGGACGTTGATGATGCGGCTGAGTGAAACGTCGTCGGCCTGGTTGGCGACAACGCGGAGATACGCGAGCGCGTTCTTCACTTCTTCGCGCTCATAGAAGGCGGTGCCGCGGGCGATGATGTAGGGGATGCCGCGGTTGCGGAGTTCTTCTTCGATGACGCGGCTGAGCGCGTTCATGCGGTAGAAGACGGCCATGTCCTTCCAGGGAACAGGCGTAGCACCGGCTTCCAGCCGGTGCTGATCTGCTTCGACGGGCGAGCCCCCAGCCGCTCGGACCTCTTGCACCGGCTGGAAGCCGGTGCTACGGATGCCCTTGAGCCAGTCGGCGACGAGGGCGGCCTCGTGGTGTTCGTCGCGGCAAAGGGTGATCTGGACGGGGGGGCCGTCGCCCTTGACGGCCGACAAGTCCTTGTGCTTCCGCTTCTTGTTGTTGCGGATGAGGACGTCGGCGGTTTCGATGATCTGGTTGGTGGAACGGAAGTTCTCGCCGAGGGGGATGACCTGGGCGTCGGGGTAGTGCTTCTCGAACTCGAGGATGTTGGAGATGTCGGCGCCGCGCCAGCCGTAAATGGACTGATCGGGGTCACCCACCACGCAGATGTTGTTGGCGCGCGGCTCGCCGGAGAAGTCCTTGGCGCCGAGGCCGGCCAGGAGCGAGGCGAGAATGAACTGGGCCTTGTTGGTGTCCTGGTATTCGTCGATGAGCAGGTACTGCCAGCGCGAGAGGCACGCTTCGCGGACCTCGGCGTTGGTCTCGAGCATCTTGACGGTGAGCAGGAGCAGGTCGTCGAAGTCGACGGCGTTGGCCTTGCGCAGGGCTTTCTCGTACTCGGTGTAGACGCGCGCGATGGTGCGGCTGTAAAAGTCCGCGGCGTGGCGCTGGAAGGTCGCGGCGTCCTGCAGCTTGTTCTTGGCGTCGCTGATCTTCGTTAGGACGGCCCGCGGCGGGAAGTTGGAACTCTTCAGGTCGAGCTCGCCGAGGACGCGCTTCATCAGGGCGCTCTGGTCGGCCATGTCGTAGATGGCGAAGTCACCCTTAAGACCCGGGAGGCCGGCGACGTCGGCGAAGCGGCGCAGGAGGCGGGCGCACAGGGAGTGGAAGGTCGTGACGGTCAGGCCGCGGGTGGCACGGCCCTCGCCGAGTTGGGCCGTGACGCGCTGGCGCATCTCCGCCGCGGCCTTGTTGGTGAAGGTGACGGCGAGGATCTGCCAGGGGGGGATGCCGGAGCGGATGAGGTGCGCGATCCGGCGCGTGATGACACGGGTCTTCCCGGAACCGGGGCCGGCCAGGACGAGGACAGGGCCCTCGGTGGCGAGAACGGCCTTGCGCTGGGCCTCCGTGAGGCCTTCGAGGGTGTCGGTTGGATCGCGATCGGCGGGGTCGGAGGGCGGCTCCGCGCCGGGGAAGGGCTGGTCATCCGTGAGCATTCAGGAGGATAGGAAGGGGAGGCGGAGTGGAGGGTGCACAGTGAAGAGTGCGCTTGTCAGTAGCTTTCGCGCCAGAACCGTGGCGAGAGCAGAACGAGAATGGCAAAAACCTCAAGGCGCCCCAGGAGCATCAACAGCGTCAGGATGACTTTGCTCGGTGCGGACAGCCACGCGTAGGTCTCCACCGCGCCGACTCGACTGAGACCTGGCCCGATCGTAGAGAGACAGGCGATGCTGGATGTGGACGCCGTAGCAAAGTCGATGGGGTGCTGCGGAGCGCCGAAGAGCCCCTCGAAGACGATGATCGCGGCCGTCCCGGCCACCCAGAGGATGATGATGCCGAGGATGTAGGCAAAGGTCGAGAGCTTGAGGTCTGCATCAACCGTGACGCCGCCGATCCGCACCGGGCGGACCACGTTGGGACGAAAGATGCGCTCGACCTCGGCGAGCATGACACGGAAGGCGATCCAGACCCGGATTACCTTGATGCCGCCCGCCGTCGACCCGGCGCAGCCGCCGATAAACATGAGCATGACAATGACGCCCTGGGCGAGAATCGGCCACAGGTCGAAGTTCGCCGTGCAGAAGCCGGTGGTGGTCTGGATGGAGACGGTTTGAAACACGCCGTGACGCAGCGCGGCGAAGAACCCCGGCGCGAGTTCCTCCCCCGTGGTGGTGATGATTGGTCGCGTCACGAGCAGGGCGGTGACAACCGCACCCGCCGCGGCGATTATGGCAAGATAGAGCTTGAACTCGGGATCGGTGCGCAGGACGCTCCAGCGGCGGCGGATAAGCTGGTGGTAGAGGCCGAAGTTGGCGCTGGCGAGGATCATGAAAACGATGAGGATCCAGTGGATGAGCGGGGAGTCGAAGTGTCCCGCGCTGGCGTCGTAGTTGGAAAAGCCGCCGGTGCCGAGGGTGGAGAAGGCGTGGGTGATCGCATCGAAGAGGTTCATTCCAGCCAGCAGCAGGGCGACGGTGAGGACGACTGTGAGACCGAGATAGATCAGCCACAGAATGCGCGCGGTCTGACGGATCTGCGGGCTGACGCCCTCCGGCGCCGGCCCGGCCGCTTCGACGCGGAAGAGACGGCGGCCTCCGGCGCCGAGCGATGGAAGGACGGCGACAAAGAGAAGAATGATCCCCAGCCCTCCGACCCAGTGCGTCAGCGCGCGCCAGAACAGGAGCGACCTCGGCATCGCGTCGATCTGCGTCAATACGGTGGCGCCGGTCGTGGTCAGGCCGCTCATCGATTCAAAGTACGCGTTGATTGGTGAGCGGAAGACCGCGGCCGCGTTGGGTTCGGCGATCAGATTGGCCCAGATGCAGTACGGCATGGCCGCCAGCGCCGCGCCGACAATCCAGGAAAGGGCGACGAGCAGGAGAGCCTCGCGCCTTTCGAGCGTGCCGGCCTTGCCCCGGGTAAATCGCCAGGCGGCGCCACCGACGGTGAGGCCGACGGCGGCGGTGATCGTGAACGCCGCGGCGGCGGCGCCCTCGCGCTCCACGCCGGCGACATACGCGGCGATGTCCCCTGCGCCCACGACGGCGACAAGCGCGGCGAGGATGAGCAGGAGGAGCCCGAGCTGGTTGAGGACGAAGTTGTAGTTCATGGAGTGAAAGGCTGCCGCGTCGTTACGCGAGGCCGAAGATCGTCCTCAGGTCGGGCTCACGGCCGCGCGGTCCGACGACGAGAGCGACGTCGCCGGACTGGATGACCGTGTGGCCGTCCGGGACGAAAGTGTCGTTGCAATGCTGGACCGCCGCGACGAGCCAGTCGGGTGTGAGGCCCGCGACATCTTTGAGGGGCGCGGCGGTGACGGGGGCATCGGCGGCGACCTGGACGCGGAAGACATCGAGGACGCCGCGGGCGAGAGAGGTCAGCCGCAGGAGGGGGCGATCATCAAGCATGGCTCCGATGTCACGCGCGGCGGTGACGCGCGGGCTGAAGGCCAGATCGATGCCGACGTGGGAGAGCAGGTGCAGGTAGACCGGGCGTTGGACGACGGCGATGGCCCTGGCCACGCCCTTGCTCTTGGCCCACGCGCCGCCGAGAATGTTGGTCTCATCATCGTTGGTGAGGGCGATGAAGACGTCGGCCTTCGCGAGGTACTCCTCCTGAAAGGTCGCCTCGGTCGTGGGATCGGCGTTGACGACGGTCACCCAGTCCAGGCGTTCGGCAAGCTGCTCGGCGCGGGCGCGATCGGGTTCAAAGAGGCGGATCGAAAAGGCGCGGTCGCGCAGAGCGCGGCAGAACCACTCGGCCATCGGCGTGCCGCCCATGACGACGACGGTGCGGCGGTCGAGCTTCGGCTTTCCAAAGAGCTTGATGGCGCGCTCCATGGCCTTGTGCTCGCCGAGAAGGACGACGCCGTCGCCGGACTGAATGATCGTCGCGCCGGTCGGGCGGAAGACGTCGCCATTCCGTGAGACGGCCGTGAGGCGCGCACCGCTCGGGAAGGAGAGCGCGTCGAGAGAGCGGCCGACGGCAGGGGCTTTGGCATCGACATGAAACTCCTGCATCTCAATGCGCCAGCGAGCGAAGCTCTCGATGGCGATGGCGGCGGGATTGCGCAGGACGTGCGCAATCGACTCGGCGGTGGCGTACTCGGGGCAGATGAGGCGGTCGATGCCGAAGTGCTTCTCGTAACTGAAGCCGCCCTCCAACCCCTGCTGGTAGTACTCCCCGTGATGAATGCGTGCGACGGTCTTGCCGGCGCCGAGCCCGCGGGCGATGGAGGCGGTCAAAAGGTTGATTTCGTCGCTCTGGGTCGCGGCGACGACCATGTCGGCCCTGGCGGCGCCTGCATCGAGAAGGACCCTTGCCTCAGCGCAGTTGCCCAGCAGCGTTGCGACGTCGAGGTAGTCACCGATCGCGCGAAGCCGATCCGGGTTGTGGTCGATCAGCGTGATGCTGTGGCGGGCGGCGCTGAGCACCTCCGCGGCGTGCCCCCCGACGTGCCCGGCTCCGCAGATGATGATGCGCATTCACGCCCTCGCAACGCGATCGGCAGGAACGCAACGGCGCTTCCGCCGCGCACCGACCGCAGGGGGCGGAATGATAGCGAAGGATGCCGCTTGGCGTATCGTGCGATCCGGTGCGGCCGAACTCAGTTGATGTTCGGCACCTGAAGGTCTTCGAAGACGAGGTGGTAGCGCGAGTTCTTGTACGCTGCTTCGTTGTCACCGGGAATGACGGGCAGGTAGGCGACGTGGCCATCGAGGAAGGCCATCACGCCCTTGTTGATGTCGCCGTAGCCGTTCTCGAAACGGAACGCGGGATTGTTGTCCAGCACCACCTTGTCGGGCGTTTGGTCGTGGGCCCAGACGAAGAGTGCCGGGTTGAAAGAATCGGCAACGCGCAACCGAGCTGTACCGTGGTTGAACGCGGGAACGAAGTCGAGTTCGTTGGGGTAGAGCTGGTAGAACCACTTGACGTTGAAGTGGTAACTGGTTCCAACGTCCTCATAGCTCGAGACGCCCGGTACGCCATTCACGCGGTGTTCCGGTCGTTGATAGCTGACCTTGTCCGATGGATCTTTGAAGACCTCCATCTTGATGGACTTGCGATTCGGGTCGTTCCCCCGCATCCGATGCGGGAGGGGCGGGGCGTAGAAGTCCGCGTCCGGGTAGACGTAGGGGTTCAACTGCCGGTCCGCGGCGATAATGTCGGCGTACGGATAGGCAAACCAGTAGGGGTCGGGGTCATTGCCGCCGAAGCTCCACGTGCACCATCCGACGGAGTTGGTGCGACCGAAGGCAGTCGAGAGCGTCACGGGCATGAAGCCCTTGTTGTCGTCGCGGTAGCCGGCCGAGGCGATGTTGAGCTGCTGCATGTTGCTGAGCGAGACGGCGCGCCAGGCCAGCTTCCGCGCCTGGCCCAGGGCGGGCAGGAGAATCGCGATGAGCAGCGCGATGATCGCAATGACAACGAGCAACTCGATCAACGTGAACGCCTTGAGCGCAGAGCGACGAAGCGGCATGGGGAACCTCCACGAGATGTCCGACTCGCTTGTCAGCCCGGAGAACCCGGACTGCAGACCCGAACCACGAGTGGCGGGGTGAAGCCCGCCTTGCTTGTAGTCTACATCGGGACGGGAGCGGCGTCCACCGAACAAAATCGCCGGTGTGGGGATGGAGGCGTAGGTCGGCCTACAGCCCGCCGGGCGTGCGGCTCCGCGGCGGCTCGGGGACGTTCTGCGGCTCCGGCGGGGCCTGCTGCTGCATTTGCTCGTTCATCTGCCGGTCGGCCTCGAGCACGTCCTGGTCGACGGCGGCGGGCGGCGTGCGCGTGGTGAGCGTGCGCCAGACGATGACGACCGCCAGGAGGACGGCCGCGGCGGCGATGACGGCGAGAATGCGATCGCGTTTGCTCTTCATGTGCGTTCAGTGTGCGCGGGTCAGCGCGGCAGGTCGCGGCCGCGGATGCCGTGGCGTGTGGACCAGAAGAAGCCGGCGCGGTTGAGTTCGAAGCCGTCTTCGGTGAGTTCCCAGTCCCTCATGGCGCTGGCGCGGATGTCGAAGGTGCCGCTCGGGCGGTAGACGTCGCGGACGGCCGCTTCCGTCGAGTTGGCCAGTTCGACGAGTTCGGCGGTCTTGCTCTTGACGACGCTGCCGTCGGCGGTCATGGCGTGGACGCTGGCGGCGGGATTGTTCCACTGCGGCGGGTAGGCCTCGGGCCGGTTGGTGCGGTCGAGGCGTGTCTCCTGGCGGAAGTCCATGCGTTCCCACACCATGACCTTCGCCGCCGGGTGCGTGACGTCGCTGAGGAGGTTGCGGCGCCAGTGGAGCCGTGCCGAGTTGACGCTGTCATTCACGGGCGCGGCGGCGGTGCCGGCGTAGCGCTCGGCCTTGAACCACATGGTGGGCGAATAGTAGAAAGAGCCGGGGAACATGGCGTTGGTGTGCTGCCCGCCCGCGGCGGCGATGAAGCGGCGCTCGCTTTCGCGGGTCCACACATCGGCGGGGGAGATGATGAAGTCGGCGGAGGTGTCGCCGCGGTTGTAATCGTTGGCGACGAGGCTCGCCCAGAAGACGCCGAAGGGCTCGGTGGAGCGCGTCGGGTCGCCGAAGTACCAGCCGACGCCCGGCTCACCGCCGATGTTGTGGCCGTGCGGCTCGAAGTACCACGACCACGTCACGCCGAGGGCCGCGTTGCTGGGGTGCCAGGGGTTGATCAGGGCGTCGTTGAAGTCGCTCGCGTAGACATGCACCATCTGCCCGGTGCTGCGCAGGTTGGCGATGCCCATGGTGCTGCGCGCGGCCTTCTGCGCGGAGGCGAGGGCGGGCAGGAGGATGCTCACGAGCAGCGCGATGATGGCGATGACGACGAGCAACTCGATGAGTGTGAACGCACGGCGGGGGGGGCGGGTGGGGCGGGGGCGGGGCGCCATGCCAGAGTCTCCGGGTGCTGAGGACACATCCGCGGCGCAGAGCGCGCCGGGTAAAGAAACCAAACCGGGGCCACGCTCCCCTCCTCCCTTTCCCCCTCCCCTCGCCTTCCTTCCCCGTCATCCGATCGCGAGGCCCGTTCTCTTTATTCGGATTGATTCGGGGCCGAGTTGCAGCGGACGGCGGCGAAGAAACGCCGCGGCCGCCGGGCCGGAGGAGGCGGGGGGCGAGTGGAAGGTGGGCAGCCGGCGAATCCGGGGGGGGGCATCTCCCCAATTGAGGCGGCCTTTCAGGGGCTCAATCGGGCAATAACCACGCGCGGACCAGCCACGGCGCAGCGCCGTGGCTCCACCGCGCGACTCCGTGGCTCCATTGCGCCGCGCCGTGGCTCCACAGCGCAGCGCCGTGGCTCCACCGCGCGGCTCCGTGGCTCCACCGCGCAGCGCCGTGGCTCCATCGAGCGACTCCGTGGCTCCACCGCGCAGCGCCGTGGCTCCATCGAGCGACTCCGTGGCCCCACCGCGCGGCTCCGTGGCCCCACCGCGCGGCTCCGTGGAGCCACAGCACGCCCGGCGGCCCCCCGAATCCGGGCAGATGGGCGATCGGCGCGGCCGTGCGCCCAGGCACGGCTTGCCCTTCGGGACAAGCCGTGGCACCCCCCCACCCCCCACCCCCCCAACCCCTCCACCG
>CAYWRO010000082.1:7554-14926 GCA_964460345.1 uncultured Phycisphaeraceae bacterium | reverse complement strand
GGTGGCGGCCATAACACAATGAACAGATCAATCGTTGAAGCTGGCCATGGCTTCGCCGGTGGTGTCCAGGATCACGAAGAGCTTGTCGAGCTTCGTGATCTTGAAGACCTCGGCGATCTGCGGGTCGATGTTGGCCAGGCGCAGTTGCCCATTGCGCTGGCGGACCTTGTTGTTGATGGTGATGAGCGTGCCCAGCGCCGCCGACGACAGGTGGTCGACGTTGGCGAAACTGATCAGCAGCCGCGGGCTGTCCTCAGATTCGACGATCCGGGCGATCTCCTCGCCGATCTGCTGGATGTTCGCCTCATCGAGGATGTTGCGATCGATAAACTCGATCTGGGAGACGGCGCCCTCCCGCCTGACCCGAAGTCGAGACCCGCTGCTGGACATCGAGAAGCTCCTTGAGACGGCTGCCAACCCGCATCCGGTGATCCTTGGGGGGCTGGCGGCGGCCCCACTATACGCCGCGGCCGGGGGCAGGAGGGCAGCGCCAATCTGCCGGAGGGCAAAAAAGAAAACGCCCGTCGCGGAGCGCGACGGGCGTCAACGGAAACGTCTGTGATCAGAACGCGCCGGTTCGGACCGAGTCCAGCAGGCCGGGGTACGCCCGCTCCTCCTGCTCGGCCTGGATCAGCACCGTCGGCTTGGCGAGGATGAGCAGGGTCTGCTCCTCCTTGCTTTCCAGCCGGTTGGTGAAGAAGCGGCTGATGATCGGAATCTTGCTCAGGACCGGAACCCCCGTCTCGACCTCCACCTCGGTGATGAGGCGCTGGCCGCCGAGCAGGACGGTGCCCTCATCCGGCACCGTCACGGTCGTGCGGACGCGGGTGACCGTGATGGTCGGGAGCTGGATGAACGATGCGACGTCGGCAGAGTCGACGAGCTGGCCGCCGGCCACGGCCGAAACGGACTGCTCGGCGAAGCCGTCGATGCGGGCGACGCCCGCGTCCATGTTGAGCGTTACATAACGGCGGTCGGCGCTAATGACGCCCTCGACGAGCATCGTCACGCCTTCCGATGCAACGGACACTTCCGGGTCGAAGCCGACGGCCGACTCGCCGACGACCGGCTGGAGGTCGGAGACGAACGCCTGCTGCGTTACGACGAAGATGTTGGCCGTCTGGCCGTTCGTGAAGGTCAGGCGCGGCGCTGTGAGCTGCACGCTGCGGCGGTCGGCCTGGGTGGCCTGGATAAGGAAGTCGACCTGAACATCGTCGAGGAACTGCCCGGCGATGCCAAGGGCCGGCGCGGAGCTGATGATGCCCGCGGCGAACTCGCCGATTGCCAGGGAGTTGGTCAGACCCAGAGAGTTCTGCCCCACACCGATCGGGCTCCACCGCTCCGGTGGCAGTACGGCCTGTGTGATCGGATCTTCATCGCCGCCAGGGATCGGGCCCGTGATGCTGCGTTGCAGGCCGCCGCCCTCGGAGAAGTCGAAGAAGTCACTGGGACGGATGGCCGGGTCGACCGCCCGCGCAGCCCGGACCTGATTGTTGTCGGCGTTGAAGACGACATCGATGTCAAAGCCGATCTGCTCGAACCAGTCCTGGTTCACCAGCAGGAAGCGTGTCTCGACGTTGATCTGCATGTTGCGGATCTCGCGCAACTTGCTGAGCAGGCCGGCGATCTCGCGGTGGTTCTTCGGAGTGTTGGTGATGATCAGCGACCCGCCGAGCTCCAAAATGGAGCCCGTCTCGCCGCCGTTCTCACGCCACCCCTCGAAATCCACGATGTTCATGATGATGTCGGTGATGCGCTCGATCTTCTCCTCACGGGTCAGACCTTCCTCTTCATCCTCATCATCGTCCTCAAAGGGGCTCTGGCCCTGGCCGCCTTCGCCCTGCTGCAGCACGGACTCCAGGTCGATCTCCGGCACGTTGTCGTAATCCGGGATCTCCAGCAGCAGGTCTGTGATGTTGTAAATCACCAGCGTCGTGTGCTGGCGCAGATCCTGATCAGAAGCCACCAGCAGGATGCCGTCGTTGATCGCCCAGTCGGCGCGGCTGAAGGCGTCCGGGCTCGCCTTGGCAAGGATGCGGTCCAGCAGCACATTGACCGGCATGTCCGAAAGGTTCATCGTGATCAGCGTGTCGCGATCGATGCCGATCTCTTCCAGCGACTGCCAGTCGACGTCGATGTTCAGCGCCGTGACGGTCTCGATGAAGCTCAGCACGTCTTCGAGCGTGTTGTCCGTGAACTGCGCCGGCACACGCGTCGATTCCATCTTCGCCAGGACGCGCCGGTTCTCCGGCGTCTCGTTGTACGCGCTCTGCTCGCCGCGCCCGATCGTCTTCTCCGGCCAATCTTCCGGATACCCGATGATGTCGACGGGCGGAATCATCGCCTCTTCGGTGTCCAGCGTGAGGCCGACGTGCCCATGGGCCTTCTGCCGCTGAATCTGGTTGTAGCGCTGATACACGATCACGTCGCTGATGATGTCGTGCAGCAGCAGCGCTGAGGGGTTGCGCGGGTCGAGGAACAGCACCTGGTCGACGACCTGCAGCGCCTCCTCATACTTCTGCTCGCGCTGCAGCGCACGAACGCGGTCCAGCCCCTCAAGGATGCGGCGGTCGCGCTCCTGCCGGCGTGTCTCCTCGGCCTTGCGCGCTCGATCCTGCTGCAGGCGCGTCGCCTCGGCAAGCTGCCGCTGCTGAATCTGCTCCGCCCGATCGTTGATGCGGGTGGTCATCGTCCGCAGGACTGACTCGAACTTCTCCTCGTACTCCGCCTCGCTGTAGGCGGTGCGGCGGGCCGCGGCACGCAGACGCGCCTGGGCCACGCGGTCACGCGCGGCCTGCACATCCTCCTCGTTCAGCCGCTGCTGCGCCTGCTGGATGAGGTTGGCAAACTCCAGCTCCGTCTCCTGGCGGATCAACTCGATCTGCTCGAGGGTCTGCCGGCCAAGGTCGCCCCCGCCGCGGCGAGCCTGCACGCGAGCTTCCTGCAGCCGCTCTTCCACGCGGGCCAGTTCCTCCTGGTTGAGGTACTGGCTCATGCTCGTCTGCAGCAGGTTGTACAACTCGATCGCGCGGTTCCAGCGCGCCTCCTGGAAGGCCATGTCCGCCTCGGCCAGGTACCGGCGGGCGTCGGCCTGCATCGCCTGCTGAATCAGGTCCCCCTCCTGCACCGGTTCCGGCGCGACTTCCGGCTCCGGCTGGGCGGCCGGCTCCGGCTGCTCCTGTCCATTGCCCGGCCGACGCACGGTGCCCGGCTGCATCACGGCGGCGGTCAGCACGCTGTCGGCCTCCGCCTCGAGCACATCAAGTTGAAGCCCCGCGACGAGCTGCTGCTGCGCTTCGTTCAGCTTCACGCCGCTTCGAAGGATCGTCACAAGCCCGGCCTTCGCCTCGGCGATGCGCCCGGCGGTGAAATCACGCTGCGCCTGCGTAACGGCGTCGGCGATCATCGGGGCGAACTCCGCCCGGCGTGCCTCGACCGTCGCCAGCACAGCCTCGGCGCGTTCGCGGCGCGCCTCGGCGAGCGTCGCCTGACCAAGCACGGCGGATGCGTGCTGTTCGGCGATGATCAGGTCGCCGTCACGCGCCGCAACCTCCGCCTTCTGCAGGCTCACCTCGGCCGGGTCCATCTCGCGGAGGCGATCGTTCACGCGGCGGATGAGCTTCGACGCCATCGTCGCCTGCTCATCCGTCAGCATCGAGGATGCGCCGTGGTCGAGCACCTGCTGCAGCAGGCGCTGCGCTTCGACCATCTGGCCGTCCTTATACAGCCCCATCGCTCGATCCAGAGAACCGTCAAGCGTCGCGACGCACGTCGCTTCAAGCCCCTGCGTGCTTCCCGCGGCCTGCGCCAGAGACGCCGCGCTTCCCGCCGCAAGCGCGCAAGCGCCTGTGACCAACCACGCCGCGCTTCGGTTGCGACGTCCCTGAGTCGAGCCAATCTGCATTGTGAGCCTCCAGTTGAAGCGACGCCAACCCTCTCATTGGCGCCGCGCCTGCTCTTCGCATGTGCCTCGGAGGCGGTTCCGAGCCTTCTAAGGCCGGTTCCGCCGCCGTCCGGATACGGCCGGATCGACTGCCTCGCGTGCGTGACCGGCGCGCCCGAGCGTGAGAGACGCGCCGACCGATCCGTTGCGGGCAGGCACGCAAGATAATCGCCTCAGCCGCCGAAGGCAAACGAAACACCCCTCATGCAGAGCGGATCAGGCGCGACCTCAGCACCCGTCTGCCGCGCAACTGACAAGCCAGCGTGACCCCGCCCCTCCCGATCAGTTCCCTTCCAGCCACGTCGCGTGCCAGACACGAATTTCCGACAACTCCGCCGTCACGCCGACCTGGCCCAGCGCCTCATTGAACGGTTCCGGCTCGACGCGGTCGGCGATCAGGATCCGCGGTTCCAGGCCCATGCTGCCTTCAAGCTCGTCCCACGCCTCCAGCACCAGCCGCTCCACCTCGCGCAGGCAATCGGCCGTCAAAAGGATCTCCGCGTACGGGCGGCTCGGCCGCGCCGCCGCCTCCGCGGGTTCGCCTTCCTTCACAGGCTCGGCCGGCTCGAGCGGATCGCCGCGGACCACGCAGCGCCACGCCGTCACGCCGAGTTCCTGGCCCTGATCGTCCAGGTTTGTCTCCGGATCGATGTTGAGCGTGAGCCGCCATTGATCGCAGAGCTGTTCGATAATCTCTTCTGCCGTAAGAAGTTCCGGCCGATCGTCGGGGGCCAGCAGCACGCCGCGATGCTCGTGCGTCGCGGCGTCGGGACCGGAGAGCGAATCGACCATCTCCAGGTCGAAGGCGGCCAAGACCGACTCCACCCTGTTCTGGAGGGTCGCCTCCGCCCGCACGGTGACGATCTTGTGTTCATCCAGGAAGATGTAGAGGAACGGCTCCTCGCTCATCGCGCCGAAGCCGACCAGCCCATCCTCAAAGAGGAAGTCGCGGTACCGCCGCGCCGCCTCGAGGAAGCGCTCCTGCCCGACCAGGTCGTAGGAGACGTACGGGTCGACCTCGCGATACGCATCGTGACCGAGGACGTCGAGGATCGGATACACCCGCCCCGGAAGGAGCGCAAAGAGTGTCCTGCAAAGGGCTTCCACTCTTCCGGCGGGCATCAGCACGTCGTAGACGTACCGGTCCGGCCACTCTTCCCATTCTCCTTCTTCATCCCCGTCGGCCGGCTCGAAGGAGACGGTGTACCCCGCGCGCGGGTGGACTTGGTCGCGTTCCTCGGGGACGGGGTACGTCCCCAGGGGGAAGGCGAAGCCGTCGATGACCACGCGCTCGATCTCCGGGTCCGCGCGGCAGCGGGCCAGCAGGTCGCCCCACCCGCCGGTTCGTGATCCGGGATCGCTTTCCGCCTTGGCCATCGCTCGATGGTATGAATCGGTCCGCGCGGCCCGCCGGGCGTACAGTCAGGCGTGCCCCCTCCTTCATCTTCACAGCCGCCGTCCTTCCTTCAGGTCCCCGGCGCGGGTGCAGGCCGCCCGGACCTGCCCGACATCATCCTCATCAGCATCGGCAACACGCGGATGCGCTGCGCTGTCGCGCGGCAGGGGGCCCTTGAGCCCTCACGCGTCATCAACAACGCCGACTTCGCCCCCGCCCTGACCGAGTTCGTCACCGGCCTGCTCGCGGCCGGCCCGCTGCCGGCGCTGATCGCGACGGTGAACCCGCCCATCGCCGACGAGGTCGCGCGCGTGCTGCGGGAAGCCGGCGTGGAGGGGGTGGAGCGCTTCGGCAACGCATCCATCCGGGGCGAGCGCGGCAACGCCGCGGCGGCCGAACCGGGGAGCGGGTCCGCCGGACGCCTGCCCGTCCCGATCGAAGATGCTTTGGAGGACCGCAGCACCGTCGGCCAGGACCGTTTGCTTGCCGCACTCGGCGCGTGGTGGCGGACGAAGCAGGCGTGCATCGTCATTGACGCCGGCACCGCGGTGACCGTCGACTTCGTTGACGGCACCGGCGTCTTTCAGGGGGGCGCGATCGCCCCGGGCGTGGGGATGATGCTGCGCGCCATGCACGAGCGCACCGCTGCGCTGCCGGAGGTGGACATCCGCGCGGACCTGCCCGGTCCCGCCGAGCCCTTCGGCAAGACGACCAAAAAGGCAATGGCGCTCGGCGCGGCCTCCAGCGCGCGCGGTCTGGCGCGACTGCTCATCGATCGGTACGCCGAGTATTACGAGGCGTACCCGGCCGTGATCGCCACGGGCGGCGATGCGGCGCTGCTCTTTGAAGATGACCCGCTCGTGGAGCGCATCGTCCCCGACCTGCAGCTTGTCGGCATGCTCGCGGCGGTGGAGCGCCTCGCCGCGGCCGAAGAGGACGATGAGGGATGAGGCGCCGCAGCGCACCGCCGCACCCGGCCGCGCGCAGTGAAGAGACGGAGGCAGTGGGGGGATGGCGGCTCCTGACACCACCACCGATGGGCGCGCGCTTCGGCGCTTCCGGCGCGATCGCGGCCATTGAAGTCTCCGGTGATGTCGAGCGCGCTGCGCAATCGCTCGGCTTTGCCGCGCCGCCGGTCGGGCGCACGGCGCTGCGCACCATCGCGAAGATCGACCGCGGCCTCGTGGCGCGGCCGTCGGCCGATTCGATGCTGCTCTTTCCGCACGCGGGCCCGGCGATCCTCGCGCAACTCTTTGAAGCCCTCGACCGCGCCGGCATTCCGCGCGCTGCGCCCGCGAAAGTCGAAGCGGCTGAACCACTCAGCACCCAGCACCCAGCACTCAGCACTGTCGAATCCCGCATGCTCGCCGCGCTCGCGCGCACATCGAGCCCGCTCGCGATCGATCTGCTCCTCGACCAGCCGCGGCGCTGGCGCGAAGAGCCGAATCCCGAGCCGCGCGCCCTCGAAGCGCGGACTCGCATCCTCAATCGCCTCCTCAACCCGCCGACAATCGTCGCGCTGGGAGCGCCGAACATCGGCAAGAGCACGCTGCTCAACGCGCTCGCCGGCCGACAGGTCAGTCTCGTCGCCGACCTCGCCGGCACGACGCGCGATCACGTCGGCGTCGGCCTCGACCTGGCGGGCCTGGCCGTGCGCTGGATCGACACGCCGGGGATGGATTTAGGAGACGCAATGCCGCACGCCGAAAGCGCGGAGCAACTCGCCCTCGAGCAGGCCCGCAGCGCCGACCTGGTACTGCTGTGCGAAGACACGGTCGGTAATGCACAATGCACAATGCACAATGCACAATCGGCTGACGTCCAATCGGCGTGGGGCGCGATCATCGCGACCCTTTCGCCTTCGGCCGGCTTCATCCGCGTGCGCCTGCGTGCCGATCTGGCCGCCAAAGCCCCCGCGCCCCCTCCGTCATTGTCCATTGACCATTGTCCATTCCCCATTGACCATTGTGCATTGACCATTGACCATTGTGAATTGTCCATTCCCCCCTCCGCCCCGCCCCGCGGCCTCGAAA
>CAYWRO010000082.1:1782-7454 GCA_964460345.1 uncultured Phycisphaeraceae bacterium | reverse complement strand
ATTGACCATTGTGAATTGTCCATTCCCCCCTCCGCCCCGCCCCGCGGCCTCGAAACGCTCGTTCGCACAATCCGCGACCGCCTCGTCCCGCCCGACGTGCTGGCCGATCTGGGACCATGGGCGCTGTGAAATCGCGCTCTTATCAATGTTTCGGCCGCGATAACACCGCAACCCAGGGCGTTGCCCTGGGCTTTGGCTGGTGCGCACCTACGGTGCAAGCGCCAATCAGGGCGCTCGGAGCGCCAATCAGGGCGCTCGGAGCGCCAATCAGGGCGCTCGGAGCGTCAATCAGGGCGCTCAGGGCGAACATCTGTCCGCACGCTTTCCGTGTGTGAAGATTCCCCCCGCATTCGGGTATCCTGAGCCGCCGAGGACGCCTCCCCGGGCGTCCGGGAGCCGTCCTGAAGCCTCCAGGAAGCGTCCTGAACGCTTCAGGACGCTTCCCGAGCGCCTCAGGACGCAACTTCTGCGCCTCAGGACCCCTCCTCAACGCCTCCGGATCCATCCTCTCCCCCTCGGGACCCTGCTTCACGGAGCATTGTTCTTGATCAACTGACCATTCTCGCTCGCATGCGTCCATTATCCCCTGTCCATTGCTAGACTTGTCCCCATGGAACACCGCCACACCGAGATTCGGGAGGGGGCCGGGCTGGAAGAGGCCCGGATCAACCGCGAATTCGTCGACTTTCTGCAGCGTTGGGGAGGCTGGATCCTCATCGGCTTCGCCTTGATCGCGCTGGCGTACGCCGGCGTCCAGAAGCTCGACCAGATGCGCCGCGCCGGCCGCGACAACGCCTTCCTGGCCCTCAATGAGGCGATCGAGAGCGGCAACCCCCAGGGCCTTGTCCGCGTGGCGCAGGAGCACAGCGTCGGCGTCGTGCCGCACATGGCCCGGCTTGAGGCCGCCGACATCTGGCTTGAGTCCGCCCGCACGGGACTCACGCCCGGCGACCTCTACGAGGTCGGCTCCACCGGCAACTGGGACGGGGTCATCCCCGAGACCAGCCAGGATTTCGACCCCGCCGAGGGGCTCAAGCAGGCCGAGAGCCTCTATCAGCAGGTCGTCGACGACACGCGCCGCGACGCCCGCCACCGTGAACTGGCCCTCAGCGGCCTTTTCGGCCTGGCCGCCGTCGCCGAATCGCGCGGCGAGAAGGACGCCGCGGCGGAGCACTACCGCGCGGCGAAGGAACTGGCCGAAGCCGGCAAAATGCCGGACCTCGTCGCCGAGGCCCAGGCGCGACTCGACTCACTCAAGACGCTCCAGCTCGTGAGCCTCCCCGCCAGGGCCGACCTTTACCAGCCCGAGCCGGAAGTTCCCGAGACCGCCCCCCTGGCCCCGCCGATCACGCCCATCCCCGGCGAGGTGACGCCGGAAGATGAAGCCGCGGCGGAGAGCATGATCGGCGGCGAGGAGCCGGCCGCGGTCGAACCGGCCCCGGTCGATGACCCCGAGCAGGCCGAGGACGAGGCCGACTCGCAGGAGCCGGCCGAAACCGACACGCCCGCCGAGCCCGCGCCCACCCCGTGAGCGCTTCGGGCCGACGCCGACGCGACCGGCGCGGAGAAGATCCCGCTGCGGATGAACCCGCCCTGCTGCGCGGCGGCAAAGTCAATCCTGATGAACTCCGTCGCCGGATCGAGCTCGCCCGGTCGAGCGCTGGCGAGGACGATGCCGACGAACCGATCGTCGAAGCGGCCGAAGCGACCGGCTCCGGCGACGATGATGCGCCCAACCGCGTCACCTTCACGCTGCAGCGCGACCTCAAGAAGCGCCTTGACCGCTATCTCACCGACCGCATCCCCTTCATGAGCCGCACGCAACTGCAGCGGCTTATCGAAGAAGGCGGCGTGACGGTCAACGCCCGCAAACCAAAGGCGTCCACGACGCTGCGACTCGGCGATGTGGTGGAAGTCTTCGTGCCCCCGCCGCCAAGCAAGGAAATCCAGCCGGAGCAGATCCCGCTCGACGTGCTGTATGAAGACGAGCACCTCATCGTCCTGAATAAGCAGACGGACATCATCGTCCACCCCGCGCGCTCGCACCTGTCCGGCACGATGATCAACGCGCTCGCCCACCATTTCCGCGCCACCGGCTCGGGCGAGCTTTCCACCGTCGGCACCGAGTTTGCGCGCCCCGGCGTCGTCCACCGCCTCGACCGCAATACGACCGGGTGCATCGTCTTCGCCAAAGACGATGAGGCACACTGGAAGCTCGGCCGCCAGTTCGAGCTGCGCACCGTCGACAAGCGCTACATCGCCCTCGTCCACGGCCACATGGAGCCGGTCGCCGACGTCATCGACCTGCCGATCGGCCCGCACCCATCCCGCCTCAAGGGGTACCGCGAAAAGTACGTCGTCCGGCACGATGAACTCGGCAAGCCCTCCGTCACCATCTACAGAGTCCGCGGCCTCTTCGGCCCTCCCCTTCCCCCGGACAAACCGCGCACCGCGGCGGGCGCCGGCGCGGGCGCGATGACGCTCGTCGAGCTTGAACTCAAGACCGGGCGAACGCACCAGATCCGCGTCCACCTCTCGCACCTGGGCTACCCGATCGTCGGCGACGACATGTACGGCGGGCGCATCGTCGGCCTGAGCGACCTGGCCGCGGTCGATCCCGCCCACGGACCCGATGAGCTTGCAGCGCTGCTGGCCGCCCGCTTCCCGACCATCGCGCCCGACGCCGCGCTGATGGACCGCCAGGCCCTGCACGCCGCGACGCTCGCCTTCACACATCCCATTACCGGTGAGCCGATGCGCTTCACCGCGCCCCTTCCGCCCGACATGCGGCGGCTGATCACGGCCCTGCGACTCATCGAGCCGCACGCCGAGCTGCTGACCCCGGCCGGCGCGACCGCAGACCTTCCCACCTTATTGGGGGAATAAAGTTGCGTCGCACCACCGGGGAAAACGGCGCACAATCTGTCCATGGGACCGATCTTCTACCCACCGGGGGCCCTCACCAACTTCCCAATGGAGCAAGCCATGACAAGAGTGTCGCTCATTGTGCTCTCAGCCGCCCTCTGCGCCCTGGCCGGTTGCGGCGGCGGCGGGGGCCAGGGCGTGGAGCGAAACGGCGCCGTCTGGGCTCCGGCCGGACCGCCCCGGCTTGATGAACTCACCGGCAGCTACATCCTCGTCATCTCCGACGTCGACATGGACGCCACGGCCTTCGCCACCGCGCAGCTCGGCAGCCTCGACCAGGCCGCCGAGGATCAGGTGACGATCTTCACGCTCCCGATCCAGGAGCGAGACGAAGGCACGCCGTGGGCCCAGATCGCCGCGAGCAGCTCCGCCGTTGGCCCGCCCACCGCCGCGGCGGTCGCGCCGAATGGCCGCACGGCCTTCATCGTTGAGACCCGCGGCCCCGCGCCCGCCGGCGCGGAGGCGTTCGGCGACCTGCCGCCCGGGCGGTGGCTCACCGCCATCGACCTCTCGCGCCCGCTGGAGCCGCAGGAGGCCGGGCGTCTCGACGTGGGCCCGGAGCCGATGGCCGTTGATGTGCACCCGCAGGGCGACCTCGTCGCCGTCGTGCGCCGCCACGCAGAGGATGGCAACGTCATCATCGTCGCGCCCTTCTCCTCCGGCAGCGGCCTGGGCGAGGAGGCGTACACCTGGCCGCTGCTCGACGTGCCGGATGCCGAGAGCGCTTCGCCGTCATCAATTGCCTGGCACCCCTCGGGGAAGTACCTCGCCGTCACGCTGCCGACGCGCAGCCAGGTCGTCTTCTTTGAGTTCTCGCGCGAGGGAGATTCCGGCGAGTGGTCGCTCGCCCCATGGGGTGAGCCCGTGACCGTCGGCAAATACCCCTACAGCGGCGAGTTCACGCCGGATGGACGGTTCTTCATCACGACGGACCTGCAGTGGGGGCCGGATGTCGAGGGCTTCAACGTCGGCGCGCCTCCCGGGCGGCTCACCGTCGTGCGCCTGAGCGAGGTCGAGAGCGAGGCGGAGGAAGACGTCCTGGTCGAACACGTCATCGCCAGCGTCGCGGACGTCGGCATCAGCCCGGAGGGACTGGCGATCAGCCCGGATGGCAAGTTCGTCGTCACCGCGAACCTCGGTCAATCCTTCCTGCCGATGGACGATCCGCGCCTCGGCGGCGGATCACTGACGCTGCTGGAGATGGATCGCTCGACGGGTCGGCTGCGAGCCGTTACCGAGTACCCGATGCAGGGGATGCCCGAAGGGATCTGCTTCGACGCCGCCGGCCGGTACGTCGTGGTCGCCCAGTTCCGCTCACTGGACCCGCAGGTCGAGGACGGCGAGCTGAGCTTCTGGCGCCTCAACCCGGGATCCGGATCCCAAGCCCCGGCGCTTGAGCAGGGAGACTTCTACCTCGGCGTGGGCCGCGGCCCGCACGGCGTGCTGGTCGCCCCGTAGGGAAATGGCAAATAGCAAAGGGCCAAATGGCAAATCAGGAACGAGCACTCTGATTTGCTATTTGGCAATTTGTGATTTGCGATTTGGCTAGTCCTCGTCCAGACCGCTGAGGTCCAGGTCGAAATCGAAGTCGCTGTCGTCGGGGTCATCCGACCCGCCGCCGACGAGCGGCTCCATGCCCTTGCCGGCGGCCGGCTTCTCAGCGGGTGCGGGCTGGCCACCACCTGGCCCGCCCCAGCCGGGGACGCCATTGTGGCTCCCGTCCTGCGCGATCGCCCCCGCGGCGTACGAGTCCTTGGCGTCGATCTCCTTCGGGTGCCCGTCGATGCGGACCACGAAGACGATCGGGCCCACGGCCAGCAGGTCGCCGGGGATGAGCTCACGCTCGGTCACGCGCTCGCCGTTGACGTAGGTGCCGTTGGAGGAGCCCGCATCGCGGACCATCAGCTCCTCATCCTCGATGAGCAGGTCGCAATGGTGGCGCGAGATCGCCGCCAGCGGGATCCGCACGCGGCAGTGATCCCCCCGGCCGATCGCCGCCGGAAGCTGCTTGAGCTGGACTTCCTTGCTCTCCCCCGCCGCGTTGACCATCACCAGGGAGATCTGCAAGCTGCTTCCTTCCTTACTGAGCACGGGTGAGGGTTGGTGGGAGGGCCGGAGGGCCTGCACTGCCCCGTTTTCCCGGCCATTCGATCGCTTAACCCCTCGAGCGTGCAATGATTGCGCTGACAGATGTCAGGAACGCACCATATCCGGGTGATCCAGCCGCGGCAAACCGAGCCGCCGGCGGCGGTGGCGGCAGCTTTGGCCGGACCACACCCCCCGGTTCGCTCGCTGTACCTGCATGTTCCATTCTGCTTCCACAAGTGCCACTACTGCGATTTCTACAGCATCGTGGACAACCAGGAGCGGCAGGAGGCGTTTGTCGAGCGGCTGATCGATGAGCTGGCGGCCCTGGCTCCGGCGACCGGCGGCGAGCCCCTGGAGACGATCTTCGTCGGCGGCGGCACCCCCAGCCTGCTCCGGCCCGACCTGTGGGCGCGGCTGGGCGGGGCGATCAACGACCTCTTCGACCTCTCCTTCATCCGCAGCGCCCGTGGCACAGGCGTCCCGCCTGTGACTCCGACGAGCCCGAAGCGCCAGCGAGGGAAGACGCCTGAGGACGAACCCCCCCCGCCTGTGACTCCAACGCCCCTCGCCGAGTGGACCGTCGAGTGCAACCCCGAAAGCGCAACGCCCGAGTTAATGGCCGTCCTGGCCGACATCGGCGTCAACCGCGTCAGTGTCGG
>CAYWRO010000082.1:0-1682 GCA_964460345.1 uncultured Phycisphaeraceae bacterium | reverse complement strand
CGCCCGAGTTAATGGCCGTCCTGGCCGACATCGGCGTCAACCGCGTCAGTGTCGGGGCCCAGTCTTTCAACCTCAAGCACCTCAAGACTCTGGAACGCTGGCACGACCCCGCCAACGTCGCCCGTGTCCTGGAGAACGCCGCCGCGGCGGGTGTCCACCGCCGCTCGATCGACCTGATCTTCGCGATTCCCGGCCAAACGCTTGAGGAGTGGGGGAGTGACCTCGACGCAGCGCTGGCGCTCGGCGTCACACACCTGTCGTGCTACAACCTCACGTACGAGCCGAACACGGCGATGACGAAGCGCCTCAGCCTCGGCCAGTTCGATCCCGTCGATGACGACACCGAGGCGGAGATGTACGCGCTCACGCTCGAGCGCATCCGAGCCGCCGGGCTCGAGCGCTACGAGGTCAGCAACTTCGCGAAGCCCGGCGAAGAGTCGCAGCACAACCTCGTCTACTGGCGACACGGCCAGTGGCTCGCCGCGGGCCCGAGCGCGGGCGGCCACGTGTGGGCCGGAGATGCGATCGGAGCCGGCTCGCACCGCTGGAAGAACGTGCCGCGGTTAAGCGAATGGCTGGACTCGCGCGGGCTCAGCCCGGTGATCGACTACGAAGCCCCGGACCCTGTCCGCGCACTGCAGGAGCGGATCATGATGGGCTTGCGTCTGCGCGAGGGGATTGATGGCAGGACGATTCTGGCGGAGGGGGATGCGGCGTCGCCAGGGGCGGGCGAGCGGCTAAAGCGGACGGCTGCCCGGCTCGCCGAACGCGGGTGGCTGGAGATGGATGGGGGCGTGTGGCGACTGACGGAGACGGGGTTCTTCTACACGGATGGAGCGGCGGCGGAGTTGATGGGAGCGCTGGAGCAGGGCTGAGCCTTCGTTCCACACTCGGGGCAGACCGGAAATCCCAGAAGCGAGTAACCGCATCGCTCGCAGCGACGCCGATGCCGCCGATGGAAGCGGCGCAATCGGAAGGGACCCGCAATGAGGAGCCAGGACGCCGTTGCGTAGAACATCGTGTTCAGGATGAGGCCCGTCCACACGGGTTGCAGGGGGAATGTGGGTGGAACCGTTCGGCGGTCAGGCGCGCTCGGCACGTCGAAGAACTCAGGTTTCCACTCAAATCCGGATTGAGTGTGCGGTCTGAATTGAATGCCCTGATCTCCCTCAAGGGCGATCTGCTCGGTCTCGGACCACGCCCGCAACGTGAGAAAGGGCCAGCCGCTTGCCACTCCATAGGCGTCGCGAGATACTGCGACCGCACGGCGCGGCCACCAGACGTGGCCATGGTAGAACTGAACCTCATCCGGGTACCGGTCGAGAAGTGTGCCGCTCCGTGCGCATCCGCTGACAATCTCATGTCCGAGGTGGCGGGTCACGAACACCACCAGCGGGAACTCGTCACGCGGGTTGTGGCGCGGCCTCCACTCTTCAACGACATGGCCATGGATCAAGACGACGGACCAGGCCACAAAGAGGTTAAGCAGCAACCCAACCAGTAGGTGCACCGCGATAGTCTGGCAATGGCGAAGCATTGACCCTACATCGGTAAGGGCAGCCGCATCGTCCGCAACACCCGGCGCAAATCCTTCGGGAACCCCGCCCGCACATCCATCTTCTCACCTGTCACCGGATGATCAAAGACGATCCGGTGCGCGTGCAGCGCCAAACGCGGCGAGG
>CAYWRO010000081.1:0-14984 GCA_964460345.1 uncultured Phycisphaeraceae bacterium | reverse complement strand
GGGGGGCCGCGCGCGGGGGCGGGGCGCGGGGGGGGGGCGGGCGGTCTGTTCCGGTGGGTTTGAAGGTCGTGCTCATCCTGGTGCTGCTCGCCGCCGTCGTGGGCGGGGCGGTCGCTGTGGCCATTGCGATGCGACGGCACCAGGCCGAAGAACGCCGTCGCCGGGAGCGACGTTTCGAGGTGCCGGAGACCGCCGAGCGCGTCCCGCTCGTCGAAGATGAGGCCGCCACGGCGAGGCGCGCCGAACGCCGGGCGGAGCTTGTGGGCTTTCTCGCCCGCGATGAAGCGCTCGCGGAGGCCGCCGCGGATGCTGCAAGCGTCGATGACGATCCCTTTGCGAGCGAGCCGCCGCCGCAGGCCCGCTTCGTGAGCACGCCAGAGGGAGAGATGCTCCTCACGACGCCGCCCTTCGAACTGCGGGCGTCGCTCTTCACCGACCGGGCAGGCCGGTACGCCACTGCGATCGCACGGCGGCTGCCGCCGTGGGTCGTCATCGCCCCGCGCGTGCGGCTGGAAACGCTGCTGAGCCCAACACCGCCCGATGGACGCGATGCGGACGACTGGCGCACGTGGCGCCGACGTGTGCGCATGCGCAGTGTGGACCTGCTCCTGGTCGATCGCCGCACGTGGGCCCCGCTCGTGGCGATCGTCTTTCAGCGTCACACGGACGCCCGGCGACTCGAACGCGGCGGCGACAGCGGCCGCGACATGATGGTCGACGAGGTGCTCCGCCACGTCGGGCTGCCGGTCGTGGTCGCCACAGGACGGCTTGCCGAAGATTGGCCGATGATGCGCCCCTGGATCGAGCAGGCGCTCATCGAGGGCCCCGCCGAGCCCCGCCCCAACGGCACCCACGCGGCCGGCCGGACGACGGTTCCGCCCCGGTCCGGTTGGGACGCTTCCGCGGCCGTCGCACTGCTTGGGCTGGATGATGACGATGAGCTTGCCGGGCCCGAAACTGGCGATGAAGAGGACGGCCGCGGCGAGGCGGAGTGAAGCGGCCAGATCTGGCCCGCAGTGAGCACCCGCAATGCGCACGTTGCGGCGACTTTCGTGGCACCTGTGAGTCCGCGACTGCGCATGAACAGGCATCAGCCGTGACGGTCTGCGCCGGTGGGGATAACGGCGGCGGCGATCCGACCGGGCTTCGCATGCCCACAGAAAGGATTTGTGCCGATGAAACAATGCGCACGCAGCGGCGTGGCCGTGGCCCTGTTGCTTTGCGGGCTTGCGGCCGCGGAGGGCCGCGCCCAGGTGGAGGACCGGCCGCTGCGGCCGTGCACCATCCAGGAGCACCCGGTCGGGCGCGGGCTGCACCAGGCCAACCTCTGGCCGGGCGGGATCGTGCACTACGAGTTTGACGAGAACGTCGGGCCGGCGGAGCGGCAGGCGACGCTGGAGATGCTCGCGCTATTGGAGTCGGCATGCGCGGTGCAGTTCTTCGAGCGGACAGACCCATCTGATCCGGCCCAGGCCAACTACATCCACGTGCAGGACTCGACGCAGAACTCTTCGGCCATCGGGATGATCGGCGGCCGCCAGTCGCTGAACATGCACAACTGGAATGCGCCGTTGATCATCGCGCACGAGTTCATGCACGCGCTCGGCATTCGCCACGAGCACCAGCGCGCCGACCGCGACACGTACATCATCATTCATGAGGAGAACGTCGAAGGCGGGCAGCTTCACAACTTCATCCTCAACGACTGGGCGACGATGGTGGGTCCGTACGACTTCGACTCGCTCATGCACTACGGAACGCACGGCTTCTCCAGCAACGGACAGCCGACGATCGAGGTGCGCCCCCCGTACGACCAGCATGCCGACATCGGTCAGCGCGACCACCTGAGCGGCGGCGACATCATGACGCTGCAGCTTCTCTACGGTGACCTTGGCCCTCCGGCCAACGACGATTGTGCCGGAGCGCTGCCGATCCGGCCGGGTGAGCGCGTGCATGCCTCGCTGCTGGCCTCGACGGCGAGCGCTGCGACGCCGACCTGCGGCGCCTCGGCGGGCAACCGCGACCTTTGGTACCGCTTCGACGTCCCTGTCAACGGCATCGTCACGTTCCACACGTGCGGCAGCAACGACTCCCCTGCATTGGACCTCGGCATGGACACTGCCCTGAGCGTCTGGGCGGACTGCGGCGATGGGGCGGTCGAAGTCGCGTGCAACGACGACAGCGACGGGTGCGCCGATGCCGGCGCCGCCAGGGATTCATCGATCACGCTGCCGGTGCAGGCGGGAGAGCAACTGTTCATCCGTGTCTCTCATAATGGCGATGCCTTTGGCAATGGCGGCTTTGTGCTGGCGGCCGATTTCGAGATGGTGAACGACGATTGTGCGATGGCCGTGCCGGTCTACGCCGGACTGACATTGCACGGCAGCATCGGACAGGCCACGAATGACGGCGGCGCACGCTGCGGTTTCAGCACGGGCCAGCCGGACGTCTGGTTCGAGTTTACCGCGCCCGCCGACGGCCGCCTCCTCGTCAACACCTGCGGCACGCACGACCTGCCCGGCCTTGACCAGGGCATGTTCTCAGAGCTGAGCCTGCACTCGGCATGTTCGCCGACGGGCGACTTCGAACTGGCGTGCAACTACTTCGAGTCGCCGCAGGTGCAGTGTGCCGGCATCGACAACGGCCGCGCCGTCGATGCGGCGATCGACCATCCGGTCGCGGCGGGCGAGCGCATTCTCATCCGCGTCTCAAACAGCAACGGCCGCATGCTGGACGGCAGCTTCGTCCTGAACGTCGACTTCGCGCCCGCGGACTGCCTGTGCGAGCGGGACGGCGACATTGCGCAAGTCGATGTCTTCGACCTGCTGGCGTACCTTGACTCGTGGTTCGCTGGGGAGCCGGATGCGGACCTGGACGGCCGGGCAGGGGTGGATGTGTTTGACCTGCTGGTGTACCTGGATTGCTGGTTCAGCGCGAGTGGGGGAGAGTTGTGCATGTGAGAGTTCCTTGCCGCACAGCTATTGCGCTCGACCGAACCGCCGCGCCAGTTCCGCCGTGTGCGCCGGGTCGGTGCCGCAGCAGGAGCCGATGATGCTTGCGCCGAGGCCGACCCACGCCTGGGCGGCGTCGGCGTAGCGCTTCGCGGCGTCCTGGGAAGCCGGTGCGTGCGGGAGGCCCGTCCAGCCGAAGCCGTCGCGAGGCTCGCCCGCGTTGGCGTAGACGCCGAAGGGGGTGGCGGTCGCGGCGGCGGCCTCGGCCAGGTGCTGGACGTACGGGGCAATGCGAGTCACCGGCGTGCAGTTGACGAGGACGGCGGCTGCGCCCGCGGCGATCGCCTGTCGCGCTCCGTCGCCGACCTCGGCCGGCGTGAGGAGCGCTTCGGTTGCTTTGCTCGAAGGTCCCGCTGTGAGAGCGACCCACACGGGCAGGCCTGTCCCGACGGCCACCTCCGCGGCGATGAGCGCTTCGCGGATGTGCGGGAACGTCTCGCAGAGGATGAGGTCCACGCCGGCATCAGCCAACGCGCGGGCAAGCACGCGGTGCTCCGGACGCGGGTCGGGCGGGCTTAGATCGGGTCGGTAGCAGTCTTCGAGGGGAGCGATGGACCCTGTGAGGCGATGGTGCGACGGGATCGCCTCGCGCGCAAGTTGAACGGCGCGGGCTAGGAGATCACGCCAATCCTCACCGGCGGCCCGCGGCGTGGTGCGGAAGGTATTGGCGGTGTGGACAGTTGCGCCCGCCGCGGCGTACTCGCGGTGGATTTGGGCGACCAGGTGCGGGTGCGTCGTGAGGTACGCAGCGCTCCAGAGAGGCAGCGGCGAGGAGGCCGGGGAAGGAGGGGCGCGGCGCAGGAGTTCCGTTCCCATCGGACCATCAAGTATGGTGATCGAGGCGGGCACGGGAGATTGTTCGTACCATCGCCTTACAGGGCGATGGGCCGCATGAGTGGCTGTGCGTCCACATGCCGAACCCGGCGAGAAGTCAGCGCCTCTACGCGGGAAACATGTTCGCGAGGATCAGGTCGCGGAGGCCGCGGCAGTGCATCTCCTCGGTGTGGCTCGCCAGGCCGGCCTCAGCCAGCACCAGCGGGCGCTCCGTCAGGGGCGTCTCGGGAGTGGGAGTTCGGCCGTGCGAGCCGCGGACGAGCGAGGCATCGAGGGGAATGACGTCCATGAGTGTGCGAAGACCGAGCTTCTTCTTTACCAGGCGGAGTCCCAGTGCAAGCTTCGGGTTCCCGATCCGCGGATCGATGAACAACTCGCACGGGTCATACCCCGGCTTGCGGTGAATGTCGACGGTGCGGGCGTAATCGGGGGCGCGGTCGTCATCCAGCCAGTGGTAGTACGTGAACCATCGGCGCGGTGCTGCAATCGCGACGAGATCGCCGGCGCGCGGATGGTCGACGTCGAACGCGCGCTGCTCTTCACGCGTGAGCACCCGGTCGACTCCCTCAACGCCGGCCAGCAGCGAGCGCACTTCCTCCAGCCGGGCCTGATCGCGGACGTAGACGTGCGCGATCTGGTGGTCGGCCACCGCGAAGGCGGGCGATCCGATCGGGTCCAGCAGTTCCAGCCCCTCTTCTTCACGGACGCGGAGCAGCCCGGCCTGACGCAGCACGCGGTTGAGGTGCACGCCGTCGTCAACCGCCTCGATCCCGTACTCGCTCGCCACAATCACACGAACGTCGTGACGCTGGTAAAACTCGATCAACTCGCCCGCGACCGCATCGATCGCGGCGATCTCGCCGGGGATCTGCGGATGATCCGGTCCAAGCTTCTGAAGGGGGTAATCCAGGTGCGGCAGGTACACCAGCGAGAGCGTGGGCGGAGCGGTGAGCGACGGGTGGTGCTCAAACGTGTGCATCGCCGCCCGGGCGATCCATTGCGTTGAGACGATTGACGCTCCGGGGCCCCAGAACTGAAAGAGCGGAAACCGTCCCAACTTCCGCGTCAGTTCGTCGCGCAGCTCCGGAGGATCCGTGTAGCAGTCGGGGATCTTCCGCCCGTCCGCCTTGTAGATCGGCCGCGGCGTGATCGACACATCCGCACTTGTGGCCATGTTGTACCACCAGCAGATGTTCGCGCATGTCACGCTCGGGTCACGCCGCCGCGCCGTCTCCCAGACCTTCTCTGCCCGCACGAGTCGGTTGGATTGCTTCCAGAACTGCACTTCCGCCAGTTCTCGGTCGAACCATCCATTGCCGACGATGCCATGCTCCCGCGGCGGCGCGCCCGTCAGCATGCTCGACTGCACCGTGCAGGTCACGGCGGGCAGGTCGGGCGTGAGACGCCGCAGCGTGTTCCCCGCCGCGAATGCGCGCAAGTTCGGCGCATGGGCCAGCAGGGACTCGGTCAGCCCCACGAGAAGAAGAACGGCTGTTCGCTGCGGGTGTGAAGCCATCTCAGGTGCCGGAGATCCGCCGATGAAGAAGAACGGTCAAGACGAAGCACCCCGCGGCGAGCAACAACGCCATCATCGGAGCGCCCAGCGCTGCGAGGAAGAATGCATCCACCAGGCACATGCCCGACAGCAAGGTCAAAATCGCAGCTTTCATCCGCGGCGGGTCGTCCAGAACAAACATCGGCGCTCGCGTCAGCCATGCAAGCATCGCAAGCCCCGCCACGGAGAGCGTAAACGTCTCCCGCTCGTGCCCGTTGATCACGATGAGCGCCGGCAGCGCGAGCAGCGGCGGCACGAGTGACAGCACGCGACGCCCTACGCCCGGTGCGCCGACCTCCTTCTGCGAGAGCAGGGTCACCACCGTCGTGTACGTCGCCAGCAACCCGCCGAGCAGCCACGCCACGGATGGAATCTCCCCGGCGACGGCCGCCGCGGCGACCAGGTACACCAGCCCGCGGCACGCCCCCATGAAGAGGGTCGACGCGGCGAATCGGTCGTGCGTCAGGTCGTAGGCGATGATCGCCGCGGGCAATGCCAGCGCCAACGGCGGCTCCACCCCGGTCAAAATCAGCAGAAACGTGCCCCCCAGCAGGCAGCCGATCGAAACCAGGAGCGCCTGATTGGAGCGGACTCGCCCGGAGGGGATCGGCCGCCGCGGCCGTTCGCGGGCATCGATGTGCGCATCCGTCACATCGTTGAGGATCATCCCCCCCGCGTACAGCAACGCCAGTGCCAGCAGCAGCGGCAGCACGGCTCGCCACGCGAACCGCTCCCCGAGCATTTCCGGCGAGGTAGCCGCCGCGGCGATGCCGACAAGGATGTTCGTCAGGACCGTCGGGAGGTTCGAGAGCCGCGCCAGTTCAAGCCATGCAAACGCCGTCTCGCGCGGGTTGGGCGAGGCGGCCGGCGCATACGTCGGCGAGTGCGGCTGCATCACGGCCGGATCTCCCGCTTCACAAGGTCGCGGAACCAGATCAGTTCGTTGGCAATGCCTTCGGCCAGATCCTTGGGGCGGTGCTCGGGTGGGAGAACGTTCCAGGCATAGGTTTCAATCTCGAAGTGCCTGCACCCCACCGCAAGCGCGGCGCGAACTGCAGGAATGATTGCATCCTGGGTCGTGCCGGCCGCGCCGAGGCGTTTCTGGAAGATGGGGACGTGGAAATGCACACGCCATTGTTCGTCGGTCTCAAGCAGGCGAGTGTCCTCTGCAAGCAGTTCGGGAAGATCGGTGTAGAAGCGGATGTCGTGTGGTCGCCCGGCTTCGCGGGCGGGACGGGCGCAGCTCTGGTGGAGGTAGCGATCTTCGCGGAACCGTGCCACCGCCTGCTGCGACGCCGCCCGCGCAGTCTGGTCCAGACCGCGGAAGTCGGCACAAACCGCCGAGGAAACCTGCACCTTGCCAAGCTTGATGTCGGCGGCCGCGTAGTTGCCGATGGCGTCTTCCTGCTCTTCGAACATCACCGCCGCATGACAGACGTCGTGGCAGATTCCGATGTGACGCTTGAAGTTCTCCGCCTCATCGCTCGTGTGCAGCCACTCACGGAAGTACATCACCGCATCGAGGCTGCGCTGCAGTCGACAGCCCGGCTCCGGCTCCAGATCCAGGTGGATGAGCTTGCCGGTGTGCTCGTATTCGTGCACGAGCGGGATCAGAGCAGCGCGAAGCTGCATCCTCGACGCTTCGTACGATCGCTCGTCCCAGTCCCCGTGCCCGGGCCAGCCGAGCGGCAACGTGGAGATGCTTGCATCGTCCCCCTCGTCCATCAGTTCACTGAGAATGCTGATCAGATCGCACGTGTACTGAACCCGCTGGCCCGTGCACCAGTCCGGACGGTACACACGATCCTTGACGACCTCGCCGTGGAAGTTGTCGTGGGGGAAGCCGTTCAGTGTGAAAACGCGCAGCCCACGCTCACGAAGCCACTCGTTGATGTGCGGCGAGAGAGCGTCGTCGATGATCTGCCGCGCAGTCGTTGCCGAGAGCCACAGCCCGATTCCCATTGTTTCGTGCGGACAGACCGCCTCCTTGATCGGCAGTGTGTACCGCTCCAGATTTGCGCGAATCTCCCGCCACGACTCGCCCGGGTGCACGTTCGTGCAGTATCCCACCCACGTTCCCGGTCCGAGCAGGTCACGCATGGCCGGCCGCCGCGGCGGGTCCCTCTGGCACCGAGAACTTCGGTGACTGGCTCAGGAACATTCGAGGATTCTCAAACGAAATTCGTGCGATCGTCTCCTCGGTGTGTCCGCGGCGGCGCATCTCCTGCCGGCACTTCGGCACCGCCAGCGGGTCGCTCGGGCCCCAGTCCCCGGCGGAGTTGATCCACAGCCGCTCGGTCCCGTACATCTCGATGATGTCCGCGGCCCGCTGCGGCGTGCACTTGGTCTCGGGGTAGAGCGTCATGCCCGCCCAGTATCCCTCGTCAAGCACCATCTTGACCGTGTGTTCCTCAACGTGATCGATCAGAACGCGTCCCGGGTCGATCGCTCCGTTGCGCTTGATCGCATCCATAATCAGCTGCGTTCCCTTGCGCTTGTCTTCCAGGTGGGGCGTGTGAACGAGAACGAGCTGGTTGTGCTGCGCCGCCAGGGCAAGCTGTTCCTCCAGCACGGTCAGCTCGTTCTTCGAGTTCTTATTGAGCCCGATCTCCCCGATTCCAAGTACGTTCGGTCGATCGAGGAACTCGGGAATCAGCGCCACAACCTCGCGCGCAAAGCCGACGTCCTCCGCCTCTTTCGGGTTGATGCAGAGCCAACAGTGGTGCTTGATGCCGTAGGTCGCCGCCCGCTTCGGCTCCGTCTCCGTCAGCATCCGGAAATAGTCGAAAAACCCTTGCGGGCTCGAGCGGTCGTACCCGGCCCAGAAGGCGGGCTCCGTGATCGCGACGCACCCAGCCAGCGCCATGCGCTCGTAGTCATCCGTCGTGCGCGAGACCATGTGAATGTGCGGATCGATGTACCTCATCGTCCCGCCTCCCGCCCGGCGGCGTCGCGTTGTCCGAGGTTCGGTCCGCCCGGCCAGGCGCCTGTTGCGCCTTTGGTGCCCGCCGCGGGGATCGGCTCCTGCGTCGGATCGCTCAGGAGTTCGAGCACACGCCGGGCCTTCTCGCTTCTGTCGTCGATGAGGATGTCCATTGCCGCGCGAAAGGCGGTCAGACGGAAATCGTCGCCCGCTCCATCTGCCGCATCACGCGCCCGATCCATGCGGTCCAGAAAGGCCGCGATGTCGATCAGCTTCGCCCGGTGCTCGAGAAAGTACAGGTCAAGCACGCGTTGGCGCGTGGCGGGACAGGTTGGCTCTGCTCTTTCAGCCATGCTGCACTGCTTCCGATTATCGATTCAGCGAGATCGCGAACGTCGAGCCGTCAGGCCGTCGTGCGATGATACCCGTTCGTCGCGCACGTCGGCTGACGGGCGAGGAGCTCCGAGGCGGCCCGCCGCACGAGCCCGGCGTCCATCTCGTGCACATCGACCGGCTCGCCGATCTTCTTGAGCAGCGTGATCGTCAACCGTCCCCCGAGGTGTTCCCGGAACTCCTCCAGCCCGTCGAGCAGGGACGCATCCCCCAGCCGCGGATGCGCGAGCGGCAGTCCGAGCAATTCCAGGCACTGCAGCACGCGCTCGGCCGTCGCGCCGTCTAACAGGCGCGCCAGCCGCGCGTATGTCACATCCAGCGCCAGCCCGATCGCCACCGCATCGCCGTGTGGCAACTCGAAGCCGGTCAGTTGCTCCAGCTTGTGCGCGGCCCAGTGGCCGAAGTCCAGCGGACGCGCGTGCAGCAGTTCAAAAGGATCGCCGCCGCGGGCGATGTGGTCCAGGTGCAACTCCGCACTCCGGCGGATCACCGGCACCGCCGCTTCCATTTCGCGCTCGCGGATCGCCGCGGCCGTCTGCTCAAGGCGCTCAAACAGCTCTGCATCCTTCAGCAACGCCACCTTCACCGCTTCGCTGAATCCCGCCCGCCAGTCGCGATCGCTCAGCGTCGTGAGCAGGGCCTCATCGTTGATGACCGCCCAGGGCACCGCGAACGCACCCAGGTAGTTCTTCTTGCCGAACGCGTTGACTCCGTTTTTGACCCCCACCCCCGAGTCGTCCTGCGACAGCGTCGTTGATGGAATCCGGATCAGGCGAATGCCCCGGTGCGCCGTCGCCGCGGCGTATCCGGCCACGTCCAGCACAGCCCCGCCGCCGACGACGATCAGGTACGACCGCCGGCAGAGTCCGGCATCGTGAATCGCCCGGAGCACCTCCTGCAGCACGGCCGGATCGTTCTTGGCCCGTTCCCCGCCTGGGAGGATCACTGGCTCGCCCGCAAAGGCCAGTTGCCCTGCGTGGGCATGCGCGTACGCAGCCGCTCGCGCGGCGAGGTCCGGCCAGGCGTCCGCCACGCCAGCGTCCAGGCAGAGCAGGGCTCGCGCCGGCCCCGGTCGATCTCCAGTCCCTGCCGCCGCCCCCGACCCTGCAAGCAATTCAACCAGCGCCCGGTTTTGTGGTGCAAAAACGTCCTGCGTGAAGCGCAAGCGATGAGGAAAGTCGAGCTGGATGCGGGCGTCAACGGGCATGGGCTGCAGCACAGGGGTCGCGGCGAGCGGGAGAGCCGGCTCACAGCGTAGCTCATACGCACACGTTCGCCCAACGGATCGCCCTTGCGGACGGGTGAAGCCGGGGTGGATGCGCGGGCTGCAACCCGCCGCGTGCGGACGAGATCGCCCGGGTGCGCCGGCTGTGCGGGCTGTGCGGGTTGTGCGGACCACGTCGTTTCAGGTCGTCGCGCCGTACTGCCTGGCGTAGTACTCGCGGTAGGAGCCGTCCTTGACGCGCTCCCACCAGGCGCGATTCTCCGTGTACCAGTGCAGCGTCCGCTCCAGCGCCTGCGGCCAGGCGCTGCGCGTCGGGCGCCAGCCCAGTTCCCGCTCGATCTTGCTCGCATCGATCGCGTACCGCCGATCGTGCCCCGGACGATCCTGCACGTAGCGGATCATCTCCTCCCCCTTGCCCATGATCTTGAGGATGCTGTGCGTCAGCTCGAGGTTGGATCGCTCGTTGTTGCCGCCGATGTTGTACACCTCCCCGGCGCGACCCTTCTCCAGAACCGCCAGAATCGCCTCGCAATGGTCCTCCACGTGCAGCCAGTCGCGCACGTTCAGTCCGTCGCCGTACAGCGGCACCTTCTCCCCGTCCAGCAGATTTGTCACGAAAAGCGGGATCACCTTCTCCGGGAACTGGTACGGTCCGAAGTTGTTGGAGCAACGCGTCGTCACCACATCCATGTGAAACGTGTGGTGATACGCATGCACCAGGTGATCGCCGCACGCCTTGCTCGCGGCGTACGGGCTGTTCGGTTCAAGCGGCGTTTCTTCGGTGAACTTCAACTCCGGCTTGTCCAGCGGAAGCGAGCCGTACACCTCGTCCGTGCTCACGTAGACGAATCGTCCTCCCTTTCCGCCGATCCCCTTGCCGCCCCGCGCCTTGCGGGCCGCATCAAGCAGCGTCTGAGTCCCCATCACGTTTGTCCGGATGAACGGCTCGGAATCCAGAATCGACCGGTCCACGTGGCTCTCCGCGGCCATGTGCACCACGGCGTCGCATTCCTCCATCAGCGGTGCAACGGCCCTCGCGTCACAGATGTCGCCGCGCACGAACCGATACCGCGGCTCATCCGCAAGATCCGCCAGGTTTTCCGGGTTGCCGGAGTAGGCGAGCGAATCCAGGTTGGTCACGGTCCAGTCCGGCCGCTCATTGAGCAGGAAGCGGACGAAGTTCGATCCGATGAAGCCGCAACCGCCGGTCACGAGGATGTTCATGGAACGCAGTCTCCAGCCAGAGGCAAGTGTCAGAGCATTGGACAAGTGGCGATCAATCGGCTGGCGGTCACGCTTCCAGCCGCCCGAGAACGTCCGCGAGATTCTGCTCCCACCGCGGCATGGGGCCGATGATTCTTTCCGTCCCGCTCAGGTCCAGCACGCTCCACGCCGGCCGCGGCGCGGGACGGTTCAGTTCCGCCGTCGTAATCGGGCGCACGCGGCAGGCCGCGCCCGTCACACGCACGATCTCCGCCGCGAACCCACACCACGTGCAGTCCCCGCCGTCGCTGACGTGCAGTGTCCCGGTCGCTCCGGCCCGCAGCAGCGCCAGCGACGCCGCGGCGAGATGTTCGCACGAGGTGGGCCGTCCACGCTGGTCATCCACCACCGTCAGTTCCTCTCGCTCGCGCGCCGCCCGCGCAATCGTGCGCACAAAGTTCTTCCCCCACGGGGCATACAGCCAGGAGGTGCGGATGAGCAGGTGCCGAGCGTTCGACCGCTCCAAAGCCTCTTCGCCCGCCGCCTTTGTGCGGCCGTACGCGCCGGCGGGCGCACGTGGCGCATCCACAGGGATCGGCTCAGTCGCGTGTCCGTCGAAGACGTAATCGGTGCTGTAGTGGATGAGCGTCGCCCCGGTGCGCTCGGCGCATCGCGCCACCAGCGCGACCGCGTCCCCGTTGAGGCGCCTTGCGGCCGCCTCGTTCGTCTCCGCGCCGTCCACATCCGTCCACGCCGCGCAGTTCACGATCGTGTCGAACCGGCCATCGACGCTGCGCGCCAGCGCCGCCTCGTCGCAGATGTCCAGTTCTCGCGAATCCGTCGCGGCGAACTCGATCCCTTCACGCGCCAGCAACTCGCGCCAGGCGCGTCCCAGCATCCCCGCCGCGCCGAGGATGAGCACGTGCTTCGGATTGGCCCGGCCTGTCGACATCAGCGGTGCTGCGGCGCCCACGGGAACCCGACCACGCTGTCAAACGCCCGGCGCTCCTCATCCGGGTTGGCCGGATCGAACGCACGTGTTACGTAATAGAGCAGCCCCGCCGGCTGGTCGCCCACGGTCGCTGCCCCGTGCCAGAGCGGCGGCGGGATGATCACGACGCCCGGTCGCATCTGGCCCGTCACGACCGTCCACGCCCGATGGTCATCCTGGCGATATACCCCGACCTTCAGGTGCCCGTGCAGGCACATCCAGAAGTCCGTCTGGTGCTTGTGCCGATGCCACGCCTTGATCACGCCGGGGTACTGCAGCGAGAAGTTGATCTGCCCCTCGGCCGTCATCACCCCCTGCATCTGGTTCATGTACGACCACCCGCGGTCGTCGCAGTACGGCTTGATCGGCACGAACACCGGCTCAAGCTCAGCCTTGGCCAGTGCCCAGGCGTCCGGCAGCGCCCCTTCAAAGGTGCGCGGCGCAGTCGGATTCACCGGCTGGACCGAAGACCCGTGCGCAGCAGCAGGCGCAGAAACAGGGCTGACTGTCGACTGGCTCATCTCACCTCCGCGGGAATCGCCTTCGAGGCGCGGTTCGCGCCGCCTTCGGCAACCAGCTTGGCCGCGCGGAACAGGCTTTCAAACGTCCCCGCGTCCGTCCACCACCCCTCCAGAATGTCGTGCGTCAGATCGCCGCGGCGGAGATACGTGTTGTTGACGTCGGTAATCTCCAGTTCGCCTCGCGCGCTCGGCTCCTGCTCGTTGCAGATGTCGAACACGGTCGAGTCGTAGAAGTAGATTCCCGTCACCGCGTAGTTGCTCGGCGCCTTGGTGGGCTTCTCGATGATCTCGGCGATGGGAGAGTCCGGATTGTCATCCTCAAACCGCACGACGCCGAAGCGCTGCGGATCCGGCACCTGCTTCAGCAGCAACTTGGCCCCCGACGGCTGCGTGAAGAAGTCGCCTGCCGCCTTGCGGATGTCCCGCTCGATGATGTTGTCCCCCAGCACGACGCAGATCTTCTCGCCGTCGGCGAACTCCTCGGCAAGCTTCAGCGCGTCAGCAATGCCGCCTTCGCCTTCCTGGTAGGCGTACTCCAGGTGCCGGATCCCGAGGTGCCGGCCGTTCTTGAGCAGCTTCAGGAAGTCGCCGGCATGATCGCCGCCTGTCACGATGATGATGTCCCGAATGCCGGCGTTCAGCAGGCACTGGATCGGGTAATGGATCATCGGCTGGTCGTAGACGGGCAGCAGATGCTTGTTGGTGACCGAGGTGAGCGGGCGCAGCCGCGTCCCGAGTCCACCAGCCAGAATGACGCCTTTCATCGCAGAACTCCTGTCAGAGCAAGGGGCTTATGGTACCTGATCCGCCTGCGGACCACAGGGGAGGGGGCATTGGAAAGTGGCATCGGCATACGGCTCCCCACCCATAAGAACAAAATACCCCGCTTTGCGCGGGGTGCATGGATCATCGGCATGTTTCTTGCATTCACCGGGCCAGGCGGCGGCGGCGAAGCCCGACAAACCCGAGAAACCCGGCCGTCGTCAGCATGGCCGGCGTCGGCAGCGGAATGGCGTTCGTCGTGCCGCGTCCCTCGAGCATGCTCCCCTGGCCGCTGATGGCGGAAATCCAGCCGGCGTACGCGGCATCGCTCAGGTTCAGGAAGCTCACATCGTCGGTGACGAAAGCAAAGACGCCCGTGCCGGTCGACCAGTCGATGGATGCGTAGGACCAGACGGAGCCGTCCTGCACCCACTGGCCGTTCACGTCGTCAAACGTCCCGGTGTGGCCAACCTTCATCTGCAGGCTCTGGAAGTCCGTCGGATTGGCTCCCATGCCGTTCAGGACGCGCATATCGCTCCACGCCCAGTGCCACTCGGCCCCGGTATCCATCATCGCCGTCATCTCGGCAGATAAAGACGCGACACTGAAGTGCCAGAACCCGGCCGCCCTGCCATCAACGCCGTTGAACACCGGCGAAAGCGACGAGAGGCCGAACGCGGCCACCGCAGAGCCGGTGGGGTTGTACGCAAAACGCCCCGCAACATCCGTGGGCGCAATGACATGCGACATCGAAACGCTGTCCGAGACGTCCAGAAGCCCGGTCACAGGCACCTCAACCCGATCAGCCAGAGCAGCCGTTGTCATCAGACCACCGACGATGGCAGAAATGAGAGCCTTCACAGGAAGCCTTTCGCGCAAAAGTAGCACGGATGCGTGGGTGAGTTTACCCGCTCTCAGACCCACTGCAAGATCCAGAGAAGGTGATTTGCCCAATTCCATCAGTTCCCGGACTTTCCCTAGGTTATCAGTCTTTCAAAAGCTTGACTGGGCTTTGTTCGGATGGCAAAATAGCCGAACAAAGGCTTACCCAATGCGGCCATCGCTCGACAATCTCGTTCGCATCCTCCAAGAGCGCGAAGCGCTCACGACCCCGAGTGCCACGGGCTCAACCTGGACCGCCATCCTTGGCCTGGAGCTCCGCCGCGGCGTACACGAGTGGGTCTCCCGGCGGCCTCCCACCGGGTTCTTCGCGGCTTGCTGTGCTGCAAACATCTGTAAATCAACAGGTTGCGTGGTTTGGGTCGGCGTGGAGCCCCGCACGGTCGGCCACGCCCTGGCCCGCCTGGGGACGCAGGAACAGGCCGGCTCGCTTCTGGATCGCTCTATCTTCGTCATGCCCCCCGACGACGCCTCGCGCCTGTGGGCCATTGATCTGGCCCTCCGCAGCCCGGGGGCAGCCATGGTCGTCGCCGACGGCCGCGGCATGGGCGTGCGTGAGACCCGCCGGCTGCAACTCGCCGCGGAGGCAGGGCTGAAGGGGGCCGTCGGGGGCGTAGGCGGTGGGGGAGACGCTGGTGTTGGGGCCGGTGGGGGTGCCGGTGGGTG
>CAYWRO010000080.1:0-15533 GCA_964460345.1 uncultured Phycisphaeraceae bacterium | reverse complement strand
GTCGACCTGATGGGGCCGGGTTCGCCCTAGAATCAGGCATGCCGACGTACGTGTACGAGATTCTCGATACCGAGGGCGAAGGGACCGGGCGCACCTTTGAGTATGTCCAGTCCATGAAAGAAGATGCGCTCACGAAGCACCCGGAAACGGGGGAGCCTGTCCGACGCGTCATCACGGCCCCGAACATTGCCGGGAAGTGGTCTGATATGAAGACCAAGAGCCAGCTTTCCAACAAGAACCTGGAGCGGCTGGGGTTCACCAAGTACGAGAAACGGGGCGACGGGTACATGGAACGCACGGCGGGGAGCATGGGGCCGCGGAGCATTTCCGCGGACGATTGAGCCAGCAACAGAACCTTCATGCACCGGTTGTGCACGTTTGATTCCCCGGTTCAGGCATGGCACGCGGCGATCGCGTTGTGGCGCCGAGGGATCGTGGCGCGGATCCATCACCGGATGCCGGATGTGTTCGACATGGCGCGCGGCTTTGCCGGGCCCCGGTTTGAAGTGCTGATCTACAGCCGCGATGAGGCGGAAGAGGCGACCCTCGCGATTCAGGAGGCGGAGCAGGAAGTCGCGGAGGGGGGGTGGGACGATCCGGGCCAGCCCGACCTGTCGCGCCTGGATCCGTCCATGCAGCCCAACTGCCCGGGGTGCGACCGGCTTTTGCCATTGCGTGTGAATCTGGGTAAGTGCCCCTCGTGCGGCCTGGCGGTTGATGTGGTCGAGGAGTTGGTGGCGCGGCACGGGCCCGAGGCGCTGGCCGAGTGCTACGGCGGGCCGGGGGTGCTGGTGGATGACGAGACACTTCAGATGGCCGCGGTGCCGTGTCCGGTGTGCGAGTACGCCCTGACGGGTCTTGCGGCGCGCGGGCGGTGCCCGGAGTGCGGGCAGTCGTACGACAAGGCCGGCATCATACAGGGTTGGTTGGGCTGATTAAGGCTCAGGGGCCGACCTACCCGACTACAGTTGCGCTTTTCGGGGGTGGCGCAGGGGAGCACCAAGCATCCGCGGGCCGCGTGCGGCCCGTTTTGAGGGGTTGAAGGACATGACCCACGTAATCGCTGAGCCGTGCATCGGCACGAAGGACACCTCCTGCGTGGAGGTCTGCCCGGTTGACTGCATCCACCCGACGAAAGATGAGGCGGACTTCGAGACCGCCGACCAGCTCTACATTGATCCGGACACCTGCATCGACTGCGGTCTGTGCGTCGATGAGTGCCCGGTGAAGGCGATCTTCCCGGAAGAGGACCTGCCGTCGGAGTGGAACAATTACGTCCAGTTGAATCTGGAGTATTACCAGAAGCAGAGTTGAGGACTTTGCTGCAGGGAGGGGGCGCCGCGGCTGGCATTTCGCCAGTGCTGGGGCATGATGAACACTCAACCGTGCGGGGTGCGCGCTGCTCGGCACGCGCCGCCTAGGGGATTCCCTTGGCTCCAGGTCCGATATCGGTCGGGTGTGGCCAGTTGTGGTGATCGATTGGCGCCGTGTATCGCGGCCTCCGCAGCCGGTTAAAGACAATCTGCGAATCAGGGGCGGGCGTCACGGATGAACGATTGACGCACGGACAGTTGCGGTGTTACGCTCCGGCGGGCCGGCGCCAGCGGTGGTGCAGTCGAGGCCTTTCCATCTCGTGGGCCGTTACGGCCGAAGTACATCTGGAGGACGATCATGGCGATGCGCCACTTTGCTCACGCGCTGTCCGCGTGTGCGCTGTCGGGTTTTACGTTTGCCGCGGCGGGGCAGGTGGCCAGCGACCATGTGCTTCCTCCGGATGCGGAGCTGTTCCCGCCGGAGATCACGGAGGAGTACGTCGCGTCGTGCGTGTGCCACAATCCGCCGGATGAGGACGATGACGGCGTCGCCGGGCGTGGCCATTATCTGAACAGCCTGTGGCCGAACCGGACGGTGTACTACGAGTTTTTCGACACGGTCTCGCTGCTGAACCGGCAGCGGACGCTCGCGGCGATGGCGGAACTGGAGCGCGTCTGCCAGGTGCGCTTCGTTGAGCGCGATGAGCAGGAAAACTACATCCTGATCTACAGCGGGTTCGGCAACAGCTCGGACCTGGGGTTCAGGGGAGGCGTGCAGTTCCTCGAGATGTACAACTGGTCGTCGAAGTTCATCATCGTGCACGAGTTGATGCACGCGCTGGGGATGGCGCACGAGCACCAGCGCCCGGACGCGTCGCCGACCTTCGTCACGATCAACTACGAGAACGTTTTTCCCGGATTCGCCGATCAGTTCGAGCCCGAACGCGGGACCTTCGTGCACGGCCCGTACGATTACGAATCGATCATGCATTACGACGCGTTCGCCTTCTCGGCGAACGGTCAGCCGACGATCATTGCGACTGACCCCGCCTATCAGGATGTGATCGGCAACCGCAATGAACTGAGCGAGGGGGACATCGCGGCGCTGGCGTTCCTCTACGGCCCGGCGATTTTCGCTTCCAACAACGATTGCGCGAATGCGACGATGATCTCCGGCGACGGCGTCCAGATCTTCGACAACAGCGCAGCGACGATGGACGGGCCGACCGATGCGGACTGTCCGGGCTTCGCCGACGGCGTCGACAACGATGTGTGGTTCATGTGGACGGCGGAGAAGACAGGGCCCGCCACGGTTTCGACCTGCGGGCAGACGGACGTGAACACGCGACTGGCCGTGTACGCCGGCAGCGAGTGTGCGACCTCGCCTCTGGTGGCCTGCGGTGATGCCGGCTGCGGCTTCGGCGCGAGCCAGGCGCAGGCTGCCTTCGCGGCGGTCGAAGGTCAGCAGTACCTGATCCGCATTGGCACGCCCCCGGCCTTTGCCGGCGGCTTCGGCACCTTCACCATTACCACGCAGGTCGGCGGCGCGACGAACGACAACTGCCTCAGCGCGCCTGAGATCGAGGGCTTCGGCCAGTTCGACTACGACTCCAGCGCCGCGAACACCGACGGCTCGCCGAGCGAATCGTGCAACTTTTTCGGGCAGGCGGACATGGAGCACGACGTCTGGTTCAGTTGGACCTCGCCCATCACGGGCGACGTGACGGTCAGCACCTGCGGGCAGACGACCGTCGACACCAAGCTTGCGGTGATCGCCGGCGGCTGCAACGGCAGCGTCCTGGCGTGCGCCGACGACGCCTGCGAGAGCCTGCAGGCCGAAGTGCGCTTCAGCGCCGTGGCGGATGAGACGTACCTGATCCGCGTCGGCTCGCACCCCGGCACGCCTGGTGGCGCCGGTGTCCTCACGATCGACAATCGTCCCCCTGCGCCGGCCAACAACGCCTGCTTCGCCGCCGCCCCGATCGGTCTGGGCCAGACCCCATTCAGCAACATCTCCGCGTCCACCGACGGCCCACTGGAGCCGGCCCTGTGCACGCCGCGGGCGGACATCTGGTACGTCTTCACGCCCACGGTGGCGGGTGATTACACCCTCAGCACGTGCGGGGCGGACTTTGACACGGTGCTGCTGATCTACTCGGGCGACTCCTGCGGATTCGACGACCCGATCGCGGCCTGCAACGACAACGCGTGTGAGTTCGGCTCACAGGCCACGTTTACGGCTGAAGCCAACACCTCGTACCTGGTCCGGCTCGGCGGGGCCGAACTGGCCCAGGGCAGCGGCGTGCTGACCGTCGCCGCGGCGGAGCCGCCGTGCGCGTGCGACCTGGTCGACGATGGCGCCATCGACGTCTTCGACCTGCTGGCGTACCTGGACCTGTGGTTCGCCGCGGATCACGCGGCGGACATCGATGAGGCGGCGGGGGTCGACGTCTTTGACCTGCTGGCGTACCTGGACTGCTGGTTCGCCGGCTGCTGAGGCGAGCTCATCTCCGTAAAGAAGAAAGCCGCCCGCGCCGTTCGGCGCGGGCGGCTTTGTTTTTGCGGCGGGTCGTCGGAGCTCACAGGCGGGACGCCTGTGCCACAGTTAGGCGGGTCACAGGCGGGACGCCTGTGCCACGGCTCAGGCGGCTTCGTTGACGGAGTCGTCCTTCTGGATTCGGGTCAGGTGGGTCGCTCCCTCGCGCACGCCTGCCGGGGCGTCGGGACGCTCGACCCAGTCCTCTGCGTTCGGCAGGTTCAGCGAACTGGGCAGGGTCTTGCGATAGCCGAGGAGCCGGAGCACCTCGAGCACGTCGGTCCAGGTCGGGAAGGCGACGTTGTTGGCCCGCTTGAAGGCGTCGATGGCCATCACGAACAGGAACTGCTCGCGGGTCATCTCGCCCTCCTCGGCGGCCTTGGTGAAGTCGCTGCGCCTGCGTCCCGGGCCGCGGCGGCGCTCCAGCCCCGTTCCGGCCCCTGAACCCTGGCCTCTGGTGGGATCGGATTCGGCCAACTCCTCGGCCAGATCCTCTAAGTCGATGAAAGCCTGGGCTTTGCGCAGGGTGCGACTGGTCGCACGGCGATCAACGACGGACTGCCGCCGGCCCCCCTTGCGCCGGTCCGGGCCCTCGTAGTCGGCGGTGCGGATGATGTTATCGGTGTTCGGAGCGTCAGCCTGGGGATCGGCGCTGCTCTGCGGGGCTGGCCCGTTGTGGGACGAGTCCATCTGATGTACCTCCGGCTGGCCGAATCGGCCGGCCGGAGGTGTCAGGCCAGGGCGCGATGCGGCGACTTACAGGTCGTCATCATCGTCCAACTCGTCGTCGTACTCGTCCTCGTCTTCATCGGCGTCGAGAAACTCGTCCTCTTCATCCTCAAACTCGTCGTCATAGTCCTCGTCTTCGTCCGAGAACTCGTACTCGTCCTCATCCTCGTCGTCGATGTCACAGACCGGGGATGCGAACGATGCGCTCCGGTTCAGGATGTCCCGCTCGAGCAAATCCTGCTCATCCAGAATGGTTGCGACCATGGTCTTTCCTGCCTCTCAGTTGGGCGCTGGCCGGAACCGCCCCGCCGCTTGAAAGAGTGTTCTGCGCCATCGCGCCCGTGCGCGATGTGTGACTCCCGGTCCCTGTCGCTCAGGGCTGCCGGGAATCGGCGTACACTAACCGCCCTTCCGCCCTTGTCAACCGGGCGGCGGGACCGTTTCGAAGCATCCTTGGAACCCCCTTGTCGGCCTCCCTCGGGCGGTCGTTCGTCCGCCGCGGACCGCCCGATTGCCATGTCAAACGCCCGAAGCCAGTCGACGTCGGAAGTTGGCACACACTTTCAAGGTGTGGCGGCATTGCTGGCCGTCCTGCTGCCCGGATTGGGGCACGCCTATCTGGGGGAGATGCGGCGAGGTGCGTGTGTCGCGGCGGGCGTGCTCGGGCTCTTCTTCGGGGGGATGCTTATCGGCGGCATCGACGTGGTGGACCGTCAGGAGGATCCGATCTGGTTCCTCGGTGAGGCCCTGGTCGGGCCGCTGGCGTTCGGGGTGAACTGGGTACACCAGAACCAGTTCAAGGTCGTGGACGGCCCGGTGCGGCGTACGGCGATGCCGGGCGAGGTGCGCGACCCGGCGACGGGCGCCCCGGTCCCAGCGCCCGCGGGCGCACGGCCGCCGAACATCAAGTCAATCGGGCGCGTGAATGAGCTTGGCACGCTCTACTGCACGATTGCCGGGATGCTGAACCTGATCTGCATCATCGACGCCGCGTTCCGCCCCAGCCGACGCGGGGGGGGCGCGTGATGCTGCATGGCATGGCCGGCCCTTGGGCGCTGCAGGTGCTTGCCTGGCGTCCATTCATTGACCCCTTGAACCTGCACGATCTGTGGTGGCTGCTGCTGGTGCCGCTGGCGCTGGGGATTTCCCTGGCGTACAAGGCGGTTCGCGTCCGCGACATGCGCGACCTCTGGCGGCAGGTGCTCATGATGACGGTGCAGATCGTCGTCGCGATGGTGCTGCTGGCCGTCGCGAGTTACCTGTTCATCGAGGTGTACCTGGGATGGTTTGCCTCGGAATAAGGCGGGTGGGGGGGGGCCGGGGAGCGCCGCCTCAGCGGCGAAGGTTTTCAACACGCTTGCGACCGCCGGTTGTTCGCGTCGTGAAGTCCCGGGCCTGCCTGGTTCTCGCGCCCCCGCCGAGCACGCCGAGGTCGAGCAAGACGGCCAGGATGACGGCAATGAGGTAGATGCCGCTGACCGAGCCGTTGGCATTGATCGCCCAGGCGTACGCGAGCGTGGTGTAGGGCATGAAAAAGAAGCCGAGCAGCGGCCAGAGGGTCGTCTTGTACGCCGCGCCGATGTAGTCGGAGAAGATCACGATCAGCAGAATCGCGATCCGGGGAAAGAAGAAGGCGAAGGCGGCGACGAGGCAGGGCATGACGAGAGCATAAGCGTTTCTGTGCGGGTGGTCGCTGGCATCACTGCCCAATGGGGGGGTTCCCGTCGGAAGCTGTGGGTTCGGAGCGGGCGCGCCATTGCGTCGCTTCCGCCGCGGGACTCGGCTGTCGGTATTGTTTTGGGTGCTCATCCTCACGATCATCCAGGGGCCGGACAAGGGCAAGACGTTTGAGCTGCCGGATACGGAGCCGCAGTTGCTCGGCCGCTCGAGCGAGGCGCTGCCGATTACGGACTCGACGGTCAGCCGCCGTCACGCCGAGCTGACGCCTGATGACGGCCGCTGGTGGCTGCGCGACCTGGGGTCGCAGAACGGGACGTATCTCAATGGGGTGCGGATCCAGGACCGGACGCTGCTGAACCCCGGTGACCAGATCCGCACGGGGTCGACGCTGTTCGTCTTCGGCCAGCGCGAGGGGCAGCCGGAGGATGTCATTCGCCTGATGCGCCCCGGGCAGATGGATACGGCCGTCGAGCGGGTCATGCCGACCAACGACGATTCGGTGATCCTGGCGGAGCCGGAGCCGAGTGCCGCGGCGATGCACCACCTGCAGGTGATCTACCAGTTGACGGCGCTCACGAGCCAGTTGACGGATCAGCAGGAACTGCTCGCGGCAGTGATGGAGCTGGTGTTCAACGAGTTCAAGCCGGACCGGGGGTTCATCATGCTGGGGGACGGCTCGCCGGAGCGATCCCTGCGGCCGGCGGTGGTCAAGCATCGCGTGCGGCCGAAGGACAAGCGCGAGGCGCAGATCCATGTGAGCCGGACGATTCTGCAGGCGGCGCTGCGCAAGGGAGAGGGCGTTCTGTCCAGCAACGCCATGAACGATCCGCGCTTCGCGGCGGGCGACAGCGTGCAGCAGTTCAACATCCGGTCGGCGATCTGTGCGCCGATCATGTTCCGCGATCAGACGTTCGGGGCGATCTACGTGGATTCTTCGATGGCCAACTACACGTTCACGGCGCAGCAGCTTGCGCTGATGAACGCCATCGGGCGGCACACGGGGCTCGCGCTGGCGACGGCGGAGGCGTACGCGCGCAAGCTGCACACGGAGCGGCTCGCGGCGATGGGGGAGACAGTGGCGTCCCTGTCCCACTCAATCAAGAACATCCTCCAGGGTCTCCGCGGCGGGGCGGACGTCGTGGAGATGGGGCTGAAGAAGGAAGACCTGAAGGTGGCGATGGGGGGGTGGAACATTCTCAAGCGCAATCTTGAGCGCATCCGCCGCCTGACGTTGAACATGCTGGCGTACTCGCGCCAGCAGACGCTGGAGATTGAGTTGACCAAGCTCGGGCCGCTGCTGGACGACTGCGCCATGCTGCTGCACGACCTGTGCATCAATCGCGAGGTGGCGCTGCTGGTGGATGTGGATCAGGATGTGCCGCCGGTGCCGATGGACCCCAACCTGATGCACCAGGCGCTCATGAACCTGCTCGGCAACGCGGTGGAAGCGGTGCCGGCGAAGATCGGCGCGGTGACGGTTCGGGCCGAGTACGTGCCGCAGGCGCCGTCGGCCCAGGGGCTGCGGCCCGAGGTGCGCATCAGCGTCATCGACAACGGCCCGGGCATTCCCGGCGGCAGGCAGGAGGCGATCTTCGAGCCCTTCCACACGACCAAAGGCCTCCGCGGCACGGGGCTGGGGCTGGCCGTGACGAAGCGCATCATCGAGGAGCACGGGGGGCGGATCGAGGTTGAGAGCGAAGAGGGCAAGGGCGCGACGTTCCGCGTGATCCTGCCGGCGGATTCGCGGCGGGTGATCGACCCGAGCGCGACGGCGGCGACGCAGCGGTAGCCCGCGATTTGCTATTTGCTCGCCGCGGCATAATGCTTGGACATGGCTTCCCCCTTTTCGCCCATCTCGGATGTGCTCGACGATCTCCGCGCCGGCCGCATGGTCGTGCTTACAGACGATGAGGACCGCGAGAACGAGGGCGATCTCATCCTTCCGGCCGAGTTCGTTACGCCGGAGGCGATTACGTTCATGCTCACGGTGGCGCGGGGGTACATGTGCCTGTCGCTGACGGAGGCGGATTGCCGCCGGCTGGACCTGTACGACCAGGCGCCGGTGAATACCTCCGTCCGCGGCACGCCGTTCACGGTTTCGATCGACGGGCATCCGAAGCATGGCGTGGGGACGGGCGTGTCGGCGCGTGACCGGGTGAAGACGATCCAGCTTGCGATTGATCCGGAGACGGGGCCGGAGGATTTCGTGCGCCCCGGCCACATCAACCCGCTGCGTTCGCGCGACGGCGGGGTGCTGGTGCGCACCGGGCAGACGGAGGGATCGGTCGACCTGTGTCGCCTTGCGGGCCTGAAGCCGGCGGCCGTGATCATCGAGATCATGCGTGACGACGGGGAGATGGCGCGCGTGCCCGACCTGGTGAAGCTGTGCGCAAAGCACGGGCTCAAGATGTGCTCGGTCGCGCAGGTCATCCAGCATCGCCTGAGCCGGGAGTCGCTTGTGCGGCGCATGCACCCGATCGAGGGCACGCCGGTCCGCACGCCGGAGGGAACATTCACGCTGATCGCGTATGAGTCGCTGGTTGATCCTCTGCCGCACGTGGCACTGACGCTGGGCGGCGTCGGGGCGCGGGGATCGGATGGGCAGGCCGTCGAACAGCAGGAGCCGACACTCGTGCGCATGCACCGGCGCAACCTGCTCGGCGACATCTTTCTGGATCTGGATTCGACCCCGGAAGGCGCCACAGGCGACGTGCTACGCGCCTCATTGCGCGAGATTCAGAAGGCGGGGCGTGGCGCGGTGGTGTATCTGCGGCCGGAAGGGATCGGCGATGGGTTGAACCAGCGCCTGATGTCGATCCGGCGCGCTGCGCACGATGCGGGCGCTGATACGCCCGATCTGCTGCACCCGCAGGGTGTCGCGGCGGAAACGTCCCCGCACCAGCGCGAGCTGGGCATCGGCAGCCAGATTCTGCGTGATCTGGGCGTGCGCGATCTGCGCCTGCTGACGAATCACGCGACCGAGCATCCCGGCCTGGATGCCTTCGGTCTGCGCATCGTGGAGCGGGTACCCGTTCCCATTCAGCGCGCGTAACCACTGCGAACTCAAACGCAATTGGCGAGGAACGCCGCCGGTTTGGCCGGTTTGCGTCGCAATTCTGCAAGCGTGCAGCGACAGGCCGCGTAACGATTGACTGTTGAAAGTGGCGCCCTTGTCAGCGCCTTCGCGAGGAACCCGTCGAGCGGTTGGACGCAGATGGCGGAAACTGCCGGGTGGTCCGGCTTCTTCGCAGCACTGGCAAGGCGAGTTACGGAGGAAGCCATGTTGAAACAGCATCTCTCGTTCACCAGGGCCACGATGGCGGCGACAGTCATCGGACTGACTGCGCCCGTCCTGGCGCAGGATCGCCAGGAGGACCTGCAAAGGAGGCCACAGCAGCAGGAACGTCAGGAGCAGGAACGCCGCGAACGGCAGCAGGACATGCAGCAGCGGCAGCGTCAACAAACGCAGCAGCAGGGCGCGCAAGGCGCTTCGCTGCCGGAAGAGGTGCGCCAGGTGCTCTCTTCCCTTGAAGGAACATGGACCGTCGAAGGCTCCTTCTTCAGTGAGGAAGGCGATGCCGAGAATCCAGAGGTTTCTCAGCGCATGAACGGGACATCCACGCGCAAGTGGGTGCTCAACAACGGCATTTTGCAGGCCGATTTGAAGCTGCACGCGGCCGGCGGAGGGCAGGGCATGCAGCCGGGCCAGCAGCCCGGACAGCAGCCGGGCCAGCGTGAACCGGGACAACCCGGCGATATGAGCCAGCCGGGCCAGCAGACACAGCCAGGCCAGCAGACACGGCCGGGCCAAACACAACCTGGCCAGCAGGCCCGGCGTCCGGGGCAGAGTCAGCCTGGGCAATCCGGTCAGTCGTCCAGCGCGCTCGAGGGGATGTGGTTCCTTGGTTATGACACGGCCGAGGATGAGTACAACGGCGTCTGGATGGACACCAAGTCTCCGGCCATCCGCTGCAACACCGGTCGCTGGGAGTCCAGCGAGCGCAAGCTCATCTTCGAGGGCGAGTACACCAAGCCTGACGACAACGACACGGTCGCCACCCGCCTCGAGATCCAGATCCAGACCGACAACCGGCACGTGGTGACGATGTTTGAGGATCCGGGCCTGCTCGATGCCGAGCGCCGTGTGTACACGCTGACCTTCATCAAGGAAGGCGGCCAGCAGCAGCCGGGCATGGACCCCGGGCAGCAGCGTCCCGGCCAGCAGCAGCCTGGACAGCAGCCGGGCGCCGGTCAGCAGACGAGCCTGCGCGGCCAGATCGCCGACATCAGCGAGGCGCAGATGCAGGGCGCCGAGGCCCAGAACAAGACGTTCGCCCGCGTTCGTCTCCAGGACGGCGAAACTGCGATTCTTGCGTTCAATCAGCAGGTCGACGTCAACCAACTCGGCATCTCCCCCGGGGACGACGTCACGATCCGCGGCCGCGAAACGCAGATGGCGGGCCAGAAGGTGATCGAGGTTGAAAGCATTCTCGCCAATGGCCGCCCGATTCAGATTCAGGGACAGCAGGGTCAGCGCCCCGGACAGGGCCAGCAGCCCGGCCAGGCCCAGGGCGGCGACTTCACCGGCCAGGTCACCACGTTCCGTGAGGCCCAGATTCCAGGGATGGATTCGGCCAACAAGACCTTCGCCCACGTGCGCCTGCAGGACGGCCAGGAGGCGTACCTCGCGTTCAACCAGCAGGTGGACCTCGATTCGCTGAACATCTCCTCCGGTGATCGCGTCACCATCAAGGGCTCCAAGGCGGAGCAGGCCGGTCGCACGGTGATCAATGTGGAGAGCATTGAAGTCAACGGTCGGCCCGTTCAGCTCGGCGGCGGTGGGGGAGGCGCCGGCGGCAACTGATCCCGACCCGCCACAACGGCCGGGGCTCCAGGTCCCGGACGGTTTGTGACGGCCACCCGCCCGCGCCGCGTTCCACCCCGCGGCGCGGGCTTCTTTTTTGTTTCCCGAAAACGGGGGGGCGGGCCCAGGATTCCGCCAAGCGCGGGGCGACCACCGGGGGCCGGGTGTACACTCGGCGAGTCCGGCCCTGATTCTCCTGCCGGAGGAGACTCGCCGGAGAAAGGGAGGCGGATGAGCCCGCTCGACTGGCTGATCCTGGTGCTGTGGATGGTTACGGCCGTCGAGCTTGTGCTGGAAGCTCGGAAGAAACGCTGGGGTGCCGCGGCACTCTCGGGCTTCATTTTCGCCGTGCTCACCTGGGTGGCGCTGCCGATCTTCCGGCACCTGGCGGGGGTGGTTGCCTCGTGGTTTTCCTCAAGCGGGACGCCGTAAGTTAGTTGCCACAAACGGGACGGGGGTTGACGGAGCAGGCTGGACCGGCGACACTTGCGGCTTGCGGCCCGGCTTGGAGGCGGGGCGGAAGCGGATCCAGGGATGGGCCGGATGCGTACGGGACGCCGGGGCTGCTGGGCTCGACAGGGGTCGCGGCGGCGCTGCGTGTGGTGTTTCGAGAGAATCGTCGTGGTCGGGCCCGTCCGGCGGGGCGGTGGCCGGCTCGGCTCAGCAGGAGTGCAAGATGGCGGCTCGGAGTGGTTCAGGAAACGGTGCGCTGATCAGCGCGTTCATCTTCGGGTTGCTGACCGTCGCGCTTTTCGTGACCACGGTCATCTTCTTCAGCCAGAAGGGGGCGGCGGAGAAGAAGCTGGCCGGTAACGAGCAGGACAATCGTGAGTTCATCCAGGATCAGGAGCGGACGCGCGACGATGTGCAGCGCATCCGCGCGGCGGCCAGCCAGGAGGGCAAGTCCGTCGTCGGCTACCTCATGGAGACCAACGCCACCGCGATGAACCTTTCCACCGGCTCCCGCAGCGCGACGCTCGCGGACCTGCGCAAGGTCTTTGAGACCTACGGCGTGCCGCAGGCGAGCAATCTGGCGGGCTTCATCCGCCAGCAGCAGCAGCAGATCACCCAGCTTGAGCAGACGCTGGCCGCGGCCGAGCAGGCCCGGCAGGCGGCGCTGAGCGACAAGGAGGCCGAGGTCGAACGCGTGAACGCGATGCAGGAGTCGCAGCAGCAGACGATCGAGTCGCTCAACAACGAGATCGCGACGATGCTCGCCCAGGTCGACCAGTACGGCCAGGAGGTCAGCAACCTCAACGCGACGCTTGCCGATCAGATCCGCAAGATCGAGAACGACTTCCGCGAGCGTGAAGCGGGCCTGCAGGCGGAGATCGACCGCCAGCAGCGCGATCTGCTGCTGGCCAACGACACCGTGCGGCGGTTGCAGTCGGAACTGCGCGGCCAGCAGGTGGCCGGCACCAGCGAGGAGGCGCTCGTCGACGGCCGCATCATCGGCCTGGACAGCGCCGGCAACAACGTCTTCCTCAGCGTCGGCCGCCGCCAGAAGGCCCGGCTCGGCATGACCTTCGAGGTGTACGCGACGACGACGTCGATCCGCCCGGATGAGCAGACCGGCGAGTACCCGCGCGGCAAGGCGACGGTGGAGATCATCGCCCTGGACGACACCTCTTCGACGGCCCGCATCATCCACTCCACGCGCGGCAACCCGCTGGCCAAGGGCGATGTCATCGTCAACGCCGTTTACGACCCGAACAAGGCCTACACGTTCCTCGTCGACGGCAACTTCGACACGAACGGCGATGGGCAGTACACGGCGCAGGAGGCGCGCGACATCGAGGCCCGCATCGAGGCGTGGAACGGCGTCATCGTCAAGGAGCTGACCGGCAACGTCGACTTCCTCGTGCTCGGCCAGCGTCCGGCGCTGCCGCCGGAGCCTCCGATGGACGCCCCCACGGCCGTCATCCAGCGCTACATGGATCTCAAGCAGTCGGTGCAGCGCTACGACGACCTCTTCAATCGCGCCGTGAGCACGTCGATCCCGGTGTTGACCTCCAACCGTCTCAACACGCTCACCGGCAACATCGAGCAGCGATGAACGGGGCGGCGCGGCAGACCTTTCTTCCCGCTGCGCCGGGCCGGTTCCCTTGAGATGACGCGCGACGAAACGGCGATTCTTCAGGCAACGGTTGAGGCCGAGGCCGCCGATCGGGAGATCCGCCGCCGCAAGCCCAAGCGGCGGAGCCCCGGGTGGCTGCACGGGCCGATGTACGTCGCGATCCGCGCGATGCTCTCGGCGATGTGCACCGGCAGCGTGGAACAGAACCTGCGTCTGGCGCGCGAGCTCGGCCGGCGCTTCGCGCTTGCGCCCTTCAACGGCCGCCGCTTCGAGCGCGCCCTCATCAACATGCGGGTCGCCTTCCCGGACTGGACTGAAGCGCAGCGGCGGGCGTGCGCCGTGCAGGGGTATGAGCACCTCTTCATGCTCGCGGTGGAGACCGCGTACATCCCGCGCCTCATCACGCCGGACGGCTCGCCGCCGCACGTGCAGCTTGGCGAACTCGGCAGCGCCCTGGAGAGCCTGCTCGGCAGCGGGCCGAGCCTGCTCATCACGGGGCACTGCGGCAACTGGGAGCTGCTCGGCTACCAGCTTGCGCTGCTCGGCCTGCCGATGCACGCGCTCTACCGCCCGCTGGATCTGAAGCCGCTGGACCGCTGGGCCCGCGAGACGCGCCAGCGCCAGGGGCTCATTTTGATCGACAAGTTCGGCGCGGCCCGCGAGCTGCCGCGGCTGCTGGAGCGCAACGCCCCCATCGGCTTCGTGGCGGACCAGAACGGCGGCGACCGCGGGCTGTTTGTCCCGTTCTTCGGCCGGCTGGCCAGTTCCTACAAGACGATCGGCCTGCTGGCGATGCGCTACGAGGCGCCCCTGATCTGCGGCCACGCCCGGCGGCTCGATCCCGACGACCCCGGGGCGTGCCCGACGGCGCGGCGGGGGGCGTTCCGGTACGTGCTGGACATCGTCGACGTCATCCGCCCCGACGACTGGGCGGACCAGCCCGACCCGCTCTTTTACATCACGGCCCGCTACCGCCGCGCGATCGAGACGATGGTGCGGCGGGCCCCCCAGCAGTACCTGTGGATGCACCGCTACTGGAAGAGCCGCCCGCGGCACGAGCGGCTCGGCCGCGAAATGCCCCGAACGCTCATCGAGAAGATCGAGGCGCTCCCGTGGATGACCAGCGAGGACGTCCGCCGGGTGATCGAGTGGAGCCGCCGGGACGCCGAGGTCCTCGCCGCCGAAGAGGCGGCCGTGGCCTGAGGGGCGCACCCGGCGGCTGGCCGCCCCCTTGCCGGCCTGTTCAGGCCCTGGCTCCTCCCCGTGACAGGGGAGGCCGATAAGAACACGTTTCATGGGGCGGAGAAGGGCGTCGAACGCGCGCACGGAGCTTCCGTGCGCACGTCCCGAGCTTCCGTGCGCACGTCCCGAGCTTCTGTGCGCACGTCCCGCGGCTCCGGGCGCACGTCCCGAGCCTCCGGGCGCACGTCCCGAGGCTCCGGGCACGCGTCCCGAGGCTCCGGGCACGCGTCCCGAGGCGCCGGGCACGTGTCCCGAGGCTCCGGGCACGCGTCCCGAGGCTCCGGGCACGCGTCCCGAGGCTCCGGGCACGCGTCCGGCGGGTGGAGGCGGCCGCTCCGGGCGTCCGCGCGGGGCCTGAGCGGGGGGAAGGGCCGCCGAGTGGGTCGCAAGGGGGCCGCCGGCAACCACAAGGGCCCGGCACCACCGCAACCCGACGCCCTCTGCGCGCAGGAAGGGGGGCCCCGGGGGGAGGGGGGGGTTTGATGCGGTGCGGTGGGTTGCCAATACTTGCCCGGGGACCCCTGCGTGCCAGCCCATCTTTTCGGAGCCGAACGGCGATGACGGACCGTCTCGACGGAGTGCGGATTTTGATCGTGGACGACGATGAGGACGTCCGGGAGGCGTTCGAGACGGCGTTGCAGTCGGAGGGGGCGGAGACGCTCGGCGTCGACGACGGCAACAAGGCGGTCGCGGTGTGCGCGGAGGACCCGCCGGACATCGTGCTGCTGGACATGATGCTGCCGAAGCGGTCCGGTTTTCTCGTCCTTGAGAAGATCAAGGGGCACGAGGACAGCCCGCTGGTGATCATGGTGACGGCCAACGAGGGGCGGCGGCACCAGGCGTATGCGGAGTCACTCGGGGTCGATGCGTATTTGCTCAAGCCGGTGCCGCTGGAGCGCCTGATCGAGACGTGCGAGGCGCTGCTGGACAAGGAGGCGGCGGAGGAAGAGGCGGAGGGGGACGGGGATGAAGAGTCGGAGTCCTGAGCGTGGCCAAACGGCAGTTGGTGTTGATGGCCAGGCGGGAGGGGGGCGAGGAGGGCGGCTCCGGGGGAGGCGCCGCGGCGGCCGGCGCCGGAACGGCGGCGATTCC
>CAYWRO010000079.1:0-16429 GCA_964460345.1 uncultured Phycisphaeraceae bacterium | reverse complement strand
CATTTTGAACTTGGAGCCGCAGCGCGAGCAGGTGGCGACCTAACCCCCCGCCCCTCCCCTACCCCTCCCCGTCCCCCAAACACTCCTTCCCGCGCGCACGATCCGGTACACTCTGGCCGTGCCCGAAGGCGACCTCAGCCAGCACTGGACCGAAGGCCCCGCGCGATGGGCGGCGTCGATCATTCTCGGCGCGGCGTGCCTGGGCGGGCTCGGCTATTCGATCTTCGGCCGTCCGGTCGGCCCCGGCTCCGCCGTCGCACCGGCCCCGCAGCGAGCCGCGGCGTCGCCCGCGCGGCAGGCGGATCGGCCCATCGATGCGGAGGCGGGCTCGCCGCCGCGGATCATCGACGTGGTTGAAGATGAGACGTACGCGCAGCGCATCAACGTCAACACGGCGGGCGCGGCGGAGCTTGAACTCCTGCCCGGCATCGGCCCGGCCCTGGCCGAGCGCATCCTCGCCGATCGCGCCGCCAACGGGCCGTTTACGTCGGTTGACGACCTGATGCGCATCAAGGGGATTGGCCCGCGCACGGTGGCGCGACTGCGCGACATGGCGCGGGCTGACTGAGTCTCTCTATACCCCTGCTGTTCCGTGCGCCCCCTACCGTTGCCGATGCCGTGGTGGTCGATTGTCTTGGGCGTGTACGTTGTCGCCAGCGTCATCAGCGCCGTTCTTCTGGCGATCGACAAGCGCGCAGCGCGACTCAACCGTCGCCGCATTCCTGAAGCAAGGCTGCACCTTGTCGAACTCCTCGGCGGATGGCCCGGCTCACTGATCGCCAGAAAGCTGCTGCGGCACAAAACGCGCAAGCTGCGCTATCGGGTCACATTCTGGCTCATTGCCGCCGTGCACCTGGCCGCCTGGATCGGCTGGACGGTGTGGCGGCTTCGGCAGCCATAGTGTTCTTCATGGATGATTTCACCGGCAGGCGCATCACCGTCATGGGCCTCGGGCGCTTCGGAGGGGGGATCGGTGTCACGCGCTGGCTCTGTTCGCAGGGAGCGCAGGTGCTTGCGACAGACCTGGCGGGAGAAGAAGAACTGGTCGAGTCGGTGGAACTGCTCCGCCCCCTGATCGAGGCGGGGCAGGTGGAACTTCGCCTCGGCGGTCACCAGGAAGCGGACTTCACCGGCGCGGATCTTGTCATCGCCAATCCTGCCGTGCCGCGGCCGTGGGAGAACCGCTACCTCAACGCTGCCCGCAGCGCCGGCGTGCCGATTACGACGGAGATCGAACTGCTTGTTCATCGCCTGCCCAACCGCGATCGAACGATCGGCGTGACGGGCTCCGTGGGTAAATCCACGACGACGGCGATGATTCACCACGTCCTCAGCCGGCTCACGCCACCGGCTCATCTCGGCGGCAACTTCGGAGGCTCGCTGTTGTGCTCTCTTGAGCAGATCGGCCCGGAGGACTGGGTCATCCTCGAACTGTCCAGCGCGATGCTGCACTGGATCGACGCGTGGTCGCCGCACGTCGCGGTGGTCACGAACGTGCGGGCAAACCATCTCGACTGGCACGGTGACTTCGAGCACTACCGTCGCAGCAAGCTGCGCCTGTTTCAATGGCAGCGGCCCGGGGATGTGGCGATCTTCAGCGAGTCGCCCGCGGACCTTGGTGTGCTGCAGACACCGCCGGGCGTGCGGGAGATCGTTGTCGGCGAAGGCGCGACACGCGGTTGGGCCGAAGCCGGCGCAGAGGCAGGGCTTCGGGTGCTCGGCAGGCACAACCGGATCAACGCCGCCACGGCGGTCACGACGTGTGTCGCGCTGGAGCAGTCCGCACTCACGCCGCAGGCCTGCTGGGCAGCGCTGGAGACGTTCCCCGGCCTGCCGCACCGGCTGCAGTTCGTCGCGGAGGCGAATGGCGTCGCCTTCTACAACGATTCGAAATCCACAACGCCCGAAGCGACAGCCATGGCGCTCAGCGCGTTCGATGATCCCTCGCGCGTGCACCTGATCGCGGGCGGCTACGACAAGGGGCTCGACCTGAAGCCTCTCAGCGAGGCCGCGCGGGCGTGCGCAGCGCTGTACACGATCGGCCAGGTGGGGCCGACTCTCTGCGGGCCTGAGGCGACGGTCCATTGCGAGACGCTTGAGCGAGCCCTGAACGCCGCGGCCGATGCAGCCCGCCCGGGGGAGGTCGTGCTGCTCTCACCGGGGTGCGCTTCGTGGGATCAATTTACTAACTTTGAGCAGCGCGGCCGTGCCTTTGAGCGCTTCGCGAGGATGCGCAGCGCCACTGCCGCGACAACCGGAGGTGGGGAATGAGCAGAAGCGTTACCATCATGCGCCGCGTGGCCTGCGGCCTGGCAATGGCCGCGCTCGCCGCGTGCACAACCGATGATCAGGCCCGCCGCGCCGCCCAGGCGCCGCTTGAGCCTGCGGCTCCCAGCGCCGAAATGGCGGCGGGTGACGGCGTTCAGTTTGCGCCCGCAAGCGCACAGTCCTCAGAGGCAACAGCGAGCGAAACGCCTCCTGCTTCTGAAGCGACTCCCGCCCCAACTCCTGCAGCCGAAGAACCGGGAACGCCGCCGGACGTGCTGGTCGAGGTGTTCCCGCACATTCGCATCAACCGAGCCAGGCGGCTTGTCGAGTTCGACGGCGAGGTCCCCATTGATGCGCATCATCCGGAGTCGCCCCTCGTCTTCCTTGAGGTCGTCGCCTGCAGCCGCGGCACCAAGGAGCATGAGGCGCTCGTCGTGACGGACGCCAAGCCGTCCCAGGTACACGCCGCGCTCCTGCTGATCGGGCTTGAGCCGGGCCGGCCGGGGTCCTTCAAGTGGGAGAACGAGTCGCTTGTGCCGATTGCCCCCACGGGCGACACCGTCACCGTGAGCATCGTTCACCGCAATGAGGAGGGCGTTGAGGTCGAGACGGACGCCGCGACGTGGATCCGGCACGCGGAAACCGGCAATACCCTGGGCACGGGTCTGGATCAGCCGCCCGGCTGGGTCTTCGCCGGCTCCGCTTTCGTCAAGAAGGCCGGTCGAGAGATGTACGACGCCGACGGCGCGGGCACGCTGATCGGGCTGGCTACGTTCGGTAGCGAGACCGTGGCGTTCACGCAGATGATCAGCCCGGAGGCGTCGCTCGAGGAGCCGGTTTGGGTCGCCGCGAGCGGGGCGATCCCGAAGTTTGATACGCCGGTGATCGTCCGTCTGCGCGCCGAGTGAGGTCGCGGCGGCTGGTTCTTACTCGGTGATCCGCAGATTCACCTGCCGGCTCGCGTCATGGTCCCGCAGGGTGACGTCTACGCCGCGGCCGTTGAGGAACCCTGCCGCGTAAAGCGCTTCTGCCAGTTCGCGGGCATCGCGGACCTTCCGGTCGCCGACGTGCGTGATGAGTTGCTGAGCGCGCAGCCCGGCGCGTGCGGCGCTGGAGTTCTGCGTCGTCTGCGCGATGCGCACGCCGCCCTCGGTCTCCATCACCTGAATGCCGAAGAGCGCCAGCGCGTGCTGCATCTGGTCGAAACCTGCCTCGCTGCGGTGCAGATCTGCGAGAATTACCTCGCAGCGTTGCTCCTGCCCGTTGCGCCAGAAGACGATCTGGACTCGCTCGCCGGGACGATGATTGGTGATGATGGACCGGAGGACCGGCAGGCTCGTGACGCGGCTGCCCGCGATCTGCGTAATGACGTCGCCCGCACGGAGGCCCCCATCGTGAGCGGGGCCGCCCTCGGGCACCATGGTAACCATCACGCCCGGCCCGAAGAACGAGGCTTCATGCAGGCGGCGGCGATTGTCCTCATCCGTCTCGCTGTGCATGATGCCGAGGAAGCCCTTCTCAACGACGCCGCGGGCGATGATCTGATTCACGACGCTCTCGATCGTCATGAGCGGGATCGCGAAGGAGATGCCGGAGCTTTGTCCTTCTTCGACAGCGCCATCGGTGCTGGCGCCCGTGGCGATGGCGACGTTCATCCCCACGACGCGCCCGTTCACATCGACGAGCGGGCCGCCGGAGTTGCCCGGGTTGACCGCCGCATCCGTCTGGATGAAGTTTGTGTATCCTTGCCCGGCGGATTGGATGACGGCGCGCGGATCACGCCCCAGGCCGGAGACGATCCCCTCGCTCATCGAGAACTTGAAGCCGAAGGGCGAACCGAACGCGTACACGCGATCACCCTGACGCACCTCGAGCCCCGTCGCCCGCGTTGAGGCGAAGAGTCCTTCGGTGGTCCGCGCCCGCAGCACGGCGATGTCCGTCGTCAGGTCGAGCCCGACGAGATCAGCCGTGGCCATGCGCCCATCGTGGAACTGCACACGGATGCGCTCCGAGCCGCCCACGACGTGCGCATTTGTCACGATGTGGCCGTCGGTGTCGTACACCCACCCGGAGCCCTGGCTGGCGCGCAGGCTGCGGTCGATCGGATCGGCGACGATGTGCACAATGGATGGTTCGACCGCATCGGCGATCGAGCGCACCGCATCGTTGATCCGCTCAAGGATGGTGTCTTCCTCGAGCGAAGCGCGGGCGGTCTGAATCCGGGCATCGGTTCCGGCGTATGTGATCCGCCGCACCGCCGCGGGCGCAGCCACCAGCGTCACCAGGGCCGTCACCAGCACGACAAACGCAGGTCCAAACGAAACAAATCGACGCATAAGCACTCCTGCAAGGAGGTCTTCGCCGGGCGGCGCATGCCCGGCCTCTTTATCGGTTCTTCAACGCCCTTCGGCCTGCCGGGCCGACTCGGCGGTCGTCGAGTCCGTTGAGGGCCGGGGAACAACCGGCACAGCCCCCCCCACCCCCCCCGACTCCCCCCCCGTCGCCTGCCCCACCGCTCCCCCGACTCTCCCCGGACGCCTGACCGGCGCCACGCCGCCCCCGCTGCCAGCGCGCACCGCGTCTGACGCGAATCGCTCCGCCTCGCCCGCACGCATGCTGTAAGGACGCCCGCCGATCTGCCTCGCGGCGACTCGCCGGATCCACTCCCGCCCGGCGTCCTCGATGGTTCGTCCGATTTGTGCCACTGGTTCCGCGAAGCGCGGCGCCCACTGGCTCATCCCGAGCAGGTCCTGCAAAACCAGGATTTGGCCATGACACGCCGGCCCCGCCCCGATGCCGATGACCGGCACGTGCGTCGCCGCGATGATCGCTTCGGCGACCTCGGGCGGAACCGCTTCGACCAGCAAGAGCTGGCATCCCGCCTGCTCCAGGGCGACCGCGTCCGCGACGACCTGGCGCGCCTGCTCCGCCGTGCGCCCGGCCGAGGCATACCCGCCCGACAAGGCCACCTGCTGCGGCTTGCTCCCGACATGCCCGCAGATCGGGATTCCGGCGCGCACCATTCGCTCGATCAGCGAGGCGAACGTCTCGTCCGCCTCGATCTTCACGATGTCAGCGAGGCCCTCGGTCAGGAACCGTCCGGCGTTGCGGATCGCATCCCCCGCCTCCGCCTGGTAGCTCATGAACGGCATGTCCCCCATCACCAGCGTGTTGGGCGCCCCCCGCTTCACCCCCGCCGTCAGGGCCAGCAGAACCTCCAGAGGCATGTCGATGGTTCGGGTAAAGCCCAGCACCATTTCAGCGGCCGTGTCCCCTACCAGGAGGACCGGCACACCCGCTCGCTCAAGCCAGCGGGCAGTCGAGGCGTCGTAGCACGTCAGGCACGCAAAGGGTTCCCCCGTCGCGGCCATGGCGTACAACGTCTGGATCGTGCTGCGGGGGGGGCGGGAATCCGAGACGCCCCCAGTGGTTCCGGCTCCAGGCATGGGGCAATGGTAGCGGGTGGTTTTGCTACCAGCGCGCCGGATCAACCCTGCTGGCGCCACCGTAAAGCGTGGTAGCACCAGAAGATGCGTGCCTGGAATGGGGGCGGGCGGAATTCTACCGGCTCGGGTAGCATCGCCCATGGAACGGATTCGCGTCCCGGAGTTGATGGACGATCCCGGCGTGGGCCGCGAAGAGCTCGACGAGGCGCTCGGCTACATCCGGCTGATCAATGCTCGTCTCGGCGGTGTGCGGGCTCTGCTGCGTTGTCTCAAGGCCTGGTCCGTAGACTGGCCGCGGGCGGAGGAGGGGGCGGTCAGCCTGCTCGACATCGCCACTGGCTCGGCCGACCTGCCGGTCGCGGCGGTGCGCTGGGCCCGCAGCGCGGGCTTCGACTTGCGCATCACCGCAATTGACGTCCACGAGACCACGCTGGACCTCGCCCGCGAGCATTTGAAAGCGAATCCGGACGTCGCGGATGCCATCACACTGGAACGGCGCGATGCGCTGCGTTTGATGGACGAGTATCCCGCAGGCGCGTTCGACTATGTGCACGCGGGGCTGTTTCTGCACCACTTGGCCGAGATCGAAGTACTCACGGTCCTGCGCATCATGCACCGCCTGGCCCGCCGCGGCATCGTGTGGAACGATCTGGTCCGCAGCCGACTCGCGCTCACGGCGGTGCACCTGCTGACGACTGGAAAGCTGCGGATCGTGAAGCACGATGCTCGAGTGAGCGTGCGCGCGGGGTTCACGAAGCGCGAGGTTCTTGACTACGCGCGGCGGTTGGACCTGACGTACACGCGATATCAGGTCGACTTCTTTTCCCAGCGGTTCACCTTGTCGGGCCGGAAGCCGGAAGCGCTCTCCTGAAGGACGGCGGCGATCTCGGCGGGGCCGCACGCAAGAGCGGCCGCATTAGCGCATGGCCTCCGCCAAGGCGCGCTGCATCGCTCGCTCCATCGCTTCAATGCTCGCCTCGGTCTCATCGTCGTCGAGATCCTCTACGGAAACGCCCTTGTAGTCACCGAGGAATGCCTTCATCGCGTGTCGCTCTGCCTCGATCTCCCGCTGCGTTCGAACCCCCATGCGCCGGAGGACGGGAACGGGTGGACACCATCCCTGGACGACATGTTGAAGGAAGAACGCCTGTACGCCGAACGGCAGCAGAAGCCAGCGCCGGTCGACGAACGCGCCAAGAGCCAGGCCGCTGAGCGTCAGAGTCGCGGAGATCATCTCGACCCAGCGCTCGACGTCCCACTCCTGATCCAACTCCGCCAGCCGCCGCCGAACCGCGGTCGGATCGCGCGCCAGCATCTCAGCGCGCTCAAACGTCTCATCGTGGATGCGGCGGTTGACCTCTTCCGAGGTGTTCTCCGCGATGCGACCTGCCGTACCGGAGGCCAGTGCGTTCATGATCTACGTTACGTGTGCGTCTGTGCGCTACAGAGTCGAATCTGATCCCAATGCACAACGCGCAACGCTAGAGCCGCCCCGGCTCGGCTCGTGCCTGCTGGTCCCGCGACTTGCCGAGCACCCATTCGGACGCTCCCTGCACGAGCACGTAGAACAAAGGCACGAACAGGGTGGCCAGGAAGGTCGCGGCGAGCATGCCGCCGATCACGCCCGTGCCGATCGAGTGTCGCGCCGCAGCGCCTGCGCCGGTTGAGATGGCCAGCGGCACCACGCCGAGGATGAACGCCAGCGAAGTCATGATGATCGGCCGGAAGCGCAGCTTGGCCGCCTCGATCGCCGCCTCGCGCAGCGGGCGGCCCTCCTCGCGGAGCGTCGTGCAGAACTCCACGATCAGAATGGCGTTCTTGGCGCTCAGACCGACCAGCGTCAGGAGGCCGATCTGGAAGTACACATCCTGCGTAAGGCCGCGCAGCACGATGGCAACAAGCGCTCCACCCACTGCAAACGGGACTGACAGGAGCACCGCCACCGGGAGCGACCAGCTTTCGTACTGCGCCGCCAGGACCAGAAACACGATGATCAACCCAAACGCCAGAATCACCGGCGCCTGATTTCCCGCCTGCACCTCCTGATACGACACGCCGCTCCACTCGAAGGCATATCCGGTCGGAAGCGTCTCTGCTGCGACGGAGGCGATCGCACTGAGCGCCTCGCCGCTGCTGCGGCCCGGAGCCGGCGCGCCGGTGATCTGCGTTGACGTGAATCCATTGAACCGGGGCACGGCGTTCGGACCCGTGCGGAACTCCAGGTTCACGAGTCCGGCCAGCGGCACCATTTCCTGCTCGCTGTTGCGCACGAAAATCCGCTCGATGTCCTGCGGCTCGTCGCGGAAGTCGGACATCGCCTGGAGCTGCACCCGCCAGATGCGGCCGAAGCGGTTGAAGTCGTTCACATACAGCGCTCCCAGGTACGCCTGCAGCGCTTCAAAGACTTCGGTGATGCTCACCCCCATTATCTTGGCCCGGTCGCGATCCAGGTCGATGAACAATTGTGGCACGGCCACGCGCAGGGTGCTGTTGAGCCCCTCGAGCACCGGGTGCTGCTCCGCCGCGGCGACGAACTCCCTCGCCACCCGGGCCACTTCAGCCGGCGGGGCCCCCGTCCTGGTCTGAAGCTCCAGCTGAAACCCGGCGCGAATGCCCAGCCCGCTGATCGACGGCGGGTTGAAGGCCAGGATCATCCCCTCGGGTGACGACCCGAGTTCCCGATAGACATCGCCGATGACGCGCTGCACGGTCATGCCTTCGGCCAGGCGCTCGTCGAAGGGTTTGAGCTTGACGAACATCGCGCCGGAGTTGGTTGCCTGAATGCCCCCGCTGAGGAAGTCGAACCCGCCCAGCACCGTGACGTTTGCAACCGCCGGGTGCTGCAACAGGTAGCCCTCAGCCCGCCGCAGGACGGCGTCCGTGCGATCCAGTGAGGCGCCATCCGGCAGCAGCACAGCCGTAAAGAAGTACCCCTGATCCTCCTCCGGCAGGAAGCCTGTCGGCACCCGCTGCGAGAACTGCCATACCACGAAGCCCAGGGCCGCAAACAGGACGACGCCGATGGCGGCGTGCCTCAGCAGCCCACGCACGCCGAAGAGATACCCACCAGTCAGGACGCCGAACCCGCGATCGAACCACCGGAACGGGAGCATCTTCTCTCCGTGTCCGGGCCGCAGCAGCAGCCGGCACAGAGCCGGACTCAGGGTCAGCGCGACGAAGCCGGAGATCGCCACAGACATCGCAATGGTGATCGCGAACTGACGGTACAACTGCCCCGTGATGCCGCCGACGAAGGCCACGGGGACGAACACCGCCGCGAGCACGAGGACGACCGTGATCACCGGGCCGGACACCTGCTGCATCGCCTTGATGGTCGCCTCGCGCGGGCCCAGCCTCTCTTCGGTCATTACGCGTTCGACGTTCTCCACCACGATGATCGCATCATCCACGACGATGCCAATCGCCAGGACGAGGCCGAAGAGCGTCAGCGTGTTGATCGAAAAGCCCAGCAGCAGCATGCCGGCAAACGTGCCGATCACCGCCACCGGCACGGCCAGCAGCGGAATCAGTGTCGCCCGCCACGACTGAAGGAAGACAAACACCACGATCAGGACGAGAGCGATGGCCTCAAAGAGCGTCTTGATGACCTCGATGATGGATTCGTTGACAATCTCGGTGGTGTCATGGCTCAGGGCGTAGGTCACCCCTGCCGGAAAGGCCGGCTCGGCCGCCTCGAGGGTGTCGACCACGCCCTGGATCGTGTTCAGCGCGTTTGCCCCCGTCTGCAGATAGACGATGATCATCGCCGAGTTCTGGCCGCCGACGCGACCGAAGGTCTCGTAGCTCTGCGCGCCGAGTTCCACCCGCGCCACGTCCTTCAGGCGAACGATCACCCCATCCTCGGTTGCCCGAACGATAATGTTCTCGTACTCCCAGACCTCGCTGAGGCGTCCGCGCGTGATCGCCGGAATGGTCAGAGCCACCTCCGCCGGCCCACTGTCCGCGCCCGGCTCGATCGGGCGCTGCCCGATCTGCCCCGCCGGAAACACCGCGTTCTGCTCCCGGATGGCCGCCACGACGTCCGAAACCGTCATCCCTTTCAGCGCGAGTTTGTCCGGGTTGACCCAGATGCGCATGGCATAATCACCCGCCCCGAAGACCTGCGCCTGGCCGACACCCGGCACGCGCCGAATCTCGTCCAGCAGGTTGATCGTCGCGTAATTGGCCAGAAACAGGCTGTCGTAGCGAGAATCACTGGATTGCAGCGCGATCACGCCGAGGATGTTGGGCGACGACTTCGTGACCGTCAGGCCCTGCCGCACCACCTCGGCCGGTAGGCGCGGCTCCGCCGCGGAGACGCGGTTCTGCACCTCCACGGCCGCCAGATCCTGGTTCGTCCCGATCTCAAAGGTCGCGGTGATCGTCAGCGACCCATCGTTGCCACTCTGGCTGCTGAAATAGAGCAGGTTCTTTACGCCGCTGAGTTCCTGCTCAATCGGTCCCGCCACCGACTCTGCCACTGTGGCCGCATCGGCGCCGGGATACGCCGCCCTGATCTGAATCGTCGGCGGCGTGATCTCCGGATACTGCGCAATCGGCAGCGCCGTGATCGCCACGCCTCCGACCAGCACGATCAACAACGACAGGACGGCCGCAAAGACCGGACGTTCAATGAAGAACCGTGAAAACAATGCTCAACTCCTGGGGTCCTCATCGGTTCCGGCCTGATCCACCCGTTCGCCCAGCCCCGCCGTCGGCGCTTCGACGGGCTCCACCTGCACGCCGGGCTGAAGTCGCAGCAGTTGACTCGTAACAATTCGGTCTCCCGCATCGAGCCCCGCCTCAATCACCCATCGATCACCGTGAAAGGCGCCCAGGGTGACGGGCCGCTGCTCCAGGCGTCCATCCGGCCCGACGACGTACACCGAGGCCCCCGTGGGCGTCTGCATCACGGCGTCCTGTGGCACCAGCATTGCCCCGATCCGCGTGATCCCCAGCACCGTCGCGTGCACGCTCTGCCCGGGGCGTATCGCAAAATCTGGGTTCGGAAGCTGGCCGCGGACGATGCTCGTCCCGGTCGATTCATCCACCTGCACATCGATGTAGTTAATCCGGCCCCGGTGCGGGTAGAGGGACCCGTCGGCCAGCGTGATCTCCAGTTCCAGGTCCTCCACCCCCGGGGCGTCGATTTCCCCTGTCGCCGCCTGCCGCTGGAAACGGAGCATTTCCTGCTCCGTGACGGCGTACTCCACGTAAATCGGATCGACCTGCTGCACGACGGCCAGCAGTCCATCGGGACCGCTGTCCACGTAGCTGCCGATGTCCTTGAGGGCTCGCCCGATGATCCCCACGATGGGGGATTCCACACTGGTGTATTCAAGCTGCAACTCCGCCGCGGCGATCTGCGTCTGATGGAGTTCCACCTGGGCTTCCGCGACACGCACCTCAGTTTCGGCGACGTCCAGTTCCTCCTGGGTCGTGGCATTCTGGGCCTGCAGCGTGCGCAACCTTTCCAGGTGCTCTCGCGCCCGGGCCAGGGTCGCCTCGGCACTCACGAGCCGGGCCTGTGCCTCGGCGAGCGCCACCTGGAACGGCCGCGGATCGATCCGGAAGAGCTGCTGGCCCTTCTCAACCCGCTGACCCTCGGTGAACGTCCGCGCGTCCAGATACCCTGCCACCCGGGCCCGCAGCTCAACGATCTGGGAGGCCTCGGTCTGGCCCAGGAAGCGCAACAGGTAAGGGATCGACTCCGGCTCGACCACCACCGTGCTCACGGGCACGGGCCCCGTCGGCATCGGTGCGGCCTGCATCTCCGGAGCATCGTCTGAGGTCGCCCAGAAGAGGTACAGCCCGCCTAGAACCAGCAGGAGCACGAGCACCGGTGTCCCGCGCCGGACGATATGAGAAACACGCCTTCGCCGCGTTCCGCCCCCGTTGCCATTGCTGCGGCCCTGTCTGGCCATGAGAAGCACTCCTTCGGCACCGACCGCCTTTGCGGCCGCCGCCTCCGGAGCCCAACGGGCCAGGGCGGCACGACTGATCGGTCCGGATTCTTTAGCCGCCCCCCCTTTGGTGCTCTGGTGCCACGGGCCGCCCGTTGGTTCCAGCAAGGCCCCAGATTTCTGAAGCTGAGCCTCCCCTGCTCGCATGACGCCGAGGTCAGCTTATCTGAATGACCGGCTTGATTGTCCCTCCGCTCTCGCTGTCCTCGGCCGCCTGATTGATCTGTTCCAGCGGGTAAACCCTGATCAGTTGGTCGAACGGGAAGCGCCCCTGCATGTGCAGTTCAATCAGCTGCGGGATGAACACGTCTACAACGCTTTCTCCCTGGAGGATCCCACAGATGCGTTTTCCCGGGATCATGACGTCATTGACATCAAACGCCGCCTCCGCCCCGAGGGGGGCTGCGCCGACGATGCCGCAGACGCCCAGCGTATCCAGGCAGTCGATCGCCTGGCGCAGCACATCCGTCCGGCCGGTCGCCTCCAGGGAGAAGTCGACGCCGCCTCCGGTGATCTCGCGGATCGCCTCGACGGGATCGACCTCCTTGCTGTTGATCGTGTGCGTAGCGCCGAGCTTCATGGCCGTTTCCAGCCGGGAAGGCACCACGTCCGCGGCGATGATGGTCGCGGCCCCGCACAGGCGCGCCCCCATCACCGCCGACAATCCCACTGCACCGGCGCCGAACGCGACGAAGCTCGAGCCCGGACGCACCTTCAGCGCGTTGATCGCTGCTCCCGCGCCGGTCTGAATACCGCAGCCGAGCGGCCCGAGAATGTCCAGCGGCGCATCATCCGGCGCCTTGACCACGTTGCGCTCGCTCGCCAGTGCGTACGTCCCGAACGACGACTGGCCGAAGAAATGGTCGTGAACATCCTCCCCATCCTCGCTGTGCGTCGCGACGCTCCCGTCCTCGCGTCCACCGCCGAAGCACAACGGGTACATGTTCTCGCAGTAGAACGCCTTGCCGAGGTAACACGGTCGGCAGTGCCCGCATGACATGTAGGTCAGCACCACGTGATCACCGGGCGCAACCTTCCGCACCTCCGACCCGACAGCCTCGACGACCCCGGCGCCTTCGTGTCCCAGCACGATCGGATGCGGCACGTCATACTCCTGGTCGCGCGCCACCATGTCCGTATGGCACATTCCCGTGGCCTTGATCTTCACCAGGACCTCCATGGGCCGCGGATCCTCAAGAACAAGGTTCTCGATCAGAAACGGCCCACCTTTCTCTCTCACCACGGCGGCCGTAATCTGGCGCCCGCGCTTTCGTCCCTCGGTCCCGCCCGACGGCCGGCGCTGCACAGGGGTGGCGTGTTCCGCGATGCTCATGATTGCACTCCTCAAAGAGAAGGACATGTCGGGGAGGCGGCGACCCGCTCACCTCGTAAGTCACACTCTCAATCAGAGCATTCGCGACAGCCGGAGAATGCGGGGCGCGATCCCCGCCCGCCCGATCGGGCACCGTTTCCACCCTCCGGCGTGCGGCGCGATGGAGGCTCGCCGTCAACTTCCGCGCGCCGGGCCTTCCTGCCGCGGACGGCCTCCATCGGTTTCCCAGCGTGACAGTGCCCAGAGAGCCTCGCGTGTGAACTGCACGTTGGTGGGCACACGTGGGGCCGCTGTGGACGAGTGGCCGTCGGCGCCGTTCGTCACGAACTCCGGCGAGGCCGGAATGTGCACATCAAGCGTCGCCTCACCGGTGATCAACCGCGCATCGCGCGCATTGGTTACCCAGTTCCAGAGCCAGCGCATGAGCACCAGCAGCCTGTTGCGGAAGTTGATCAGAAAGGCGATGTGGATTCCCGCCCACAACAACCACGCGACGAAGCCGCCCAACTTGAATCGCCCGATCTGCACCACAGCGCGGGCCTTGCCGATCACCGCCATTGAGCCCTTGTCGTGGTAGACGAAGGCCGGCCGCGGCCGGGGCTCGCGCCCCGCCCGGCGTGCCTCCGCCTCTTGCGCGATGACCTTGCCGGCGTGCCGTCCCATCTGAATGGCGCCCTGGGCCACACCCGGCACGGGCTTGTCGGTGTCTGCCGACCGCGCTGCGGCCAGGTCTCCCACGACGAACACCTCCGGATGACCGGGGATGCTCAGATCCGGCTCGACGATGACTCGGCCGGAGCGGTCCAGCGGCACGCCAAGGGACGCTCCCAGCGGGCTTCCCTTCACCCCCGCGGCCCAGAAGACGTTCCGCACCGGGATGAACTCTTCCCCGACGCGCACGCCTTCGGTCGTCACGTCCGTCACCATCGTGTTCAACCGCACCTCGACGCCGAGCTTCTCCAGGTCGCGTTTCGTGCGCTCGCTCAACTCCGGCGCGAAGCCCGAGAGCAGCCGATCTCCACCTTCGAAGAGGATCACGCGCGTCGTCCGGGTATCAACATGCCGGTAGTCCCGCGGCAGCGTCTTGCCCGCGATCTCCTTGATGGCTCCCGCCATCTCCACGCCGGTCGGACCGCCGCCGACGATTCCGAACGTCAGCACCGCGCGTCTTGCTTCCGGGCTGCCTTCATACTCCGCCGTCTCGAAGGCCAGGAGGATGCGCCGCCGCAGTTCTGTGGCATCCTCGATGCTCTTGAGCCCCGGCGCGACGGCGGCCCATTCGTCCCGCCCGAAGTAGGCGTGCGTTGCGCCCGTCGCCAGGATGAGGTAGTCGTAGCCGATGTGACCGCCGGAGACGATGATCCGCCGGTTCACCGGGTCGATGCTCTTCACCTCCGCCATGGCGACGTCGCAGTTGGCCTGATGGCGGACAATGCTCCGAATGGGTGCGCTGATCTCAGAGGGCGCCAGCGCCGCGGTCGCCACCTGGTAGAGCAGCGGTTGGAAGACATGGTGATTGCGACGATCGACGAGGCTTACGCGCACCGGCGCCCGTGCCAATGCCCTCGCCGCGGCGATCCCGCCGAAGCCGCCACCGACAATGAAGACCCGCGCGCGGTCGTCTGCCATGCGACCCCCTTGAAGAACCCCTTCCCCGTTCGAACGTGTGGGCGCCATGAGTCTACGAAGGCTGAGCGGCACCCACAGATCAACCGTAGCATCACCGCATGGACGTCCGACGCTCTCCCAGGAGGACCATCTTCGCGGTTCTGACGGCGGCCATGCAGGCGGCCATGCTCGCCGGGCTGATCCTGTTCATCATTCGCAAAAACTGGGAAAATGCCTTTCTCAGCGCGCTGGTGATTCTCCTGACCCTCGTGCCGGCGTTTCTGACGCGCCGGTATCGAATCTCGGTACCCCCCGAGTTTCAGATCATCGCCGTCGCGTTTGTCTTCATGTCGCTCTTCCTCGGCTCTGCATCCGACTTCTACGAGCGATACTGGTGGTGGGACATCGTTCTCCACACCAGTTCGGGCTTTCTCCTCGGCGTTGTGGGGTGGCTGAGCCTCTTTCTGCTCAACCAGACCGACCGTCTGCCGGAAGGCATCAAACCAGGCTTTGTCGCCTTCTTTGGGGTGACCTTTGCCGTGACGCTCGGCGTCCTGTGGGAGATCTGGGAGTTCGCCGTCGATCGCCTGCTCGGCAAGAACATGCAGCGGACCGAAACGGGCGTGGCGGACACCATGCAGGACCTGATCGTCACCCTGATCGGGGCGATCGTCGTCGCCATGATGGGGTGGGCCTACTCACGCACGGGACGTTACTCGTTCCTGATTGACGCCATCCGCGGCTTCATGCGCCGCAATCCGCATCTGTTCGGGCAAAGGAAGAGCCGGGAGCGACGGACGCGTCCCGGATGACGTTGGGAGCGCTTCAGCCCCCCGGGCCCTGAAGTGGGGATGGGTGATTACGGGCATGAATTCTCACATCGGGCCCATATTCCCATTTTGCCCGTCCTGCACCTCGGCTAAACCATTGCCACCCCTGTGGAATGCCCCAGCAGGCGGTCCGTTCCGGCCCTGCGGAAGGGTCGGGCTGCGCGGAAGTTGCTGCCGCGACGATTGAGGCGATCCATCCGTGCGGATCAGGGGTACAGCCTAATTACCCGGCGGCCCTCCGCATTGAGGACCTGCCGGTCCAGTTCGTGCAATGCGAGGGACTCGATGCAGGCAACCCAAGACAGGATCGACACCGATCTCCTCCTCACCTGCCTTATCGCCCTGAAGAAGGGAGACTTCTCAGTACGCCTTCCGGTCAACTGGACGGGGACTGCCGGCAAGATCGCCGACACCCTGAATGAGGTGATCGAGCAGAATGCCAAGCTCGCCGCGGAACTTGAGCGGGCGAGCGTGACGGTGGGCAAAGAGGGCAAGACGAGCCACCGCGTGTCGCTCAACGGCGTTGGCGGCTCGTGGTCGCAGATCGAACGCTCGGTGAACGATCTCATTGACGACCTGGTCCGTCCCACCACGGAAATGGCCCGGGTGATCGGCGCGGTCGCGGCGGGCGACCTTTCGCAATCTGTGTCTCTGGAGGTCGACGGCCGCCCTCTGCAGGGCCAGTTCCTGCGGGCTGCCCGCACCGTCGACACGATGGTCGAGCAGCTTAACGCCTTCTCGGGCGAGGTCATTCGTGTCGCGCGCGAAGTCGGCATTGAAGGGAAGCTCGGCGGGCAGGCCAAGGTCGATGGTCTCAACGGCACGTGGAAGGACCTGACCGACAACGTCAACCTCATGGCGGGCAACCTGACCGGCCAGGTCCGCAACATCGCGGAGGTGACAACCGCGGTGGCGAACGGCGACCTTTCGAAGAAGATTACCGTCGACGTCAAAGGCGAGATTCTCGATCTGAAGAACACC